>JAOAAY010000063.1 GCA_026418615.1 Candidatus Sumerlaeaceae bacterium | reverse complement strand
GGTGGCCGCCGCCCGCGACAGCAAAGAAGAGACGACCCGACACACACAGACCGTCCTGTGGACCGCTGTACGGCCTGATGGCACCCTCGAGCCTTGGAAGACGAGCGAACCTTTTCCCGGCACTCCGAGGTCATGCCTCGCAACAAGTTCGAACGACCGGTTCATTTACATCATCGCCGGCCTGACCCCCGAGGGCATCTCTCGGAGCGTGCTACGCGCAACCATCGGACCGGATAATTCGCCGGGACAGTGGACCGAGGTGTCACAGTTGCCAACGCCGCTTTGGTTTCATGGGGCCGCCATCCTCGACAACACCCTTTATGTATGGGGAGGCTTGACGGCGCGCGAAGCCACCAATACGAATCCCAATGTTTACGCGGCGCAAGTGCTGCCGGATGGTTCTCTCAGCGCCTGGCAGATCGTCGGCACCATGCCGGTTCCTGTTTATTCCTCGGCTTTCTGCGGGTTCAATGATTATCTGGTATGCGTGGCCGGCAGGTACGCCGGCGGGATCACGACCAACGACATTTGGTACACGCGCCTCGAGGGGGGCCGCCCGGGACAGTGGCAGTTGCTCAAGTCCGATCTCGAAGCCCGCGTTTACATTTCTCTCGGGCTGGACAAGACCCGAGGTTGGATCTTCATCCCCGGCGGGCGCTTCCGCGACGAGCGCGACACGAAAGGCTTCCTCGGCAAAAAGGTGCAGGCGTTCCAGGTCGCTCAGCCGCAAACCGCAAAATTTCAAGTAGTCTCCGGTACCGTCACAGGCAGTGCGACGGGATCCAAAGTGACCTTGTATCCGCTCCTCGAAGCCATCGCGCGCATACGGCAGGAGCAAAAACCTGTGCTTGTGTTCTTCCATTCGCCGAATGTGCCCGCCGCAAAGCGCGTGTGGGAAAAAATTTCAGCGGATCCGGAATTCTCCACCATCTCTCAAAATCACATTTGGGCCGAGGTGGACATCTCGCGGGAGGCCCCGTCCTTGGTGTACGAGTACGGCGTCTTCAAAGTTCCGTCCGTCGTGAAGATCGGCACAGACGCTCGCCGGCGCGGACCAGCGGTTCCCCTCAACAGCATAGCCGACCTCAAAGCCGTCGTGGCTCGTTAAGCCCGAATAGCGTCCAAGTAGGGCATTTTATCCTCGATTTTTGCACTGATAATCCGCGACATAGAGCACACATGAAGAAAACGGACATCAGACGCGGGGGGCGGCCCATTGGGCCAACGACGCCACGACTGGTGCCGCCCGGCAGCGGCATGGCCGAAGAGGTGGAGGACATCTTGTTCGCCCCGTCAGCCCCGCAGCGTCCGGATATTCCGGCAGACAGGCAAGATAGCGATGGCGACACGCAAACCAACCAAGGCTAACGCATCGGCCAAAACCGCCGGGCGCTGCGCCCTCATCTCCCGTACGACTAACGAAACGCAAATCACCATGCGCCTCGCCGTGGACGGCCAAGGTCGCTTTACCGGCACGATCGGTGTGCCGTTTTTCGAACACATGCTCAACCTCTTCACGCGCCACGCCCATTTCGACCTGCACATCGAGGGCCGGGGAGATTTGGAAGTGGACGCACACCACACCGTCGAGGATGCAGGCATTGTGCTCGGGCAGGCGCTCAGAGAGGCTCTCGGCGACAAGGCTGGCATGGCCCGCTACGGAACGGCCTATGTCCCCATGGAGGAGACACTCGCGCGTTGCGTGCTGGATGTGTGCAACCGGCCCTACCTGCGTTTTGATGCACAAATACCCAAGACCAAAGTGGGCGAGTTCGACGCCGAACTCTGCGAGGAGTTCATGCGCGCGTTCTGCGTCAATGCTGGCATCACCATGCACATCACCGTCCTGCACGGCGCAAATGTCCACCATATCCTCGAGGCCATCTTCAAGGCGGTTGGGCGTGCTTTGGGTCAAGCCGTGGCGCGCGATCCGCGCATACACGGGGTGTTCTCCACGAAGGGAGCGCTTTGACGCACCATGACTCTGCGCAAAGGGCAACAGCGCTTCACCAAAGAGGAAATCGTCGAGATTCTCCGACGCAATGTCAACCTGTTCCGTGACGAAGAAGAGTTCGTCGAGTACATCGTGGACCTTGCCATTTATCTTGTTGAGCACAAGTTGCGGTCAGAGACCGAATCTGACGCTGCCCCGTCCGGCGCGGCCGCGGCGGCTGCCGCCGAAGAGATCATTGTCAAACGCACAGAGCAGTTCCTGAAAGGCCGCCGGCGCGACATTGAACGATTTGATCTCCTGTCGCCGGCCGGACCACTGCCCGCCCCCGACGATACCTCCGTCCCCGTATGCCGCATCTGCGGGTCGGAAACAGGCGGACGCAAAATGTGCCCCAACTGCGGCAGCATTTGCTGACGCAACATGCGGTGCAGGCTGATTGGCCTTGAATCCCTTGATGACGCGCAACTTGCTTCCAGCGAGGAAACGCAAACGGGCTGCTGCACGGCCCAACGCCACGGGCAAGCATGATTCGCGTTGAACATCTGACAAAGGACTTCGGCGAGGTGCGCGCCATTGACGACCTCTCCTTCGAGGTCGCTCAAGGCGAGATCCTCGGTTTTCTCGGCCCTAACGGCGCCGGAAAGACCACGACCATGCGTATCCTCACCTGCTTTTTCCCGCCAACCTCAGGCAACGCCTCCATCGCAGGGTTCAATGTCCTGACCGAACCCCTCGCCGTCCGCCGTGTCATTGGCTACCTGCCCGAAGGCGTGCCGCTGTACCGGGAACTCTGCGTAACCGACGCCCTCGATTTCGTGGCCCATGCCAAAGGCTTCAGCCGGACCGAGCGAAAAAAATATGTGGACGCCGCAATCGAGGAAACTGGTCTCGGAGAGGTGCGAAATCGGCTTATCGGCCACCTCTCCAAAGGTTTTCGCCAGCGTCTGGGTCTCGCGCAGGCCATCATCGGCGAGCCCAAAGTGCTGATTCTCGACGAGCCTACTTCGGGTCTCGACCCCAAACAGATCACCGAAATTCGAGCACTCATCCGGGCCATGGCCGGACGCCGCACGGTCATCCTGAGCACCCACATCCTGCCAGAAGTTCAGATGACCTGTACGCGTGTGTTGATCATCAACCGTGGACGCATCGCCGCCAGCGGAACCACCGAACACCTGACGACGCGCATGCGCGGAGGATCACAGACCGAGGTGACGGTGGCGGGCCCAGCGCGAGAGGTCCGGGCGGCGCTCGAGGTTGCCCCGGGCGTGACGCGTGTCGAGTTGCGCAGCGGCCCTGACTGTCTCGATGGCTCTTCCAACGACTCGGATCCCGCGCGCGTCCTCACATTTCTTGTCTCGTCGAATTACTCCCCCGCGGTCACTCACCCTGCCATCGCCGAGACCATCGTTAGCAAAGGTTGGCGGTTGCTCGAGATGCGGGGGCTTGGCCTGTCGCTCGAGGATATCTTCCTCAAGGTGGTGGCTGGAGAGGCCGGCGAACAGCCCGCCACCGACACCGCAACCGTAGAGGGGGGACCATGAGAGCCGGCTTCTATCCCATCTACCGGCGCGAAATGCGCAGTTATTTGACCTCGCCCTCGGTCTATGTGGCGGTTGCCGCCTATCTGTTCCTCAGCGGGCTGTTCTTCTATGGCATCCTGCTCAATTTTTCTGAACTGAGCGCCAACGCCGAATACAGACGCCAGATGGGCTTCGAACAGGTGAACTTCACCCGCCATGTCGTATCGCAACTGTTTTGGAGTTCCAACTTCCTGCTCCTGTTTGTTGTGCCCGTGTTCACCATGCGCCTGATCGCCGACGAACGCCGCACGGGCACCTTTGAGATGCTTCGGTCGCTGCCGTTCACGGACTGGAACATCGTCATCGGTAAGTATCTCGCCGCCTGCACGCTCGTGGTCGCGATGCTGATTGTAAACAGTTATCACATTCTCATCCTCGCGCGATTTGGCGATCCGGAAATGTCCGTGGTGGGAGTGGCGTTTCTTGGCGGCTTGATCGTGCCGGCCGCTTATGTCGCGGTCGGACTGTTCGCCTCCTCGCTGACCGAGAACCAGATTGTGGCCGCCATTGTCGCCTTTGTCATCCTGCTGCTGCTGTTTCTCGCCGGCGATGTGACGGCGCCCGGCGCCACCGGCTGGGGCCGACTCTTGGAAATGTTCTCCATGCGCATCCGCAGCGAGCAGTTCACTATGGGCCTCTTGCGGCTCGAAGATGTGGCCTATTTCGGCGTGGTTGTCGCGGTCTTTCTCTTCCTGACCTGCCGAACCCTCGAACTGACACGGTGGAGGGTCTGATGGTTCGCCGCATCCGACTCGGAAAAACTTCCATCGCTGGACGCGGCCGGTGGTTCGCCTTTGCCGGACTGGTGCTTTTCTTCACCGGGCTTGTTGTCACCGGTTTTTACGGCACCTTCACCCCGATCTCGACGGCGCTTTGCGTCCTTGGCCTTCTCGTCGGGTCAGTCGTTTTCCTCCCCCGCCTCACGCGCAATCTGACCCTGTACCTGAACATCGGCCTGTACGCGGCGTTCTTCATCGGCTCGCTGGCGGTGCTGTTTGTCACGCTTCAACGCCACCCCGTCACCTTCGACGCAACGCATCAGAAACTCTACAGCATATCCGATATCACCAAGAATTTCCTGCAGCGGCTCGATCGACAGGTGCGGGTCACGGCCTTCATGACCGAAACGGAGCGCGACAGCGCCTCGCATCTCCTGCGCGAGTATGCCCGCCACAGTCCGCAGTTTTCTTACCGCATCTACCACCCGTTTCGCGACATCGCGGAGGCCCGCGGTTATGGCACCGTGGTCATGCCCGGCGATGTCTTCGTGGAACTGCTCACAACCGACACGAAGGCCGTCGAACGCAGCGTCAAATTGGTCAAGTTGACCGAGGAAGAACTGACCAATGGCATCGTGCAGTTGCTGCGCGGTCGTCAGGTCATTCTCTACTTTTTGACGGGCCACGGCGAACTCTCGCTCGAAAGCGACGCGGCCGCGGCCGCCCTGGCCGGCCGCCCGCAGCGCGGCGATGACGCGGTATGGCTGCGCGAGCAACTCGAGCGCAACCATATTACCGTCAGGCCGCTATCTCTCGGCCAGCGCAACCGGGTGCCCGATGACGCGGCCGCCGTCGTTTGCCTCGGCCCTCGCAGCGACCTCAGCGGCGCCGAACGCGAGGCTTTGGCCGCTTATCTCGACGCTGGCGGGCGAGCCCTCTTCCTGCTCAATCCCGAATTGCCGCAATTTTCCATGCCGCTGCGCAACTTCCGCGAACTCATCGAAGAATACAGCCTGGAACTGCCCGACCGCATGGTCGTCCTGGCCAACCCCAAGGCCGCCAGCGCAGACCGTTTCGCAATCCCGGCCCAGCCCGTGCCCCACCGCATCACGCGCATGGACACACCCGAGCCCCTCGTCTTGACTCAGGTGCGGCCCGTCGCGCCGGCGCGCCTGCCCCGAAATGACGCAACCATCGAGGTGCTGCTCGTCAGCCCCGCCGACACTTGGGCCATGCCCAGCGAGGAAATCGCCAAAGCCATTGTCTCGCGACAGCAACTCAATGTGTCCATTGATGCCAAGGATTTGGCTGCGTTGCCTCTGGCCGCGGCGGTTACCGTTCTGCAACCCGGCCAGAGCGAAGAGCAGGCCACGCGCCTCGTCGTCGCCGGCAACGCCCGCTTCATCGCCTCCGATGTCATCACTCAGCCCGCGTGGCTGTTTTTCCTCAACGCTGTCAACTGGCTGACCAGTTCCGGCGACCTCATCGCCATCCCTACGGCCAACATTCAGAACACTCCCCTGATCCTGACCGCCGGGCAGAAGCAGTTCCTCTTCCTCCTGCTCGTCATCATCGTGCCGACCCTCGTCGGTCTGGCCGGCCTTGGCTACGCCATCACAAGGCGGGAACTCGTATGAGTTGGAAGCGCACCATCATGGCCGCCGTGGCCTTCGTCTTGTGTCTGCTCGTGTTCTTTGCCGACCGCGCCCGCATGCAGCGCCGGGTTTTCGAGGCCGTTAACGAAACATCCCTGTCGCCCGGCATCAACATGAGCGATGTCATCGAGATTCGTTTGCAGAATGACGAGGGCGAAGTCCTCCTCGAACGCCAGAAAGACGGTTGGCGGATCCGGTCACCGTTCACCGCCGTCGCAGATCAGGAAATCGTCGAGCAACTGCTGATCAATGTCACCTCCGCCCGGAAACGAAACGAGATCGAAGTGCGCAATCTCGCCGAATATGGCCTCGCTACCCCGGAAATCATCCTGACCCTCAAGACCGGCCAAGGCAAAATGTTCGAAGTCATGCTGGGAAATACCTCGACCTACACAGGCCAGGTGTTTGCGGCCCTGCCCGAAGGCAAGAGCGTCTTCACGGTCGGGGAACATGTTCGCAATGTGTTGCGGCGCGCACCGGCCGATTTCCGCCACGCCCGACTCGTGGATGTGGCCAGCGGCGACCTCGACGCCTACACGGAGATCTCCATTGTCCGCGGTGACGCCGCCGCCGTGCTCCGTCAGGATGGCGGCCGTTGGCGTATCGTCCATCCCTTTGAGACGCCGGCGGAAAAGTCCGTCGTGGAGGATTACCTGCGCAAACTGGGACTGCTGCGGGCGTCAGGATTCGTCGGCGATCAGACAACCAGCCCCGTGACCCTGACCGCGGCGCTCCAAGCGCTCACAAGTCCGACGGTTGTCGTCACCCTCAAAGGCCCCGGATCACCTCTCGGGCTGACCATCGCCAATGCCGGCACGACCACTGCGCCCGTTTTCGTCGCCCAACGCCTCAGCGGCGGCGAGGTGCTGGTGCTGCGCCGCGAAACGGTCGAAGCCGTGGCTGAGGACGAAAACTATTTCCGCTCCCGCACCATTTTCACCATCGCTCCCGCCGATGTCGGCCTCTTTTCCGTCGAAATCGGACGCGGTCGCACGGATCTCGTCCGCGGAGACAACGGGCGCTGGGAATTCGTCGGCGATCCCACCCGACGAGTGGATCAAGAACAGGTCAACATCCGCCTCGACACCCTCCTCCGGTCGCGTCTGAAAGAGTATGTGGACGCCAATCCGCGCGATGCCGCCGTGTACGAACTCGCCCCAGTTCCCCGTTTCCGCTTCACGGTTCAGAGCAAGGACAAGACCCGCACCGAGATTCTCGAGTGTGGCCGCAGCGAACCCGGCCGGACCGCGTCCGTGTATGCCCGCCGCGGCGGCGACCCCAGCGTGTTCACCATGGACCTTTCCCGCGACCTGATCATCTCCCCCGATATTGTGGCCGACCGCCGCTTCCTCCGTTTCGATCCGCGGCAGGCCGCCGCAGCCGAGATCCGGTTTGGCAGCACTGTTCATCAACTTCAGCGCGAAGCCGGCGTTTGGAAACTCCTCAAACATGGCCAGACCGTGCCTGCCCCGGCCGACGCTCCGCGCGCCGAACGCGTCTTGGCCCTGATCGCCGCACTCGAATACAGCCGCGACTTCGCAGCCGGCGGCGAGACCGTCATTGCACCGTCCGATGGTCCACTGTTTGCCGTCCGCGTGACAGATGCTGGCGGCGCCAGCCTTGCAGCCTTCGAGGTGACCAAGCGCCTGCCCAAGGACTCCTTTGTCAAAACCCCCGACGGCCGCACCTTCGAAGTCCCCAACCGCGGCCTCGACGCCATCGAGGCGGCAGCCCGGTCGCTTGTCCAGTAGATCAGCCCCCCGTCAAGCGACGCTGCACCCCGCAAACCCATAACACGCCCGGCCACCGGCGCAGTCGGCAATGGCCGCGAAGCGCCTGCAGATTATCCTTATTAACGATTCGCCGTCGCTCATAAAGCATGGTGCGAGAACCACTTTTCGCGTTCTCGCAGATCTTTGACGCACCAATGCGTCAGAATGGGATAAGGGATAAGCAAGATGAAACCAAGTACGCTCGCCCAGTTTGGGACTGCCTTCCTGCTGGCAGCCGCATTGCTGACCACCGTCGCAGGGTTTGGATTCACAGGCAGTGGCTGCACCGGGTCCTGCGCGTAGCGCGAATATGGCGAGACCTGTGCCGAGGCTAACGGCAGCGGATCCGGCAGCGATTGCGGCGGCACTTTCGGATGTGCATGCAAAGAGGTTGAAGGAAACAAGAGAGCCTGCTCTTGTCGGACCTGATGCTGGATGCCTGCAAAAGGCGTGTCCCAACACGCTCAAGCCACTGCCGAATTGTGAGCGCATTATCCAGCGAAACTGCGTTGTCCACAGCCTTGATTGCGGCTACTGTCTTAGTAATCGTTTGCCCGTGTCAGGGCGCCGTTTCCCCTGCCGACGCGCTCAGAGCGACGATGGTTGGGCGAGTGATGGTGCGGGCAACTGCCACAATCGAGACCAGCGTCACAGCGGGTTGGGGCAAACATTTCGAAGGCCATCCGGTGGTCACGGCGCATGTACAGGCATGGTATGACAGGCCGCACTGGCTTGCCTATATTCAACTCGACACCAATCAGGCGTGCCTGGTCGAGGGGCATGGCTGGAAGCCAACACGGTACTGGACTCGCGGTGACAAGTGGGTGTTCGGACTGAGCACTTGGGGCATCAGTTTTTTTGTGCGGCAAGTAACCCCTTGGCTGGCGTCCTACGAATTCAGCGAACTGCTGCGAAAACCGCCACACGAGGTCTTCCATGTACGCGCCGGCTTCGACGGCGTGACCACGGGCAGTCTGGCTGTGGCGTTCGACGAAGAATCCGTTCCGGCGGATCGCCGCCATCCACCAAGGGTCGCGCTCTTTTACCGAGTTGCTGAAATTACGGGCAATGTATTGACGACCAGTAGCGACTGGGAAACGGATGTTCCGTCCTCGAATTATTCCGGGGCAGAGGCCGCATTTTACGCTGACAATTTTCTCCTCGCTCGAACCGTTTACAGAGACCATGCGACAACGGCTGGCGGATTGCCGATGACTGCGGAAACATACCGATACCAGAAATCACGCGCGCTTGGTCGCCAC
>JAOAAY010000062.1 GCA_026418615.1 Candidatus Sumerlaeaceae bacterium | reverse complement strand
AGGGTGCTGGGGTGGGGAGGCGGAGCGCTGATCCTGTTAGCGCTCGCGCTACTTCTTTTCCGTTCCCGGAAATCGGTTTGAGGAGGTGAGTTCTGACAAAAGACAAATCAGCAGCGCCAAACCTGCTGCGGGGAGCGACTGAAGCAGACCTGCTATGTCCAATGCTCCAAATCCTCTGCCGCAAAAAAGCAATCCCAAGATCAGTGCGGTTCATCAACCGCCCCCGAATTTCCCGGCATTCTGTCCCGGAATTCAGTAAAATTCCGAAATCCCGACGCCATCACGCGGCGATCAGTCAGGAGACAGGTGATGATCATGCGTGATTATTTCTGCAAACGGCCAAGCGCACGGTTGATCTCGGCCTTTGTCGCAGCATTGAGTGTCGGCTGATTGGATAAGTCAAGCAGGTCTTGCTTGTGCTTTTCAAGGACGCTTTGCGGCGCCTCGGCCAAAGACCTCAACAGCATGAAAGCATACTGCGGCGCATTTCGCGCAATCTCCATTACAACATCGGCCACATCATCGGGCATTCCCGGTCGCGGTAGAATGCTCACAATGTTTTCCTCGATCCCAAGTGTCGGCGTCGTCGCTTCCGCCACCAGCCTTTTCGAGACCTCTGAACTTTTGGTCGTTTGATGATGAGACCACGGGCTGAAGCAGTTTTCAAGAGATTTCAGCGTGTAGCGCGGGTAGCCCGCTATGGTTGGGCAGACGGCGCGGGGCAGGTGCAGACGGGCTGATGGGGTGGCCGGTTGATGCCGGCGGAGGTGCTGTCCCTGTGATTTTTGTCTGTTGCCGCTCACTGGGCAAATGTCTCCTGTTGCAGAGCCACGGCGCGCGTCAGGCTCGACGCCGGAATGCCGAAGGTCATCTGCAGCATGCCTCGGTCAAGCCCGCCGTAAGCCGCGCGTTTGCAGCCCAGATGGCCTTTGAGCGATGCGAATACCCCCTCGAGCAGCGTCGTGTTGTCGGGGACTACGCCGTCGGCGCCCAACCCCAGAAACGACCGAAGCGACTGCGAATGCCCCCGAATTCCCCCAGGCTATTATCGGTTATCGGCTTTTTTTATGGCTTGCTCAGCCGCAATTCTTGCTGGCGATCCAAGTTTCGTTGATTGCAGCAATTCTCGAAGATGAGGAACATGCGGTTTCAACGCTGTCGGGGATGCGTCTGCAACAGCAGGCAGCAGAAGATCCGCCTGATCGGGCAGTGCTTTGCAGATTTCAAGGCATAGACCAACCAAGCCGGAGTTCATGTTTGGGCGGGGTATGCTGGCAACCAGCAATTCCCGCATTCTGGCCGATGGAGCCAAAATCTCCTGCTGAATCACAGGGAGTGCACATTCTGGGGGAACCGCCATCTTTAGGTAGCATAACAAGCCGACTGCCCGATCGGCGCTATCAGTCCCCCGCAGCATGTCATCCCCGATCACTGCCAGAACCTCCTCATTGCCAGCATCTTTGAGAATCTCTGTCGCCCTAATTCTTACAGTCATATCAACGCTTCGGTTTCGCGCCAGTTTCTCAGCAGCAACTCGCGCTTCTTCAGTGCGAGTTGTCAGGAGATCTGCTGCAACGATTAGCGGACCTGCCTCGTGAAGCGAGAGACCGCCGTGCAATGTGTCCTTGGGGTCTTTTAGTCTCGCTTGTTCGACGATCACGAACTTGGCAAGAGATCGCTCGACCTCTAAAGGAATCACGGACGGGCGAGTTCCATATTTTGTATGGAGCGCACCCAAGATCGCAAGTTGCTCCTGTTTTGTCAGTTCGGACAATTTGTCCACATCGCGGATCATCTTTGAGTCCGATGCTTGCCAACCGGCCAGTACCTTTTCTGCGGGGGATGCAGAAAACCCCACGGCACTGATAACTGAAAAAAATATCGTCGTATACAAGATACATGCACTTGATTTCATCATATTTCTCCTATGGGCATTCCTGCTCTGGACCGCACGGATTCGGTCCGGGTGGACATGTCAACTCGCCAGGGCTACAAAAGAACCGATAGTAGTCGCAACAATCCGGCTTGTCATTGCAGCGAACAACCTCGTAATGCGTGATCAATCGGTCTCTAATCCAATTAACCCCACTTTGCAGAATGCTTGCGGCCTGATTACGAACATCGGTTTCACTCGGTCCGACAATCCCTTCGCATTGATCATACATATCATGAGGCATTCCGGCTGCCCCGATCATGTCGGCCTCCGAATCTACAAGATTCGTATAGTGTCGCTCCTCATGCGCTTGAATCTCAGCGTGCAATCGAGCCGCATCTGTAGTGTGCATGGCATACCACTGCGTTGTTGTGCTTGTGAAACTCACATTAGTATTAGTGTCACAAATTAAGTCGACCGAACCCATGTCTCCAATGTAGTACAGAAAGGCGTTCGGGCCACTAACGATGGGCTTAACACGAATCTGATGCGACATCCATGCACCCTGGCCACCGCCGAGGGGAAAGGGAGAATCCCATGTTATGCCATGGAGAAGACTAGCACAGGAATCAGTCACAAGTCTCGCTCCGGATCTGGCACCGACATAGTTCGCGGGCACCGGGTACCGCTTTGGAGTGTTGGTTGGCACGCAATTGAAGGTTCTGCCCTTTACCACATCCACCATCTTCACGAACGACTTGCTGATGACTTCGTTCGTGCAGGGGCAGGTGGTGCGGGCTTCACAGTGCAGGGTGTAGGACTTGCAATGCTCGCCGCCCCAGGACAGATCTGAGCCGGTGGCACTGGTGACCGATGATGTCCATCTCACTTCATACGGCAGTGGAGGTCGAAGCACGATATGGAAGTCCTGGCTGGAGCCCCGATTGACCGTGTTTAACGCGAGCGGGTGTATGCCGGAAAACTCGTATACGACAACCCACGCCGATGTCGTCACGGTTTCATTGCCCACATGGCACAAGCCTGAGCCTTCACTGGAGGCCATGGTAGCAGCACACCTTGCGCGGGGGCTGTCAAACGGATACCTTCTCGGTCGGCTGCGTTCTCGAGCACTGCGACGGCGGCCGGCGAATCGGGCGATTCGAGCCGGACGACATAGGCGGCCTGCGGCACGGCCGCAAGGGCCGCAAAACCCATGACAAGTGCGCGGATAGCGTTCCCCGCGAAGGTGCGATTCATACCTGTCCTCCCTGCTTGATGATCGTCCGGGGATCACCGATAGCATGCACACCAGCCCAGCGGCCCCCCCCACTGACAGGCTGCTCGTTATCACAATTGGGGGGGGTCAAGTGAAAAAGATATTCGCAACAATGACCGGCTGTGGGTTTGCCGCACGCGGTCAGCGACTCCGTTCGCACCCCTTCCCGACCAGCCCTCATTTTCCTGACTTGGGGTATGCCGATCATGGGGGGGCTGCACGGGGTTGAGGGTTCGATTCGGCTTGCGAATCTCGGGATGACGCGGCAGGCTTAGGGGCTGCGACGCAGGGGGTGCGTGCATCATGTTTGCCGTGTCGAGCCAAGCGTCCCTTTCCCACGCGCCGCGAAGGAGGTGACAATCGTGTCGCTCTTCGAGAGGCAAACGGAAGTGGGTGTATGCATGCTGCTGGAGAAGAAGCATGTGTCGGACGAGGAGTCCGACATCATGCCGGAAGAAGGTGCGCTCCATGAAGGGGGCAACTACACTTGCGGGTACACGGGCCGGGTGAACGGTCCGGATTTCCGGCCGGCGGACCCGAAGATGTGTGTAAAGGGCAGGCCCTGCTTCAAACAGCATCAGATGTTCTGACAGGCCCAATCGCCGAGTGCAGACCAACGGCCTGCAAAAGGCTGCGGGGTCCGCGCCGGGAGCGGCGGGCGGGGGGAAACTATTTGTGCCAACGCTTCGTTCATAGCGGTTATCGCCGATTTTTTTGGGGGCTTCCCTCGCCTGTTGAAGGATTTGCATGCTTAAGATGCTGAGTGAGCGGGCGGTGGTCCCGAGTGGGGGAGAATGCTATTTGATTAGGCGGGCGCGTCGAGGATAAATGGCTGCGCCATGGCTGAGCGGTTTGACATTGTGGTGATTGGCGCGGGACACGCGGGATGCGAGGCGGCCTATGCATCGGCGCGCATGGGAGCGGCGACGCTGTTGCTGACGATGAACCTCGACCATGTTGCGCTGATGAGTTGCAACCCGGCGGTGGGGGGACTTGCGAAGGGGCATCTCGTGCGCGAGGTGGACGCCCTGGGCGGCGTGATGGGCCTCGCAACAGACCAGACGGGCATCCAGTTTCGGATGCTGAACATGTCCAAGGGGCCGGCCGTGCGGGCGATTCGCGCGCAGGCGGACAAACGGCTGTACTCGCAGTGGATGTCCGAGTTCCTGCAGTCGGTGCCCAATCTTTCGCTGCAGCAAGGATGCGTGTCGCGCCTTTTGTGGTGTTCGGACGGTCTGCGGCCACGAGTGACGGGTGTGGAACTCGAGCATGGCGAGCGAGTGGAGTGTGGCGCGGTCATCGTGACGACGGGCACCTTTCTCGACGGTCTGATCCATGTGGGGGACCGCTCGTATCCGGCGGGACGCGCGGGCGAGCCGAGCGCGGCCGGGCTGTCGGGGTCGCTGCGCGAGTTGGGGCTGGAGACAGGGCGGCTCAAAACCGGCACGCCGCCGCGGCTGGACGGGAATACGGTGGACTGGTCGGTGCTGGAGCCGCAGCATGGCGATGTGCCGCCGCCTGCCTTCTCGTTCATGACCGAGCACATCGCGCAACCGCAGGTGCCATGCTACATCACCTACACGAACGCCGAGACGCACCGGATCATTCTCGACAACCTTGAGCGCAGTGCCATGTATGGGGGGCGGATTCACAGCGTCGGGCCGCGCTATTGCCCGAGCATCGAGGACAAGTGCGTGCGGTTCGCCGACAAGGATCGTCACCAAATTTTCCTCGAGCCGGAAGGGCTTCGCACGCGAGAAATTTATGTGAATGGCGTCAGCACCTCGCTGCCGGAGGATGTGCAGCGGCGCTTTATCCGCACCATCCGCGGGCTGGAGCATGCCCGGGTCGTGCGCGTGGGCTACGCCATCGAATACACCTTTGTGCCGCCGTCCCAGGTGCGGGCGTCGCTTGCCGTGAAAGGGGTGGACGGGCTGTTTCTGGCCGGGCAGATCAACGGCACGACAGGATACGAGGAAGCGGCGGCGCAGGGCTTGGTGGCGGGGGTGAACGCCGTGCTGCATCTCCGGGGCGAGGAGCCGTTCGTGCCGGCGCGCGACGAAGCGTACATCGGCGTGCTGCTGGACGACCTGGTGACGAAAGAGCACCGGGAGCCGTACCGAATGTTCACCTCGCGGGCCGAGTTCCGGCTGCACCTGCGGCAGGATAATGCAGACTTGCGGCTGATGGATCACGCGCGGAGGCTTGGGCTGGTGGATGACGAGCGGTACGCGCGATTCGAGCGCTACCGGCAACGCGTGAACCGGGAGTTGGAGCGGCTGGCTGGCACGCTGCTCCGGCGGTCGCAAGTGGACGATGAGGCGGCCGAGGAGTACGGCCTTGATACGCTGGATAAGGGAATCCCGCTGGAGCAATTTCTGTCGCGTCCGGGCATTACATATAAAGATTTGATGCGGCTGGGCGTAGCGTCGGAGGATCTGCTGGATGTGGCCGATCGCGAGACGGCGCGGGTCGTCGAGCAGGTCGAGTTGCAGGTCAAGTATGCCGGATACATCGCGCGCGAACGCCAGCAGGCGGAGCGGCTGGGGCGGACGGAACACAAGCGCATCCCGGACGGGTTTGATTACGGTCGAGTGCGCGGGCTGCGTGCCGAGGCGGCTCAAAAACTGTCGGCACTGCGGCCCGAGACGCTCGGGCAAGCGTCGCGGATTGCTGGCGTAAACCCGGCGGACATTACGCTGCTTCTGATCCACCTGAAATCCGGCGAGCGCGCGCCGGCAGCGTGAACTCGCCGAGCACTTGGGCTCGCGGCCCCAGGCGGCATCTTGTCTAGGGCGGATTTGAGCCCGGATTGCCGGTGGGGGGTTGGGGGGAATTGAGCGCGGGGTCAGTCCACGACTTCCATTTCGCGCCGACCCAGCACCCAATAATTAACACCAAACAGGGCGAGGGCTCCGAGTGTGAGAAACGCTGCCGTCTTGAGAGCGACAGGATCCTGCCGGTAAAGAATCCCCAGACAGGTCAGAGCCCCCAGAACAGGCAGCAGGACGGGAGTGCGGAATTGCGGCGGCTGCTCGCCCGGGCGGCGTTTGACGATGAGCAGCCCGACATGGAGCAGGAAAAATACGACAAGCAGAAAAGTCGTTGTCCCCTGCGCAAGGCGCGCGAGGTCGCGCGTCGAGAGCAGCAGCGCGACGGCGATAGAGGCGCCAACGGCGACGCCGGCGACGGGGGTCCGCCAGACGGGATGGAGGTAGGCCAGTTCCGACGGGAGCAGGTTGGCGCGACCCCGCGACATGCCGTACACAAGCCTCGACGCCATGAGCAGGTTAAGCAACGCCGTATTGAAGACTGCAAAGGCGGGGATGATGGAATAGATCCACGCCGGAAAATTGGGTGAGGCGCTACGGACGACATCGAGCAGGGGGGAGCGTGTAGCGGCGAGGGCCTCGGGTTGCAGGACGGATACGGAAATTAGGGCGATGAGCATGTAAATGGTAGCCGTAACGGCAATGGCGATGCAAATTCCGAGCGGGACATTGCGCTCTGGATTTTTCACTTCCTCCGACAGGTTCGCCATATCCTCAAATCCGATGAAGGCAAAAAACGCGATGGCTGCGCCGGACACGACGGTGAGCGCCGCTCCCTGTTCAAGGGCTTTGGCTGAGAAGGTCATGTAGTCCGCAGAACCGACGAACCGCAGCCCAACGGCAATAATGGCGAGCAAGCCGGCGACCTCAACAGCCGTGCACACCCCGTTAGCAAAGGACGAGAAGACAATGCCCCGCATGGCCACAAAGGTCAGGATCATCACGAAGGCGATGGGGATGACATAAACGCGCAGGACTTCCGGAGCGCCCGGGAACGCCGCCATCGCGTAATCCGCAAAAATACGCGAAGTCGTTGCGATGGAGAACAGACCGGATAAAACAACAAAAAACATGACAAGAAAAGTCACGAGCGGCGTGCGGTAGGCGACATGGCAGAAGTGGGCTGCGCCGCCGGCACGCGGGTAGCGCGAGGTGAATTCGGCATAAGTCAGACCCGTGAGAGCGGCCGCCACGCCGGCTGCTGCGTAGGACATCCACGCGGCGTGCCCAACCAGCCCTGCAATGCGGCCGACGAGACCGTAAACGCCTGCCCCAAGGATGTCTCCGATGCCAAATATGGCGATGGCGGCCAGTCCAAGGCTGCGTTTTAGTCCCGGCGTGCTCCGGTTCTCTGTCGGCTGTTCCATGCGCGACTCCAGCGATTCATTCTCCGGCGCGGTTGGGTGCCGACCGGTTTGACGAATGCTGGGGGGCTGACGGCACAAATGCAACCGCCTGTGCTTGCGTTCGGCCGTTAGTGTGTGGCTCGTTCGGGTCTGTGGACGCTCTCAGAGTCGGTATAGCCTGCTTCGCCAGTTACGGCGGAAGCGGCGTGGTGGCGACGGAACTTGGCCGTGTGCTGGCGCGCAAGGGCCACAAAGTGCATTTCATCAGCAGCGAAGTGCCTTTCCGCCTCGATGACGAGGCCGTGCTGATGGGCAATGTGTTTTTCCATGAAGTGACGACGGTGACCTACGACGCCCTGCCGGCGGCATCGTACGGCTTGGAGATGGCGTCAAAGATTATTCAGATCGCTACGGACGAGAAACTCGACCTGATTCATGCGCACTACGCCGTGCCGCACGCTATCAGTGGCATTGTGGCGAAACAGGTGCTCAAGCCTCGCGACCTCAAGATTGTGACAACGCTGCACGGTACGGACATCACCCTGGTAGGACGCGCGCCTTCGTTTTTCCCGCTGACCAAGTGGGCTATCGAGAATAGCGATGCCGTCACAACCGTCTCCGCATGGCTGCGCGAACGGACTTTCTCTGAGTTCAATGTCTGCGTGCCTGTCCATGTTGTACACAACTTTATTGATACCGACCGATTTCGCCCGGGACTTTGCCCGCAGGCCCGGAGGCAGTTGGCGGCGCCGGATGAGAAGATTATTCTCCATATTTCCAATTTCCGTCCGGTGAAGCGGTTGACGGATGTCATCGAGGTGTTTGCGCGCGTGACGGCGGAGGTCCCGTCGCGGCTGGTGCTAATCGGGGATGGTCCGGAGCGCGAGCGCGCGCTGGACCTTGCACGCGAACTCGGCGTGCTCAATCGGACCTATTTCCTTGGCAAGCAGACGATGATTGAACGCTATTTCGCTCTGGCCGATGTTTTCCTATTTCCCAGCGAGTACGAGTCGTTTGGTGTGGCGGCGCTGGAGGCGATGAGCGCGGAGGTGCCGGTGGTTGCAACGACCGGCAGCGGGCTGTCCGAGGTCGTCGTAGAGGGGCGCACAGGCTTTCTGCGACCCGTGGGCGATGTCAGCGCGTTGGCGGAGGCCGTTTTGACGCTGTTGCGCCACGAGGACCTGCGCCGCGAGATGGGCCGAGCGGGTCGCAAGCGCGCCACTTGCTGTTTCCGCGCGGAGGCCATTCGCGAACGCTACGAGAGCATTTACCGCGCTGTGCTTGATGGCGCACCCTTGCCTGAGCAGGTTCCATGCAACGAGGCAGAATCGCCGTTGGCCTCATAGGCAAGGCACGGAAATTCGACATGAATCCCCAAAAACTTTTTTACGCGTCTTATCACCTTGGCCGCGACGGGTGGCCAGAGGTCACGAAGTAACGCGGATGACCTCCTCCACCGTCGTCACACCCTGCATGATCTTGAGGATGCCCTCCTCGCGCAGGGTTCGGTAGCCGGTCCGGCGTGCCAGTTCGCGAATGACGGAGACAGTCGCATTTGTCTCGAGCATTTCGCGCATGGTGTCGTCTGGCATGAGAAACTCAAAAATACCGATGCGGCCGTGGAAGCCCGTATTCATGCAGTTCTCGCATCCGGCACCGTGGATAAAGGTAAAATCTTTCGTCTGGGTTGCGATGCCCAACAAATCAATGTCCGATTTCTTCGGCTTGTAGGCTTTTTTGCAGTCACAGCAAATCGTTCGGACCAGTCGCTGGGCAACGATAGCGATGATAGCCTGCGAGAACCGCTTGCTCTCGACGCCGAGGTCAGCGAGGCGGCCGAACGCGGTGGGGGCATCAATCGTGTGCAGTGTTGTCAGCACGAGGTGGCCTGTCATGGCGGCCTCGACGGCAATATCCGCTGTCTCACGGTCGCGGATTTCGCCGACCATGATGACATCCGGATCCTGGCGCAGGATCGAACGCAGCCCGGTGGCAAAGGTAAAGTTTGCCGCCGGGTTCACTTGCATCTGGTTGAGGCCCTTCAACTGGTATTCGATGGGGTCCTCGAGCGTTATAATGTTTTTGTCGCCAGTGTTGATCTCGTTGAGCGCCACATAGAGTGTTGTGGATTTGCCTGATCCGGAGGGGCCTGTAACGATGAACAGGCCGTGGGGTCTGCGAATGCAGCGCTCGAACTTTTCGAGGTTCTCGGACTCAAGACCCAGCCGGGTGGGATCCACGGCCACATTGCGCGGGTTCAGGATGCGGATCGTGACTTTCTCGCCCATGGCGGCCGGGCTGGTGTTGATGCGCAGGTCGAGGTCCTGTTTATCTATAAAAAGGTTGATCTTGACGTCCTGAGGCGCGCGCCGCTCGGTGA
>JAOAAY010000006.1:129553-166068 GCA_026418615.1 Candidatus Sumerlaeaceae bacterium | reverse complement strand
TATCCCAAGACATAGTAGGACTTTAACGCTCCGAAGACAAAATCATAGGAATGTACATTGGGATCTTGGGTTTCAAAGCCTTCCGAAGTGGTGTGGCGTCCCCGCAAAATTAAGCGCTCCACAGGTGCGAGAGGCTTGAGGTCGGACAAGGACTCGCGCGTGCTGACGCCGGTCGTCTCTGCATGCGCCAAACCGGCGCATGCAGAGACGAGCAGGATATGCAGAAAAAAGTAAAGTTTCCTCATGCTGCGTGTCATGGGCAAAGTGAAGGGATTGCCGAAATTTACACTCTGCCACTATTTACGCGGAGTCTCTTCTCTTCATCCCACCTGTAATTCGCACGTGCATGTTATCTTGTGACACACCCCGCAACCATTACTAATGGGGACCTCTGAGCATTTGCTCGTGCGCTGGCGAGACCACGGGCTGAAGCAGTTTTCAAGGAATTTTATCGTGCGGCGCGGGTTACTTGCTGGTTGGGCAGACGGCGCGGGGCAGGTGCAGACGGGCTGCTGGGGTGGCCGGGTGGTGTCAGCGGAGGCGTTGTGCCTGTGATTTAGGTCCGTTGGCGCTCACTCGCCACACATCTCTTGTAGCAAGGCCACGGCGCGCGTCAGGCTCCACGCCAGCATGCCGAGGGTCATCTGCAGCATGACCCGATCGAGCCCGCGGTAGGCCGCGCGCTTGCAGCCAAGGTAGCGTTTGAGCGACGCAAACACCCCCTCGACATAGTTCCTCACGCGGCCAATCGAGCGGTTGCGCGCGCGCTGCCACGCCGACAGGGCGCGGCCTGGACGGGCCCGCTTCATGATCGAGGCCAGCACCGACCACGCCGCCAGCCGCAGCCGCAGCGCCCGCCTGTCATAGGCTTTGTCGGTCAGCACCTCCGACTCCCGGCCGTCCACCAAATCCGCCAACACCTGCGAGTCGTGCACGCTCGCCGCCGTCACCACATCAAACCCGACGCGGATGGTCTCGCGTCTGCCCTGCGAGTCGTGCACGCTCGCCGCCGTCACCACATCAAAACCGACGCGGATGGTCTCGCGTCTGCCCTGCGAGTCGTGCACGCTCGCCGCCGTCACCACATGGTGCGTCACCAGCCCCGTCTCGCGGTCCACCCCGATGTGCACCTTGTAGCCGCATTGCACCTGGCCGTTCTTCACCGTGAAGTCTGCGTCCGGGGGCGGCAACGCTCGTCGCCCGCTCCAATGCCATTTTTTGTTGCGTTTGGTATTTCAAAGTCTACAAACCTTCGATATGTGGGACCCGCTGTGTGGCGGGAAAACCCGCAAAGATCTTTGATAAGAGAAAGGAACTCGCCATGAGACGAGTTAGCCGTTTAGTGGCTTCGGCCATTGCCTGCTTGTCCATGGTGGCGCTGACAACGCCGGCCGCCGCGATTATCAATCCGAATGCCGGCACTGTCACCGCCATCCATGGAATTCCCGGTCTGTCCGCGCCGGTTGACCTCCTGGTTTCCGGCACGAAACTGCTCGATTTTCAGTTCGGTGATGTGGAAGGGCCGCTGACCGTTCCCTCCGGAAGTTACTTTATCGAACTGCAACTTCGGGGGACGACGGTCCTCAGCAGTACCCTGACGGTATTACCGGGCAGCGACTACACGCTCATTGCCCATCTGTTGGAGGGCGGGGGCACGACCGTCACCTTGTTTCGGAACAGTACCGCCTTCTTTCCGCGCGGATCATCGCTCCAGTTCCGCCACACGGCCAATGCTCCCCCTGTGTTCGCAGAACTGCGCTGGGGCAGGTCCGGTAGCCTCCTCGCCACCTCGCCCCCTGTGAAAAACGGCGACGAATTACCTCCCATCGTTTTGCTGCCAACGCGTTACACGCTGAATGTGCGCAATAACGGGGACGGGTCATTGATCTCGCGGGTGGCCGTGCGCCTCAACCCCCGAACGCGTCAGATCATCTACGCCGTCGGCAGCCTCTCGGGTGGGACTCTGACCTTTATCGTGCAAGAGATCCCCTTGTCGCGGGTTCGCATCTACTGATCGTTAACCCTTCGCTTTCGAGCGGGTGGCTGGCCGGACTGGGCCGGACCACCCGCTTTTTTCATGGGGGCCTTTAGATCAATGAACCGGTATTTTATAAAATTATGAATTATATTTGCTCAACCGCCTAAGACAGCGAGGCGTGGCCCAAAACACTTCGTGGGGCCTGCCAACCATCACTCTCAAAGGAGAATTCGCATGAAGGCCTTTCGCAGGATAATCCTCAGTGGTTTAGCCGGTCTTGCTCTGTTGACTCACGCCGGTCCCGCACCGGCGATCGTCAACCCCGGCTCCGCAACCCTCACGGTTATCCATGGCATCCCGAACCTGCCGGCCCCCGTGGATGTTTTTGTGGATGGCAGCAAACTCTTTGATTTCGATTTTGCCGATCAGGAGGGTCCGCTGGTTCTTCCCGCAGACGATTACTTCATCGAAGTGAAGTTGTTGGGCACCACGGTGCTTTCCACAACGGCCACCCTGCAGGCCGGGCGAGACTACACGGCGATTGCCCACCTGGTTCCTCATGCGGATGGCATCACTTTGTCGCTGTTCGAGAACGATACCCGCCTTTTCCGTCGCGGTTCGACTCTGACCGTTCGTCACACGGCCGACGCGCCCGAGGTGAATATTGATCTGCTCGCCACCCGCCGCAACATTCGCATCGGCACCTTTGGCCCGCTCAAGAACGGCGGACAAGTGGGCCCCGTCAACCTGCCTCCTGCCCGCTACACGGCTGTTGTCCGCGACGCGGCGACGAACACCGTGGTCGCCCCCGTCGCAGTGTCGCTCGCCCCGCGCACCCGCCAGATCGTGTATGCTGTCGGCTCGCTCAGCAACGGCACCTTCACGGTCATCGTGCAGGAAATACCTTTTAGCCAAGTGATTCTCCTCGGCAATCGCTGATATCCGGTTGCACGGCTCGGCCTGTCCCTGCTCGGGACAGGCCGTTTTTTTATTGGATTTCAGCCGGGCAGACAGCCGCACGAAACAGGACCGTTTGTATCCCTATTTTCTGCCGTAATCATGGGTCGCAGGCGGTTCGCCTTGACGCGGCTTGCGTTGCACGCTCTCCTGCAGGTGATGGACAGAAGAGGTCATCCTTCGAGTTGTCCGCATCGCTGCCGGTTGATGCCGCATGACATGCGCCCGTCGCTCCCGACGGGCGCTTTGCGTTTGCGGCGGAACTCGGGAGCCTGTCCGTCGCCATCTCTCCTGCAAGGCGGTCTCTCATGAAACGCAAAGTCATTCCTTACTGTTTCGGGCGTGATGTGACGCGCCGCGAGTTTCTGCGCCGGACGGGGGCCGGTTCGGCTGCTCTGGCCGCATGGGCCGCCGTCGCACCCCTGGCACGCGGCGCCGAGCCGACCGCCAGCCCCGCAGACCTCGCGGTGATCAGGGGCGATGATCCCGCGGCCAATGTGCGCGCCGCCATCGAGGCCATTGGCGGCATGAAACGGTTTGTCAAAAAGGGCGATGTCGTCGTCGTCAAACCCAACATCGGCTGGGACCGCACCCCCGAGCAGGCCGCCAACACCAACCCGCAGGTCGTCGGGGAACTGGTGGCTCTCGCGTTTGCCGCCGGCGCTTCCAAAGTCAAAGTGTTTGACAACACCTGCAACAATCCGCGGGCCTGCTACACCCGCTCCGGGATCGAGAAGGCCGCCGTGGATGCCGGCGCAACAGTCCTGCCCTTTGACGGCAAACGGTGCAAAAATGTGCCCATCCCCGACGGTGAGTTTATCAAGGAATGGCCGGTGTTTGTGGATGCTCTCGAGTGCGACGCTTACATCAATGTCCCCGTCGCAAAGGTTCACGGCCTGAGCAAACTCACCTTGGGTCTCAAGAACGCCATGGGCATCATTGGCGGCAACCGGGGTCAATGGCACCAGAATATTGATGTGATTCTTGCCGACTTCCTCGCGGTGGTGAAACCCAAACTGACGGTCATTGATGCCTATCGCATCCTGACGGCCAACGGCCCGAGCGGCGGCAATCTTGCGGATGTACGGCTGATGAAGACCTGCATCGCGACGGCAGACCCGGTGGCGGCTGACGCCCGGGCCGCGGCACTCTTCGGGAAAACCATTGACGAACTCGGCTTTATCGGACGCGCTGCAAGGAAAGGCTTTGGCACGGCCGACCTTTCCAAGATCCGGGTTGTAGAAAAAGGTTAGGCTTTTGTGATGGATGCTTTGTGCGGACCGTCGTTTGGCCGGGACAGACGGGACGGATCGTGAGCACGCGGCGGTGGGCAATGAGACGCTTCCTGCGCTGGCAAACGGCCCGGCGCGCCACGCAAATCGCGTTTCTCGCGCTGTTCGTGTACCTTGTCCTGCGCGGCCACGGCATGCCCGAAGGAACCGGATGGCGCCTGGCCTCCGCCATTCAGCCGGAGTTCTTCTTCCTCGGCAACCCGTACACCTGGCTTGCGGCCGGCCTGGCCTCGCGGGCGATGATTGAGGCGACGCCGTGGATCCTGTTGTTTCTTCTCCTGCTGACGCTCGTCTTTGGCCGCGTGTTCTGCGGTTGGATCTGTCCGCTCGGCACATGCATTGATGCTGCCGGCCGCGTTCTGCGCCCGCACCGACTCGAAATCAAAGCCGCGCGCGAGCGGCGGGATCGCGCCGCGGAGTCAGTTGTCAAACCAGCGTTGGGCGGTCATACAAAGTATTATCTGCTTCTCGCGATGCTGCTCATGGCGGCGCTGGGGGTGAACATTGCCGGCTGGTTGGATCCGCTGGCCATACTGACCCGCGGAACCCTTTTTGCCGCCGCGCCCGCTTACGAGTCTCTCGTGGAGGAGGGGCTCGGTCGCGCATCCCACTGGCCTGTGCTTGGCGGCGTCGTTCAGCCTGTCTATTTGTGGATCGAGCGGCAAACGACCCGTCCGTTTCCCCACGCGTACGGGCAGGCAGCGATTCATGCCGCCATCCTGATAGGGGTGCTCGCCCTCAGCCGTCTGCGCCGCCGGTATTGGTGCCATGTCCTGTGTCCGCTTGGCGCTCTCTACGGCCTTCTGTCGCGCCTGTCCCTCTTGCGTCGGCGCGTCAACAAGGCCGCATGCAATGATTGTTCCGTTTGCGCCCTGACCTGCCGCATGGAGGCGGTCGAGTCCGGCAACGCCGCCGCTGTGGATGCCGGCGAATGCCTCCGGTGCATGGAGTGTGGCGGCGTCTGTCCGAAGTCCGGCATCCAGTTTACTTTTTTACCGCCGCAGCCTGAATCCGTCGCCCTGCCGCGCGAGTTCCACCTGACACGGCGCGGGTTGCTGGGGGCTGCCCTTGCCGGCGCGGCCTGTGTACCGCTCGTACGCCTCAAGCCGTTCAGCCGGATGGGCGAGGAAGAGGGGCTGGCGCCGCTGGGTCTCGACGCCTATTTCTTGCGCCCGCCGGGGGCGCTGCCCGAAACGGATTTTTTGCGGCTATGCGTTCGATGCGGCCAATGTTTCGGCGTATGCCCGCAAAACGCTTTGCACCCGGCGCTCTTCCAAGCGGGCCTTGATGCGCTCTGGACCCCGACGCTCGTTCCGCGCATCGGTTACTGCGACCCCGTTTGCACGCTCTGTAGCAGCGTCTGCCCCACGGGTGCGCTCAAGCCCCTGACCGAATTGCTCAAACCCAAAATAGGTCGCCCCGGCACGGCGGCGTTCGACCGCTCGCGATGCATCCCATGGGCGCGCGGCGTTCCGTGCGGGGTTTGCGAGGAGATGTGCCCGGTCTCGCCGAAGGCCATTGAGATCCGGACGGTGCGCGTGCCAAACTTTGAGGGGCAAGAGGTCCAGGTGCCGGCACCTGTGATGGTCGCCGACCGCTGCATCGGCTGCGGCATCTGCGAGAACAAGTGTCCGCTCGAAGGCCATTCGGCTGTCCGGGTCACCCGCGCCGGTGCCTCGCGCGACTCGGCAGCCGCAACCGGTTACGGCTAAAGCCCGTGACTAATCAGGTCCGTGCTCCGTAATCCGGAGTCTAACCCTGTTAAGAGTCCATGGCAGGGTGTGATATAATGTGCGTCAATGAGCAGCACTCGGGAGTTGGGGAATGAAAGCCATCATCGCTCGGTTCGGTCAGTCCAGCGCCGACCGCTTCATCAACTTGTTCGCGGCCGCTTGCGTCGCCGCAGGACTGGTCCTCGCGGGTGTCACACCGGCCCGCGCCGCGATTACCATTGGACAAGGGCCCGTCATCGGGGCGGACTCGAACGGAAATACCTATTACGAGGAGTTTCAGGACTGGGCCTACACTGATCTGCGGGCACTGGATGGCGTTGGTTCGGCCGATCCAAACAACGGCCAATATTTCGTCAACGACGGGCGTGACCGCGGCCGCGATCTCATGGCCTTTTACAGCCGCAACGAGGGAGCGAACTATTACTTCCGAGTAGACCTTTACGATCTCCAGATCGGCGACGAGAACGGCTTTCTCGACATTTATGTGGCCATTGACACCGGCAGCACGACCGCGCCGACAGCCCAATTCCTGCCCGATAATCTGGATGTCCAGGTGGATCCGGCCCGCCACTGGGAACTGTGCGTACGCCTGTACGACTCGGTTAACCGCAACCTTGTTCTCGGCGACTATGTCACCAACCGCCCGCCCGGCGAGTTTCTCGGCGTTTATTACAACGCCACACTCGACTCGGTGGAGTTTGGCATAGCAAAGACGGCTTTGTACGCCGCTGGCTGGAACGGCGTCTCGCCCCTCCACTTTACGGTCGCCACGGCCAAGGACTTTTACGAAATCAACAGCGGCGGCTGTAGCGGCGGGTATTACAGTGATGTACTTGACACCTTTTACGACCTCGACCGCGGCCTGAACGACTGCGTCATCAACGGCGCCATCGCTTCCAACGGCCCCTCCCCCGGGCGCGCCGAATACGCGACCATCGCCCACGCCAACCAGAGCATCAACAAGGCTGCGGACATCCGCGTGCACATTTACGACCCCAGCGTGCCGCAAACAGAAAAGACGGGCTTCATCCGCGCGCTCGACACGCACCAGATTTTCAAAGTGCCGCTCAACATGCACATCAGCGGCAGCCTGTTGACGGCGGCCATGTGGGCCGTGGCACCCACCGGCGGAGCCGACAAAAGCGACGGGCCGTCATGGATCCAGCGCTGCAAGCAACTGGCCGACGCATCCGTGACCAGCAACCCATCCTCGTTCATTGGCGGCGTGTACGCCGAGCACATCATGCCCTACTTCGAAGGGCCGACGAACCGTATTTCCATGGACCTGTTCGAGGAGGTGGCCCGGGCCATCCTTGGGCAAGGGGCTGCGGAAATGAAAGTCATGCATGTGCCCGAGCGCGTCATTCGCAGCAAGGCCACCGGTTTTTCACCTCTCAACGGATTTACTTTCGCTGATATTGCCGCCACCACCTACACGGCCACCTACCTCGACGAAGTGACGCACTACCACTGGTGGTTCGATGCCGGCAATACCTCGTGGAGCGGGTTTGGCGGCAGCCACGACGCGCCCAATCAGCACAAGATCCAGAAGATCAACGGCATTTATGTCTTCCTGATCAACGACCGCGAGGATCGCGCCAAGTTTGGCAACGACGACGGTGGCCTCGCGCTCGATACCCGCTACACGCTGCTCAACAAGGCCATGCAAGCCGATCAAGCCCAGATAACTGTTGTGTTCGACGACTGGGAAGCCATTGCCGGCAAATCCTTCAACATCGAGTTTGGCAACCCTGTGCCCAACAACAACATGATCCAGTATCAGAACACCATCCGCTGGCTGGCCAACAAGCAATGGGTCGAGATCGTGAATCTGAAAGACATTCTCGACCGGGCCACCAACCCCTCGAATCCGCAGTACAACCCGGCCTGGGTCGTGGACCGCGGCACGCAGACAAACCTCGGCATGCAGACATACGAGTACCTCAAATGGTCCAGCGAGGGCACCTATGACTACTGGTATTATAACCAAGACGGCGTTTTCACGGGCAACGAGCAGGACTTCTACAATCTGGTGCCCGTGTTGCGCGGGCCGCAGGGCGACTATTATGCACGCGGCCTGCAGGCGACCATTCAGGCTGAGCCGCTCAGCAATCGCAGCAACCGCGCCAATCAGTTGGACACCGCCGCAGGCAGCGTCTTCCTGCCCAGCGGCCGCAAACTCGGCGACCTGAACACATCAAACACGCTGCTGCACAACGCCTGGGTGGAGATCGCCAACGCGCCAGACAACGCTTTGCGCCGGCTCGGAATGTTCAAGTTCAACTCCATGATTTACGAGACGGCGTGGCACGAGGAGCAGTACCCGATCGGCTACGACAACACGAATTATCAGCAAACCTGGAGCGACCCCGACGACACTTGGGACGGGGTCAACACCTGGTGCCTGCGCCTCAACAACCACGCCCGCGGCACTGGCTTTCTCGCATACGCCGCCCAGTGGGCGCGCGATGTGCAGCAAGGCCTGCAGACCGCCGCCACCAGCGCCACCTCGCTCGACCTCGACCAGGACGGCCAAGTCGAATATGTCCTGCGCAATAACAAGGTTCTCGCGCTGTTCGATCGCCACGGCGGGCGCATGTTATACGCTTTTCATTACCACCCCACGGCCGGCCCGATTTCGGTCATCGGCGCCCCGGTCGCAAACCCGTCGGCGCCCGGCGAAGAGGAGTACACCGGCACGGCCGCGAATCGTTGCTCGGGCCTCAAGGACATGAACGGCGGCACCTACGCCGATGCCGTTTACACCGTGCAGGTGGGGGTGCCCAACGGGCGGAGTCTGCGCCTGACCTCGCCGGATTCGCTGATCCAGAAAACCATTGAACTCCCCGACAACAAGGCCCGGCTCGAGGTGTCCTACACGGAGACAGTCTCGGGACCGCTTTACACGCGCATTGGTGCGTCGCCCAATCATCTGAACCTGATCAAGACGGGCCGCACCAACCTGACGACGGGAATCGCCGGCGATGCTTATTATGTCCAAAACGCCGCCGGCGGAGCCGTCTATGTGACCACCCCGCCGGGCGTCACGCGCAACCCTGCGCCGGCCGATGCCGGATTCCAGAATCGCAACCTCGCGCTAACCGAGGAAATCGAAGTGTATGGCAACGGCACCTACGGATTTTGGATTGGCTTTGATCCGACGGATGTGCCGGCGGGCGTGACGGAGTTCAATCTCTACTGACTCCGGCCTCCCCCACCCGCCACGATGATGCCATGATGGTAGCCTGTCAGGCAGGTGGTTCTGCCGGCATCGTCGGTAGCCATCACGCGAATCTCATGGCTGCCCGGAGAAAGGGTGGATGTGTCCAGCCTTGCCCGAAATCCGCACGATTCGGCCTCCGGTCGAAAACGCGGAAATGCAGGCGCCACCTCCGGCCGGAACGGGCCCCGCTCCACCTGCGGTAGCGGCTCGTCGTCCACCAGCACCTCCACGCGCGCGACTCGATCCAAGGCCCACCCTTCCAGCGTGACGAGGCCCGACACCGTTTCCTCGTTGCCCGGGCGGCACAAATAGCCGAACGGCGGCAGGCCGTCGTCGGCAATTGGCATCGGGCCGGGCAGGCGGCGGCACCAAGCGCGCACAAGACGCTCCGAGTCGTCCAAGGTTTCTACCGCAAAACCCACCTCTTCAAGGTAGAGACGGAATTCGGCTGGGGCCGAGCACTGGATGCGGCCGCGCGGCTTGCCGTCGCCTATTTTCATGGCTCCACGCCAGATATACTGCACATCCGGATGCAGCACATTCCAGGTGTCGAAGTAGGCCGCCCCATCCGGTTTCAACAGGCGGTGCGCCTCGCGCAGGCAGGCAAACATGTCCTCCTTGTCGAGGTGCATGAATACGATCGTAGCATACACAAAATCAAAGGACTTGTCCGGAAACACCGTGAACGGCGGCGGGCCGGTGATGTGATGCAGACGGACATTGCTCAGGCCGGCGCACCGGGCGCGCGCATGCGACAGCATGTTCGCCGACACATCCACGCCGTGCCATTCGCCCACGCGGGGTGCCAGTTCCCGGCCGATCCGGGCAATCCCGCACCCGATCTCCAGCACTCGGCTCGATGGACCAAGCCCGAACCGCTCGAGGAACTGTTTCGCCCCGGGGCTGTTCCAATCTCCGTGCCACCCGCGCGAGCGGTATTCCTCCTCGCTCGTGCGGTCTATCGTGGCTGCATAGGCGTCTTCCAGCGTGCGCGAGGCATTGTCCCACCACGACCCGTAGGTGACCGCCTGAGGGCTGCCGGACAACCGTTTGAAAAAGCGGGGCTTCATCTGTGCGCCAATGCGCCACGCTCGAGCGGGCCCGTCCAGTCAAACTTGCACACGGCGCCGGGCGCGCTCACCGCTCCCGCCAAGACCGATGGATGGGCAGCACGATCAGCGCGAGGAAAATCAGCAGCGCCAGCGCTTCGCCCGTCACCAGCAACAGCAAACTCAGCGTGCGCGTGTAGATAATGGCTGTGACGATGGCAATCGTCGTACCCGCCATCCCCACGAGGATGCGGCGCTGGACGCGCGTGAAGTACCCCTCGATTTCCGCCAGATCCGCCGGATGAACCCGGATACGCAGTTCCTCGCGCTCGGCGCGAAAGACGATGCGCTCAAGATTCCCGGCGAATTCGGTAATCTCCGCGTACAGATCCGCGGCGCGGTCGAGCACTGTTCGCGGCTGCTCGGCAGGCACCTCGCGCAGGACCCGCCGGATGATCGGTGTCGCGAAACGCAGCGCGTTAAAGCGTTCGTCAAAGGTGATGCCGATCCCCTCAATCAGCACGGCCGCACGCAGCAGATACACGAGGCTCGACGGCAGGCGCAGCGGGAATTGCGAAAAGGTGCGAAGGATATCCTCTGCGATGCGTTGAATGGCCCGCGGCGTAAAGGTGGTCGTGTAGTTGATATTCAGCAGCACGCGCGCCGCGTCGCGCAAAGTGGCCATGTTGGTCCCCGGCTCGACCATGCCGAGTTTATAAAACCCGTTGATGAGCGCCGTAGCGTCACCCCGGACGGCCGCCGCCACGGTTCGCAGCAACTCGCGTTTCACATCCGCCTCGAGTCGCACCACCATGCCGTAGTCGAGGATTACGACGCTACCGTCGCGCATGACCAGGATGTTTCCCGGATGCGGATCGGCGTGCAGCAGGCCGTCCACCACCACCATCCGGGTGTAAATCGTGACGAGCGTTGCCAACAGGTCCATCGGATCAATGCCAAGGGAACGCAAATGCTCCGCGTCATCGGCGCGCACGCCGTCGTAGAAACGCGTCGTCAACACGCGCCTGCTGCAAAGTTCCGGCACGACCGCCGGCACAATGACATGCGGGATGGCCGACAAGTTTCGGCGAAACGCCTCGATGTTCTGCAACTCATGGCGGAAATCCAGTTCATCGCGGATAACGCGCGAAAACTCGTTGACAATGATGACAAGGTTTCGCAGGATGAAGTGGTTGCCAAAGACGGCGCGCGCCGCCGCCAGCACAAACCGCATGATGCGCAGATCCGTCTCCACAAGCCGCTCCACGCCGGGACGCAGCACTTTGACTGCCACCGTTTGTCCAGCGTGGCGCGCGCGGTGCACCTGCCCGAGGCTCGCCGCAGCGATCGGAATCGGTTCAAACTCCTCGAACATGGCAGCCAACGGACGGCCGAACTCGGCCTCGATGATGGCGGCGGCCTCCGAGGCGGGGAACGGCGGCACCTGATCCTGCAGTTTCTTGAACTCGTCCGTGTACAGGCGCGGCACCATATCCTCGCGCATGGCCAGCACCTGCACAAGTTTGATAAAGGTCGGTCCCAACGAGGCAATGCGCGCCGTCAGGCCCGCCGCGCGGTCGCGCTGCCGGTCCTCGCTGAGAACGCGCGGACCGCCCACCAACAGAAACCGGTGAAAATCTCTGAGCAGGCTCAGCGCAAAAGGCAGCAGGGCCCGTAGCACCACCAGCGGACGCAACAGGAGCAAACGCCGGGAGGTCCTCATGTTGCGGCCCCGCCGGCAGAATCATCGGTCGGCGCCGCGCCGCGGCGAAAAACAAAGGAGGCAAGCGATCGCATTTCTTCCACGCGCAAAACCAACGCCGCGCCCGCATACAGCGCACCGCCAAGAACCACAAGGATCAACACCCGCAGCAGTGAGCCAGCGTCACCCCATAAGTGCCGCCAAAAGCCGCCCCGCTGATCCACAATGGCGAATCGCGTGTCCACCGCCTCCACCTTGCCAGCAAGGCGCACAAGCATGAAAGCCGGCTGGGACGGGGCCGACGACGGGATTGACACGGCCGTCTGCGGAGAGGCGCGGACGACATCAAAATCAAGGACAGGTGTCGCTGTCGCCGCGGTATCGGCCCGTCTCAGGTACAGCGTGGCGGTGGTCGCGCCGCGCGGGGCCAGCGCCAACACAACCGTCTCCCGCCGAAAATCAATGCGCGGCAGCGGAGTGCGGTCGCCATGGAGCAAAGTCCACAGTTCGCGCCAATCTCGCGATTCACGAATGATGACACTGTGCCCGCCGGTCTCCGCCGCCGGCAGCCGCAGGGGCGCGCGAGGACCCCGCTCGATGATCACGACCCTCGGTTCCGTCCACTGCACAGCGGCCCAAACACCCGCGGCCATCACAGCCCCAGCCGCCGCAATCTTCAGCGCCGAAATTCCCAGCCGGCGCCCGTCCACCCCGTGAGCCGGCCGCCGGAGCAGCCATACGGACGCCATGGAAGTTATTGAATAAGTGATCACCGACGAAAGGGCGATTCCCCGAACCTCCAGCACACGAAAAAGGATGACATTCAGAACGATATTCACCGCCACGCCACCGATCGTCACATAGGCCGGCGTCAGCGTATCTTTGAGCGCAAAAAACGCCCGTGTCGCAAACATCAGCGCCGCATAGGGCAGGATGGACAAAGCGTACACCGACAGAAACTCCGCCATGAACTGCGAATGGGCAAAACTGAAACGCCCGCGCTCGAACAACAGCCGCGCCACAGGACCGGCGCACACCGCCAGCCCCAAAGCCACCGGCAGCATCACGAAAAGCGTGGACCGCAGCCCCAGTGAAAACGCCGAACGGTATCCGGCAAAGTCCAGCGTCGCGGCATGGCGCGACATCGCCGGATAGAGCACTGTTGCGATCGAAACCGCCACAATACCGTAGGGCATCATCGTCAGGACGAAACTCAGGTAGTATGCCGTGTAGGCTCCCGGCAGGGAGTAGAGCAGGTTCGCGCGCACCGCAGTGCCCAACAAATTCGCGGCTGCCAGCATGACTACGGGCAACCCGAGGGTCCCCAGGCCGACAAAGACAGGATCCCGCAGCCTGAGCAGCGGCCGCAGCGGCATGCCCAGCCGCAACAGGGCCGGAACCTGCACCAGCGCCTGCGTGGCCACGGCCAGCGTGGTACCGGCCGCCAGCCCGGCTGTTCCGATCCATCCCGTTCCATAGAGTGCCAGCGTCGCGATGGTCACAAGATTGTTGGCAATGGGCGCCGCTGCCGTCACGGCGAACACCTCATGCGAGTTCAGGATAGCCATGAAAACGGCACTCAGGCCGAAAAAGAGAATCTGCGGGGCAAACCAGACAAACAGATACACGGCCAAACGGCGGCTGTCCTCGGCCATGCTGTCCCGCGCCAGCATCGTCATCAAGCCCACCACTTGTGGCGCGAAAGCCATCGCAAGGAGCGACAGCACCGTTAGCACGATCCCCACGAATCCCAGCAACAGATTGGCCACGCGCCAGGCTTCGGGCGAGGTGCGACCGCTTTTCTCCTGCGCGCGGACAAGGACCGGGATAAAAACCGCGCTCAGGACACCGCCGGCAACAAACTCGTAGAGCATGAACGGGATGGCGATGGCCAGTTGGTAGGCATCGTTGAGTCGCCCTCCGCCCAACACCGCCGCCACCAACATGAGCCGGGCCAGACCGGTGACCCGGCTCAGCAGCGTGAGCGACGAAAAGGTCAGCATGTTTTTCGCAAATCGGCTCAAGAGCAGTCCGCACGGTCAGACCATCACCCGTCCGGCGTCAATGCGATTCCGGTTTGCGCCCGACCCCGCCGCTTGGTTTCTACTTGCACAACAGCGGGCTGGGCAAATCATCACGCCCAACCCCAGACAAGCCGGGAGCACTGCGCATGGTTGAAATTACAATGCCGCAATTGAGCGAGAGCATGGCCGAGGGGCGGCTCCTGCGCTGGTGTGTGTCGGTCGGAAGCCCCGTCAAGGCGGGAGATGTCATTGCCGAGGTGGAAACCGACAAGGCCAACATGGAGATCGAAGTGCTCGAGGACGGCATCATCACCGGTCTCCGAGCCTCACCCGGAGACTTTGTGCCCGTCGGTGCGGTGATCGCCACGGTCGAACCCGCGGCCGTCCAACCCGAATCCAACGCCATGGGCAATGACGATGAGGACTCGGAATATATCCTCGACGAGGCCGACCAACCTGCGCCCGCGCCCGCCGAGCCCGCCGGACAGGCTGATGCAGCGCCGGCGGCTCCGCTCGTATCGCCCATTGCAGCCCGGCTTGCTGCCATGTACAATGTGGACTTGACTACGGTCACCGGCAGCGGTCCCGGCGGCCGCATCATGAAGGAGGATGTGCTGGCCCGGCGCTCCGGATATCCGCGTGACGAAGGGTTTGCGCCAGTCCCGCCGGAGGTTGATCAACGCGCATCAGCAACGGCCGGCATGGTCGAACCGGCCGAGACGCCTGAACCTGAGGCGGAACCTCCGGCTGACTCCCCTGAGGTTCTTGAGGACATGTTCGGCGGCATCCCGAAGGACCCCGACACGGCACCGCCAGCGACGGGACTAATTGCGGTGCCGCCCGCGCCGGAATCACCTGCTGTCCAGGATCCGCCTCAGGTGGCGGATAAGCACGGAGCCAGCAATCACCCTGAAACGCTTGCTCCGCGACCGGTCTCCGGCCTTGCCTGCGCCTCCGCCGAAGTGTCGGCAGAGGATGTTCTGCGCTCACTGCCGGTGCTGCAAGCCGTGCTTGGAGATGATTGGGCAGATGTGGATCCCGACGGTTTCCTCGTTCCCGTCTGCGTTCGCGCCGCTGCCCTCGCGCTGAGCCTGAGCGGCAGAGCGCCTGAGGGTGCCTCGGTGGCACTTGGGGTCACGACCGACAAGGGCATCCATTTTCCTGTGCTTCGGCGCGCAGCCGCGATTCCGATGCGCTCCCTCATCGAGGCATGCGCTGCCCTGCCAGCCCGGACGCGACGAGGCGAGTTGACAGCAGCCGATCTCGGCGGGGCCGATCTTGCCCTTGTTTTTCTTGGACGACATGGCCTCGACACGCTGACCGGCATGACGGGCCCCGACGCCATACCGCTGATGGCCTTGGGTTCGGTGACGGAGCGCCCAATGGTGCGCAACGGAGCAACCATGGCCGCCCGCACCATGATGGTGACGCTGACTTTTGATCCGGGCTGCGTGCCAGCCCCGGCGGCTTTCGCGATCATGCGCGAATTCCGCCGCATCGTGGAAAACCCTCTCTTGCTGACACTCGCGTGACAACCACAGACAACCATTTCTACGACCTTGTCGTTGTGGGGGGCGGTCAGGCTGGCTGTGCCGTCGCGCTCACCGCGGCCGCCACCGGACGCACGGTCGCTGTCGTCGAGTCGCGCCCCGGCGGCCCCGGAGGCGCTTCGGTGCACGAAACGGACCTGCCCGCAGCCGTGTGTCGCGAGACCGCGGCGTTGCTCCGCGCCATTCGCCACGCGGGTGAATGTGCGGTGGTCGTGCCGGATCAACCCGAACCGGATTTCGCCGGCCTCGCCCGACGCCGCATGGCGAGGGTGGCTGCTGCCGCCGCCGACATGGGCCGCCGGCTCGAGGCCGCTTGTGTCAAGGTATTCAACGGCCGCGGCTATCTCGCTGCGGCTGACACAGTGATGGTCCTCGACTGCGAGACAGGCGACGATATCGCCTCTCTCCGGGGACGCACCGTGGTGATTGCAACCGGCTCGAGTCCGGCTCCCCCCGTCTGGTTCCAGCCGGATGGGCGCCATCTGCTGACTTTGCCGCAAGTCTACGCCCTGCGCCGCTGGCTCAAGTCGGCCCTCATTATCGGGGGTGGGCCGGATGCCTGCGAGGTTGCCTCGTTTCTTGCCTTGTCTGGAACATCCGTGAACATCGGGTTCCCGCAAGCCGTCCTGCTCCCTCAAGCGGGAGACGACATGTCACGCCACTTGGCCACAGCGTTCCAGCGCGAGGGTCTCTCGCTGGCCGCATCGGCCACAGCAACCGGTTGCGAGGCCGTTGATGGCGTCTGTACCACGACCCTGTCGCTCGCTGACAGCGAGGAGTTGATTCGCACCGAGGCCGTCATTTGGGCAGGCCCCAAGCGCGCTGTCACAGATAACTTGGGACTGCGCAAACTGGGCATCGCCACGGACGACGCCAGCGGCGCCATCGAGACAGATGCCTGCGGCCGCACCGCCGCACCGACGGTTTACGCCGTGGGTGCCTGCGCTGATCCGGAATGCACGGCGCTCGAGGCAAGGCTGCGCGGCGAATGGCTGGCAGCCAACCTTGCAGGCGAGCGTGCTCCTTTCCCCACACCCCGCAACCTCATCCGAGCGCTCGCGACCGAGCCACCAGTGGCATGGGTCGGGCTGACGCCGGCCGAGGCGCAAGCCGCGTGTCCCGGAGCCGTCACCGCGTGCATCCCGCTTCCCGACAATCTGAACCAACCTGCATCCGCTTCCGGTCTTGCCGCGATCGTGGGGGATGCCGCCACCGGAGAAATACTCGGCGCGCAGGCCATCGGTGCGCAGGCCGCGGCCTTTGTTTCAGCCTTGTCTATCGCGCGGCAATTTGAGTATGGTGTGGCTGACCTGGCTGGCCTCATTCCGGCAGATCCCGCAATCTCGATCCCCCTCGCGTCTACCGCTCGGGCTTGGGTGACTGCAGCAAGCGGGCATCGCTGAGGTTTTCGGAAAACGCCTGCCGAATCGGTGAGTTTATGGGACACAATTCTGGTGCCGAGCCCCAGTCCGCGCGAAGCCTGACCGCCATGACCGGCGTTCGGGCGGCCTATTGGGGCACCGTGCCCTACGCGCCTGCCATCCGCCGAATGGAGGCCGCGCGTCGCGAACGCCTCGAGGGCAAAGCGCGTGATACCATCTTCTACCTGGAGCACGAGCCAGTCGTGACCTACGGACGCGCCACGCCGCCCGAGCATCTGCACCGCGAGCCCCACAACCTCCCGCTTGTCGAGGTGGGGCGCGGCGGCCTCGCCACCTACCACGGATTCGGACAATTAGTTGGCTACTGCGTAATTGATCTCTCCGTGCGCGAAGGTGGCCGAAAGCCCGACCTCCACGAATTTCTCCGCGCCCTCGAGGACGGCCTGTCGCGCTTCCTGCTCCGCCATTTCCAACTGCAGGCCGGGCCTTTTCCCAGCCATACAGGCGTTTGGATCCATAACCCCGGACCGCCCCGCAAAATTGCCGCCATCGGCATCTCCGTGCGTCGGTGGGTCACAGCCCACGGCTTTGCGCTCAACATTTCGACCCCGCTCGACGCGTTCCGCGCCATCGTCCCCTGCGGGATCACAGAATATGAGACGACATCCGTCGCGCATGAACTGGAATTGGCAGGGCGAATCTTTGCCCATCAGCCGATGAAGGAACTGGCGCGGGCGGTGCATCCGTTCTTGTGCGAGGCCCTGCACGAGCGCGGCTGGTGCCGCGCCAGCGCACCCCCGCCGACGAAACCATGACTTTGATCGAACCAGCACCCTCCCAGATGCCAGCCGCGGCGCGCCACCCGGCTTGGGTCCGCGCGCGCATGCCGTGGACCGCCGGCTATCGCGTGACGGACGGCATCCTGCGCCGCCATGGCCTCCACACCGTTTGTGAAGAGGCTCAGTGCCCGAATGTGGGCGAGTGCTACGCCCATCATACGGCAACCTTTATGATTCTCGGCAACACCTGTACGCGGGCCTGCACCTTTTGTGCCGTCACGCAGGCCAACCCCCGAGCCGAACCGCCTGACCCAACAGAGCCGCAGCGACTCGCCGACGCCGCACGAGAACTCGGTTTGCGCCACATCGTAATTACGAGCGTCGCGCGCGACGACCTGCCCGATCAAGGCGCCGGCCACTTCGCCGCGTGTGCCCGCGCCGTCAAACAAGCCATCCCCGGTGCCAAAGTCGAAGTGCTTATCCCAGACTTCCGCGGGCACGCCGGGCCTCTCGCCGCTGTCATGGAATCCCCCATTGATGTGCTCAACCACAATATGGAAACGGTCCCGCGCCTCTACCGCGCTGTGCGCCGTGGCGCGCGTTACTGGCGGTCCCTCTTGCTGCTCGAGCGTGCCAAACGCCTTGCCCCTGCCGTGCCGACAAAGTCCGGCCTCATGCTGGGCATGGGCGAGCGCGAGGAGGAAGTGTACGAGGTCCTATGCGATCTGCGCGATGCCGGATGCGACATCCTGACTCTCGGTCAGTACCTGCAGCCCTCGCCCGATCAGCGCCCCGTCGAGCGATACCTCGACCCCGCTGAATTCGACGGCTGGCGCGACGAAGCCGTTGCCCTCGGCTTCCGCCATGTCGAATCCGGTCCGCTCGTCCGGAGTTCTTACCATGCGTGGAAACACACCGCGACCTTGGGGTACGGCGAGCCGGCATAGATGCCAAGGCACCCCCGGAAAATCCGGATGAGAAATCGTCTGCGAAAACGGTGAGAGAAAGCCTGATCCGCAGGTCAGGCGACTGCCAGTCGTGTAGCATTCGTGCGGAGTGAAGCGGTTTATTGAAGCCAAGGCTTGCGGCGGGTCGCCATCAGCCTCACTTGCGCCTGCAGCCCTCGGCCTCCTAACGCCTGTGTCTTGTACGCCGTTTTGTCTGCGGTGGGGTGTTCGGAGTGCTTCTGTAAAATCCCGTCATTTCTTTCAGCACCGTCTCGCTCTCGTCCTCCACCACGCGGACAGGCGGCAGGCTCCGCAAAAAGACTTTTCCATACGGGCGCGTCGAAACCCGGTTGTCGAGGATGAGCACGATGCCGCGGTCATCCCGCGACCGGATTAGGCGCCCAAAACCTTGACGAAATTTCATGACGGCCATAGGAATGGATAACTCGTTGAACGGGTCGCGTCCCAACCGTTCGAGGCGCTCGGTGCGGGCCTCGAGGATGGGCGTTGTCGGGACGCGAAACGGAAGTCTAACCAAAATCACACACTCGAGCGCCGAGCCCTGCACATCCACGCCTTCCCAAAAAGAGGAGGTTGCGAACAGCGCCGCGCGGCGGCTCGAAATAAATGTTTTCAGCAACTGGTGGCGCGGCATTTCCCCCTGCTTCAGGGCGGTAATCTGCTGATCGGCCAGCGGCCCTGCGAGCGCCCCATGCACGCGCTTCAGCGAATCGTGGCTGGTGAACAGCACAAATGCCCGCCCGCCCGTCAGCCGCAGCACTTCCAACACGATCCCCTCAATGGCGTTCTCGAATCGGGGGCTGCCGGGCTCGGGCAAATCCAACGGCACACCCACAAGACAGTTGCGCTCAAAATCAAAGGGGCTTCCCAACAGCAAGTAATCGCAGCGCTGCGCTACAGGGTCCGCTAGCGCAGACCTCGCCCCGTCCCCATCCGCCGCCGGCATCAGCCCCAGTTGCCGGGCTACATAGTCAAACTTCCTGTCCACCGTCATGGTGGCCGAGGTCAGCACCACTGTTTTTTTGCGCGCAAACAACGCGTCGCGCAGGCGCGGCGCCACATCCAGCGGGGCCACACACAGCCTCACGAAAGGTCGCTCGCGGGCGCCACTCACGGTCAGCCACCGGCAATGATCCTCACCCGCCTGCAGGAAAAATCGCAGGGCGCCCGCATGCTCGCTCAACTTCGCCGCCACACCGGCCACACCCTGACGGGCGTCCGCAATCTCGCGCTGGATCTCTTCCTCGTAGCCCTTCAGCACTTTCATCAATTTTTCCAGCGCTGCACAGAATCCGGCGAGTGCCTCCCCCAGTTGACCGAGCAGGCCGCAGACCCGCTTCCAGTAATCGCTCTTCTCAACGGTGGCCGTTATCCGAAATTCGCGCCGTTCTCCCCGCGGGATGGCCCCGTCAGCAAAGTACTCGACTGTCGCCGCGTGCACCTCGCTGAAAACCGTTTCGAGTTCCGATTCGAGCCTGATCCGTTGATCGTCCACATCGCCGTGCAGGAGGCGTCGCGCGAGGCGCGTCGGCTCGAGAAGTTCCCTTGAATCAACATGGAACAGCGCCCGTTCCAGCGCCACCAGCGCGCCCTTGCCGCGCCGGGGCGAGACAAGTTTGAGCAACTGTCGCCGCACGGCCGTGCGCGAAATCTCCATGGTGAAATACGAAGTGGCCACTTCCTCCAAATTGTGCGCCTCGTCCACGATCAACCGGTCGTAAGGGGGCAGAATGGCCGTAAAATCGCTCGGACCGGCCGCATCGAGCCGAAGCGCCACATCCGCCATGACCAGGTGATGATTGGCCACCACCAAATCGGCCGCCGCCGCCTCCCGCCGCGACTTATAATAAAAACACCGGTCAAAGTGGGGACACCGCGAGCGCTGACAGTCGTCCTTGTCGCTGGCCGCCGCGTCCCAAGCCTCTTCACTGACCTCAAACGACAGGTCAGACCGTGAGCCGTCCGTTGTCTTGGCCGCCCATTCTGCAAGGCGGTGCAATTCGCTGCGATGCGTGTCGTCGAGCAAATCCGGGTCGCGCGTGGCGAATTTCAGCCTGCGCAGACTGATGTAATTGCCCCGACCTTTGAGCAGCACGGCCTTGAACGACAACCCCAGCCGCCGCTGCAGTTCCGGCAAATCCTTTTCGATCAATTGCTCCTGCAGGTTGATGGTGTTCGTCGTCACCACCACGCGCCGCTTGTTGGCCAGAGCCCAGGCGATGGACGGCGCAAGATAGGCAAAGGATTTACCTGTCCCCGTTCCAGCCTCCACGATGGCGATGCGGTCCGCGTTGAAAGCCTGCGCCACAAGCCGCAGCATTTCCACCTGTTGCGGGCGATACTCGTAGCCCGGCATCGAGGCGTCGAGCCGTCCGCCCGGCATCAGGTCCCGCGCCAGCGCCTCCGCATCCACCTCCACGGTCGGCTCCGGCACAAAAGGTTTTACCACGACGCGAACACGCCGGCATTTGTTGTCGATGATGTAAAAACCCAGGCCGGCCCGCCCGTAAAGCGACGCGAGGGAAAGGTCGGCGTCCGACGGGTGCAACTTCCCCCCCGGATGATTGTGGATAAGCACCTGCCCCGACCGCGCGTTTTGCGCCGGAGCCGGCACCGCGCTCTCATGCCCGAACGCCAGCGGTTCCAGTTCCTCCACAAGCCCGCCAGCGCCCAGCGTTCCGATCGCAAACACCTCGCGCCCCTCGTATTCCGCGACGAGATTTTTCAGCGCCGCACAACACTCTGGCGAAATGGCAGCCGTTGCATCCATGCTGCCATCAGAATATTTTTTGCCTGCCTCCGCCGGGTCCGTCATCACGCGTTCCAATACGCCTCTGAAGCCATAAAATCTATGACCTCGTAAAGAGGATTCGCTTGCGTAGCCCGATTGAGCGTTCTTCCTCTCGCCTTGTCATGAGAAGCGTACCGTTTGTCTGCATCCTTGCTGCTGTGGCGCTTGTCTCGGCGGCGACAAACTTTGCTGCCGCGGCCGGGATAACCGGCGGAAATGATTTGACCACAACCCTCGTGGCCGTGTCGCCAACAACGACGACTGCGCCCGCCGAATGGCGCATCGAGGTGGATCCCGCCGTCACCACCGGCACGCCGACCATCCGCGCCGTCACCACAGGCCCGGCCGAATCACTGACCTACCTGATCACGGAGATCGGGACCGACACCAGCAAACCCATGATCATGTGGTCGCTCCCGAAATCCACCACAGCCACCATCCCGTTGCCGAATACGCGCGAGGACACCTTCGTGGATGTGAGCATCACGCGCCGCGGAAGCCGGGAGCCGATCTTCTCTTGGCGCACACTCTTGCGCCCCGAAGGTCGCCCCCTGATTGATTACGCGGGACGCGATGATTTCGCGCCGCCCGAGGATTTCGACGCCTACTGGGACCGCGCCCGGGCCGAACTGGCCGCCGTCCCCATGAACGCCAAGGTGACACGCGTCCCTGACCGGGACACCTCCACTGGTCTGCTCCACCGCGTGGAACTCGACACCGTCCGCGACACAAAGATCGTCTGCTGGTACTTCGTCCCGCGCGACGCCCTCGACAAAAACGGCAAACCCCGCCGCAAATGTCCCGCGGTCGTGATCATGCCCGGCTACGGCGCCGAGGAACCCCCCATAGACCGCACCACGAGCGGCCTGGTCACGCTTTCCGTCAACCCCCGCAACCATGGCCCGTCGCGCGAATTCTGGAAGTCGCCCGTCGAGCATCTTGTGTACAACATCACCGAACCGGAAAATTATTATTATCGTCTCGCCTACCTCGACTGTCTGCGCGCCGCCGAATTCATCTTCACGCGCGGCGAGGTGGACCCCGATCGCGTGGCCGCCGAGGGAGGCAGTCAGGGCGGCCTCTTCGCCATGGCCCTCGCCGCACTCGAACCCCGTATCCGGTGCGTCTGCTCGAATGTCACCGGGTTTACGGCCTTTGCCGAGGGCACCCGTCTCGCCCGCATAGGCCACCACGCCACTTTCCGCCAGTTGCTGGCCGATGGGAGCACCACCGCCACGCAAGCGCGCAAATCCCTCACCTACACCGACGGCGCCAACATGGCCCGCCGCGTCAAATGCCCTGTCCAAATCAATATGGGCGACACCGATCCCGTCTGCCCTCATGTTTGCGGCGTGGTGGCCTACAACCGCCTGCCCGCCGGCACGACGCGCGAGTTCAACATCACCCCCCGCACCGCTCACGCCGTTCCCCCTGAAATGCGTGCCCACAACACCCGCTGGTATCAGCAACACCTCTTGGGCCAAAGCAGCCCACCGGGCGAGAGGACCAAGCCCCGCAAAGGCAAATCACGACGATAAGACAGACCCGCTCCGTGTGCTCCACGGTTTGTCCAAGATTCTTCGGGCGACCAGCGTCCACATTTTTCATGCGGAGCCGCAATACCTTCGGCGAGCCGGGTCAGCCGAGCCTCCTGAAAATCATTCTCTCTAACGACGCAAGTTTCAGCGATGCTGATGGCCTTCTGCGTAGACTCATTCGGCTGCTCATTCGAAGTGACAGGCAATGTCTTGACCGCCTATGCGCCAGCCGCTGACCGCAACGCATCCTGCTCACGCGGATGCAAATGAACCAGATGTCCGAGCCGACTCCGCTACCACCCGATTCAATGGGCCCTAGCGACGCGCTGGATCGGGGTTCTCAAGAGTTCGTCACAGTGCGCAGTAGCAGAACATCGTTCTCGGAAATTCGCGCAAACACCTCTATGCTGACACCAAACCAACGCTGATCCCATGCTCTCGAGAACGCTTGCCAAACCTCTCTCCAGCGATTCATCCATTGGCGCGAAGCGGCACTAAGAGATCATCCACGGAGAGCCGGGTCAGGGCATGAGTGGCGATTTGGCGCAACCGGTTGTCTGTCCGAAGTGCGGGCAGCCGTCGCGCAATGCGACCATCTGCGAGGTTTGCGGGGCCGTATTCCGCCGCGTGCGCGACCGCGAGGCGTTATTGGCCTCGTGCGGCGTGTCGAAAGAGGAAGCATGGCGGATGGCCGCGGACGACTCTGCGCTGGAGGTTGCGGCCTCTGAGCGGCGCAGGCGCCTAATGTCCGTCGCCATGGCAATTATCGTCGTGCTGGCTATGGCCGGCGGTGCGTCGCTACTCTTGCGTAAAGGCCCGCCGAAAACGCCTCAAGAACTCATCGAGCGCCATCGCGCCATCGCCACCGAAATCCAAGACATGTATAACAAAGAGATGCTCGCCAGCGCCGAAGATCGCCTCGCCCTGCTCCGTCACGAGGTGGCCGAGATGGAAAAAACAATCCAAGGACTCCCAGACGGGCCGCAGTCCACACTGGCCTACCGCAAGCGCGCGCTGGGCGAAGCCAACGCCCTCTTGGCCGACGCCGTGGCGCTGTCGCCAGACGGTCTGAGTCAAATGCTGGCCGGCCCGGACGACCGCAATGATGTGGCGCTCGCCCTGGAGCGCCTCGACGACGCGCAAAACCCGCGCGAGGCCATGGCCCGGGAAGAGCGCCAACGAAAGGAGGCTTTGGCGGCTGAGGCCAACGAGCAGCGCCGCTTGCGACGCGAAACGCCCGCCAACGCTGACGCCGCCATGCCCGCCGAACAGCCACACGAGCCGACAACCAGTTTTCCGGATGAGCCGACTGCCGACGGGATCGTCCCATCGCCATCTCAGGCGACGACCGCCGAACAACAGGCCCGCGTGGAAGCCAAACTGAATGCCTTGCGCGAGCAAGCCCTGCGCCGGCAGCAAGACGCCGGGGCGCGCACCGAGCAGCCTGTACGAGACGAGGAGCAGGGACCCCCGCCAGCCGAAAACACGCCCGGACTTAGCCCAGAAATGCCCCCGACAGAGTGACACAGATTGGATTCTCCGGGTGACCGGGCTATCAACGCGCGGATGTCAGTCGTAACCAGAACCGGCTGATTCGCAGCGGCCATTCAAGAGACCCGTGGCGCAACGGGTGACTGCTTGCTCGACAGACTGGCCAGGACCAGTGAGACCTGCCACATCCCCCAGCGTCGGCCGAGGGCTTTTGTTGACCGTCTGAGGCAAGTTGGCCGGAATTTCGCACACGGCGCTTCCCCGACTGACCACAGTAGACCGGCGCGAAGCATGCATGCCGGACGCGATCCCATGCCCTTCATGTTTCACGACTCGACAGCGCGCAGAGCGCCGAGAACCGGGTGGCGGAGAGGCAGGGATTCGAACCCTGGGTACCCGGTTTAGCGGGTACAGACGCTTTCGAGGCGTCCGCCTTCAACCGCTCGGCCACCTCTCCGCAGTGGCAGCCTGCATTCGCACGCCCGATGAGCGCGCAGCAGACACGGCCTTCTTTGCTATGGGGACCGCAAGACGGATATTCAAGCCTGTCGAGACCCGCGCGTTTTGTCCTCGACACACTATACCGCCTCGACAGAAACTCAGGCTCGCGGTTGAGACCGCTCAGGCCAATGCAGTGTTTGGGTTCCATATTCAACTGCGTGATGGGTGCCTGCGCCTTCACCATGCGCCGTTTCGGCGCAGTCACAGGGTTGCTTTTGGCGTCCGTAGCCCCATCCGCTCCGTTCGCGTCGTCCGATCTGCTGTCCGCCTCGGCCGACGCCTACAGAGAGTATCGCGCAAATAACTTCTCGCGCAATCCCCTCACGCCGCCGGGTTCTTCGGCAGGTTGGACTTGTTATTACACGGGCTCCGACCTTGCAGCCGTGGATTCCAACCCCTACGATGCCGGGCTGCGGCTTCACATTGCGCCCGACGCCACGCGGTTTCGCGTGGCCGGCGTGCTTTCCAATTTCGACGAATGGATTCCTTGCAGCGTCATCGGCAGTGGCCGCCATGTTCGCGCACGATATTATCTTTACATGCAAGGGCAGGAAAATCCTGATGACCCGGCCGGCCGCCCCAACTTTCGCCTGCGGCTTGCCAATCGTTTTGCAGTCACCTCGATGCTGGAGGTTTTTCACAACACCGCCGGAGACCCCGGCAATGTCGCGCTCGGCGCAGAACTGAGTCCTTCCCGCGATCCGGCGCGCCCGTCGTGTTACAAGGTGGACTTTGACATGATGGATCTGCCCTATCTCACCGCTAACGGTGCCACGGAAGGGGTCTTGCGCGGCGTCGAGGCCTACGCCGTTACGCCCCTGGAAAATGGTTATCTTGGCATTGCCGAGTCCACCGTGGGTACTTACGGCGCGGCTCTGACGCCGGCCTCCGCGCCGCCAGCCAAGGTTTACGCCACATTGCCGGCCTCCGCCGGCGACTTGGCTATCTTCAACCCCGCTACCGAATGGTCCTGCCGCAACCTCGTGCCGGGCGCGTGCGACGGCTGCTTCGGCACTTGGGAAACAACCGGTCCGATACCGACCTACTCGCAGGGCGGATTCGGTATCACCCTCGACTCGGGCTCCGTGCCGGCCGACCGTATCGGCGTCGCCACGCGCGAGTTCAACCCGGACCGCAACACCCTCCGCTTTGCGGAACGGGTGCGTGTCGAGCCGGACAAACTTTATTCCATTCGCTGGCATCTGACCTCCACCCAGCAGGTGAACCGTCAGGCCCACATCCGCCTGCGCGCCCGTGCGGCCAAGTTTGCATGGAGTCAGAAACTCGAAATCGGCGGCGCGTGGGGCACATGCGGCGGCCAGACTTATCCGCGTGTGCCCAATAATATTATTGCCCAAGAAGCCTTGCCCGGAGTCGGCTGCGCCAATCCCGACCGCGACGGCACGGAGGCCGGCGGATGGTACACCGTCTTGTTGCCGACGCCCCTCGATCCGGCTATCCGCGCCGACTTCCCGGATCCGACCGCACCCGTCGCCGAGCGCATGCCCCTGCTGGCCGCGGAACCCGGACCCGGCGCGCCGCTGCCGTCGCGCCGCGATATTCTGTTGGGGATGGATCTCATCGACACGATTTCCTCAGGCCTCGGCAAACCGCTTGAGCAGGGGCATGTCACGCTCAGGCGCATCGAGGTGCGTGTGCATCCGGCCGTTCCCGACTGACAAGCGGCGACCGATCCGCGCGCAAAGATTTTCCTCACCCGCGGTATCGTGTTGGTGCCGGTTCCGGCCCTGATGAACAGTCTCCAGCAAATACTGCTTGATGCCATAGCGCGCGCCCCCGCCGTGACGCGGCTGCGCGAGGCGCTTTCCCGCGCCAAGAATAATCCGCGAATCTCCCTGCGCGGCCTGCGCGCCGGCTCGCTTGCAGCCGCTGTTGGCGCCCTCGTGCGCCAAGGCCCGGACGGCAACCCACCGACATGGCCCGTCGTGCTCCTTGTGACCGCCAACCATGAGCGCGCCCTCGAACTATTTGACGATCTTCGTTTCTTCGGCTTAACTGATTGTTTCCATTACCCGAAGCCTGACCTGCTGCCCTACGAGGCAGACGAGCCGCCGCTGGAAGAACAGGTCAAACATTTGGAATTCCTTTATGCCCTTGCCGCCTGCCGGCAGGGCGCCGAGCCACTGCTTTGCGCCACCTCCATAGAGGCCCTCTTTCCCCGCGTTCCGCGATTAGAGACGCTGCGCCCGCTCTGCCTGACGGTTGAATGGGGCGAGCCGCTCGACACGGCGGAGTTCTCCGATCGCGCCTCGGCAATCGGTTATAGCCGGGTGGCCACCGTCGAAGCACGCGGCGAGTTTGCCGTGCGCGGCGGCATTGTGGACATTTTCCCCGTCAATTGCGACAATCCCCTGCGCATTGATTTGTTTGGCACCGAGATCGAGAGTATGCGCTGGTTTGATGTCCACACCCAGCGCAGCCTGCGCGGCACCGACAACCTCGAACGGGTCACCATCCTGCCGGCCCGCGAGCGTGTGGCGCTCGACGCCGCGCTGGCCGCCGACAGCGCCTCGCCGTTGCCCTGCCTGCTCGACCTCCTGCCCGAGGGTTCGCTCCTCATCGTGGACACGCCCGAGACCTATCCGGTCCTCGACGAGCGGCACCGCCAGATCACGGCACGGCAGTTTGCCGAGCACGGCGCCGGCAAGCCTGAACCTGACCGGCTCTACGCCACCCTGGCGGACATCGAGGCAGCCGGCCGCCGGTTCACGCAAGTCCAGCATTCTCTTATCCTCGACGCCATCGGCACGCGAACCATCGTCGCCGAGACATCGTCCTTCGAGACCGTCAAACCCTCTCTCGAGCACTACATCACCCAAGTGCGCCGCCGCCTCGCGGACGGGTTCACGGTGGTCGTCGTATGCGACAACGATGGCCAAGCCCAGCGCATGCAGGAACTGTTTGGCGAAAACGAAATTGGCTCCGTCCAGTACTTACCCGGCAAGCAGGGTTATGACAGGCTTCCGCCCCGGGGCGACCTTGGAGCGTTCGCCGATGTCATCGTCACGGTCGGGGATCTCCATGCCGGCTTTGTGTTTCCTGACGCGCTGCTCTATGTTGTCACCGACCGCGAGATCTTCGGCCGTTACAAGCGCCGCCATGTCTATCGCAAGATTTACAAGGGCACGCCGATCGCCGATCCGCGCGAGATCAGGGCCGGCGACTTTGTCGTTCATCTCGACCATGGCATCGGGCGCTTCGAGGGCATCCGGACGCAGACCGTGGATGGCCGCACCAGCGATTATCTGGAACTGGTGTATGCGGACAATGGCCGCCTGCTGGTACCCATCGAGAAAATTGCGTATGTTCACAAATATTCCGGTCCCGAGCAGGCCGCACCGGCCCTCGACACGCTGGGCGGCAAAAAGTGGCTCCAGCGGCGCAAGAAAAGCCGCGAGGATGTGGAGCAACTGGCCAAACAGTTGCTTGAACTCTATGCCCGCCGCGCGGCCGCGCGCGGCTACGCTTGCGGGCCTGACACACCCTGGCAGCGCGAGTTCGAGGCCTCATTCCTGTACACGGAAACCCCCGACCAACTCCGCGCCATTGCCGAGGTCAAAGCCGACATGGCCAGCGACAAGCCAATGGACCGCCTGATCTGCGGCGATGTGGGCTACGGAAAGACCGAGGTAGCCATCCGCGCCGCATTCAAAGCCATCCAGGAGCGCCGGCAGGTCGCCCTCCTCTGCCCCACCACGATTCTGGCCCAGCAGCACTTCAACACCTTCCGGGAGCGGTTTGCCGACTACCCCATCCGCGTGGAAATGCTGTCGCGCTTCAATACGGAGGCCGAGACACGCAAGATTATTGCCGCCTTGCGCGATGGCTCCGTGGACATGGTCGTCGGCACCCACATGCTCCTCTCCAAGCGGGTCGAGTTTGCCCGCCTTGGCCTCGTGATCGTGGACGAGGAGCAGCGCTTCGGCGTCGCTCAAAAGGAGCGACTCAAGGAACTGCGCACAAGCGTGGACTTTCTCACCCTGACCGCGACGCCCATACCGCGCACCCTTTATATGGCGCTGAGCGGCCTGCGCGACATGTCGCTGATCAGCACCCCGCCGGCAGACCGGCAGCCCATCAAAACCCGCGTCATTCACTGGGACCGCGAGCAAATCGAAGAGGCCATCCTGCGCGAACTCAACCGCGGCGGACAGGTCTTCTTCGTCCACAACCGCGTCCAGTCCATCCATGCCGTGGCCGAGCGCCTGCGCGAGATCGTCCCCAGCGCGCGCATCGCCGTCGGACACGGTCAGATGCCCGACGATGACCTCGAACAGGTCATGCTGGACTTCATTGACGGGAAAATTGATATTCTGGTTTCCACGACCATCATCGAAAACGGCGTGGACATCCCCAATGTGAACACCATCATCATCAACCGCGCCGACGCCTTTGGCCTTGCCCAGTTGTACCAGTTGCGCGGCCGCGTCGGCCGCGAGAGCCGGCAGGCTTATGCGTACCTGATCGTCCCTGCCGGCCAGGGCATCACGGAACAGGCTGTGGCGCGGCTGGCTGCCATTCAGGAGTTCACCGAACTCGGCGTGGGTTTCAATATCGCCATGCGTGACATGGAAATTCGCGGCGCCGGCAACCTGCTCGGGCGCGAGCAGCATGGCTCCATGTGCGCCGTCGGCTTTGAACTGTACTGCCGCATGCTCGAGGAGGCCGTCGAGGCGTTGCGCGGTACCATGCTCGGCGAGGAGCAGGCGCCCGAGGTGGAGATTCAGTGGAAAGTCAGTGCCCACATCCCCCCGCAATATGTCCCCGTCGAGGCGCAGCGGGTCATGCTGTACAAGCGGCTCGTCGAAGCGCGCACGCTCGAAGAACTCGACGAACTGGCCGCCGAGATGCGCGACCGCTACGGCGAAGTTCGGCGCGAGGTTCCCGCAGCACAAGGCAAGGGCCGCCCGCCCGCATTCGTGGAGGATCTGCCCGAGCCCGTCGAAAACCTCTTCGCGATTGCCCGCATGCGCCTGCTCGGTCGCCGCATTGGGCTCGCCAAGATTACCGCCACGCAACTCGGTTTTCGGCTTGTCCGCGAGCAGGCTGTCGCGAAACTTGGCCCCGCCGTCCAGCCGCTCATCCGCAACGGCAACCCCAAGGTTTACACGGACGATCCAAACGCGCTTGAGTTCGCGTACACCGACTGGCGCTCGCGCCGGGGCCCAGCCGAATGCGCGGCCGTCCTCGCCGCCATCGCCAAGGCTTGACGCTCCCGCCCGGCCCGCCGCGCGAAATCCGGTTGCTGAAGTCCCCCTTTGCGCGTTTCTCTCCGGTCATGCCATCATGACAGGTCCGCGCAGAAAATCCGCCATTGTGTTTTACGGTGTGGCCATTGCCCTCCTCGCCGCATCGCTGGCCGTGCTTTTGCAAATCAGCCGCCGCTTCGAGCAAGACCTCCTGTCAAGTCTCGGCGCCCTGCAGCGGGTTTTCTCAGACGAACGGGTCCTGCGCGCCCCGGCCGACCCCGTCGTGCGCTTCTCCGCGGTGGAGGAACTCGCACGCAAGTACGAGAACTTCGGCTATGTTCGGCGTCTCACAGTGACGAAAGTTTTTCCGGGAAGCGAACGCATCATCTATCCCTTTTACGCACCGGCGGCCGGTGATATCCCGGCGCTGCGTGCCCGTCTCGCGGAGCATCCCGACCCGGCCGCTCCCCGACCCGACGAGCGCGCCCTGCCCCTCGAGGCCGGCGGCGTGCGCCTTGGCACGCTGCACCTGCGCCTCGACGAGGGACCTCTTGCCTCCGTCCGCGCGGCTATTGCCTCGCTTGGCTTATTGCTGCTGGGGGCTGTCGCCTTGCTCGCCCTTCAGTTTCGTCAGCAGGAGCATGTCATTTCCCGGACCACCGTCGAACTCGAGCAAAAGCGCCGGGAACTCATCCGACTCGAACGACTCGCCTTGGCCGGCCAACTCTCGGCCAACATCCTCCACGACCTCAAAAAACCCGTCCTCAACATCAAGAACGAGGCTGAGGATCCCGACGCGGCCTCCCCCATGCGCATCCGGGAACAGGCCGACCTGTTTCTCACCATGTTGCGCGAAAGCAACCTCGAGCGTTTCGTCCGCTCGGAGGGCGATCGCGAGTACGCCGATGTCAACGACCTCCTGCGTCGCAGCCTTAGCCTCGTGGGTTACGAGCGCGGAAATATCGAGGTCGCCCTGCACCTCGACCCCGCGATCCCGCCCGTGCTGGGCATGCCGGTGCGGTTTATTCAGGTGTTTTCTAACCTGATCCTGAATGCCTATCAGGCCATGGAGGGGCGCGGACGCCTGACCGTGGCGACGCGGCCGGCCGACGGCGGCGTCCTCGTGACCATTGACGACACCGGCCCGGGCATCCCTGAGACGGCCCGCGAAAGCATTTTCGAACCCTTCTACACCACGAAAAGTGCCGATATAGGCACCGGGCTCGGCCTCTACATCTGCCGCGATATCATACGCGAGGCGGGGGGGCGTATCGAGGTCGGCACCGCCCCCGGCGGCGGAGCCCGCTTCACCATTTGGCTGCCAGCCGGACCCGACGCTTAGCCCGCAGGGGCCTGAGCCTGCTGCGATGAAAGCCGCGCTGGCAGCCGTGAGCGCTCGGCCGACCTGCGCCCAGTCGGTCGGTTTCACCGCATTGCCACGACTTTTCGTGTTGCAGGCAACGGCTTGCGACACATATTAGGCGGTTCTTCAGTATTTATCATCATTTCCGCCAGTAAAGAGGTTTTCAAGATGCGAAGGGGCTTCACACTTATTGAGTTGCTCATCGTGGTGGCGATTATCGCCATCCTTGCCGCCATCGCCGTGCCCAACTTCCTCGAGGCACAGACGAGATCCAAGGTCAGCCGTACCAAGAGTGACATGCGTTCCATGGCCACAGCCCTCGAGGCCTACGCTGTGGACGAAAACTGTTTTCCGCCATGTCACGCTTTTGGAATCGCAAGCGCGAACTATCTGGCGGACCCTCCGGGCACTCGTGTGCTCGAGCGTCTGTCCACGCCGGTTGCTTACATTAGTTCCTCGCTGATGCGGGATCCGTTCAGCGTTCGTTTCCGGCTCAGCGCTGCCACGGCGCTGGCCATCAAGAGTGCGGCTCCGATCGTCGTCCCGCCGGGGGATGCTGCCGGGGCTCTAAACTCCTACATTTATCAGTCTTGGAACGACTTTGACCGCATTACGGTCCCCACCTATTCCGGATCATCGCCGGACTTGAAGTGCCGTTCCTGGCTGCTGCATTCGGCCGGTCCCGACAGCACCTATTACAACCTCGGCGGTGTCTTGGCGAATGACGGCGTTGACCAATTGCCCAACACGATCGACATGATCTATGACGCCACCAATGGCACCGTGTCTCGCGGTAGCATTTGGCGAACGGGTGGTCAGCCGGGCGGTGGCGGCGCCTACAAGGCAGGCACAGGCCTTGTCGCCGCGATCAATTTGCAGCGCTGATTGATCCAAACTTGCTCGTTTCATGCGTGGCCTCAGTCCGGGTCTCCGGACTGGGGCCTTTTTCATGACGCCCGCCGAGCGCGCACCGAGACATCCAAACCGGGGCAGAAAAAACCTCGGCCCCGCCCCTCGCAACGAGGGACAGGGCCGGGGGAAAACTGCCTTGCGGGCCGGGTTGATTTACCAGCGGTAGTGGGCGAAAGCCTTGTTAGCCTCCGCCATCTTGTGGGTGTCTTCCTTTTTCTTGATAGCCGTGCCCGTATTGTTGAATGCGTCAATGAGTTCGTTGGCGAGCCGTTCGCGCATGGTCTTTTCGCTTCGCGCACGGGCTGCGGCGATGAGCCACCTGATGGCCAGCGCCTCGCGCCGCTCGGGGCGTACCTCGACGGGAACCTGGTAGTTCGCGCCGCCGACGCGCCGCGACTTGACCTCGAGCACCGGCTTCACATTCTCGACCGCCTGCGTGAACACGGCCACAGGATCCTGATCCGCCACCTTGGCCTGAATGGCCTCGAGCGCACCGTACAGGATGCGTTCTGCCGTGCTCTTCTTGCCACGCTCCATGACGCCATTCATGAACTTCGTGACAAGTTCATTGCCGTACTTGGCGTCAGGCATGACCGGACGCTTTGCGGCTACTCGCCTGCGGGACATTGCTTAGGAACCCTCCGAAAGCCTTGAATTGCCGTAAACCAGCAATGGTGTAATGACGCCGGACATGCTTTATTCAAGCCCAGAGAGCAACAGAGTGACGCCCCATCCCGCCGCCCAGCGCGGAGACACCGCCCAATGAAGCCTTGCCGCCCGGGGCTGGCCACCACCGCAAGTGAAAAACGGTGCGACGGGAGTCCTCCGCCACCCCGTAGCCCTGCAGCATGCCACCGCAACTGGATCGGCCAGACTCCCGTAGCGACAAGCACGAGCACGATGGTTTGGGCATCCCTCAAGGGAGAAAGCGATCATGACCGAACCAACCCGCAGGGCTGACGCCGACGCAAGCGCGCCGCTCGTCGCGCCGCGACCGGCCCTATCGCGCAGACGCCTCTGGGTTTTTCGGGCGGTAACGGTCGCAACCGCCGTGCTCCTTGCCCTCGCGGTTGTCGAGGCGGCGGTGCGCATCGTCCTCGCCGCCCGCCCCAACGACATCGAAGCCCTGCGACGCTTCGACCATCGCAAACAGCAGGGCGGCCCGATGACGCTCATCAACTTTGTACGCATCAGCGACAATCCGAGGCTTGTTTACGAACTGATTCCCAGCGCCGAGGGCGTGTTTCGCGGCAATCCGGTGAAGTTCAACAGCGCCGGATTTTTTGACCGGGAGCGCGAAGTCGCCAAACCCGCCAAAACTTTCCGCATTGCTGCCATCGGCGATTCCGTTGTGTTTGGATGGGGTGTCACGGCGGAGGTTCGCTTTACGGATGTGCTCGAACGGTTTCTCAACGAGACTGCAAGCGACGGCTGGCGCTTCGAGGTGCTCAACTTTGGGGTCCCCGGCTACAACACGGTGATGGAAGCCGAGCAATTGCGCTCCCGGGTCATGGCGTACCAACCCGATGCCGTGGTGCTGACCTTCGTGCTCGATAACGACGCCGGGCTGCCCAACTTTCTCGCGCGACCGCGCCCGCTGCTGACCCTGCGCCGCTCCTTCGCATGGGAATTGCTGCGCCAGCGCCGAGAGGCCGCCCTGGCGCTTGAGCCGGGGCTCATGGGCGTGGCCGCCGACCAGATGCCGCCAGAATACGCTTTTCTTTACGGCTGGGACAACTGCCGTCGCGCGCTCAGCGACATTCGCGACCAGTGCGCCCGCGCGGGCATTCCTGCCATTTTTCTCGTGGACTACTGGAATGTCGAGCGCTGGCGCGGTCCGCAGGCGGCACCGCGCGAGGACAACCCCGCGGGCGAAATCATGGCCTTCGCGGCCGCACGCAAGTGGCGCGTGATTGACATGCTCGAACCGATGCTGGCCTACCTCGAACCGCGCGGCTGGCATTCCTTTGCCTTGTGCGCCGCCCCCGACGACGGCGACGCCCACCCCAACGCCATCCGGCACGCGCTGATGGCGCGCATGATCCATAGCGACTTGGTCAAAGGCGGTATCCTGCCCGATGCTCACAACCGCCGCGCCAGCACCGAAACCCTCTCGGCACGATGGGACGAAATCCTGTTCAAGGCCGAGACCGTCGCCGCCGTAGCGGACAAGTGGAAGACGCGATGACCGCCGCCCCTCAAAACCTCGAATTTTCACCGCCCGAAACCGTTACTCCATGCGGGGTGGGCTGAGTCACAAGGAACGAGGCACTATGGCATCTTCCAAGCAGCGCGTCATCGTCGTCGGCGGGGGCCTTGCCGGCCTCATGACGACCATCAAGATCGCCGAAACCGGCGGCAATGTTGATCTCTTTTCCATCGTACCTGTGAAACGCTCGCACTCGGTGTGCGCGCAGGGAGGCATCAACGGCGCGAAAAACCTGAAGGGCGAGGGCGACTCGCCAGAAATTCATTTTGACGATACCGTGTATGGCGGCGACTTCCTCGCCAACCAGCCGCCTGTCAAAGCCATGTGTTACGCCGCGCCGGCGATCATTGACTTGTTCGACCGCATGGGCGTCATGTTCAACCGCACGCCCGAGGGCCTGCTCGACTTCCGCCGCTTCGGGGGCACGCTGTACCACCGCACGGCTTTTGCCGGCGCCACGACAGGACAGCAGTTGCTCTACGCGCTCGATGAGCAGGTGCGCCGGTGGGAAGATGCGGGCCGCGTGACGAAATACGAACTGTGGGAATTCCTACGCGTGGTGGTGGATGACGAGGGCGTCTGCCGAGGCATCGTCGCCGTGGATATTCGAACCCTCGAGGTGAGGGCGTTCCGCGCTGACGCTGTCGTGCTATGCACCGGCGGGCCGGGGCTCGTTTTCGGCAAATCCACCAACTCCATCATCAACACCGGCGCCGCTAATGCGCGTGCCTACCAGCAAGGCGTGTATTACGCGAACGGCGAGTTTGTGCAGGTTCACCCCACCGCCATCCCCGGCGAGGACAAGTTGCGTCTCATGAGCGAGAGCGCGCGAGGTGAGGGCGGCCGCGTCTGGGTCTGGGGCGATTCCAACAAGACCTACAAAAACCCCTTCATCCGTGACGAGGCCGGAAACCCCAAGGAGTTCCGCTGCGGCGAGACCGGCAAGCCCTGGTACTTCCTGGAGGAGATGTATCCCAAGTACGGCAACCTTGTGCCGCGCGATGTGGCCACGCGCGAGATTTTCATGATCTGTACGCAACTGGGCATGGGCGTCAACGGCGGCAACAAGGTTTATCTGGACCTCACGCACAAGGATCCGGAGGAACTCGAGCGCAAACTCGGCGGGATCCTGGAAATTTACGAGAAATTCGTCGGCAAGGACCCGAAGCGCAACCCCATGGAGATTTTCCCTGCGGTTCACTACTCGATGGGCGGCCTCTGGTGTGATTACAACCAGATGACCAACATCCCCGGCCTCTATGTGGCGGGAGAAGCCGACTATCAATATCATGGCGCCAATCGGCTGGGCGCCAACTCTCTGTTGTCATGTATTTACGCGGGAATGGTCGTCGGGCCTCATTCGCGCGAATATCTGAAGAGTCTGCGCAAGAGCGCCGACGAGGTGCCGGAGTCGGTCTTCGAGGCGGCCCGCTCGCTCGAAGAGAAGGACCTTGCTGCCATCTCCAAGATGAACGGCCGCGAGAATGCCTTCGCCATGTGGCGCGAAATGGGCGAACTCATGACGCGCAATGTCACCATCGTTCGCTACAACAAGGCTCTCGCCGAAACGGACGCCAAATTGCAGGAGTATCAGGAGCGCTGGGCAAATATTGATGTTGCCGACACCTCGCGCACTTACAACGCCTCGCTCCTCTTCACGAAGCAGTTCCGCGACATGCTCCATCTCGCGCGCTGCATCACCCAAAGCGCACTGGCCCGCAACGAGAGCCGCGGCGCCCATTACAAGCCGGAGTTTCCTGACCGTGACGATGCCAACTGGCTCAAGACGACCAAGGCGAAGTTCGTCAACGGCGAACACAAACTCGAGTACGAGCCGGTGGATGTGCTGTCTCTTATACACAT
>JAOAAY010000006.1:0-129543 GCA_026418615.1 Candidatus Sumerlaeaceae bacterium | reverse complement strand
AAACTCGATTACGAGACGGTGGCTGTGAGCCTCATCAAGCCGCGAGCGCGGAAATACGCGAACGCCTGAAGCGCGCGGCAAGCCGCGCCGTTAGCCGCCAGAGCCAGTAAGCCCCGGCGAGGGCAAGGCAGGCGTGCGCGAACCATTCGCCAAAGACGACATAAACCGTGGACGGATGGGGCGTCACATCCACGGTGTCCGTGATGACGCGCTTCTCGGCCCACGGCGTGCGATGGTGGACATCGCCCGCAGGCCCGATGATCGCTGAGATCCCCGTGTTGGCTGAGCGCACGACAGGCAGCCGCGTCTCCACTGCGCGAAGAATCGAATGAAGATAGTGCTGGGGCGGTCCGCTCGCGGCCAATTGCCTGAGCAGGGGCATCCGCATGACGAGTCCCGCAAAGCCGCCGCGCTCGATCAGATAGCGCGGATCATACCAAGCGTCGTTGGTGATGACGCACAGCAACTGTGCGCCCGCGCGGGAGAGATTGGCTGATAACCGGGCAAAGGTGGACTCGAAGCAGATCATAACGCCGTAGCGAGTCGCGCTGGTTTCGAAAACCGTTTGCTCCGTGCCAGCCTGAAAACTGCCCACCATCATGATTTTGTCCTGAAAATAGGGAATATGCCCAAGGATTGGAGCCTGCTCGCCGAACGGGACCAGTTGCACCTTGTCATACACGAAGGGTTGCAGACCGCCATCGGCCTTCACCTGCCATGCGGAAGCGAAAACGGCCATGCGCGGCGACGCCTCCAGCGGAACCGTCTCGCCCCGCTCGTCGAGCACGAGCCGCATTTCCGGCAGCGGCCGGGATGTCGGCTGGTCCCCCGCGCGCAATACGCGCAATCCGCGCTGAAGCCGGGCGCTGTAAGTCTCCCAAGGCTCTCTGTTGTCCGCGCCCAACAGGATGTCCGTCCCGTTCGTCCGGGCAAAATCTTCCAGCACACGGTGTAACTCCCGGTCATACACAAACCACGGCGACACGATGACCGCCTCGGGCAGAACGATCAGAGCCGGCCGCTCCGCCGCGGCAGCCCGCATGAGGTCGAACATCGTGCGAAGCATGTCGGTCTCCATGGCCAAGCGTCGCTCCGGCGAAGTCTCCGGCGCGTAAATAGTCCACTTGTCCATCTGCGAGGTATTTGGCTGCACCACGGAAACGCGCAACCCATCCGGCGTGCCGACGCGTCCCGACCACCGGAGCATGGCCGCGGTCCCGTAAATATTCGTGGCGGTGAGAATGCCCGCCACGACCACCAGACCGGCCAGCGCCCCCGGAATTCCGTCTGACCCCGGCGCCCGGTGACGGTTGCCCAGGGCCGTCGCCAAACGAGCCAGCGAAGCATTGGTCAGCACGATAAGAAACGAAATCGCGGCCACGCCTCCAAGATCCGCAATCTGTACGATCGCCATCATCCGGGGAACCACCTGCGAATGGCCCAGCAGGTTCCATGGGAAAGCCATTTCGGTGAATGACCGCAAGTGCTCCACGCCCGTCCACAGGGCGGCAAGGGCCGGAACGGCAAGGGCCGGGTGGCAGTGCCGGAGACACCATGCCGCAGGAAACGCAAACAACAGCAGATACGACGCACACACAACCGCAAGCAGCGCGACGCCGAAGGGAATAAAAGGATTAAACACAAAGAGCGTGTTGAGCCACCAAAGGTTGCCGTAAAACCAAATGATGCCGAACAGCATGGTGCCGCGGGCCAGGCTCCCGCCCTCAAGCCGGTAAAGGGCCATCAGATAGGGAACAAGCGCCGCCCAGGCAAGTTCTGCAAAACTGAATTCCGGGAATATAAACCAGCCCGCCACGCCACTCAGCGCACAGAGAAGGTAGTCCCTCCCGTGGCGCTGCCAGTCGTCACGCGAAGGCCAGACACGGGCCAGGGCGCGGAAAGGGTTCAGGCGCAGACGGGGCACGGTTTCAATGGGGCCGCACGGTCAGGCCGAGTCGCCCGACAGGCGGCGGGCGCACTCGAGCGTGTTGTGCATGAGCATCGCAATCGTCATCGGCCCAACGCCGCCCGGCACGGGTGTGATGGCGCCCGCCACTTCGCGCGCCGCAGCGAACTCGACATCTCCCACGAGCCGGGATCCCTTGGGCGCCGACGGGTCAGAAATCCGGTTGATCCCGACATCAATCACCGTCGCACCCGGCTTGATCCACGCGCCCTTCACAAACTCCGGCTGACCCATGGCCGCCACGACAATGTCTGCCTGCCGCACAAGGCCGGGCAGGTCGGCCGTGCGCGAATGCGCCACGCACACGGTCGCGTCGCCGCCCGCTCCCTTGCGCAGGAGCAATTGGGCTACGGGTTTGCCGACGATGTTGCTGCGCCCGATGACCACCGCAAGCCGACCGCGCGTCTCGATGCCCTCCTCTGTCAGCAACCGCTGGATGCCCAGCGGGGTACACGGGATGGGCGCCGGCAAACCCAGCGACAATTTCCCAACATTGACCGGGTGAAAACCATCCACATCCTTTTCCGGACGGATACGCTCCAGCAGGGCCTGCTCGTCCATGTGCCGGGGCAGCGGCAGTTGCAGCAGGATGCCATGCACGCGCGGATCGGCGTTCAGGGCTTCGATCTGAGCCTCGACCTCGGACTGGGACACCTCGGCGGGGAACGCGCGGATCTCGGAGTACCATCCCAGATCCAGACACGCCTTGCGCTTGTTGCGCACATAAACCTGCGACGCCGGATTCTCTCCGACAATCAGGACAATCAGGCCGGGGGTGACACCTGTCCGGGCGATGAAAGCGTCGGCATCGGCGCGCACCTGCGCCCGCACCCGATCAGCGATGGCTTTGCCGTCAATGATTCTCGCGCTCATGGCCGCGTGACTCGCGCGGTTGCCTCACGAAGGCAAAGGGAAAACTCCCGAACCGAACTCACGCGGATGCGGACTGATCGCGGGATCGGCGGAGAATTTCCCCGGCTCCCCGTGCCAAGAGATCCTGCGCCGCCGCAACGGCCAGCGCCGCGCCGCTGCCCAAGGGCCCCCGCATGGCCACACTCAGCGAGTCAGTCCCGTCCGGCGTGCAAACCGTGCCCAGCAGCGCCAGTTCCCCGCCCTCGCAACGACACAGGCAGCCGGCCGCCGTGTGACAGTCCGCCCCAAGATGTTGAAGCATTAGCCGCTCCGTCTCGAGACACTCGCGCTCAGAGGCATGATCAATGGCTCTCCAGACATGGCCGAGGGTGGTCACGGCCGGAACTTCGACGGCCAGTGCGCCTTGCCCCGCCGCTGGCATCATGATCTCCGGAGCCAGCAACTCAGTGGCTCGGCCCGCAACACCGAGACGCTTTAACCCGGCGACGGCGAGAACCAACGCGTCGTATTCACCAGCATCAAGTTTTGCAAGCCGGGTGTCCACATTCCCGCGCACTTCCACGCATACCAGGTCCGGGCGCAGACGCAGCAATTGCCCGCGACGGCGCAGACTGGAAGTGCCGACTCGTGCTCCAGAGGGCAGATCAGCCAGCGGCCGACCGTCGCGGGAAATGATGGCGTCGCGAGGGTCCTCGCGCTCAGTCACCGCGCCGAGGGCCAGCCCGCCGCCAAGATGAATAGGCAAATCCTTGGCGCTGTGAACGCCGGCATCCGCAGCCCCGCTTCGCACGACGTCCTCGATCTCCCGAACGAAGACCGCCTTGTCGCCGAACGAACGCAGCGGGCGGTCCACGATGCGGTCGCCGGTCGTGCGGACGACAACAACCTCCACCCGGCATTGGGGCACAGCACGAGCGATAGCGTCCGCCACCAACCGCGTCTGCGCCATCGCTAATGCGCTGCCGCGCGTGGCAAGACGAACGACCGCAGGCGTCTGAGCGCCCCATGGCCGGGGATGCGTCACCGTTTGAGGGTAATGATGCCTTCTGAGACGATTCCGTCCTCGCCGACCGACCCGCTCGACACCGCCGTGTCCAGCACCTTCAGGCCGGAAACCAGCGCCTTCGCCTCGCCCAGATTCGCTCCGGAGGTCTCGGCCAGTCCAAGCGCCGCATCAACCACTTGGCCAAGATTCATATATTGGAACATGTGGGCGCTGGTGCTGATCCGAGGCGCCAACGCCCGGACCGCATCCGACGCAGGAATTCCGGAACCGGAACTCTTCACGGAGATCAGGCGCTTGAGCGAATCGGTGCTGGTGGCCAGGAGAAGGTAGTTCTCGTCGAACGCATAGCAGGGTGTGAAGCCGGGACCAAACGGCAACTCCGCGTAGCGGATGGTCAGCGGCCCGTCTGTCATGGTTTTTAGCGACATGGACTTCCGCCCATCCGGGTTGGCCGCCTTCACGAAGGGGCTGGAAGCCAACTGCGCTTCCAAAGCCTTTTCAAGCGCAAGAAGGACGGTTTTCATGCGCTGGTCGTCGGCGACACTCACCGCCAACGCGGCATCCACCTGCGGAATTCCGCCGGACATGCGAATGGAATTCACAATCAGTGCAACCTCGTTTCCGAGAGCAGGCACAAGGTCCTTTGTGATCGAAAATCCGAGAGTCTTTTCCGCTGCCGCCAATTGCGCATCGAGGTCCACAACCCCAAAGTTTTCGGCCAAGGTGCGCACGCCGCTCAGAATTCCACGCGCATCCAGCAGGCTTGCAGCGGCCACCAGGCAAGTGTCTGCCGGGGCGTAGGCGACAATCCCCATGGGTTTATTGGCCGGGAATTTTGAGCCCAATGATACCCAGCCGGCCGAACCCTCACCGGTCAGCCTCGTACAACTGCGGTAAGACACTGCCGCGGGACTGAAGGTTACGGCGGTTCCGCTCAGGCCCAGGGGGAACATCTGGCGCATCATCGCCTGAGCGCGCTCCATCGGCTCGGGCACTGGACCGGCCGCACTAAACGCCGCTTGCTGGTCAGCATAGACATAAATGTGCCCTTCGGCACCAATCTTGGCCGATACAGCCTCATAATCGGAGCGTGCCCCGAAACCTTTTCCCGGCGTCTTGACCCGCTGGAGTGCCCCCAAAACAACCGCTTCGGAATTGGCAACGATAAATAAGTCGTCCTGCGAAGCGCTGAACACAGGCTGCGCACCCCCAAGGTTGAACTCGGTCACAATCAAACCGTTGCGGTCCCTGCGCGTCACCACACTCGTCGTCGTCGGCACGGACTCTTTGCTGCCGGTGGAGGCCTTATCATCAGGAGTCAGTGCTCGCTCGGCTGCTTTCTCGATCAGCATGACCAATTTGTCGAGCCGGCCGCGATCGGCGACCTTGAGCACCAATGCACCGTTCACTTCGCCCGGCGTTTTGCCCGGTTCAATGAAGACATCGAGGGCGCTCACGACTTTCGATAGCGAATCCGGATCCAGCCCGAACCCCAGGCCTGACTCGACATCCTTCAACTGCCGCTGCACCTCATCCACTTGGGCCGCGAATTGAGGCTGTTGCAGCAGTTTCCAGAGCGATTCGTATCCCGCATTGCCTTTGATGGCAGTCCAGCACGACGCAGTATCCGGTACAGATAACACATAGACACAGTTGGTGGGGATGAGGTCCGGATTGGCCACGCGGGCCTCGACCGGTGACCATGCCGGAGCAAGAAACATCAGGATCGCGGTGCATAACGCCGTTGCGGGACGGGAGATGGACTGCCTCATGGCTCAATGCCTCCTTCGTCGGGACGGCCCTCACTCAGGGGCCGCACGCACCTGCACAGTCACCGCCTGCCCCTTCGCCAATCAAGGTGAAAGGCACAGCCGTCGCCTGTCAGAACCGTGCAACGATCAGGGTGAAATCGTCGAAAGGTTCGTGACCCGCCCGGAACGCCTCAGTGGCTTCGTGCACGGCATCGCGCACCCCCTGCGCATCGCGCCCAAGGTTGCGGCGAATCACATCCACAAAACGCTCGAACCCAAACAGTTCCTGCGTCGGAGCCAGAGTGTCCACCACGCCGTCCGTGTAAATGATAAGTGTGTCACCCTCGGCGACATCGGCCAAGCCGGATTCATACTGCGCTGTCTCCTCGACCGCCAGCACCGGACCGCCCGTTTCCAGCGCCGCATAAGTTGCGTCCGCGTGAAACAGCAGGGGGAAGCAGTGCCCCGCGTTCACATACTCGATGAGCCGGCGCTCCGGGTCGAATACGCCGATGAACAGCGTCACAAAGATGCCCGCGCTGGCCGTACGGCACGCCCACCGGTTCACAGCGGAGACCACCTCGGCCAGCGGCCCCCCCTGCGGCCGCTGCATTTCCATGTGAACCGAGGCCCGCACCGATGCCGTCAGCATGGCAGCCGGTACGCCCTTGCCGCTGACATCCGCCGCCACCAGCGCCAGACGACCGTCTGACAGCGGCAGAAAATCATAATAGTCACCGCCCACCTGCCGCGCCGGCAAACTCATCGCACTCAGAGAAAGCCCCGGCAGCGCCGGATAAGTGGTCGGCAGCAGGTTCATCTGGATGGAGCGTGCGATCTCCAGTTCCTTCTCCAACCGCTGGCGCTGAATGGCCTCGCGGTACAGGCGGGCGTTCTGGATGGCGATGGCCGCCTGGTTCGCAATGCCGCTCAGCAACTCCATTTCGTCGTTCGTGTAACGCACGCCCACGCCGCCTTGGGCATCAATATAGATGACCCCCAGCACCTCGTCCTTATGGATGAGCGGCGCGCAAATGGCCGACCGGATACGCCCCGCCACCACGCTCTCGTTGTCCGCGAAACGCCGGTCCGTCGGAGCGTCCGTGACAAGTACGGTGACCCGATCCCGAAGACACCGGTCCACGACGCCTGTGCTGATGACGATGTCGTCCGGCCGGGTCTCCTGCGAGCGGATGACGACCGGCTCGAGGTCCGTTGTCTCCACGCCGCGCAGAAGAATGACCCCGCGCGTCGGACTCAGAGCCTCCCAGATAAAGTCCATGATGCGCTCGAGCAACTGGCGCGTGTCGAGGATCATGCGAACCGCATCGCTGACCCGGTAAAGGATTTTCAGACGTTCAAACGGGTCGCGAAGGCCCTCCCGCATGATTGGCGTCACGGCGTCCAGCGATCCCGAATCCGCCTTGATCTCCTCCTGCATGACCGCCGGGTGATCCTCGGCCAGTTTCACCGAACCGGAGCCCGTCGAGGATGCACGGCCGTCCGTCGCGGCCGCGTCTGATGCGCCCGGAGGGCCCTCCGGCTCCCGCTCGAAGATCAGCGTCGTGTCGCCCACAACAATGTGGTCGCCGTTGTTCAACGGAACGCGCCTGTTCGAAATCAACTCGCCGTTGAGCAGCAGCCCGTTCTTGCTGCCAAGGTCCTCGATGTAATAGATCCCGCCCTCCCGAAAGACGGTGGCGTGGCGGCGGCTGACGCGACGGTCGAGCACTTGCACCGTGCAGGTCGAGGCGCGGCCGATGGCGACAGTCGGCTCCCGGATAGGAAATACCATGCCGGCCTCGGCACCGCTATCAATGATCAGACGAGCCATTGCACTCAGCGTATTCGCAAAAGGGCAGGGCCGTAAAGAGAAACTCAGCAATCAGGCGGCGTCCGGATACCGGCGTCGGTCTCTCCGGCCGCGGACGGCGCTTTACCATGCATCACCGCCTTATGCACATACACATAAGCCGCAAAAAACGCCGCACATCCGAGGATGATCCAGACAAGGTTTTCGTGCAGGATGTCTTTGCCGCGGTGCACCAGGTCGGCATACGACATGTCCGCTGTTTTTACGCCAAAATAATAGCCGATACCCGTCAGGATGACCACCCAGATTCCCGCACCCAGTCCGGTGCAAAGGGTGAAGATGCCCAAGGGCATCCGCGACAGGCCGGCCGGGATGGAAATCAACTGACGGATGGCCGGCAGCAGGCGGCAGACGAAGGTCGTGCCGGGGCCATATTCCAGAAAGATCTCTTCGGCGCGGCGAACCGTCGGCGGCGGCAGGAAGAAGTATCGGCCGTATTTGTAAAGGAAAGGTCTTCCAAGCCATAAAAATAGAAAATAATTGACATACGCCCCCGCCAGCGATCCCAGCACCCCCGCCGCAACCGCAACCGAGGCGTCCAAGCCCCCGTGGCCGAAAGTCAGGTCGCCGCGAGCCGCCAGAAACCCGGCGGGGATCATGACAACCTCGCTGGGAAACGGGATGAACGAACTCTCGATGGTCATCAGAACAAAGATGATCACAAAACCCCACGCAGGTGCCTGCGCGGCGGCCCATTCGATATACTGAATCAGTTGCTCGGTCACCATGCCCTCGCTTTCGCCGCGTGTGGATGCACGGCGCCGCCGCACCATGCAAGCCTTGTTCAGCGCATCGGCGGACCCCAAACCGGCGAGGTCGCACCGCCCGAGCGCGTCAGTGGCTTGGCCGCCCGTGTGTCGGTGTTCATCATGTAAATCTCATGGCGTCCGCTGCGATTGGAACTGAAAACGAGATGTTTCGAACTTGGCCCCCACGAAGGATCCCGGTTGTCGCGCTGACCCCGGGTCATCTGGACGGCAGGACCGCCTGACGCGAGATCAACCACATAAATATTGAACTCGCCCTGTTCCCGGGCCACATAGGCCAGCCGGCGGCCATCGGGACTCCAAGCCGCCGAGTCGCAATAGCCGCCGTGGCTGACAAGCCGGGCCGGCCCACCGCTTGCATCCATGATGTAGATCTGCGGCTGACCTCCGCGGTCGGAGGTGAATGCAATCCGCGACCCGTCGGGACTCCACGCCGGCGCCGTGTCCGCATCCGGAGAATTCGTCAGTCGCGCCAGATCCCGGCCGTCCCTCGACATCGTGTAAATTTCCGAATTGCCATCCTTGGAGAGTGAAACGGCAATCCGCCCCAGTGCCTCGCACCACGATGGCGATGTGTTCAACCCGGGACGCCGACTGATCTCAAACCGCCGCCCGTCGAGTGTGATGCCGTAGAGATCGGGGTTGTTGTCACGGTAGGATGTATAATAAATTTCTGTGCCATTCAACCCCCAAGCCGGCGCGGCCACCAGCGCAGACTCGTTTGTCAACTGCCGCACCCCCGCGCCGTCGGCGTCCATGACACTGACCTCCTTGCGCGAAGGGCCACGGTCCACGAGAAAGGCAATGCGGGTCGAGAAAATACCCGGCGCTTGCGTCAGCGCGGTCATCACATCGTCGGCCATGCGGTGCGCAAGGCGCCGCGCATCGCGAACTTGGGCGCCCGAGTAGGCCTGCCCCAGCAGGCGCTGTTTTGTCACCACATCGTAGAGTTCCAGGCGCGCTTCGCCGCCCGACACGCTGCCGCGCACCACATACGAAACGCCAGCCGCCGTCCAACCGTCAAACTGGACGCTGCCCGCACGCCGATCCGCCTCAGCGGCGGCAGCAGCAGCAGCCTTGTCAGCCGGACGCACCGCCACATCCGCCAGCGCCAGATCATTTTGGATGACCTCAGCCATCCCGGCTGCATGGCCGTCGCCTGTAAACGAGGAGATTCCCAATTGCGGCAGGACCAGATTGCTCGGACGCACAGCGCCCAGACTCTGGGAACCGCTGCCCCCGCGGCTCGCGCCCGCCGGTTTTCCCGCGCTCCCCTCAGCCGACTGCGCATCAACACTTGCCGGCGCAATCAGGCACAATACGCCCACAAAGGCGGCAATCCGTAACCACGGCATCAACAGCATCTCTTCTGCACTCCCAACCGGAACAATCAGCCTGCCACACAAGCCCGTCTCGGGGCATCTGTGCCAGAAATACGCTGCTACACGCTGTGCTATGCACCGCCCGGCGTGTCAGCGGCTCAGCAAATCCCATTTCTTCATATTGAACTCGGCCTCGCTCAGCACGCCGCGCTTCATCAGGGCGTGCAACTGTTCGAGCGACGCGGCACACTCCGCCACACGGTCGCGCGGCGCACCCAGCAGGTTTCGCTTGGCCGTCTCCCAGTCCTCGGCGGTCAACACGCCTCGTTTGACCAGTTCCTGCAACTCGGCCAATTCCTCGGCCAGCCTTTCTGTTGGCACCCTCTCCGCCCGGCGGTTGGCACGGTCGCGCAAGAGCGACAACTGCTTGGTGAATTCGACGGCATCCTCACGCTTCATGGCGAGAGCCTCCGTCCGGCCTCCGGCTAAGTCCACCGTCACGACCATTCCCTCGCCCGCACCCTCCCTCTTCCAGGAAACCACTCCCTCGGCATGGTGAACCGACACATATTCATTCGACCCGTACGCATCAACGCTCAGCACAACAAGGCAACTTTGCGAGATCCCAACAACAGCATGGCTGACCGACCCGCCTTTAGGCGATGGGCGATGCAGCAGCGCTACCCCGCACCATTCGACAGATTCTCCCTCCGGCAGTTCGGCCGCGAGGCGGGCCGGTGCGGTCTCCAACCAAGCATTCAGCCGGCGGCGTGACAACCACCTCGAACCTCCCACGGCCGCAAGAATGACACCAATCAGCACGACAAGAGCCGTCACAGCGCTCCAATCGTTTCGCTCAAGGGCCTGCCCAAGACTGGCTAAGACCAACACTGCCAGCAGCAGTGCACACCCGCATCCGGCATTTTCGTAACGAGCCATCATGCCATATTGGCTGCCGGCCACTCGTCCGTTTTGCAAACCCTTTAATCAGGTTCGGGGCCGGCGCCCGTTCAGCCGACCACTTCAGCCCCGAGGTCTCGCGACAGCCCCTCTGCCACCGACTCAGCCAGTTTGCGCCCCGCCTGCTCCTCCGCGGCCCACCACGCGCGCAGTTCCTCCAGAAAATGGTGGTGCGTCAGGTCATAGTGCAGCGGCGTGATCGAGATCTTGCGCTGCCTCAGCACAAGATCGTCCCAATCGTCGCCCTCAGCCGAATGAATCAACTGGTTGCCAATGTTTTTGTAGGCTACGACTCCGGCCGTCTCGCCGACGATCTTGAACTCGTCCACAAAAACCGAATGGCCCATTTTGCTGATGGCTACGCCGGCGATCTTCTCCGCCGGCAGCATGGGAACATTCACATTGAGCAGCACGCCTTTGGGCAGGCCGCGCTTCGCAACCAGTTGCGCCAGCCGCGCCGCAAACCGCGCCGCATAGGCGAACTCTTCCGGCGTTCGGGCGAGGTGGCGCGAATCAGCCGGCAGACCCAGTCCGGCCGGGTCTCCCATGAATGGCGCATGCACCGCCAGTGATACGGCCATCGCCGGAAACCCGGCCATCGTGGCCTCCAGCGCGGCCGCCACCGTGCCCGAGTACAGGATGCTTGTGCCCGTGTTCTGTCCGCGGTTCACGCCGGAGATCACGAGGTCGGGCGGCGCGTCCTTCATGATGGTCGTCAGCGCCATTTTCACACAATCGGCCGGCGTGCCGTCTATGGCGTAGGCCCACACGCGCCCGTCGCGTTCGCGCGTCTGAAGCGTGATATTATTGTACACGCTGATGGCATGCCCCACGGCGCTCCGCTCCGAGGCGGGAGCCACTACGGTGGTCTCGGCCACCAGACTCACGGCGTCGTAGAGGGCCGCAAGTCCCGGCGCATCCCCCCCGTCGTCGTTGGAAAGCAGGACTCTCACCGTGTCATACCGCCACGAGTGCCGCCAGCGGAGCGGCGCATCTCAACCCTACATCCCGAGCGCTGGCGGCGCCGTGGTCATCGTGCGGGTAAACACATCACCCAGCGTAATGAGAACCAGCGCCACGAGCATGATGAAACTCGAAACGATCACCAGCCAGGTCAGCCCGTCACTGTACCGAAGATGCATGAAGTAGAGAAGGACGAGCGTCGCCTTGATGATGGCGATAGCCATGGCTACCGGCGTGCTCCACGCTCCAAAATCAATGAAGGCCACATAAACGGTGACGGCCGTCAGCACCAACAACATGAAAAAGACCGTCAGGTAGGCCCGGGGGGTCAGTATGTGATCGAGACTCATCGGCTCCAGCCTCAATGGCGTCCCAGCAAGTACAGCAGCGGGAACAGGAATATCCAGACAATGTCCACAAAATGCCAGTACAGGCCCACCAGTTCGACCGGCGTGTAATACTCGGCCGAGTACACGCCCTTGCGCGCCTGCGTATAAAGCCACGCGATGACACCGATGCCAGCCACCACATGGATGCCGTGCAGACCTGTCATGATGTAGTAGAGGATAAAGAACATCTTGACATGCTCGATCCGCAGCAACTCGGGGTTGGCGACCACGGCCGCCGCATGGGTGACATCGAACTGGAAGTCCGGCCCGGGAACAAGATGATGCTCGAACTTGGCCGACCACTCAAAGTATTTTACTACGAGAAAGGCCCCGGCCAGCGCCAGCGTGGCCAACAGCGAGTTGCAGGCAAACGCCTTGCGGCCCGTCTGCGCTCCGTAAACGCCCAGCGCCATGGTCAGGCTGCTCGTGATCAGGATGGCGGTGTTGACACAGCCCAGCGTGATGGACAACTCGTGGCTGCCCGCAACGAACGCCTCATAGTATTTCAACTTGTACAGCGTGTACGCGACAAACAGCCCGCCAAAAAACAGCACTTCCGTCGCCAGAAACAGCCACATGCCCAGCGTGGCGGCCGACTTCTGCTGCTGCAGATCAACAAAATGATGGGCCAGCCGCGATTGACCGTTAAGAGTGTCGGACACTGCTCGCCTCGCTCGTGTACTGGTACGGCTCCTCCGTCACCACGGGAATCTCCTCAAAATTGTGGGTCGGTGGCGGCGATGGGATGGTCCATTCCAGCCCCTTGGCTTCCCACGGATTCGGGCCGGCATTGCGGCCATGGATCAACGACCAGAGAAAGCAAACACCGGGGATCAGGTAGCCCACCCCCAGCACAGAGGCTCCCGCCGTGGACATGATGTGCAGGAACTGAAACTCGGGCACATACTCGTGGTAGTGGCGCGGCATCCCCAGATATCCGAGGATAAACTGCGGGAAAAAGGTCATGTTAAAGCCGACAAACACGGCAATGGCGCCGACCATCGCCAGCCCCTCAGGATAGCGCTTGCCCGTCATCTTCGGCCACCAGAAATGCATGGCCGCCAGATAGGCCATCAGCGCGCCGCCCACCATGATGTAGTGAAAGTGGGCCACGACGAAATAAGTGTCGTGGACATGGCGGTCCATGCCCAGTGCGGCAAGGAACAGACCTGTCAGGCCTCCGATGGTGAACACACCGATGAATCCGAACACATACAGCATCGGCGCCTCAAAGGTAATGGAACCCTTATACAGAGTGGCCGTCCAGTTGAAAACTTTGATGGCTGAAGGAATGGCCACAAGAAAACTCAGCGCCGAGAAAATGAGGCCCGCATATTCCGACTGGCTGCTGACATACATGTGATGGCCCCATACGAAAAAGCCAAGAATGGCGATCAGCATGCTCGAGGTCGCGATGAAGCCGTAGCCGAAGATCACCTTGCGCGCAAAGCAGGTGATGACTTCACTGATCACCCCCATGGCCGGCAGAATCATGATGTACACGGCCGGATGCGAATAGAACCAGAACAGGTGCTGGAACAGAAGGGGGTCACCGCCATTCGCGGGATCAAAGATCCCCAAACCCAGCGCGCGCTCGACGCCCACCAGTGCGATCGTGATCCCCAGCACCGGAGTGCCCAGGATCATAATCAGGCTCGTTGCGTAATGCGCCCAGATGAAAAGCGGAAGCCGGAACCAAGTCATGCCCGGCGCGCGCATCCGGTGGATCGTGACAATGAAGTTCAAGCCGGTGAAAATGGACGAAAAGCCCATGATCAAAATGCCAACGGCCGTCGAGATGACATGCGAGTCGGCATGGGCCGTACTGTAAGGCGTGTAAAAAGTCCACCCGGTATCCACGCCGCCACTCACGATCGCGTACAGGGCGAACACCGCGCCAGCCATGTACATGTACCAACTGGCCAGATTAAGGCGCGGAAACGCGAGGTCGCGCGCACCGATCATGATCGGAACCAGAAAATTGCCGAACACTGCGGGTATGGACGGCACAAGGAAGAAAAAGATCATCACGATGCCGTGCATCGTGAACATCTTGTTGTAAGTGTCGGACTGCATCAGGTCGCCCTGAGGCGTGAGCAGTTCGAGGCGGATGAGCAGCGCAAACAGACCGCCCAGCGCAAAGAAAAAGGTGATGCTGATCAGGTAGAGAATCCCGATGCGTTTGTGATCCTTCGTCAGCAGCCAGGATTTCAGGCTGTACCCGTCGTTGAGGTAGGTGTGCTCGGGATACTTGGGCTCGGCTGAGTCTGTCGTCATAACCGCATCACTCCGTCACTGTCCTGCCGTCGTGGCGGCATCTACCGCCAGCGTCGCGCCGGATGTTGTTTCGGCCGCACCCGCCTTTGCGCCGCTCGGCGCCTCGAGAGATTTCACATATGCCACAAGGTGCATCAACTGTTCTTCCGTCACCAACCCCTTGAAGGTGGGCATGATGGGCTGGTAGCCGTCCACAATTTTGGCCGCCGGGTTCACAATGGACTCGCGGATGTAATCATCGTCGGCGATCACTGAACCGCCTCCGAGCAGCGCCACCCTGCTGCCATGCAGTCCCGCCAGCGAGGGGCCGCGCAGCATGCCTTCTCCCATGTGGCACGAGTTGCAGGCCAATTGATTGAACAGCAACTCGCCCGACGCCACTGGCGGAAGACCCGTGTCGCCGGCCAGCCAGGCCTGAAATTCATTCGGCTCCATCACGATCACCTTGCCCACCATCCGGCTGTGATCCTTGCCGCAATATTGATTGCAAAACAGATGGAACGAGCCGGTCTTGGTGGCTTCGAACCAGACGGTCGTCAGGCGTCCGGGCACCACATCCTGCTTCACGCGGAATGCCGGCACAAAAACATTGTGAATCACATCCTCCGAGCCCATGGTCAGTTTGATGGGCGTCCGCGCGGGGATGTGCAGCGTGTTGATCTCGCGGCGACCGTTGCTGTGCTGGAATTTCCACATCCATTTCTTGCCCGTCACCAGCACATCAAGGGCGTTGGCCGGCGCGCGCTCCTGATCATAATACAACTTGGCGCCCCAGAAAAACATGATGGCCACCAGCCCCAGCGGAATGACCGTCCAGGTGATCTCCAGCAGTTTGGATCCTTCGATGTGGGCTCCCTGTTCGTTGCCCGGACGGCGCCGGTACTTGACGGCAAACACCGCCACCAGCGTGAAGATGAGCACCGTGAAGAAAACGCTCACCCCGACGAGGTAAAAGAAAAATGCATCCACCGGCCCGGCCATCGTCGAGGCCTGATCGGGGAAGAATTTGAGACCGCCTTGCATGGCCTTACTTCGCCTCCGGCGCTGTGCTGCGCTTTTTCCTGAAATCCCGCCGGAACATGACAAACATGAATGTTCCGAGACACAACACCGTCACCAGACCGCCCACCTGCACCATGCGCATGACCACCGCACCGTATTTGCCCGTCAGCGGGTCGTACATGTAGCAGAACAGCAGCAACTGATCCACCGGCGAGCCAATCTTGCCCTCCGATGCCTCGACCAGGCCGAGTCGCAGATCCTTCGGCGAAAACTCCACCCCGTAAAAATAACGCGACACACGCCCCTGCGGTGTCAGGACCATGATGCCAGCCGCGTGGGCATACTCGCCGCGCTTCTCATCATAGGTGTAGATGAACCCGAGCGCATCCATGAGCGGCTTGATGTTTTCCTCGGTTCCCGTAAGAAAATGCCAACCGGTCCGGGCGCCTTCCTTGCCCAGTTGCTCCACATAGTTGGCCTTTTTGGCCGCGGCCAAGGGCGACGACTCCGTCGGATCGAAACTGACGGTCACGACTTCAAACTTTTCGCCGACCTCGAAACGCAGTACGCGCATCGCCTTGAGCAGGCCGTTGAGCGTCTGGTTGCAGAGCATCGGGCACTCGTAATAGACGGGCGTGATGATGACCGGCTTGTCTTTGAAATATTTGCCAAGCGTCACTTCCTCGCCGTTCTCGTCCGTAAACTTCAGGTCCAGCGGGATCTGATTGTTGAGTTTCTGGTCAATGGCCACCTCCCGCAGCGCCGGCGGGATGGCGCCAGCCGGCCGCGTCTCCGCCCGCAACCCCAGCGGCAGAATCCCAAGCAGTCCCAACACGGCAGCGCACCTGATCAAAGCCATCCTAACGCCCCCTTTGCCCGCCGCTGGAGTCCCACATCTTTTGCTGACCGGAAGATCCGGGAGTACCGGTCGTGACCGCCTCCTGCGCGACGGGAAAACCTTTTTCCAAAACAATGTCCATGGCGCGCTCAATGGGAATGCGCACGATGCCCGAGGTCTCGTTCTCCCACGCATAGGTGGTCAGGATCGCCTTCTCCTCGGCGAGGAAGCGGGCCATGTCGCCCGCAGGGTCCACCTGAAGCCGGGGACTCGGCGGCAAGGTCACCTGACCCGCCGGGCGAAGCGGCGAAGGGGCCGCTGCGCGCCCCCGGGCAAAGCGGTCGTAACCCGCGAGCAGCAGCCACACCACCGCCGCCGTCACCACGACCAGCATGATGATCCCGACCGTGCTCAGGACGAGCGGGCGCAGGTGCGCGTCGCGCTTTTCGTAGCCGCCGCCCGGGCCGTGATCAGGCTTGTGCTCAGTGCCGGCCATGGGCGAGCGCCTCCTCAAAATGCGGATCGTTCACAGGCAGCAACGGCCTCTTGGACAGTCCTCTCATGAAGAGAAACATCCACAAGCCCCCGATTGCCGCCAGCGCCGAGAGATCAATCCAAACCGTTGACAGCGCCGTCATCAGCGATAACCCGTGATGCCCCTCACCGCCGCCGTGCGGCACCGCCGGGCGCAGGAACCAGAACAGATCCACCGCCCGCATAACCAGCAAGACCGCGGCAATCCCCGCCAGCAGACGGGCGTTCTGTTTCACCTTGCGCGACAGCAGCAACACAAACGGCAGCGCGAAATGGAAGATCACCAGAATCAGCGCCACCGCCAGCCACCCCTCCTGAGTGCGCTTGAGATACCACGGCACTTCCTCGCGCAGATTGCCTGACCAGGTGATCAGGAACTGCGAGAAGTTCGTGTAGGCCCACAACAAGACGAAGGCCAACATGAGTTTGCCCAAGTCGTGCAAATGTTTTTGCGTGACAACCCCCGCCAGCGGCGCGCGACCCGACAGCCACACCACCGTGATGATCGTCAAAGTGAACGCCGCCAGCCCCTGTCCCACAACGAACAGCACCGGATACATCGTCGAAAACCAGTGCGGCTCGAGCGACATGAACCAATCCGTGGACATAAAAGTGACCGTCAGGCCGTACATGACCACGCCCGGACCGCTCAGGGTGCGCATGCGGTGTGTAAACTCCGGACGGCCCGTCAGGTCCTGACCGCGCGACCAGGCCGCCAGCAGCAGCGCCACCGCACCCCATACGACGAAATAAACCGCCGCACGCGTCAGAAAACCCGTTGTATTCAGATACGGCGCCTTGTGCTGCAGAATTTTGTCGGCGGCGACGGCGTCGGCGTGCGTCCACTCGTACAGACTGTGCATCCCGACGATGACCGGCACAAACAGCACAGCCAGCGCCGGCAGCGTGCGCGCACCCGACTCCAGCACCCGCCGCGTCAACACCCCCCATGCTCCGCCTGTCAGGTGCTGAATCATGAGCAAAAACAGCATGCCCAGCGCCATGTTGATCCAGAAAACATACCCGACAAGGTACGACAGGAAAAACTGGTCGTGATTGATGAACCATCCGGCCGCCAAGCCGGCCGCGCCGGCCGCCGCCACAATGAGGTAGCGCGAGCCGCTGGCCGCAAGGTCTGGCGCCAGATAAGACTTTTGTCCGTCGGCCATGATCAGTGACCTCCGCCCGCTGCGCCCGGCGCCGCGTCCGCGGCCTGAGCCTGTGCCGTCAGTTTCACCCGCTCCGCCTCGGGCACATCTTCCAGAGTGGCGCGGCGGCTGTACTGCAGCGCTCGCACATACGCCACGATCGCCCACCGGTCCTCCGGAGCAATCTGCGCATTGTACGCGTACATGCGCCCGAAGCCGTTCGTGATGACATCAAAGAAATAGCCTACGGGCGCAGTGACGAGACGGTCGTCGTGGTACGACGCCGCCGGCGCGTGACCCCGCTGCACAATCATGCCGTTGCCGAGGCCCGTTTGCCCGTGGCACGGGGCGCAAAAAATATTGTACCGCTCCTGACCGCGCCGGAGCACCTCCCGCGTCACCGGGAACGGAAACACTTCGGCGAACTGCCCGTTGACGCGCCCCGTGTACAACAGCGAGCCGTCGCGCAAATGCCCGCGCGCGACGGTGTGCTCCACCAGAGGGCGCGACGACCGGTTGTCCGCAAAGATTTCCGACTTCTGCTTGGAGAGCGGCTGGTAATACGGCTGATCGGCCATCTTTTGCCGGCAACCGCCGAGGACGGACGCCGCCGCAACAAGCAACAGCACTCCGCCAATCCACGCGAAATGGCCCCTGCTACGACTCAACTTCGGCCACCTCCCGCGGGTTCAGGCTCTTGAGGAAATTCATGGTATGGGTGCGATCAAACATCGGATCGGCCGCCTCAATGCAGAGGAAAAATCCGTCCTGCGTCGCCCGCTCGAACCGTTTGTGGTTGAACACAGGATGATAAGGCAGCGGAAGCCCGTTGAGCAGAATCATCCCGACAACCGCCGTCAGTGCCGCAAAAAGAATGGTCACCTCGAAAGTGATCGGGATGAACATCGGCCAGGAATTGAACGGCTTGCCGCCGATGATGAGCGGATAGTCAATCTCCGCCGCCCACCACTGCGAGACAAACGCAAACACACCGCCCGTCACTCCTGCGATCAGCACCAGCAGCGGCACCAGCGAGCGGTGATGGCCGATCGCATGAGCCACCTCCTCAATCGGATAGGGCGTGTAGGCGTCCATCTTGCGGTAACCGGCCGCATAAGCCCGCTCCGCCGCCACCACGAGGTCGGTCGGGTTGTCGAACTCGGCAATGATTCCATACAGAGGGGCCTTCTCGTCCCACCGGTCACTCATGAGCGGCAGCCCCCTTTGGCTTCGATTCGGGCAACAGCATGCGAACCTCAAACACCGAGATCATGGGCACAAACCGCACGAACAGGAACATGAGCGACAGGAAGAATCCGATGGTGCCGATGAAAAACCCGAAGTCCCACACTGTGGGGTAATACATGCCCCATGACGAAGGCAGAAAGTCCTGCGCCAGGCTCGTCACAACGATGATGAAGCGCTCCAGCCACATCCCGATGTTGACGATGATCGAGACGATAAACAGCACATAGACATTCAGCCGCATCTTTTTCGACCACAGGATTTGCGGCACCAGGCCGTTGCACAGGATCAGCGCCCAGTAAAACCACATGTACGGACCCTGCATCCGGTTGCCAAACATCATGTACTGTTCCCACTTGCTGGCCGAGTACCAGGCATAGAACACCTCGTTTGCATAACCATAGAAGACGATCAGACCGGTCGCCAGCATAACCTTGGCCATGTTGTCGAGGTGGCGGTCCGTGATGAAATCGTGCATCTTGTAATAGGCACGCACCGGAATGATCAGCGTCAGCACCATGGCAAACCCGGAGAAGATCGCCCCCGCCACAAAGTACGGCGGAAATATTGTCGAGTGCCAACCCGGGATGATGCCCACGGCAAAGTCGAAACTCACCACCGTGTGCACCGACACGACCAGCGGCGTCGCCAGACCGGCCAGCAGCAGGTAGGCACTTTCGTAATTGTGCCAGTGGCGCGCCGACCCGCGCCATCCCATCGAGAGGATTCCGTACACATATTTGAGAACCGTGCTCTTTGTCCGGTCGCGAAGCGTGGCGATGTCCGGGATCAATCCCACCAGCCAAAACATCAGCGACACCGTGGCGTAGGTCGTCACGGCGAACACATCCCAGACGAGCGGGCTGCGCGTCTGCGGCCAGAGAGCGATCACATTCGGATACGGCAGCAGCCAGTAGAAGAAGTACGGGCGCCCCATGTGGATTAGCGGAAACAGACCCGCGCACGCCACCGCAAACAGCGTCATCGCTTCGGCAAAACGGTTGATCGAAGTCCGCCAACTCTGGTTGAGCAGCAGCAGAATCGCGGAGATCAGCGTACCCGCGTGGCCGATACCGATCCACCACACGAAGTTCACAATGTCAAAGCCCCAACCCACCGGGGCATTGATGCCGAATCCGCCGACGCCCCCGATGAGGATCACCGCCGTCGAGAGCAGCAGCAGGTTGGCCAGCATGAAGGCGATGGCCAAACCGACAATCCAGCCAAACCCGAACTTCTTCGTCAGGACAACCGCGTTAATCTTTTCGGTGACCGATTCGAAGGTGTGTCCCGGAGCGATGACCGGTGCCGGTTTCAGTGATTCGTGAATGACTCTGGCTTCCATACGACGCCTCAGGCCTCCCCGAACTCGGGGTTGGGGTTGCGCACCGACCCGAGGTAGGTCAGCCGCGGCTCCGTGTTGTACTCGGTCAGGAGCGCGTAGTTGTGGCCAAGCGTCTTGGCCTTGGCCACCTCGCTCTCCGGGTCATTCATGTTGCCAAAAATGATGGCCTGCGGCGGACAGGCGGCCTGACAGGCTGTCTTGACCTCCCCGTCGCGGATCGGCCGGCCCTCGAGTTTCGAATCAATGCGCGCCGCATTCAGCCGCTGGATGCAGAACGAGCACTTCTCGATCACACCCCGCGAACGGACCGTCACATCCGGATTGCGGGCCATCTTAAGCAAATCCGTCGTGTAATCCTGATACTGGAAAAAGTTGAACCGCCGCACCTTGTACGGGCAGTTGTTCGCGCAAAACCGCGTACCCACGCACCGGTTGTAAACCATGTCGTTGGTGCCCTCGTCGCCATGCACCGTTGCGGCCACGGGACACACGACTTCGCACGGCGCATTCTCGCAGTGCTGACAGGCCACCGGCTGCGTGTGCAGCGAGGGCGACTCCGGATCGCCCTCGTAATACTGGTCAATGCGGATCCAGTGCATTTCGCGGCCGCGGCGAACCTGATCCTTGCCCACGATCGCAATATTGTTCTCCGCATTGCACGCCACCACGCAGGCGTTGCACCCGTTGCACGCGTTCAGATCCACCACCATGCCCCACGAGTTGTCCCGATACTCGTGGCGCGGGGTAATGGACGCCGGCGGGATGTAGTCATACTTTTTGACAAAGTCCGGTTCCTTGCGGAAATGCTCGAGATCCGTGTGGCGGACGAGATTGCGCCCCTCCATATTCCAGTGCATCTGCGTGCGGGCGAGGGCGTAGCGCTTCCCGGTCTTGCGAACGGCCGCGCCCGTCAACACCCACGGCGCCTCATAGGTGCGGAGCACATAGGTGTTAACGCCTACCTTGTTCCCCACTTTGCCCGCGCGCGTGCGCCCGAAGCCCAGGTGAACCGTCACGCTGTCATCCGCATGCCCTGGCTGAATACATACGGGCAGCGTCACTTTCCGCCCGGCGACGGCAATCTCCACGACATCCTCGTCCTGAACACCCAGACGCTTCGCCGTGGCCGGACTCATCAGCGCCGTGTTGTCCCAGGTGACCTTGCTAAACGGCTTGGGCACCTCTTGCAGCCACCCGTTGTTAGCAAAACGGCCGTCGAAAACGCACGGGTCGGGACGCAGCACCACCTCGATGCCGTCCGCCCCCGGCGCCGTGGGCGCAAACGCGGCCCGATCCGTCGAGGCCGTCACCGCCTTGGGCTGCGACGCTGTGTCGGGAATAAAACCGTCATGAATGCACTTCGCCCAGAACTGATCAAAGTCAGGACGATTCAATTGCGACTTCCAATAGTCGCGCACCAATTCATAATTAGATTTTGCACCTTCCCCCGCAAGCAGCGCCACCAGTTCGATCAGCGTCTTGGACCCAAACAGCGGCGCGATCAGCGGCTGGACCAGCGTCACCGTGCCATCGTGCGCTCGGGCATCCCCCCAAGACTCCAGGAAATGGCACTCGGGGATCTGCCACTGGCACAAGGCCGCCGTCTCATCCGCCAGCAATCCAAGATGAATCCGCAACCCCACCTTTTCCATGCGCCGCGCAAACTCCAGATCGGCCGGCGCGTCATACACCGGGTTGCAGCCGGCGATGACGAGCAACTGGACCTTGTCCTGCTCCATCTCCTCGGCGAGGTCCTTGATCGCTGTCCACTGGTTGACTGGCTGAGCCTCGGCGCTGGGCAGGTACACGACCGTTTTGCCCGCATTGCCAAGCGCGCCGTTGATGGCATGGGCCAGCGCGTGAACCTCGGGCGGCTGCCATTCGCCCGCGATCACCAACGACCGTCCCTTGTGCGCGGCAAGATCGCGGGCAATGACCTCCGCTTGGCGCCGCTGACGGGGCGAGAGCGACGCCGGCGCCTCCACGCCCGCCACACCCACGCCGGCAGCGACGGCTGACGCAAACGCCCCGATGTCCGAGGCGCGCATCGCAATCCGGTGGTCGGCCAGCGAACCCGTGCTTGAAGGCATCGGCTCGACCATATAAAGCCTGTTCATGGCCGGATCGGCGCTGCGAACCTTGCGTCGCGCGGCAAAATCGCGGGCATGACGCACCGCACCCGGGCCGCAGACCATGAAGTCCGCGTCCAGAGACAGCACCACATCGGCGTCCTCAAACTTGTAAACCGTATCCACGACCTCGCCGAAGGCCCGGCGGGCACCCTCCCGCGCGTTGTCCCGGCCCGCCGGCTCGAACTGCACCCACTTCGCCTGAGGATAGACAGCCAGCATCCGCCGGATCGCCGCCGCCAATGACGGCGAGGTCACCGTCGGCGTGAGCAGCCGAATGCCGGACCCTTGCTGCTTCTTTTGCTCCTCCAGCACGGGTGCCATTTGCGCCGAAAACTCGCTCCAAGGCCGGATCTCGCCCAGATGAGTGATCGTCCGAGGCCGGTCCGGGTCATACATGGAAAGGATGGACGCCTGCGCGTACAGGCTTGTGGAGCCGAGGCTCGAACCGTGGTCGGGGTTGCCCTCGATTTTCGTCGGGCGGCCCATGTGGCTCTCCACCAGCAACGGCTCTGCGTAGCCCAGAAAGGTCATGGCCGACGCAAAAAACAGCGGCTTGCCCGGAATGATCTGCTCAGGCTGCCGGATGTACGGGTAAATGTTTTCCTTCGGACCCTTGACGCAACCGGTCAGACCCGCCAGCGCCAGGGACGCGCCCATGAGCGTCAGGAACTGACGCCGCGAGACCGGATCCGACCACTCCGACGCACCCTGCGGAAACTCGCGGTGCAGCATCTCGAGAAATTCCGGTGATTCGGCCAATTCGTCGAGACTGCGCCAATAGCGCTTCCCCTCGCCCAAACCGGCAAGACGGCCTTTGATCCGCTGCAACTCCGCCGCACGCTCGGCGTGCAACGCCGCTATCTCAGCAGCGCCCGACGGCGCCTGCGCTCTGTCTTCTGGCATCAATGATGACAAGTCGAGCAGTTCACCTTGTTCCCAATTTCGTACTCAGCCACGAGTTTCCTGCCGATCTCTTCCTGATTGGCCGGCTTCTCGTAGGCCATGTTAAACACCTCTTCGCGAGGACGCACAAATTTCTCCGGATTGCGGTGGCAGTCGAGACACCACCTCATGTACAGGGTCGAGTCCTGATACATGGCCGACATCTTGTCCACGCGTCCGTGGCACTCGTTGCATCCAATGCCCTTGTTGATGTGAATGGCGTGATTGAAGTACACGAAGTCGGCCAAGTCGTGAACCTTCACCCATTCGATGGGCTTGCCCGTGCGCCAACTCTCCCGCACCGGCTCCAGCACCGGAACATCCGTATAAATCTGCGAATGACAGGTCATGCATACGCTCGTCGGCGGAATGCCGGCAAACGAGGACTTCTCGACCGACCAGTGACAGTACCGGCAGTCCAGCCCGAGACCCGCCACATGATGCTCATGGTAGAACGGCACCGGCTGATCTTTCGGCACCCGGTGCCCACGGATGAACGGCGAGTGATAAACCAGAGCGGCCACCGTGCCCGTGCTGGCTACCAACGCCAGGACGGCCACGATGCTGATTCTCGATAAGTAGTTGAAACTGCGGTGAAATATCTGCGGCACGGTGTTGGTCTGTCTGCGATCTCTGCCCGACTATAACAATCTTCGTGAAATTTTTCTCAGACTAAATTGGTGCGCATTGCAACAGAAAACGCCAACGGCTTCTAAATCAGTCGTTTGCAAAGCGCCCACCCCAACCGACAGTGCGAGATGTAGCATGATCAGCCGATGTTCACGCAATCGAAAAATATCCGTTCGCGGCGCTTGCGCCGTCGTGCCGCTGGTCTTGACAGGCTGGTCTGGCCCCCAAAACCTTCGCCCGATCGTCAACACCATCTGACCAACCAGGATGCCCCATGCTCGACCTGAAGTTCGTTCGCGAGAATCCCGAGGCCGTGCGCCGCGGAGCCGCGCTGAAAAAGCAGGAAGCCGATGTGGACGGCCTGCTCGCGCTTGATGCCGAGCGCCGCCAGATCACGACACGGGCCGACGAACTCAAACAGGAACGCAACGCGCTGTCCGAGGAGGTCGGCAGGCGGCTGCGCGCCAAAGAAAATGCTGACGATTTGAAACAGCGCGTCCGGAATCTCGGCGACGAAATCAAAAAACTTGACGAACGACTCGCCGCCATCGAACCTCAGATGCGCGATCGCCTGCTGCGCATTCCCAATCTGCCCCACGAATCCGTGCCCGTGGGCGAGAGCGAAGCCGACAACCGTTTTGTGCGCGAGTGGGGCGCCAAACCCAATTTCGACTTTGAACCAAAGCCCCATTGGGAGATCGCCGAACACCTGGGCATCATCAATTTCGAGCAAGGAGCCAAGGTCACCGGATCCGGATTCATCGTTTATTCCGGCGCAGGCGCCCGGCTTCAGCGCGCCCTCATCAACTTCATGCTCGATCTCCACACCACCCGCCATGGCTACCGCGAGGTTTACCCGCCTTTCCTCGTCAATGTCGAATCCATGACCGGCACCGGACAATACCCGAAGTTCGTCGAAACCGACGGGGCTTACAAGGTGGAAGGAGACGAACTTTACCTCATCCCCACGGCCGAGGTGCCCGTCACGAATCTCCGCCGCGACGAGATCCTCGGCGACCCCGAACTGCCCCTCTACTACGCCGCCTACACCCCTTGCTTCCGCCGCGAGGCGGGAGCCGCGGGTCGCGACACCCGCGGCATCACCCGTGTCCACCAGTTTGACAAGGTTGAACTCGTCAAAATTGTCCGCCCCGAGGACTCCTACGCGGAACTCGAGACGCTGCTACAAAATGCCGAAGCCGTCTTGCAGGCGCTCGGATTGCATTACCGCGTCATGGAAATGTGCACCGCGGAAATGGGCTTCTCCAACGCAAAACAATACGACATCGAAGTCTGGGCGCCCGGCATGGGGCGCTACCTCGAGGTGTCCTCCTGCTCGAATTTCACCGACTATCAGGCCCGGCGCGCCGGCATCCGCTTCCGCCGCGAGCCCAAGGCCAAGCCGGAGTTTGTCCACACGCTGAACGGCAGCGGCCTCGCCTTGCCGCGCACCATGATTGCCATCCTCGAAAACGGCCAGCAGGCCGACGGTTCCGTCCGACTCCCCGAGCCCCTTCAGGCCGTCTTCGGACGGGAAACGCTCTAAGCCACACCGGAAGGCCCCCGCGGCCCGCAGCGCCCTTGCAGCCGCTCGGGCACCGCATCCCGCGAGATGGACACTCGCGAACGCTCCGGCCGTCAGGCCGCGCCCGAGCCCCACGATTTTTCTTTGCCTGTCTGCGGCGGACGGCGTTTTGTCAGGGGCAAATCATTATGGCGCGGCTTAAGATCATCAACTACGGCCACCCGCTTTTGCGGGAGAAGGCATTGGACATCAAAAAGGTTGGCTCGCGGGAGCGCGCACTCATCGCGGCCATGGCCGAAACCATGTACGCCGCCCGGGGAATCGGTCTTGCCGCCAACCAGGTGGGAGTGCTCGAGCGCATCTTCGTGGTGGATGTGGACCAGGACCGCGATGCGCCCAACGAGACGCTCTCTCGCCGGCTGCGCGTGTTCATCAATCCGGAAATCATCGAGGAGTCGCATGAAGACGAGCCTTTCACGGAGGGCTGCCTGAGCATCCCGGGGATCGAAGGCGAGGTTTACCGGCCGAAAGCCATTCGCATCGCCGCACGCGATGAAAACTTCGAGCCGTTCGTGGCCGATGCGGACCAACTGCTTGCCCGAGTCATCCAACACGAACTCGACCACCTCAACGGCGTGCTGTTCGTGGACCGCCTGCCCGCCCTCAGACGCCGCCTGCTTGCCGGAAAACTCGGCCGCATGAGACGCGAGTCACTGGCCGAGTTCGAGGCTCTCGGACCCGTGTATCCCATCGAGGTCTGACGCGCGTGACTGCCCCCGATCAGACCCCCGCTACCCCCCACCTTTCGGTCATCATTCCGGCTTACAACGAGGAGCATCGCCTCCAGCAGTCACTGCCCGTTGTTTTCGACTATCTCCGGCGCCAGCCCTATGACTGGGAGGTGCTCGTCGTGGACGACGGCAGCCGCGACGCCACGGGGGAGGTGGCCCGCCGGCTCGGCGCGGGCCTGCCCGTGCGGGTTTTGCGCAACGACCCAAACCGCGGAAAAGGTTTTTCCATCCGCCGCGGCATGATGGAGGCGCGTGGGCGCCACCGCCTGTTCAGCGACGCTGACCTTTCCACACCCATCGAAGAACTGGACAAATTCTGGCCGGTCCTGGCCGGCGGCTGTGGCGTGGCCATCGGATCGCGCGCCCTTAAGGAGTCGCGGCTCGAAGTCCGTCAGGCACCTTACCGCGAACTCATGGGCCGCGCGTTCAACCTCCTCGTTCAGGCCCTGCTCCTCCCGGGCATCCGCGACACCCAATGCGGCTTCAAGATATTCACGGCTGCCGCCGCAGAGGCCGTTTTCCCGCATCAGACGCTCGACGGCTTTTCCTTTGATGTGGAAATTCTGGTGCTCGCGCGCCGCGCCGGATTCCGCGTGCACGAGGTCCCGGTTCGCTGGATCAACTCCCCCGACACACGCGTGCACGCCTTGCGCGACTCGGTGAAAATGTTCACCGACCTTCTGCGCATCCGGTTCCGGCCGCGCCCGCCGCAGGCCGGCTAAAGGCGGTCATGTCAGTCCCCCGTAAATCCCTCAATCGTGCCCTCGGCAACGCCGCCGAACAAGCCGTCGCCGATATGCTGCAGGCCCAAGGTTGGCGCATCCTCGAGCGCAACTTCCGCTGCCGCGCCGGTGAAATTGACATCATCGCCGAGGATCACGGCCAGATAGTCTTCATCGAGGTGAAGGCCCGATCGCCCCGCGCTTGGCAGCGGCCTGCTGAGGCCGTGGACGAGACGAAACAACATCGCCTGACCGCCGCAGCCCGCACCTATCTGCGGCGCTACCGTGAACCGTCACCCCACCGGTTCGACATCGCCAGTGTCTGCCTCGACGAGAGCGACCGCATCGCTCAGATTGACATCGAACACTCGGCGTTTGGGCGGTAGTGGTAACCCCATGAGCGAACCCGTCGTCGTTGCGCGCGGCCTGACACGGCTGTACGGGCGTCAAGCAGCCGTGGACAGCCTCAATTTTGATGTGCGTCCGGGTGAGATCTTTGGCTACCTCGGCCCCAACGGCGCCGGCAAAACGACGACCATCCGGTTGCTGCTGGGCCTGATCCGCCCGACGCGCGGAGTCGTGCGCGTGCTCGGCCAAACGCCACGCTCCGGCAGCCCGCTGCTGGCGCGCATCGGCTATGTGCCGGGCGAACCCGGCCTGCCCGGCCACCTCACCGGCCGCCAGATTCTCAACCTGTGCGCAGGCCTTGGCGCCAGACCCGCACCCCTGCGCGGATGGGCCTGCGACATGCTCGGTCTTTCGGCCGAAGATCTGGCCAAACCCGCGCACTCGTGCTCGCGTGGCGTAAAACAAAAAATTGTTATCGCCGCCGCCATGCAGCATGACCCCGATCTGCTCATCCTCGACGAGCCAACCACGGGCCTCGACCCCCTCGTTCAATCCGATTTTATGGACGCGCTGCGCGAACACCGCGCCCGCGGCAAGACGGTCTTTTTCTCCTCCCATGTGCTCTCCGAGGTCGAAGCCCTCTGCGACCGGGTGACCGTCCTGCGCGACGGCCGCATCATCCTCGAATCCGCCGTGACCGAACTCGCCGCCGCTGCCGAGCGACGACTCTGGCTGCGCATGCCGCCGCCCGTGCGGGGAGCCGTCACCAATCCGCCCGCCATCCGGGGCGCTGAGTTTCTCCGCGCTCAGGACGACTGGCTCCTTTATCGCGTCCCCGCGGGACATGTGCAAACCATCATCGCAGACCTTGCAGACATCTATCCATTGGACTTTCGCCTCGAGTCCGCATTCGAGGAGGGTTTCCTCAGCCTGTACCGCAGGACCGAAGGCGAGGCCGCCATTGCCACGCCACCGGAGCCGTCCTGATGTCCGCGCCCCGCGCCATCGGTCGCCTGTTCCTCCATCACCTGCGCCGCGGTTTGCTGCCGGGGCTCGTCGTGGCTGCGGCAGCGTTCGGGTTTCACATGCTTGTTGTGCGAATTTATGTCGCGCTCGGCTCGGGTGCCGAGGCACAAGTCTTCGGCCGACACATCCCCCAAGCCCTCCGCCAGTTCCTCGGCATTGACCGGTTGCCGCTCAACACGCTTGCCGGTTTCATGTCGGTCGCGTGGCAGCATCCATTCCTGCTGGCAGCCTTGCTGGCCTTGCCCATTGCCCTGACCGCTTCGCTCCTTGCCGGCGAGGTCGAACGGCGCACCCTGTCGCTGATCCTCTCGCGTCCAGTGGGCCGCGTCGCCCAGGTGGTCTCGGCAGCCACGGCCGTGGCTGTCTGGTGCGCAGTAGCCGCCGGAGCGGGCGCAGCCGGGTCACTCGCGGGAGCAGGGCTCATGGGGCTCTCGGCGCAAGTCAGCCCGGGGGCCGTGGCCGGCATCACATTCAACCTTTTTACGCTGATGCTCGCCGTGGGCGGAATCGGCCTGCTCTTTTCAGCCGCGTCAAGCGAGCAAACCGATGCCGTCGGCTGGACGGTCACGATCATCCTGCTCATGTATGTCCTGAATTTCACCGCCCAGGTATGGCCCGCGGCGGCCGGCTGGGGTGATGCGTCCCTGTTTCGCTACTACGCGCCGTCTCGGTATTTTCTGGGAACGCATGATCCAGCGCGCGATCTCATGGTGTTGGCTGCCTCGGCCCTGGTGACTGCCGCCTTTGCGGCGGCCGTCTGGCGCATGCGCGATTTTACGGTGTAGAGCCCGTGCGCGCTACCGGACAGTGGGAGCAGGGACCGTGAGTTTGTCCGCCGGGATCCCCGGCAGAATGTCACCGGCAAAGGTGCTCGCAGAGGTCACTGCCTCGGCGGCGATGGCGGGCGCAGCCGTCACCAATCCGGGCACAGGCAGAGAGGGCAACGCCCCCTCATGCGCACTCGCCCAAACCGTCGTTTGGCCCGCAGCGGTCGCAGCCGCCCGAGCGACGGCCTCGGCCGGCGGCGCTTGAGCCACATCGCGACGCGGTTGCGCCTGACCGTGATCACGCAGGCCAAGCAACTCGCTCACGGTGACAAATTCGTACCCCTCCGCGCGAAGTTTGTCTATGACCCGCTCCGTCGTCTTGAGGCTTTTTTCGTGCCGGTCATGCATTAAAATGATCGAGCCATCGCGCACATTCTTGAGAATCTCCGAAGTCATCGAGTCGGCTGTCGTGTTGGAACGCCAGTCGTTGGTGTCGATGCTCCAGTTGATAATCCGGAGACCCAACTCGCCAGTCAGCGCCTGCACCTTGGCATTGGTGGAGCCGTACGGCGGCCGCAACAGCGTCACCTCAGCCCCGCAGGCGTCGGCGATGGCCTGCGATGTTTTCGACAGTTCCTCGCGCGCCTTCTCCGGGCTGATCCGCGTCAACTGGGGGTGGGACCAACTGTGGTTGGCTACCTCAAACCCGGCGTCAGCCAATTGTTTGACTAAATCGGGGAAAGCGCTGGCCTGCTTGCCAATCAGAAAAAAGGTGGCCTTCGCGTTCTTGGATTGCAGCAGTTCAATGAATTTCTGCGTGTACTCAGGGTGCGGCCCGTCGTCGAAGGTCAGGGCGACCCATTTGCGGCCCGTCGGCCATTCGCGAATGACAACATCCTTGTCCGTAGGCTTGGGGATGGGACGCTGTCCCGGCTTGGAGTCGCCCGCCGCAGCCACGCCCGGAACTGCATCCCCGCCGGTAGTCGCGCCAGTCGCCGCCGCGGATGCTCCGGCTTTAGCCAGTTCCTTCTTGCGCTCGTAATCCTGAACGATCGCGTCCATGTTGCCGCCGCGCTTCGGGCCGGTGGCTTTCACGGCCGCGGAGCGGTCGGTCTGGAGGACGACATCAAGGACCGTCGAAAACAGACCGCCGTCGCGATGAGTCTCCAGATACGCTCGGAAACCGTAAAAGCCGGCCACAAGAAACAGAGCGAAAAGCCCGGCAAACAAGACGCCCTTCAGGAAAGTCAGCATCAGTCGCTCCAGCGGGGACAGGATTCAGTACGGGAGTGTTCGCGACAGCGGGGCGGGCCGTCAACGGAAGGCTTAGGCCTCGGTCGCCGGCGGCTCGGCAGCCGGGGCGGTGGGTTCCTCCGCGGCTGGCGTCACGACCAACTGCCTCTCCACATCTTTCAATTCGGTGATCCGCGCCTTCTTGCCGCGCAACTCGCGCAGATAGTAAAGTTTCGCACGACGAACCCGGCCACGCCGCGTCACAGTGATCTTGTCCACCTTAGGCGAATGGATTGCAAAAATGCGCTCCATGCCGACGCCATAACTGACACGCCGGACCGTCACCGTCTCGGCGATGCCGCTACCCTTGCGGCGGATGCAGACACCCTCAAAATCCTGGATGCGTTCCTTGTCGCCTTCCACGATTTTCACGGAAACACGCAGCGTGTCGCCGGGGCGAAAGTCGGGGATGTCCGTCTTCAGGAACTTGGCTTCATAGTCGCGGATGAGTTGGTTGCTCACGGTCGCGATCCTTCCGGTTGTAGTCGGCATTGGCGAACACCCCCGCGCCCGGACGGGCTGGCGGCTCGCTTACCCTGTCCCCCGAAACAACAGGGGCGATAAAAACCGGCCGTAGCCGGCAAATAACAATTTAGTACGCGAGCCATGCCAGTTATTCACCGGCCAACCGCAGAAACTTGGGCCAGCGTCGCCGCACGCACGATCGCCGCAGCCATGGATGAGTCATCCGCGATGCCCCGGCCCGCTATGTCAAACGCCGTGCCATGGTCGGGCGAAGTCCGGACAAACGGCAACCCCAGCGTGATATTGACGCCGCCGTGAAAATCCAGGGTTTTTACGGGAATCAGTCCCTGATCATGGTACATAGCCAGTACGATGTGAAACTCTCCCTGACGCTGCCGATGAAACACGGTGTCGGCAGGCAGCGGCCCCGCCACTCGGGCACCGGCAGCCCGGGCGGCGGCCACCGCGGGCGCTATGATCTCGATTTCCTCGCGCCCGAACCGCCCGGCTTCCCCCGCATGCGGGTTCAGCCCGCAGACGGCGATGCGCGGGTCCGTCCCCAGATGACGCCGCCCCCACTCACGCGCCATGGCCAACGACTGTTGAATCCGCTGGGTTGACAGACGCGCTGGAACCTCAGCGAGGGCGACATGAATGGTCTCCAGCACGACGCGCAAACCGCCACCCTCGAGCATCATGCGCACATCCGCCCCGCCAGCCAATTCCGCCAGCAATTCTGTATGTCCCGGAAAAGCATGGCCGGCGGCCACCATCGCCTCCTTCGAGATGGGCGCCGTGCAGACGGCCGACACCCGCCCCGCCAAAGCCAATTGTGCCGCTGCGACAATCCAACGGTACGCTGCCTCCCCGTTGGCGGCACACGCCCGCCCCTGAACAAAGGTCGTCCGCGGTGAGTCGGGCGGTTCCAGAACGCCCACAATGCCGCAGGGAAGAGCACTATCCACATCGCTGACGGCATCGTAATCGAGCGGCAGTTGAAGGCTCCGGTCAATGTCTCGCACCAGAACCGAATCGCCAATGATCAGCGGCCGGCACATACGCCGCACTTGCTCGCGGCAGACGGCTTTGGCGACAATTTCGGGTCCAATGCCGCCGGGATCGCCAAGGGTGATGGCGACAACCGGCAGTGAAGAGGCGGCGGGCGTCTTGGTCATGGTTTACATGCTCTAACAGTCCCCCCGACTTTCCAATCATCCCAAACCTCGGCTAACCGCTTCCGTTTGGCTTTTGTCTTTACTCCCCGCGCCGGCGGACAGACGGTTCTCAGTGAACATCGCAGGCGGATCCCAGCATCGGACTGGCAAAAGGAGCGGCAACATGCTCGAGAACGAGACACGCAAATTAATGAAGATCCTGCATCTGAGGCCGGACGACATCTACCATGTGTTTTGCCTCGCCTTGTGCCTGACCTGCGTTGACGGCCAAATGACTGACAAGGAGGGCGAAACGCTCACGCGGCTCGGGTTCGGACTGGGTCTGGGGCCGCAGGACATCGCCGCCCTTACCGACAATGCGCAGGAGGCGATCCGCGACACGAGCGTGCCGGATGTCATCGCCTTCTCGTTGGCCAACCTGAAAGCGAAATTGAACCACGATCAGTTGCGGGGCGTGAAGCAAATTCTCCGCTATGTGGCTGGCGCTGATCGCAAGATCCATCCGGAGGAGAAGGCGCTGCTGGATCTGATCAACGAGATCTGGCAAGACTGAGAGGGCGGCCGCACGGCTGCGTCGGCAGGCCCGGACAAAAAAGCGGGAGACCCGCAAGGGGCCTCCCGCCAAAAAACAGTTTTTTCAGGCGCAGCCGCCCGCGCTGTCAGAGTTTTTCCTTGAGTGAGGGAGCGGGCTTGAAACCGATGGTCTTGCTGGCCTTGATTTTCAAGGTCTCGCCCGTCTTCGGATTGCGGCCGGTGCGGGCTTTGCGCTGGCGAACCGTGAAGGTCCCAAAGCCGGGAACCTGAAAACGCTTGTCTTTCTTGATCGCCTTCGCGATTTCCTCAAATGTGGCGTCAATGATCTCCTTGACTGCCGCCTTGCTTATACCCTCGCCAGCCGCATTCGCGACCGCATCAATCAGGTCTTGTTTGGTCATAACCTTTCCTTTCCTCCAGCCTCAATCGCTTGGGGCATATTGTGCTCGTACACCTTCTCGGTGCGGTGTACTTACGGTGTGGGAGACCGGTCAACCCTAAAGTGTCCAACAAAAAACACATGAATAGCCCTCCGCCACGCCGCCCCGGCGGTGCACGCCGCCTCGATCTGGAAATGGTGGCCCGCGGTCTGGCCGACACCCGCGAACAAGCCCAACGCCTAATCCTCGCCGGTTTGGTCTCCGTCGCCGGAACGACCCGAGTCAAACCCGGGATGAAAACGCCGCCCGACGCTGTCATCGAGGTGGCCGCTCCCGAGCGCTATGTCAGCCGCGGCGGACTCAAACTCGAAGCCGCCCTTGCCGCCTTCGCCCTCGATCCCGCCGGACGCGTCTGTGCCGACATCGGCGCATCCACCGGGGGTTTTACCGACTGTCTGCTTCAACACGGCGCGGCCCGCGTTTACGCCGTGGATGTGGGCCGTTCGCAACTTCATCCCCGCCTGCGGGCTGACACCCGGGTCGTTCTCATCGAACAATGCAACGCGCGCAACCTTGCCGCGGACACACTGCCAGAACCCGTGGACCTGATTGTCGTGGATGTGTCGTTCATCTCCGTGACCAAAATCCTTCCGGCGCTGAGCGTCATTGCCCAACCGCAGGCGCACGCCGTCGTGCTGGTCAAACCGCAGTTCGAGGCCACACCGGCCGAGGTGTCGCGCGGGCGCGGCGTCATCCGCGACGAATCGCTGCGCGGCCGGGCGCTTCGCGCCGCCGTAGCCGCCGCGCTCGCCGCGCAGTGGCGACCCCTGCGGGCGATTCCCTGCCCCGTTCAAGGCACCTCCGGCAACCGGGAATGGCTCCTGCTGCTCAAACGCCAGTCCGATGTGCAGGCCATGGATGCGGACGCGCTCGTCCGCGAGATCACCGCGCCGGACCCCTCCCGAGCCGGCCACAGCGGTTTGGATATTGACGGACTGCCTAGCCCGGCCTGTAACGACACTGTGAAGGACAACTCAAACCCTGAAAAGCCGGCTGCGCCGCCGGGTCAACCGCAGTGAAACGCTTAGCCGTCATTGCAAATCCCCACAAAACCGGCGCAGCCGAGGCCCTCGAACAACTGCGGGAGTGGGCTGCGCAGCACGGCGTCCAACTTTCAAGCAACCTCGATGAAAACGAGGGGATTGCCGAGCCGCCTGCCCGCGCCTTTGACGCCGAGCGGCGCGCGGCCCTCGCCCGAAGGTTTGCAGGCTGCGACGCAGCCGTCACCTTGGGCGGCGACGGGACGCTCCTCTACGCCGTCCACATCATCGGCCCGCTGGGCATCCCGGTCTTGCCGGTCAATCTGGGTAGCCTCGGATTTCACACTCAGGCCACGGCCGCAACCATGCTCCAATGTCTCACGGCGGTCGCGAGCGGCAACTTCCTGACCGAGCCGCGACTCTTGCTCGAAACCACTATCGAGAAACCCAACGGCTCCACCGCGGACAACGCCGCCCAATCGCGACTGTTGGCCCTCAACGATGTCGTCGTGTCGAAGCGCGTCTGGGGACGCATGGTGCATTTGACCGTGCTCGTTGACGGCTACACTGTGTCCAATGTATCGGCAGATGCGCTTCTCGTCGCCACCCCCACCGGTTCCAGCGCCTACAACTACGCCGCGGGCGGTCCCATCCTCGCGCCCAGCCTCGAGGCCATCGTCCTCAACGCCGTATGTCCGCACCGCATCTCGTTCACTCCGCTGGTGCTGTCGGGCAACTCCGTCGTGCGAGTGCGACTGCAGCAGCGCAAGCCGATCGAACTCGCTCAGGTGCTCGTGGACGGCCAACCGTGGCTCGACGCACTTGACGACGAGACGCTAAAGATTTCGCGGGCGGATGTGTACCTGCCGCTCATCACATTCAAAGACGATTTCTTCCGCAAATTGCGGGAGAAACTGGCCTGGGGAGGCCTCAACTGAATCTCCTCATGAAGTCTTCGATTCTCACTTGTCTCCTTATCGCAAGCACTCTGGCCGTCAGCGCTCAAAGCGTCGTCTTCCGGGTTGAGACCAGCGCTTCGGCCGACCTGACCACCGTCGCCGCCGAGACAACGGCCCCGGATGCCGACATCGGGCCTCCCAGCCCGCCGCCGACCGACGAAACCACGGCGGGCCTTGGGCGCATCAGTAAAGGCTTCCAGCGCTTGCTCGGCGAGATTGGCCTCACCGCCGCCGATCTGTTCAAATTCGCCCTTTCGCCCGAACAGCGCGAGGACGAGAAACGCATCATCAACGCTAAACGCCACTTTTTCTTTGGACAATACCTGCTCGAAATGGATCAGCCGGTCCACGCACTCGGAGAGTTCCGGGCCGCGCTCGAGGAGCAACCGGGCAACGAGCGCATCCTCCTCGCGATTGCCGATGCGCAGGCCGCCACGCGCGACTATGCCGGCGCACGCAAAACCATCGAAGATGTCCTGACCTCCAGTCCAAACAATGTCGCCGCGATCATTCGCAAGGCGCGCTTGCTCGTCGAGCGCGGCGAGCAGGCCACCGGTGCCGAGCGGCAAAAACTCGTCCAGCAGGGCATCGAGGCCTACAAAAAGGCGCTCGAGATTCAGCCGCGCAATGTCGAAGTGTTGCGCGGACTGGCCACAGCCTACTTTGCCCTCAACGATGGCGATGCCATTGTGGACACCTATCGCAAACTTGTCGAACTCAACCCGCGCGACACTCACGCCGTCCTCGTCCTCGCCAATGTTCTCGCCCGGACCGGGCGCAAGCAGGAGGCATTGCCGTATTTCGAGCGCGTGGTCGAGCAGCGCCGCGGATTCATTCAGGGCTACATCTACCTTGCCCAACTTTACTATGACCTCGACCGCCCGGCCGACGCCATCCGAACCCTCAAGGATGCTCTCCTCGTTGAGCCGCGAAACGAGGAACTCATCAAGCGCTTCGATCTCCTACTCGAGGAAATCGCCAAGCGTCCCGGCGCTCTGTCGCCCCTGAAACAGTATGAGCGGTTCGCCCGGGACTATCCTCACTCGGCCGAGATTCAGCGCCTCTACGCCGAAAAACTCATTGCCGCAAAAAAACTCGATCTTGCTCTGCCCCAATACCGCAAGGTGCTCAAACTCGAGCCGGACAATCCCGAAACACTGCTCGCCGTGGGCCGGCTGCACCTGCTGCGCGGGGAATTCCCGCAGGCCCTCGAACTGTTTGGCAAGGCCGTCGAGATTGATCCCGAGCGCATTGAGGTCTACGACGCCATCGCGACGAGCCTGTTGGGACAAAAAAACCCGACAGAGGCGATTAAGACCTACCAGAAGGCCATCAAGGCCAACCCGCAGGCCCAGCGCCTCTATCTCAGCCTCGCCCTCCTGCTTGAGCAGAATCAGCGGTACGACGAAGCGCTCGACACCCTCAAGCAGGCCCTCGAAAAGGGCGACATACTCGAGGCCTATATTCTCATGGGCCAGATTCTCGACACGCTGGGCAGGCCCGACGAGGCTCTCGCCGCGTTTCTCAAGGCTCACTCCATCGCACCCACCAATCCCGGCGTAATCGTGCGAACCATCACTTTGAACCTGAAACTTGGCCGCGACGATGCCGTGCGGGATTTTGTCACATCGGCCGCTGCCGCATTCGAGGATCGCAAGGCCGACTTCCGCGCCCTTGTTGGCGACACCTACTATGCCGACGGGCGCACCAGCGACGCCGCAGCGGAGTATGAGCAGGCCCTCGCCTTCGATCCCAAGCGCCTCGCCACGGTGGCGCGCCTCGTGCAGGTGTACAACGCCTTGGGGCGCGCGGCGGACAGCGTCGCCTTGCTCGACCGCACCCGGCCCTCGTTTGCCGGGCAGGAGGAATTCCTGCGGCTGTATGTGGACGCCTATGTCGCCGCAAAAGATTTTGATCGAGCCGTCGCCGCTGCGCGCCAACTCGTCGAGTCCAACCCAAACTCCATCAACGCCTACCGGGTCCTCGTAGACACCCTCAACCGGGCCAAACGCTTCGACGAAGCCCGGCCGGTTCTGGCTCAGGCGGCGGCAAAACTGGGTCAGAGCGAGGAACTCGAAAGCCTCGAGGCCATCAGCCTGTACCAGCAGAAGCGCTATGCCGAAGCCGAGCGTCGCCTGAGGGAACTCGCCAAGCGCGGGTCCAAGAATGCCGATGTGTACTACTATTTTCTTGGGTCCGTGTATTTGGATCAAAAGCGCTATGACGCCGCGGAAAACGCCTTCCGCAAGGCCATCGAGCGCAACCCGACAAACGACAGCGCACTCAACGCGCTCGGCTACATGTTCGCCGACAACAATGTCAAACTCGACGAGGCCGAAGAACTCATCCGCCGGGCGCTCCAACTCAACCCGGCCGCACCCCACATCCTTGACAGTATGGGATGGGTCTTTTTCAGAAAAGGCCAGTACGCAAAGGCGCTGGAGTATGTGGAGAAGGCTCACCGGCTGATGGGCGACGACGCTGAGATCCTCGAGCACCTCGGAGACATTCACTCTGCGCTTGGCAATCGCGATCGTGCGCTGGAGTATTGGCGCCGCTCGCTCGCCATTGACGCGAACCAGCAGGATGTGCGCGAGAAAATCGCCACTTATCAGAGGTGAGACACGGACGCATGGCAGCCAAACGCCAGAAAACACCGTTGCAAACTGCGCCGCCGGCCGAGGAGCCGCAGAGGCCGCAGCAAACCGCCGACCAGCCGGCCGCTCAACCGCACCGGTTCACCATCGCCCAGTATGCGGTCATGAACGCCCTGTTTGCAGCGTTTCTCGTCATCCAACTCGTTCTCGTTCAGGTCTTTGTCCGCGAAACCCGCGGGCTTTACTTCTTCTTCGGGTTGCTCATGGCCGGTTTTCTCCTCGTGTCGGTCTTCGATTACCTTTACGACCGCTATCTCGCGCCCGCCGATCAGGGCTGAGGCCGGCTCGGGATCATGAGCCGCGCTGTGATCGAGCCGGGGCCGCAGCGACTCTCCGGCACGATTGTCGCCCAACCTTCAAAGAATTATACGACTCGCTGGCTTCTGGCCGCGGCTCTGGCCGACGGGCGCAGCATCGTCCGAAACGCCGCCACCAGCGACGACGCGCGCGCGCTCATCAGCGCCCTGCGCCGACTTGGGGCGGGCATTCGCATCCTGAACCCTGAAGCAGACGCGTGGGATATTGAGGTGGAGGGTGTTGCGGGACGGCCACGCGTCATCGGGGAGGGTCCGGTGGATGTCGGCAATGCCGGAGCCGTTCTGCGCTTGCTTCTGGGTGTTGGCGCGCTGACGCAGCAGGTCACTTTCTCCACCCAGTACCACGACTCACTCGGACGGCGCCCGAACGACGAATTGCTCGCTGCGCTCGCCGCGCTCGGCTGCAGCGTCGAATCGCGAGGCGGCTGCCTACCCGTCACGCTTCGAGGCGGGAACCTCCGCGGTGGGCGTATCGAGGTCAGCGGCGCCCGCAGTTCCCAGTTCATCAGCAGCCTGCTTTTCCTCGCACCGCTCATCGGCGAACCGCTCGAGATCGTCGTGGCAGATCGCCTAGTCTCGAGGGCCCCCGTGCAGCAGACGCTCGAGGTGCTGGCCCGCGCCGGAGTGGTCGTCGAGGCGGCAACTGATCTGATGAGGTTTGCTGCCAAACCCGGCCGGTACGCCCCCGGCGAATACCAAGTGAACGGCGACTGGCCCGGGAGCGCCGCCATTCTGGCCGCCGCCGCCGTCACCGGTTCCACCATATCCATGACCGGCCTCATCGAGGACAATCAGGGCGAGCGCGCCGCAGCCCGCGTCCTGCGAGAGATGGGCGCGCGCATCGAACTGGAACCGCCCTCGCCAGCCTGCCCCGCCGGCCGTGTGACCATCGAGGGGCGCCCCCTTCAGGCTGTGGACTTCGATGGCGACACCGCCACGGACGCCGTACTCGCCCTCGAGGGGGCCGCCTGCTTCGCTCGCGGCCGCTCGCGCTTCCACAATGTCGCCAATCTCCGCATCAAGGAGTGCGACCGCATCTCCGAGCCGCTGCGCGAATTGAAAAAGGTGGGGGTCGTTTGCGGCGAGGGCCGGGAGACGGGCGACCCCGACCCCGATGCCATTTGGATTGAGGGACGCCCGGACGGCTATGACGGAGGCGTCGAGGTGGACGGATGCGGGGATCACCGCGTCATCATGCTGGAAACCATCGTGGGCCTTGGCTCGCGGCGCGGCCTCGTCATCTCGGGCGCCGAGGCAGTGGCCAAGTCCTATCCCGCGTTCTTCCGCCACCTTCTCGCGCTGGGGGCGCGCATCAGCCTCGACCGCTCAGACCATGGGGACGCAGGATGAAAGAGTATTTTCAGGAACTGGACCGCAATGTCAGCAGCGCCCTGACACCCGTCGTAAAGTACATTTTCTATGTCTGCATCGCCGTTTTTCTCGTGGCGATGTTTGCCCCCGCTACGGTGCTGACATGGCTCGCCGCCCGTCCTGCCACCACCCTGCTCGGCGGGCAGGTGTGGCAGTTGGTCACCTACGCGCTGGTGCATGCCAACTTCCCGCATCTGTTTTTCAATCTGCTTTCCATCTATTTCTTCGGCGTGCGTCTCGAGCAGCGCTGGGGCTCCGAGACATTTTTCCGCTTCGTCATCGCCGTGGCTGCCGGCGCCGTCGCCACCCATCTCGTGGTCGCCCTGCTCATCGGCCAGCCCTACATCTCCATCGTTGGCATCTCGGGGGTGGTGTACGGCATCCTGTTTGCCTATGCCTACTATTATCCTGACGACACAATCTTCCTCTACTTCATGCTGCCGATGAAGGTGAAATACTTCGTCGCCATCCTTGGCCTGTTCACGCTGATGGCTTCGGCCGGCTCCGGCGGCGGCGGCGTGGCCCACCTGACCCATCTCGGCGGTCTCATCCTCGGCTTCCTCTTCATCCGCGCGCCCGGAGCCTTCGGCTGGATACCCGTGCCGGCAATCTTCCGCCGCGGGGCCTCGTGGGGCCGCGAATATTGGCGCTGAGCCGAGCCGCTACCGCTCAAATATGTTGCGTGCCCGGTCGGTAAGAAAAGGCGTGCTGTTACCTGGCAACACTCCAGACAACGGGCGTGCCTCCACCCCAGCGCCCGAAAGGTGACCCATGTCGCAGAAGCCTGTGCGTTCCGCTGCTGAGCGCGGACTTTTCGTCGCTGCCGCCGCTCTTATCGTATCGTCATTTCTTATCATGGGGCTGTTCGCCCGCTCCGTCAAGGAGGCCGACGACGACCAGTTCTGGGAGTTCACCGCGATGTTCAGCGAGATCTATCGCGAGGTCCGCGAACGGTATGTCGAGGAAGTGGATTCCAAGAAACTTTTTGAGGGAGCGCTGCAGGGGATGTTCCTGACCCTCGACCCGCACTCCCAATACATGGACCCCGACAATTACTCGCAGTTGGAGAAGGACACCGAGGGCGCGTTCAGCGGCGTCGGGATTCACATTCAGATTCGCGACGGCGTGCTGACCGTCATCGCCCCGATCCCGGGATCGCCCGCCGCCAAGGCCGGCGTCATGCCCTGGGACCGCATCATCGAGATTGATGGCAAGGAAACCAAGGGCATCACCGTCATGGAGGCCGTAAAAAAACTGACCGGACCGGCCGGCACGACGGTCAAAATCGGAGTGTATCGCGAGGGCGAACCCGAGGTTCTTCACTTCGAACTCGTCCGCGGGAACATCCGCATCGAGAGCGTTTACCACAAAATGCTGGACAACAACATCGGCTACATTCGCATCGCCAAGTTCAGCGACAACACGACGCGCGACTTGCGCAAGGCCATCGAAGATTGCCAGCAGAAGGGAGCCAAGGGCCTCATTGTGGATCTGCGCTTCAACTCCGGCGGATTGCTGAAAGAGGCCATCGAGACCAGCAATCTCTTCCTCCCGAGAGGCAAACTCATCGTCTCCACGCAAGGACGCATCAAAAGCCAGAATCAGGAGTTGCGCGCGGAAAACGACCCCGTCACGGACCTGCCCCTCGTCGTCCTCATCAACCGCGCCAGCGCCAGTGCCTCGGAAATCTTCGCCGGCGCCATCAAAGACCATCAGCGCGGCATTGTGCTCGGCGTCAAAGGCCAGCGCACCTTCGGCAAAGGCTCCGTGCAAACCATCGAGGAACTGACTCACTCCTTCGAGAAGGACGAAAACGGCAACTACCGGCCGGCCGCCATCCGGCTCACCACCGCCCGCTACCTCACACCGGCCGGTGTCAAAATTGACAAAGTGGGCGTCACTCCCGACATCGCCGTGGAACTGCCCAAGGGCAACGAAATGGATCTCCTGCGCGGGCACCTTTTCGGCGAACCTGTCACCGAGGAGAAAGATGTGGTCACCACCGTCTCCAGGTTCCGCTGGGACAACCAGACGACAGGGACAACCGAGACCGTGAGCAGCGAGGAACCCGGCGACGAGGAGGAAGGCGACAACCCCGCCAGCGCCATCAAATCCAAGGACAAGGACACAACGGCGCCCGAGCCAAAGAAGATCATCCCCCTCGACCGCGCCCTGTTCCCCGACGCCGAGGTCGAGGGCGCGCCCAGAAAGGAAGAGGTCAAAAAGACCGACAAAGACAAGTTTATTGATTACCAACTCGAAGTCGCCAAACGGCTGCTGCTCGACAAAATCGAGCGCAACCTCGACTTCTACCATGTGGACTCGGGAATGCCCAAGGTCACCGGCCCGGCCCGCAACGAGACAGTGGCGCAGGCATCGGAAAAGAAGTAATCTGTCCGGCACCCCGGAGACATCCGGCCGCGCGTGAACGCGGGCCCGGGATCAGGTTAGCGTAGGGCGCACGGCTGATATCGCCTGCATCCGGACACGCAACCGCCCGGCGGGTGGTTTGTCTCTTTCGCCTTGTTTCCGGTGCTGGCAGCCCCATCTTCTCGCCCCATGCGCCTCGCCACGATCCAGCCGCTATTGCTCAGCCCCTGCTGTTGGGCTGGGCTGCGCCTTGAACCCGGCACCCTGCGCGACAACGGCGCCATCCTCTGGACAGGGGACTGGACCTGCAGCGCCTGCGGCACGGCCTTTCCCCACCGGCGCGGCGTGGCGTTCCTCTCCGTGCTCGATGCCGACTGGCTCCCCACGCTGCGCGAGTCGGTAGCCCGGCGCCTGATTGTCCTCAGGCAACTGCGCGGCGGCGCACTCGAACCCCAACGGCAGGAACTCCTCGCCCAGCAAAACGAAACTTCGCGCGACCTCATGCAAACCCTTTTCAATGCTGCTCTCCGCCAGATGGAGCCCTTACGCGGGTTGCGCGTCCTCGATGTCGGAGCCGGCACCTGTCCCACATCTGCCGCCCTCGCCGCCCGCGGCGCCGAGGTGGTGGCCGTCGAGACCGAGCCGGCTCACCTCCTGCATGTCAATCTCAGGCCTGTGGACCCCGACCCCCCCGAGACGCTCGTCATGGACGGCATCACCTACCGCACCAAGCCGGAAACCCCCGCGCCCGCCTATTTCTCGCGCATCACCGCGCCAGCCCACCGCCTGCCGTTTCTCGAGGCGTCGTTCGATGTGGTGTTTTGCCGATCCGTGCTGCATCATCTCCACGATCTCTCCCGCGCGATCCGCGAGATGCTCCGCGTGCTCAAGCCCGGCGGCCTGTTCCTCGCCTGCAGCGAGCCCGTGCGCAGCATCCTCGATCCGGAAGACGAGTATTTAGTTGACAATGTGGACAAGGAAGAAGGGTTGAACGAACAGACGCCCGCATTGACCGACTATCTGGCTCCGCTGCGCGGTGTCACCCGCGGCGCCACCGTCCACCATTGGCCCAGCGATCCGCCCCCGGGCCGCCGAACGCCGCTGCGCCGGCTCGTCAGCGCCGTCCAGCGACGCCTCCCTCCCGGCGCTTCAGCCTCGGGTCTCGGGCTCCTCACGATTCTTCCCATGAGCCTCTCCGCCAACATCAGTGCGCGACGAAACCTTGTTCGCGTGCCTCCGCCGCCCAGAAGTGGCAACCTGCTCGGGGACTTCGACATGAGGCATGTCGCCAACTGGTCCACCCCGGCCACTCTTCGCGACGCCATTGAAACTCACGAAGCGGCGACCAACGCTTTTGCGGATGCAACCCGACGCCTCGCCGCTCTCACCCGGCGTGGCACGGCGGCCTTCATTCCCACGCTCACGCCCGAGCGGGAACTTCGAATCGGGTGGCGCCGACGCCAGATTATCCTCGGACATGCCTGCCGAACAATCACGCGGCGCGCCGTCGTCTCACTCGCCAGACCAACGGGTGCCCAAAGGATCGAGATTCTGGCCTGCGCCGCCACGCCCGCGCCCGTCGCGGGAAGAATCCTCGCCAACGAGGTGCCCGTCGGCCGATTCTCGCTCGAGCCCGCTTGGAAACTGATCGTTTTACCTCTTCATGCGACTGGAGCCGTGGTGGATGTCACCATGGAACTGGACGACCCCGGGGCACAGGCAGGGTGCGTGGGCGTCCGGTGGATGCGCCTCGTCTGAGGCGCGCACCGACCTACTCATTTGCCTCGCAGGTTTCCGCGTTCACGACCCGGTTTCGCCCGGCCAGTTTGGCCTGTCGCAAGGCCGAATCAGCCCGCCGGAAAAAATCGTCGGCGTTTTCGTCCTGATGCAACTGTGCAGCGCCGATGCTGACGCTGATGCGCACCGTTGCACCGCGCGTCTCCAACGGCGTTCGCTCGACGATCTGTCGGATCCGCTCCGCCAACACACCAGCCGCCGCCGCGTCACTCTCGGTCAGCAAAACTGCAAACTCCTCGCCGCCCCACCTCGCCACCACTTCGCTGGCACGGCAACTGGTCACTATAAGATGCGACAGATGAATCAGAGCCGCATCACCCACATCGTGGCCGTATTGATCGTTGATTTCCTTGAAGTGATCCGCGTCCACCATCATGAGCGACAACGGCCGCTGATAACGCCGTGCCCGCTCCACATGGTGCGCCAAAAGCGCCGTGAACTGATGGCGGTTGGCGAGACCCGTCAGCGCATCGTGTGCCGCCATCTCGTACAGCGTCCGCTCCAGTTGAAACTCCCCCTCGTCGCGCAAAAAAAACCCGAACATGGTCGAGCCGATCAGGATGCGGTCGCGTTCATGCAGCCCAACAAGTCCCGACACCGTCCGCCCGTTGACTTCCGTGCCGTTTCGGCTGTTGAGATCCTCCACCTCGCAGCGCGGCCGCTCCCCCGGTTTGTCATAATTGTAATAGATAATCCGGGCATGGGAGCGCGAGGCCAGATCGTCGGAAATACAAATGTCGGCCTTCGTCCCGCGCCCAATGATCGTCTCGCGCTGAGTGATCGGGTAACGCTGCCCGCGACGCGGACCGTCCACGACCACCAGCACCGGCGTATACTTCTGGCCGTCATCGCGCCGCCGCGCCTTCGTAGCGCTCAGATCAACCAGCGTCGAGTCGTCCCTGTCGCGTTCGTCTGTCATGCGCCACCGGCTCGCCTTTTACCCCTCATGCCTTCTCAGTAGGCCCTCACCCGATACGGGCGGGCCATGTTTGGCAAGCGTGAACCGCGCAACGCTCACGACCGGGGCGCTTTTCCCCGCCGTCGCGGCCGCTGCTGCGCAAGCGCAGGGTAGGGCCGCGGCGCAGGCATGGGCGCGCCAAGGCCGGCAGGCGACGGCGCCCCCACGCCGAGCCGCTGTTGCTCGAGCGAAAAAAGCCGGTCGCGCAGGACGGCTGCCGTTTCGAATTCCAGTTTCGCCGCCGCCTCCCGCATCTCGCGGCGCGTCTGATCAATCAGCCGATCCAAGGTCGCAGGATCGAGATACTCGACCGCCTCTTCAGCCACCGAGGGCACCTCTGCGTAGTCCGCCTCGTAAACGGTATCCAAAATGTTTTTGATGTCCTTGCGGACTGACTGCGGCGTGATGCCGTGACTCTCGTTGTATTCCTGCTGGCGCGCCCGTCGGCGTTCCGTCTCCTCGACCGTCCTGCGGATCGCCTCTGTGATAACATCGGCGTACATGACTACGCGTCCGTCAATGTTGCGCGCGGCGCGACCGCAAGTCTGAATCAATGCCGTATGGCCCCGGAGGAACCCCTCTTTGTCCGCATCGAGGATCAGCACGCGCGACACCTCCGGCAGGTCCAGCCCTTCGCGCAGCAGGTTGATCCCCACCAGAACATCAAACTTGCCCAGCCGCAGGTCGCGCAGCAGTTCGGTCCGCTCGATCGCATCAATGTCCGAGTGCAAATACTTCGCCCGGATTCCCGCCTCGCCGAGAAACTCGGCCAGGTCCTCCGCCATGCGTTTGGTGAGAGTCGTGACCAACACGCGCCCGCCCGCTGCCACCGCCGACCGCACTTCCCCGATGGCATCCTCCACCTGCCCGGTCGCAGGCCGGATCTCAATCGGCGGATCAATCAGACCCGTGGGGCGCACAACCTGCTCCACCACGATCCCGCCAGACTTCTCCAATTCGTATTCCGCCGGCGTTGCGCTGACATAAATCACTTGGTTCAGGCGTTCCTCGAACTCGTGAAACTTCAGTGGCCGGTTATCCAGCGCGCTCGGCAGGCGGAATCCGTGCTCCACCAGCACCGTCTTGCGCGAGCGGTCGCCCTCATACATGCCCCGCACTTGCGGCAGCGTCACATGGCTCTCATCCACAAAAAGCAGAAAATCCCTCGGGAAATAATCCATCAGGGTGAAGGGGGGCTCGCCCGGGGCGCGACCGGTCAGGTGGCGCGAATAGTTTTCGATGCCCGGGCAGGTGCCCATCTCGGCAATCATCTCGAGGTCGTATTTTGTGCGCTGCTCGAGCCGCTGCGCCTCCACCAGTTTCCCCGCGGCGCGGAGTTCGCCGAGCCGTTCGCGCAATTCGGTTTCGATCGTCAGCACGGCGCGGTCGAGATTCTCGCGGCTCGTCACATAATGCGAAGTCGGATACACGGCTGCGCGCGCCAAGCGCCGGATTCGAGCGCCCGTCAGCGCGTCAATCTCGTGGATGCTCTCCACCCGTCCGCCAAACAATTCGATGCGCAGCGCGCGCTTCTCCTCGTAGGCCGGGTAAATGTCCACGATGTCGCCCCGGGCGCGGAAAGTCCCCCGATGAAAATCATAATCGCCCCGGGCATACTGGATGTCCACCAGGTGCCGCAAAAGGTCGCGGCGTTCCAGACGCTGCCCCTCCTCCACGAACACCACCATCAGGTGGAAATCCCGCGGAGAGCCGATGCCGTAAATGCACGAGACACTGCTGACCACCACAACATCGCGGCGCTCCAGCAGGTGCTTCGTCGCCGACAGACGCATCTTGTCCAACTCATCGTTAATCGCCGCGTCTTTCTCAATGTAAGTATCCGTGGCCGGGATGTAGGCCTCCGGCTGATAGTAATCGTAATAACTGACGAAGTACTCCACGGCATTGCGCGGAAACAGTTCGCGGAACTCCCGGTAGAGTTGAGCCGCCAGCGTCTTGTTGTGGGCCAGCACCAGCGTGGGGCGGTTGGCGCGCGCGATGACATTGGCCATCGTGAAGGTCTTGCCGCTGCCGGTCACACCCAACAGCACCTGATGACGCAACCCGCGCTCCAAACCGGCAACGAGCATCTCGATGGCGGCCGGCTGGTCGCCCTGGGGCGTGAACGGCGACACAAGTTCGAAGCAATCCATGGGGGCAGCCTCCATCTACCCGTGCCCGCTCCGCGAATTTGCGCCCGTCCCCTGAGGCGGCAGCCCGCATCCTCCCGTGCCGAACCGGCGGCGACTAATAGGTAATGATCCGCGGCGGCTGGATCCCGTCGAGACACACCTGAATCAGATCGTTGAGCCGCGCCGTGGCCAGCCCGATGCAGGTGTCTGCTGCTCCATAATAAATCTTTACTTCGCCGTCGGGTTCCACGATGGCGCCGTTCGAGAAGACACAGTTGGGCACCTCGCCGACGCGCTCGTAGTACTCGCGCGGCGTAAATATAAAATCTGGACACTGGCCGATCACACGGCTCGGATCCTCAAGGTCCAGCAGCACAACGCCGAGCCGGTAAACATAGTTGAGCGCGTACCAGACCCCGTGGATGATCAGCAGCCAGCCGTGGCTTGTCTTGATGGGGGTGGGCCCAATGCCCCATTTCGCGCGCGTCCAAGTCTGCGGAACCAGATTGATCGGCTGCCACCCACCCCAGTAGGTCAGGTCAGGGGAATAGGAAATGAAGGTAATGGCATCCGGTCCGTTCATCGGCCGCTCCAGCCGGGCAAACAGGCCGTTGATTTTCTCCGGAAACAGGGCGCAGTTGCGGCTCCACGGGGGCGTTTGGAACGGCATGCGCTCGAACGACTGAAAGTCGCGCGTGCGCGCCAAACCAATGCGTACGGTCTCCGTCATCGTCTGGGCGCAATAAGCCAGGTAATACCACTCATCAATCTTGGTCACCCGCGCATCATAGCGGTGCTTCTCCCACGCCAATTCTTCGTCCGTGCCCGGCACCTTGATCGCATCCGGCGACACCTTGAAATTCACCCCGTCATCGCTCCACGCGACATGCAGGTCGTTGTCGCGGTTTGCATATTCGACGCGCGGCACCAGCACATACTTGTCGCCGTGCTTGATGGCCCCCGGATTATAGATCGCGTTCACATGATACGGCAGATCTTTGTAAGTGAGAATCGGATTCTTCTCGTGGCGCTTTAGCAGTTCGTCAGCCATGGGCAATTCGGTGGTCTCCAACCTCAAGATGGGGCGGACACTGAACACCTGCCCTCGGCCTGTCAATCGCCAGACTTGTCCTCGCACCCGCTGGCCCGGTTTTCGCTCTCCGTACTGCACGGCACCGCGATGGCGGTCGTGAATCGGACAAACGGGACAATTGTTGTACCGATTTTGCGCATCACCGCGTCACAGTGTCGCACTCTTGCACAATCCGAGGAGGATGTGAATTATGAAGATTCGCCAGATCGCAGCCGCTGCGGCGGCCACCCTTGCCCTTGCTGGCGCCGCCACGGCGCAGGACACCACCGGCAGCGTTGCCACCCTTAAGGTTGGCGAACCGGCACCGGCCTTCGCACTCAAGGACGCCAGCGGGAAGGAGCACAAACTGGCCGACTACAAGGGCAAGGTCGTTGTGCTCGAGTGGACCAACCCCCAGTGCCCGTTCGTCGTCAAGCATTACAAAAACGGCGACATGCAGGCCCTCGCCAAGAAGTATCAGGACAAGGGTGTCGTTTGGCTGGCCGTCAACAGCAGCCACTTTAACACCCCCGAGGATTCCCAGAACATTGCCAAGGAGTGGAAGATCGAACATCCTGTCCTGCAGGATCCCGATGGCAAAGTGGGCAAGGCCTATGGCGCCCGCACCACACCTCACATGTTTGTCATAGATAAGGATGGCAACCTAGCCTATCAGGGCGCCATTGACAGCGATAGCAGCCGCGACCCCGAGGCCGTTAAGGGTGCCACCAATTATGTGGCGGCTGCCGTGGACGCTCTCCTTGAGGGCAAGCCGGTCGAAAATCCCGCCACGAAGCCTTACGGCTGCTCGGTCAAGTACAAGGCCAACTAAACTCCAGCCCTTTCGTTCCGCAGCAGATCGCTGGCCCGCCGCCGCCACCCTCCGTGGCGACCGGCGGGCCGATTGTTTTCACTCCGGCGGCAGGACCTCAGCCACCGTGGCGTCGCCAAGAAACTGCTCTGCGGCGGCCAACACATCGTCCGCCGTCACCCGGGCCAGACGCTCGGGGAAATCCTCATCCGCTGCCAGCCCCAGACCTGTCATTTCGTAATGGCCGAGGTAAAACGCGCGCCGGTGATTGCTCTGGTGGTCAATCAGATACTTGCCCGTCACATAGTTGCGTGCCCGGTCAAGTTCCTCGCGGGGTACGCGCTCGCGGCGCAGTTGCGCAAAAATCCCCAACAAGCCCTCCAATGCCTGCTCACGCGCATCCGGACGGGTGCCGATGTGAGCCACGATGTGCCCGCCTTGCACCAGCAGATGAACATAACTGCCCGTCGCGTAGGCCAGTCCCTGTTGCTCGCGTAAACGCTGGAACAGCCGGGAGTTCATCCCCTCCCCAGCCACGGCGTTGAGCAAGCGCACCGCCGGACCCGCCGGATCCGCCAACCCGCATGCCCGCCAACCCGCGGCCAAGACCGCCTGCTCACCCGGGCGCTCCAGAGTTCGCCGCCCCGGCCGCGGCGGACCCGGTTGCGCCACCTGCAAGGCTTCGCCGCCGCGCCCCGTAATGCCAGAAAACAGTTCGGCGAGCCGCGACTCCATTCGCGACGGTTCGAAATGCCCCAAACACACCGCGAGCATCCGGGGTGCATCTAATAATTCTCCGTGAACCGTCAGAATTTGATCACGCGTAAACTCCGCCACGGTCTCCGCATGGCCCAGCCGCGGAAGCCCGTACGAGTGCCCGGCGTACAGGTCCTGCATCATGTGACGGACCGCAAAGGCCAGACGGTCGTCGTCCCGACGGCGAATCGCCGCAAGCGTGCTCTGGCGCTCTTTCTCGATTTCTTCGGGTTCGAATGACGGACTGAGGATCACTTCCGCCAGCAGGGCTAGCGATTCCTCCAGCGTGTCGCTCGTGCAATCCAGGCTCGCCAGCGAATAGTCGTCGGCCGCCGAGCAGGTCAGCGAGATGCCAAGGCCATCAATGGCCTCTGCTAACTCCGCGTGGGTTCGAGATGTCGTGCCACGGACCATCATCGCGGCCGTAAATTGGACAAGGCCCGCCTCCTCGGTCCGCTCGATGGCACCCGGGACGGGGAAAAACACCAGAACCGACACAATTTCGTTGGCTGTTTCCGGCCGCATGACGACGCGCATGCCGGATGGCAGCGCCGAGACGATGGGCGCCTGCGTTCGCGTGTCGCTGCTCATGCCCCGCTCCCTTCGACCCCGCCCAAAGGCTCCACGATGACTTCGTTCGGTTCCGCTTCGAACACGGCACAGGCCCGCGAAACATCTTCGGCCGTCACATGCCCAAGCCGCTCCAAGTAGGTGTCGTAGAATTCCATGCTTCCCGTCAGTGTGTGGTAATAGCCGATCGTGGCGCTTTGGCCGGTGTTCGTCTCCGTCGAGAAAAACAACCCGTTGCGGATGATGCGCCGGGCCTTGGCCATTTCAGCCTCCGAGGGGGGACGGGCGGCGAGGTCGCGCACAACCTCCAGCGCGGCGCGCCGCGCCTCCGCCCATTTGGCCCGTTCCAAAGTCATCAAGACATAAAACAGGCTCTCATGCCGATGCGTCGGGCTGCCCGCCCACACTGCGCTCACCAACCGCAAATCCTCTTTGAGCACACGATACAGTCGCGAACTGCGCCCATCGGCAAGAATGGTCGCCGCCAAATCCAACGCCAGCACGGCATCGGCTTGGTCAACCGCCGGCGCCGGGAACCCCAGCGCTGCGTAGGTTTCCCCCACGGCTAACTTGATGACGCACGATTCGCCCGCCGCGCGTTCGCACAGGCCGTTGTTGAGGCGGGACAGACCGGCAGGGGCCGGGGGCAGCCCCCCGAACGACTCCGCTATGCTGGCCACCGCCGCCTCCGGATCCATATCCCCCACAACCAGCACCACCATGTTATCCGCCGTGTAATGCGACTTGTAATACGCATACATCTCATCCCGGCTCAGCGCCGACACCGACTCATGCGTTCCCAGGACCGACCGTTTATAAGGCCCCTTGCGAAATGAGACGGCATACAGCGTATCGACCAGCACTCCGCCGGGACTGTCCTGCTTGCGGCGGATCTCTTCGAGAATCACCGGCCGCTCGCGCTCAAACTCCACAGGGTCAACAACCGCGTGCTGAATCATGTCCGATACGGCGTCCAAGGCGCGATGAAAAAACGGCGACGCCACGGTCACATAGTAGTGTGTAAAATCCTTCGATGTCCCTGCGTTCCAGACCCCGCCGATCTCCATAATCGTCCGGTCCAGTTCTCCCGGCCCGAAGCGCGGAGTGCCTTTGAAAAGCATGTGCTCCAGAAAATGCGTCACACCGTTAAGCCGTTCGTCCTCGTTCGCCGAACCCGTCCCGACCCACACATCCACCGTCACCACTCTGTTCGGAACGCGTCGAGCAATCACCGTCAGCCCGTTGGGCAACCTCTGGTAAATCCTCTCCGCCAAAATCTCCGCCTTTCTAATCAAGAGTACCCCTCCATTTACATTGCCGCCGCCCCTAATGTATGCCAAACCTCAAAAACAGCAGCATACACGCCTGAATTGCCGGGCCCGGAGATGGTCAAATAAGGCCAGAAGATGGCATTTTTCGGCGTAACCGGTATCATCGCCGCACGCAGAGATTGTTTTGCGTCAACGCTGGTATTGGTCGCCTCGTAAAGGTGGAGTTTTGTGCTCCAAACCTTGTCAGGACAAGGCTCACGCTTGCGGCCCTCCGGCCACTTCGCGTGATGCCATGACCACGAAACGGGGGTTGTTGACTTGAAAAAAGAAGCCGAAAAGAAAAGCACCAAAAAGGCGACTTCCAAGAAGTCTGAAGAGGCCGCCTCGAAAACCGCGGCGGCTGGATCGGCAAAGTCCAAGGCTGTAAAGGCTGCAACGGCTCCTAAGACAAAGTCGGCAGAGTCCAAGGCCAAGACATCTGCTGCGGGGACGAAGGCGGTAAAGGCCCCCGAGACGAAGAAAACGACGGCCGGGGCTGCTAAAAAGACGGCGACCCCCAAGAGCAAGACGGCTCCTCCGGAGCCCTCACCGGCCTCCGTCAAACGCGCGCCCGCTCGTGGCGTCTCGCGAACCAGTGTCAAGACGACTCCGGCAACGGAAACCGTTGCGGCTGACGCCGCCAAGCCCAAACGCGTAACCTCCGCCAAACGGACGACGGCCTCCGCCGCACCCGCCAGCGCATCGCGTCGCAAAACCGCCGCGGCGGCTAACAAAGCCGAGCCCGCCGCAGCCGAGCGCACCCTCAAGCCCGAGGCTCAGATCTCACCGGCCGTCCCGACCGATGTGCGGGAACATTTCTTCCACGAGCACCGCGGACTGCCCGAAGGTCCGCCGGCGCGCGAACTCCCCGACGAATATGGCGACACGAAAATCGTCCTCCTCGTTCGCGATCCGGAATGGGTGTTCGCCTACTGGGAAATCAACGACGCCACACGCGCCGAACTTCGTCTGCCGCGCACGGGGCATGAGCGCCGCATCATCGTGCGCATGTACCGCATTGACGGCCGCGACTGGCCCAATGAGGCAGCCCATTACTTCTTCGACCTCGATGTCGGCCCGTACTCGAACAATTGGTACATTCGGGTGCCCGAGACGGCGTGCTCCTGGTGCGCCGAACTGGGCATGTACGACGAAGACAACAATTACATTGTCATCGCGCGCTCCAACCCGGTCACTACGCCCCGCGACCGGATCAGCGATGTCGTGGACAGCGACTGGATGACCGTCGAGGCCACTTTCCAGAAACTGTACGGCCTGAGCGGCGGGTTTACCCTTCGCGAGCAACGGGGCAGCGAGGAAATCCTTCGCCACTTGCAGAAACAAGTGGACTCCGGCCTGCGAGGCGAGGCCCCGACCAGCGGACCGCTTTTTAGCGGTTCGTTTGCGCCGGCTCGCAGCGAGGCAGCCGTCAAGGATTTCTGGCTGCAGGTTCACACCGAACTGATCCTTTACGGCGCCACCGAACCCGACGCCACGGTCACCGTCCAAGGCCGCCCCGTCCGGCTTAATCCCGACGGCACCTTCAGTCTGCGCTACGCTCTCCCCGACGGTCAGCAGGTGCTTGATGTCAAAGCCGTCAGCGCGGATGGAACTATGGAGCGGGCCGTGACCCCGGTCGTGCGAAAAGAAACAAAATAATTCATCCAGCGAAAGAATACTTGCGCATGACTTAACGGGTGCGCGAGGACCTCTATAATGGCAGTCGACGCAGGGAAAGCCGCCCCGGCTTTTTCGCTGGAGGCGTCAAATGGAAAAACGCTCAAACTGGCAGACTTGGCCGGCAAATGGGTGGTGCTGTACTTTTACCCGAAAGACGACACCCCCGGATGCACGCGCGAAGCCTGTTCTTTTCGCGACAACTACAAGCGGCTGGAGGCACTCGGCGCTGTCGTGCTCGGCGTCAGCGGCGACGACCTGAAATCCCACGACAAGTTCATCCACAAATACGACCTGCCGTTCCTTTTGCTTTCGGATCCCGACCACGCCGTGGCGACGAAATACGGCGTGTGGAAGGAAAAGAACATGTACGGGCGTAAAGTCATGGGCATCGAGCGCAGCACCTTTTTGATCGATCCCGAAGGTCGAATCGTCCGGGTATGGCGCAAAGTCAAAGTCGAGGGCCATGTGGACGAAATCCTCGACGAATTGCGCGCCGCGAACGCCTGATAGCCTCCTCCGTCGCGAAAGGGTGCAACCGCCGACCTGAGCCTGCCCGCGGCTTCACCGCAGGGGTATCAGTCCCCATCGCCAGCCGCGCAGGGAAAGGTCGGAACCGTCCGGCGACAGGAAACAGAGCCTGGGCTGTCCCTCAGAGGGCAGCGGCTGGCGGGCCCTCCGCTCGCAGGACATCCCGCACTTCCCGCCGGGGAGCGTTCGGATAGTCCACCCGCTGATGATAGCGGCTGAGCAACGCCCGCACTAGGGCCTCGTTGATCTCGTGCAGGTCGCGCAGCGTCATGTGACACTCGTCAAACTGGCCATCCTGGAACTTGTCGTTGATGGCATCGCGCACCACCCGCCGCACATCCTCCTCCCGCACCACGGGCGTCCGCAATTTTGCCGTGGCCGACGCCTCCACCGCATCGGCGATCATCACGATGGCAGCCTCGATGCTTTGCGGCTTCGGACCGGGGTAACGGAACTCGTCCTCCAACACCTGATCGTTAGCCTCTGCCCGAGCCTTGGCCTGCATATAGAAATACCGGATCAGACTCGTGCCGTGGTGCTGCGGGATGAACTCCACAACCGTTTCCGGCAGCCCGTTGCTGCGCGCCAATTCCACCCCGTCCTTCACATGGTTCTTAATGATGAGCGCGCTCATGTACGGTGACAGCCGCGAGTGGATGCGCCGCTCGTCCGCCGTGACCTGATTCTCCGTAAAATACTTAGGCTTCAGCATCTTCCCCACATCATGAAACAAAGCCCCGGCGCGCACCAGCAGCCGGTCCGCCTCCACCGCCTCCGCCCCCGACTCGGCCAGTTTGGTCACATTCAGGACATGCTGGTACGATCCCGGGGCCTTTTCCTCCATCTGCCGCAACAGCGGATGGGAGGTGCTGGTCAGTTCCATCAGGCGCCAGCCTGTCACGACACCGAACAGTTTTTCGATTGCCGGCAGGGCGCCAACAGCAAGCAAGTAGCAGGCAATACCGTTGCCCGCGGCGGCCGCCAGCACCGGCATCGGGGGCAAGAGCCGCCCGCTCATCAGCGATGACGCAACCGCAACGACGACATTGGCCAGCGACACCCAAAGGCCGGCCGTCAGGACCTGCTGACGCTCGCTCACTTTCATCAGCGCCGCCGTGCCTGCAAAACCGCCGGCCAGCGACGCGAGGAGAAGCGGCGTATCCGAACCCACGGCCATCGCGAACAACACAGTCGTGAACACCGTCATGACCAGCGCCAGCCGGGCGTTGTACACCAGCAACAGAACCATTGCCACAAAAGCCGTTGGCAGCACAAACGGCCGCGCCCCCTCCGCAAGCCCCAGTGCCAGAGCCAGACGCCCCAGCATCACCGCCGCCGCGACGGGGACGGCCATCAAGAGAACATGGCGCGGCGAAAGCGGCACTCGGGCCTGAAACCGCGGCAGGTAGCGCGCCGCAAACCCCAGCATCAACGCTACCAGCAGGGCGGAGCCTCCGATACGCATCAGTCCGCGCGAGCGGGTTTCCAAGACCAGTTGCCTCAGGGCTTGCGCCTGCAAAGGCGTCACCAACTCGCCGGCCGCCACCACCTGCTCGCCGGCGCCAATCGTCACGCTCTCATCAAGCGAAGCCAGCATCAGCGACTTGCGCCGCTGCGTCAGGTCACGGTCATAGATCAGATTAGGCCGCAGCAATTGCCGGACGATGTCTGCATAAGCCGATTGCAACCCGGAGGGCAGCCGAAACTCGGGCAAATAGTTGCGCTGCAAATAATCCATCGCTTCGCCCGGAAAACCAAGGATCACGCCCTGCGTCACCGTGGTTGCCGTGCGCCCCTCGCGATCGGCCATCACCGCCAGCCGCCCCGACCGGCCGGCCGCATCATAAAGACTCTTTTCCGCGCACAGGACCCGCGACGAGTACATGTGAGACAACACGGCCGTCAAATCGGCCTGCAGCCGCTCGCTGCCCGCCTGATCGAGCAACACCTCCACAGTCGTCGGTTCCAACGCGACACCAGCCTTTGCGGCCAAGTCGCGACGCAAGGCTGCCACCGTGGTCGAGCGATCTTTGGCCGCATCGCGCACCAGCGCCAGCATCCGCTCCAACCGCCTCAGAGCGTCCGCCTCCACTGTCGCATCCAGCACAAACACCGTCTCATGGCGTTGCTCGACGAGCCGCCGGGCATCCTCCGCCGTTGCAGCATCAACCACACGAATGTCGAACGGCGCCACAATCGTCGGCCCGCCCCACGGCTCGCCGACGGAGACATCCGGCACCCTCAACGGAAGTCGCGGAGAAACAACCGTGACCAGCAGGATGAACACTGCCGTCAGGACACCAGCAAGCCGCGTCCGGCGACCCGCTACGAGCAGACCGCCGGGAAGGCGTTTCGGCGGACGGGATCCGCTATCGCCCCGCCCCGCCAATCGGAGGATTTTTGCCATGCGTTTGGCCTATCCGCTCACCGCACAAAAGCCGTTGTCAATGACCACTGGCAGCGATGCGCGCCTGCCTCCCGTTCTCGTCAGAATCCAGCCGGATTGCCTCGGCGGAGCCTGCACCGCCCCCCGGCTCGGCGCCGCCGCCCTCAAAAGTCAATTCCTGCTGCATCGCACCGCGCGCCCGCGCATCTGCAGCCTCGTAGGCTTTCACGATCTTTTGCACCAGCGCGTGGCGCACGACATCCGACTGCTCGAAGTGAATGAAGTCGATGCCCGAAATGCGGCTCAGCACGCTCTGGACATGGACCAACCCCGACTCCTTGCCCGCCGGCAGGTCAATCTGCGTCACATCTCCCGTGATGACGGCCTTCGAGTCAAAACCGAGGCGCGTCAGGAACATCTTCATCTGCTCGACCGAGGTGTTTTGCGCCTCGTCGAGGATCACGAACGAACTGTTGAGCGTGCGCCCGCGCATGAAAGCCAGCGGCGCCACCTCAACGATACCGGTTTCCAGATACTGCTTGACACGATCGGGATCCACCATGTCGTGCAGCGCGTCGTACAGAGGACGCACATACGGATCGAACTTGGCCGCGATGTCGCCGGGGAGGAAGCCGAGTTTCTCGCCCGCCTCGACAGCCGGACGCACAAGAATAATCCGGCGCACCAAATTGCTGACAAGGTAATTCACGGCCATGGCCATCGCCAGATAGGTCTTGCCCGTGCCCGCCGGCCCGATGCCAAACACAATGTCGGAACGGCGGATCGCATCCAGATAACGCTTTTGACCCGCCGTCATCGGCGTCACGCCGCGCTTGCGCAACGGAACGGAAACGCGATCCGTAAAAATGGATTCCAGATCCTCGCGCCGGTCGGACTTCACCGACTCCACCACATAACTCATTTGCTGGCGGCTCAGATTCCTGTCGCCGCGCGCTATGGACAGCAATTTCTCGATCGCCTCGCGCGCCCGCGCCACCTCGTCCGCCGAACCCATCAATTTCAGCGTCGTGCCCCGGGGCACGATCCGAATGCCGAGTTGACCCTCTAACTCGCGCAACCGCTGGTCGTTCTTTCCGCAAAAATCCAGCAACTCGCGCTGGTTCAACTCGATCACATCTTCAAATGTCCTGCTCAAATTGCCGGTCCGAGCCTCCTCTTACAATACCGACATCCGCCTCGCGACCTATGCAACCAAACACAGGCCAACGGCAAAGTCCATTGAAACCTACATGACATCTCACGCCATTATGCTGCCACCCGGCTGTCGCTGGGGCAGGCCCTGAGGGACCCGTCGCCGCACCGACCAGAGTTGACGAATCGGCACGAGACGCTCACCAACGACCCCACGGATGAGCGACTGCATCCATATCCCGACGGGCTCCACGGCTTGGGCGGTCATCACGCGAAGTCAGGTCATGGAGCGCTGTCAGCGGTTAACGGGATCGGCGGTGCCTAAGCCACCGGATGCCGCCGTCCTGACAGAAGACATTCGAAAAATGGCCGAGCCCGCGGCGAAATTGGCGCGGCCGGTCTTCGATCCCGTCAGCCCCTCCCGCGGGGAAGCACGGATCATGCTGGCTTCCGACCTCAACCGCAGCACCGCACCGCTGCCGATTCCGCGGCCCGCCGAAATCTGCCTCGATGAGCCGCTGCGCCTGAAAAGCGGATGTCAGTATGATTTCGGGGGCGTCGTCCTGCGCCCGACCGCTCCCATGCCCTTCATATTCGAACTGGATGACTGCGAGGAAGTCGCCCTGGCTCAGGCCCGCGTCATTCTCGACCGGCACTCGGCTGGCGGCGTTCGCATGCGGCAATGCCGCCATGTGCGCGTCACCGATTGCCACATCGAGAACGGCACCTTTGGCATCGTTCTGCGCGACAACAATACGGGCGTCGTCCTGAGCGCAAACACCATCCGCAACACTGCCCGGGCCGGTGTTTTCGTTCAGGGAGAAAACCGTTTGATCTGGATCCTCGAAAACCTGATTGATACCCTGCACGCGGCGTCGAATTGGGCAGCGGGGATCGTGCTCGCCTCCGTGCCGATACACGACACGGAAGACCTCGCGCGGGATTTCTGGGAAGATTATCATTGGCCCAAACACGGGCCGCTGCGCGCCTGCCTGCGGGGACCGCATGCCGTGCTGGTCGAGAGCAACACCGTCGTCAACAGCCGGTCCAGCGGGATCTACTGCGACGGTTCGTATGACACCGTGGTGACGGGCAACATCCTGCGCAGGTGCGATAAAGAAGGTCTTTGCCTCGACAACGGCACCTTCCGCACCGTCGTCGCGGGCAATCTCATCGAGCACAATGGCCGGCGCGCCCGCCAGACCGACGAGGACTTGTTCCTCGATTTCGTTTTGCCTGCGGGGCGCGCTCCCGACGGATCCAGCCGGTCGAAACTGCCCGGCATCTCGATGGACAATGCCCTGGCCAATGTCGTGCGCCAGAATCTCCTCCGCGGCAATTGGGGCGGCGGAGTCAAAATGGTCCGCACGGCCTTTCTCAATCGCATCGAGAACAACCTGATCGAGGGCAACAGCCCCTGGCGCACGGATGACTGGCGTTTTCACGGCGTCCTGCTCGACGGCGCCCCGGCCGATTGCGCCAATCCCGATCTCGACTTCGCGGGAAGCCATGGAAATCTTATATCCGGCAACCTGATCGCCGATCACGACACCGGCGTGTGCCTCGCGGCCGACAGCAGTTACAACCGAATCGAGGACAATGTCCTGCTCAACCACCGGTGGGCCTTGGCCTTTTATGGCACGGGACAAGGCAACAAGGTGCGCCGCAACCGCGCCCGCGACCCCTTGCTGGGGGTAGGGTGGCTCTCGCGGGCGCGGGCCGGTGCCTTGCGTTGGATGAGGGCCACGGCCACCCGCCAACCCAACACGGAGTTCGTGCGCATGGCACGGGCGTGCGCCATCATCCGCGCGGTTCGGGCAGGGAATCTCGACGCAGGCCTGCGCGACGGCGCCGAATTACTGAACGAGTTTCCGGACTTCGTCTGGTTTCGCGGCCACTATGCCCATTGGCTTGCTGCCGCCGGACAGAAGGAGGCGGCGTTGGCCGAGTACGAACGCCTCGCACGCGAAAACCCGTCGGATCCTGAGGTCCGGCGCTGGCTGGATCAGTTGCGGTCGGACGCGGGCGGGGCCTGACCGCCCGCGCCTTCGCCGCGCTCCAAACCCGCCCCGCCAGAAGCGTAGGTGTCGGCGAAAGTCGCAGGCAGCACGCGATCGAGCATGCTGTCGCGCGTTGCCGACGGCAGGCTTCGGACCGCCCGCTCAAGGGTCGCCAACGCCTGCTCAGAGTCCGATTGCACAGCCGTTTCGCGTCCCGCGGCGTCGCCGCAGTCGCCGGCGGGCAGCGTCAGCCGGGTCCTGGTCAGAAATGTCGTATGGCGGATGTCCCCAACCCGGGTCCAAGTACACGCCGCCGGCACCGTCATCAAGATCAGCGCCAGCGGGGCCAATGCCGATCGGCTCACTGTTCGCCACTCCGGCCAATGTCGCGCCGGCCGACGCTATAGGTCCAAGTCCCGCCGAAAAACGCGATGCCAATCTCCACGGCCGCTTTCAGGATCGCATCGGCCTGCTGCTGGTTGAGCAGATGCAGTGCCACCGCTCCGGACAGCAGCGTGGTGAAGAAAATGTAGGTGCGCGCACTGGTGAAGAATTCGTGAAGCGTGATGCCGAACTGTTTCATAGATCATGCCTCCTTCGCAGGCTCATAGTTCATTGCCATCAGGACTCGAACCGGCTGAATCCGTGTGCCTCGAGCGCATAGCGCGTGCCGTGGACGCTCCCCGCGCCGGCCGCAAAGACGAGTTTGCGGGCGAGCACATCGGCTCGCCACCGCGCCCGCGCCTGCGACGCGACAGCCAACGCGGCATGGCGAAGCCGCAGGGGTTCCGGCGCGCCCGGACGATCCATGGCGCGCAACGCCGCATCGTGTGCCGGACGCCAACCGCCGTTCTGCACCCAGACATCGAGCATCAGCCCGCGGGCCGCCATCGAGCGCAGGCCCAGCGCCGACGCGCAACGGACGGCCGGCTCCCAGAACCGCCGCCGAACGAACGCCCGCTGGATCGCCTGCACCTGCGGGTTCTCACCCCACGCGGCGAACAAGGCCCGCACATCAGCCCCGACGCGCCCCGTCTCGCCAAACACGAACCGCTCCCAAGCCTCGCGTTCCGCGCGCCCTTCGGTCAGCGTTTGGAACTCGGCCCGACGATCCGGCGTCAGCAAACCCAGCGGCTCGGGTGCGCGCCGAGCAAACTCCGCCACCAATCGTTGAACCTCGCCGCTGGCCGTGGTAAACCCCGCGATCCCAAAGGTCAGCCCTGCACCGTCAATGTCCGTCGCGTTGCAGCCGCCATAACCCGTGCCCTCGAATGCGCCGGTCAGCGAAAGGCACCGCTCGAACTCGTCGGGCCAATCGAGACCCGTCGCCCGCCACAGCGCCGCGTCCGCCTCCCCGTCGGGCGGCAAACCCGAACGCTCCTGCAACGCGCGAACGGCCTCGTCCGTGCGAACGCCAAACACACCATCGCATCGCAGCCCGCCCAGCGCCTCTTGCAGGCGGGCTACGAGATAACCGCGCGCCCCGCGCCTGAATGCCGGATTCACCTGCCGATCCTCCTCCAAATGGTTCGCAGGCGAGGTTGCACAGCCGCGCGCAGGCTTGAGAATTCCCTTACAGCACCAAAGTAAGCGGAAAGGCTTTGAGAGGGCGCCCCGCCGCCCCAACCGCGGCCACAGACCCAAACGGCCGCGCCCGCACCCCTTAATGACCCCCGATGAGAGCCAAACGGCCCCTTTCAGGCGCGGGCTTTGGCAGGCCCGGCCGAGACTTTGACAGACCCGCCGCTTTTTTCATGCAACGAGGCTTGCCCTCATCCGTCTGAATGTACGACAAAACGGCAGCATCGAGCGGGAGCCGGACCGTCTTGCCTTACGAAGACATCGAAATCCGCATCACCAAATCGGGCGAAATCTTTGTCCAGATTGACGGCGCCGACGAGCAGCGCCTGCGCGACTATCGCGCTTTCCTCGAAGAGATTATCGGCCCCATCCACCGGGAGATCCGCATCCAGCGCCCCGACTGGGAAAAGCCTGCCGAACGGGTCGAAACCGAAGAGGAAAAGCGCCGCCGCGAACAGGAACTCGAGCGCTGACCGCATGCCCACGAGCAATCCGAGCGCCGGCGCCCGCACCCGCCGCCATCCGCCCCGAGGCGGCGCCGCGGTCGCACGAATAACCCCGCCCCGAGACACACCCGCCTGCCTGCCCCTTGGCCTACCGCCATGCGAACCTGACCGCCCGGGTCAACCCCCGCCAATTATGCCATGAGAGTCTGCCCCGTCTGCGACTTCCGCAACACCGACACGAGCACCCGGTGCCTGAAGTGTAACGCCCTGCTGGTGCACGACGAGGCCGAGGTGAAGAAATCCCTCCGTCAGGCCGACCGCGACCGGGAATCCGACCTCGCACTGATCGCCCGCGGCACCCTCGAGCGCCTTTGGCGCCGCAACCCGCTTCGCCGTTACTGGGCCTTGCCCGAAAACTTGCCCTACCGGTTCCCCTTTGGAGCAGGCCTGCTCAGCATCGTGCCCGGGCTCGGCCAGTGCTACAATCACCAACTGGCAAAAGCCGCCCTGTTTGCCGCCGCGTGGGCCGCCCTGCTCGCCCTCTGCATCGCAACCTTCTTCGAGCCCTATTCGAACTTCCTCCTGCTCACCCTCCTGTTGCTACACCTGTTCATTTGGAACGACGCCGTCGTCACCGCCGTCCGCATCAACGGTCAGCAATGGTCCGCGCGCAACTCTATCGCCATGTGGTTCGCTCTTCTGTTCTTTGCCGGCATCTTCTTCACGGGCATCCAGTACCTGCTCCCCGTCCTCATCCTGATGATCCTCCTCCTCTGGGCGACCGTCGCGCGCTCCGTCAAATGGCTCGACCGCAACCATTGGAGCACCCGCGCCAGCGCTATCCTCATTGGCGGGGCCATCGTCTTTGCCCTCATCGGCTTCCTCGCCACCAGTACGCGTAACTCCAACCTATTCTCACTCGTGCGGGTCTTCAAGTCCTCCTCAGCCCCCGTCATCAAGGCTGGCGACCTCGTCCTGGTGAACCATGCCGCCTTCTTCTTACGCGAGCCGCGCCTCGGCGAGATCATCTATTTTGACCCGCCCCGGTTCTCCATCGAGTGCCCGGGCTTCCAAAGCAATGTGTACAGCGTCAACATCCGCGACTACTTCCAGCGCATCTGCGGGCTGCCCGGCGATCGCCTTGCCGTCCGCAACGGCCGCCTGTGGCGTAACGGCGCCGAACTGCCCGACAGCCTCCAACCCATAGGTGTTGAACAACTGCCCCCGTGGGAGTTCAGCGTCCCCGAGGGCCATTATTTCGCCCCCGTCACCGCTATCCCCGACGACCTCCTCGTGCAAGGCATGCACGGAGTCGGCGGCCTCAGCCTCACCGGAGGTTGTATCCTCAAAGGCTACGACGCCGCCACCGCCGTTCCCCTCACCGCCATCAAAGGCCGCGCCGAAGCCATCCTCAACCCGCCCCCCCGACGACAGCGACTCAAGTGAGCGCACGAAGCCCATTCGTATCACAATCACTCGTGGCACCAAATACGGGGACGGTTGACTAATTTCTCTAAAAAATACGGGGACGGTTGATCAATTAAAAAATACGGGGACGGTTGATCAATTTTTAGAGTTGCACATGCGAACCATTCGCCACCAAGCGTGTCACCGACTGCACCTCGCTTTTTTCGGTGGGCGGCCGTTGCGCCGCTCGAGGTCCATCCCGCGCCACCCGGGCACATACGCGGTCATGAGCGCGCTGAAGAGCCGACCGTGCCGTGGGCTAAATACGGGGACGGTTGACCAATTTCACGGGTTGCGCATCCAAACTCTTCGGCATTCAATACGCGTGCATTGCCCTCGCACGGCTTCACGAGTGTCACGATGAAAACCTCTTTATCGGCTCGCCTGTCCGCGAGTCTGGTGAGCAGGCTCTGAGCACAGGCTGCAGTCACACTAACCTCAGTGCCTCATTTTCCAACCGTCCACAAATTTGCTTTCAATTTTTCAACCGCCCCTGATTTTAGCCCATGGCCTCTCGTGCCGGCAGCGGACGCGACCATGACGACTCGTCCGACCCCCTCGGTGGGGGGCGCGGGCCTTGGCCGCTCCGGGGCACCTTGCCGGGACGCGGGTGGTGCTTGGACTTACCTGTTGCGATTGGCCTGTGCGGCGTGGTTGATAGTCGGGGTGGGCGGCGGCGGTGGTGCGGCGGCGGGCGCCCGGATTCCTTGTTGACCGGCAGGATGACAGCCGTGAAAAAGTATGACTCCGGACTGGTGACCCTCGAGGCCCAGCCAGACGACCTGAGCGATTCGTCCGTGTTCGGGCGCGTGCTCGACAATTTCTTTTCTTTGCGCAAGACGGGCTTCTGGCCCAGCAGCCGCGCCTGGATTCCGCCGACGGATGTTTTCGAGACGGACGACTGCATCGTCATCCGCATGGAAATCGCCGGCGTGGCCGAGTCGGACATCGAGGTGAAGGTGAGCGACAACTTTCTCATCGTGCGCGGACGCCGGCTGCACACGCCCCAGGCCAAGAACGAGAACTATCACCTGATGGAGATCCACTACGGCCCGTTCGAGCGCGTCTTCCGCCTGCCCGACTCGATGGAACTGCGCGATGTGTCGGCCGTCCTGCGCGACGGCTTCCTCACCGTCACCATCCCCCGCGGTGCCCAGCAGGGCGAGATCCGCATCAACATCGAGTAGTCCGGACTGGAGACTGCGAACATGTCCGAGGACTCATCCGGCACGCCAGACACTCAAACATCTGACAAACCCGGGGACGAGCAGGACAAGGAGGACATTCCTCCCTCGGAACTGTCGGTCCTGCCCATGGATGCGTTTGTCTTGTTTCCCTCCATGGTGGCGCCCGTGCTCATCGGCGACGACAAAAGCAAGCGCCTCGTGGACGATGCGCTCAGTTCCCAGCGCGTCATTGCCGTCGTTTGCAAGCGGCCCGACGGCGAGGATCTGACCCATTTCAGAAGCCTCTACACAGTGGCCACGGCGGCCAACATCCTGCGCATGCTGAAAATGCCCGACGGTTCCGTGCGGCTGCTGCTGCATGGCACCCACCGCGTGCGCCTCGTCGAGCCGCTGCAAGAGGAGCCGTTCCTGCGCGCACGCATCGAGGTGCTGCACGAGACGCCCGCCAACGACACCGAGACGGAGGCCCTCGTCAAGAATCTCCTTGGGCAACTCAGCCGCGCGGTGGAACTCGCCTCCCTGCCGGAGGATCTCAAAACGGCGGCGCTCAATCTCAACGATCCCTCAAAACTGGCCGACATGGTGGCCTCCAACCTCTCGCTCAAGATCGCCGAGCAGCAGGAAATCCTTGAACTCACCGATGTGAAAAAACGGCTGCAGCGCGTTCATTTCATCCTCAGCCGCGAACTCGAGGTCATGGAACTCGGCAGCAAGATCCAGTCGCAGGTCAAAAGCGAGATGGACAAAAACCAGCGCCAGTATGTCCTGCGCGAGCAACTCAAGGCCATTCGCCGCGAATTGGGCGAGGAGGAGGGCGCCTCGCAGGAACTCGAAGAATTGGCCGCGCGCATCGAGGCCAAGGGCCTGCCCGAAGCAGCGCGTCAGGCCGCTGACCGGGAACTCCGGCGCCTGCGCAACATGCAGCCCGGCGCTGGCGAATACAGCGTCGCACGCACCTACCTTGACTGGATTCTCGACCTGCCATGGACGGAGAGCACCACGGATACTCTCGACATCTCCCGCGCCCGCGAAGTGCTCGACGAAGACCATTACGGTCTGGAGAAGATCAAGGAGCGCATTCTCGAATACCTGAGTGTGCGCCGCATGACGGGCGACATGAAAGGCCCGATCCTGTGCTTTGCCGGACCGCCCGGCGTCGGCAAGACCTCGCTGGGCCGGTCCATCGCCCGCGCGCTCAGCCGCCGCTTCCACCGCATCGCCTTGGGTGGCATGCGCGACGAAGCCGAAATCCGCGGCCACCGCCGCACCTATGTCGGCGCCATGCCCGGCCGCATCATCAAGGCCCTCAAACAGGCCGGCGCCAACAACCCCGTCATCATGCTCGACGAAATTGACAAACTTGGCGCCGACTACCGCGGCGACCCATCCGCCGCCCTGCTCGAGGTGCTCGACCCGGAACAAAACTACTCGTTCACAGACAACTACCTCGATCTGCCGTTTGACCTGTCGCGCGTGCTGTTCATCACAACCGCCAACATGCTCGACACCGTGCCCCCGCCCCTGCGCGACCGCATGGAGGTCATCGAACTGCCCGGCTACACCGCCGCCGAAAAACTTGCCATCGCACGCAAATACCTCGTGCCTAAGCAAATGAAGGAAAACGGCCTCACGCCGGCCCATGTGCGCTTCACGGACGCGGGCCTGCGACGCATCATCGAGGAGTACACGCGTGAGGCCGGCCTGCGCAACCTCGAGCGCGAGATCGGCAGCGTCTGCCGCAAAGTGGCCCGCAAGGCCGCCGAAAACAGCGACTTTCGCAAAGTCACGGTCACGGCTAAGGAAGTGCCCGGATTCCTTGGTCCGCCCAAGTTCCACGGCGACATGGCCGAGCGCATGGGAATGCCCGGCGTCGCCATCGGCCTTGCCTGGACACCCGTCGGCGGCGAAATCCTTTTCATCGAGACCATGATGACCCCCGGCACCGGCAAATTCACGCTGACCGGACAACTGGGTGAAGTCATGCGCGAGAGCGCGCAGGCCGCGCTGACCTACCTGCGCGCACAGGCCGCCCGCCTTGGCATCGAAGACGCCCTCTTCACTCAGCGCGACATCCACATCCACATCCCGGCCGGCGCCATCCCCAAGGACGGCCCCTCCGCCGGCATCACGCTCGCCGCAGCCCTCGCGTCGCTGTTCACGGGGCGCCGCGTCAGGAATTACCTCGCCATGACGGGCGAAATCTCGCTGCGCGGTAATGTGCTGCCCGTCGGCGGCATCAAAGAAAAACTGCTCGCCGCCGCCCGCGCGGGCGTGCGCGAGGTCATCCTGCCCGAGCGCAATCGGCGCGACCTCGAGTCGCTGCCCGCCGACGCCCGCGAACGGCTCAAACTGCATTTCGTCAAACACATGGACGAAGTGCTGGCGCTGGCTCTGGAGGAGAAAAACGCAAGGAGGCCGCATCCTAAAGCGCCCACGGGAAAGCAGCGGTAACCGCATGTCGGAAAGCCGCGTAGGCAGGGTATGCGGGCGCATACCGCAACCGCGTTGTCACAATAGCCAACCGGCCGGCACCCGACACGAAGACGACGGGACATCAGTGGAAACCAGCCTAAGGTAGCCTCCGCACCCACGGGCGCACGGGGATCCTTTTTGCAATCTCCTGCGCGCTTATTCTCAAATCTTGAGGCGCAAGGCGCGCATAGGCTCGGCGGCAACCTGGCTTGCGCAGGTTGCTTAGGGGGCTTTGTAACCCGAAACGCCACAAGGAGGACTCATTGCGAGGGAATCATTTGCACCGCGGTCGTGGAGAAGCGGAACTGCTTCCTGCATGAGAGCATCACGCAGTACTGCTCGGACCGGGACGCGCTGGGTTGCATGACTCTTCACACCGGTGGTTCAAAGACTGCTTCTGACGAGGCAGACTGGCAGCAGATGGCGTCACTCAGGGACAGATTACGGGCGCTGTCACGCGATGTGGTGGTGGGCATGATCGTAGCCCCTATGGAAGAGGTGGTGTCGGACTCGGAACCGAGAGGTGATGTCCTTGCAAACAGATTGGAGTTCCGGCCCGGAGAGCACGGTGGCAGATACGAAATCTGGCTCGAATGACAGGGTGTTCACGCTCGTCGAGTTCATGGTAGTGCTCGGCATCCTTGGGAAACATCTGGCTATGCCCGAGGCATGGGTTCAGTGCGATGCCGCCAGTTCCGACACTGCTTGACGAACACTGAGGCGCCCTGCTTACGCCCCGCCTCCGCGGCGGGGTCCGCGCGCAACGGTCAGTAGGCTTCCCAGTTCCCGATGCCGGCGCCCGCGGGCGTCGTGGCCGAGAACGACTCGGCGTGCGTGCCAACAATGTTCGCGTTCGTCGCGAAGTACTCGTGATACCCGATGCCAAACTGCCCGGCCGCGTGCGTGCTGTCCGCCGTCGAGACCAGCGTCGCGCCGTCGAGTTGGAAAGTAATCTGCGTCCCGACCGCCTCGATTCTCATGCGACGCCACCCCGAGGACGCGCGGAACTGCGCTGCCGGCAGCAGGTCCTCCGGCACGCCCGCCACCGTCCGCAAGCACTGCACGCGCCCGTTGTGCGAGTCCCAGGTCAGAGCGTAATTGTTGCCCTGCACGCCCCCGCCGGAAATCCCCTCAAACATCCCGTTGCCGTTGTCGCGAACGAAAATGCCCACGCGCTCGAAACCGTCGCCCGCCAGCGCGGGGCGGTAATGGCAGTAAATGTCGCACTCGACCATGTAATCGGTATCCGTCACGCGGCCCGTGCGCGCCGTCTCGATGCCGCCGCTGGTGTCGCGCACCCGCAGGACCCACCCGTCGCCGCCCGGGGCCACGGGACTGAACGCGACCACGGCCGGCGCCGTAAACCGGCCCGTCCAACTTAATTCCGTCCCCGTCGAGGGAAAGTTGTCACGGTAGGGAAAGGTCCGCGGCGGCGCGGGCACGGGGTAGCGAGGATCGGCGATGGTGCCCTCGTCGCTTAGCAGCACATGGAGCGTCGGGTGCGCAAGGATGGCCTGAACGGTCGTTGTTACGCCGTCGAGCAGCATCTCGCTGCGCACGAGCCGGATGCCGTGGCTGTAATCCGCATAAGTGTTTTCATGCACAAGCGACAGCGGCTGGATCGGGGTGCCGTTCAATTGGTGCCATCCGTAGATGGCCACTCGCGGCGGCGGAGGCCGCGTGGGCAGTTGCGGAGTGATCACAACATCCTTCTTGATCCCGCCCAGAAACGCCCCGACAGGAAATCCCGCGGCGACACGCGCACCTTCAATCATCCCGTGATGCGTCCAGAAGACCGGCACGGTCACCATCTCCGCGCTCGGCGGGATAGGCTGCGGCGCCAGTTTCGAGGTTGTCGCGGCGTAAATGTCATTCACCATCTTGCGCGTCGGCAGCACGCACTGGGTGTAGTCGGCCAGCCATTGGGCGAGGATCGGCGTCATCGGCATGCGAAACGAGTCCACATTCGAGCCAACAGCGAGGTAGTCACAGGTCACATAATAGGTTGCTGTGCGCGCAACTCCGGCGATGACCGACGACACCGTGACCGCCCGCAGCGGACGGAGGAAATCGGGAATATTGCCCGCGGTAATCTCGGCGTACAGAGTCTCCTCCCGCGCCTCGCGCGTCATACTGGTCACGAGAGCGTTGATCTGCGAGCCTGTCCGTGCCGACGGACTGCGCGCCGGCAATGCCAAGACCGGCTGCGCCGACACCACGGATGCCAGACTCATCACCGCGCTGACCCCCACTGCCCGCATCCACCCCATAGCCTGCCTCCGGACCCGTGCGGCCCGATGTGTAAAGCGCATACGCTGCGACAGCCCGCCGCCCGATTCAACCCCATAAAAAAACCCCCCGCGCACCGCGGAGGGTCCTTAGCAATCCATCCATCCCACCTGCGCAAAAAATTACGACGGGGACTCCAGAGTCTTAGCGCCGTTGGGGACGACTCCTCTGAAATCCCCGTCTCGTCAGGGGGTGTAACCTCAAGTAGCAAAAAGTGACCCAAACATTGCCATGAGATTTTCACACTGATTTTCTTGGTTTTATTGGAAAGTTCCGGGCTTCCTTTCGGGATTGACATCGTATCCAATCGGGATTTGTACATGATAGAGTCCACGATAGAGACCAAATCATGATGGAAACCGCTTCCGCTCAACCCGGCGAGACGACTCGACAGGCCCCCTCCGTCGCGCTCACGCCGGTGCTGGTTTTGGACGATAACGCCCTGACCCTCCAAACCATTGATCGGATTCTGCGTCACAAAGGCGCGTGCGAAGTCAGGCTCGTCCATTCGGTTGCTCAGGCCCGGGATGCCCTGTTGGAAATGACGCCCGATGTGGCCCTCGTGGATGTTTACCTGCAAGGCGAGAACGGGCTGCATTTTGTCCGCGAACTGCGAGGAGTTCTGCCGGAATTGGGCATCATTGTTTTCTCTGGCGACGACACGGCGACACTGGCCGCGCAAGCGGTCGAGTGTGGCGCGGACAGTTTCCTGTCGAAACCGCTAACGGCCGCGGCCCTCACGCTGACCGTCGAGAAACTGGCGGAACTGGCTCGCGAACGGCGCAAGGCGCGCGCGCTCGAGGCGGAACTCGAGCGCAATGTGCTCGACACGGTTTTCCCCGACATCCTGACCCACAGCGACGCGATGAAGGCCGTGCTCCGGCTTGTGCGCAAAGTGGCAGCCCGCGACCTCGCCGTCTTGGTTTGCGGCGAAAGCGGCACTGGAAAAGAACTCGTGGCCCTCGCGATTCACCAGAACAGCCGGCGCAGGCGTGGGCCATTTATCGAACTCAACTGCGGGGCGTTGCCGCCCAACCTTGTCGAAAGCGAACTTTTCGGCCACGAAAAGGGCGCCTTCACTGGCGCCGTGGCCTCGCGCGCTGGACGCATGGAACAGGCTGATACCGGCACGCTTTTCCTCGACGAGGTGGGCGAACTGCCCCTCGACATGCAGCCGAAACTCTTGCGCGCGCTTCAAGAGAAGCGCTTCACACGCGTCGGCGGCAACCAGACGATCGGCAGCGACTTCCGCCTGATCAGCGCCACCAACCGCGACCTTGTCGAGGAAGTGCGCCGCGGCCGCTTCCGGGAAGACTTGTTCTACCGCGTGGGCGTGTTTCCCATTCGGTTGCCGCCCTTGCGCGAGCGCCCGGAGGACCTCGACTTGCTCCTGACACACTTTCTGCGCCGCGAGGGCATCTCCCAGCCCCACCTCACCTCGGGCGCCCGAGCCATCCTGCGCGACTACCGCTGGCCGGGCAATGTGCGCGAACTGCTGAATTTCGCGCAGGCCATCACTCTGATGTGTGAAGACGGCACCATCACCGAGGACTGCGTGCGCCATTACTTCGGCTCACGGCTGGAATTGACGGGTCGGACCGACACGCCACCCCCGTCAGACACCCACCGGCCGGTTCGCAAACTGGCCGATTTGGAACGCGAGGAGATCCTTTACGCACTGCGCTGCTTCAAGGGCAATGTCTCCGAAGCGGCCCGCGCTCTCGGCATGGGCCGGGCAACGCTGTATAAGTATCTTCGCGCCAATGGGATACAACCGACCCAACCCTGAGGCCCGGCGACGGTCGGGCTGACCATTTGCATTTGCACTTTGGCACGCCAGCGGCTACTGAGTGTTGGATAAACTTCGCTGCCCCGTCCTGAAGTGGAGGACTCCCTATGACCCAGCGCACTCCGATGATCATCGTGGCGGCTCTCGCCGTGGCCTTGCTTGGCGCTCTTGTCAGCCTCAACCGCAAGGTCGCCGCCCCGCTGCCGTCAGCCGAGGCATCGGCAGCCAATGAAGCGGATAACAACGGCGACGAGTTCTCATGGTCGGATGTCGGGGAGAACGGCTCGCGCATCAGTCTGCTCGACGACGCGGCGCCGGCACCGCGCGCTGCAGCGCCGAAACCGCCCCCGCCTCCGCCGCGGACCGAGGACCGCGAGGCCGCCATGTTGCGCGCCGCGGGCGAGTCGTACATCTTCGGTATCGTACAAGACGAGGAGCGCAAGCCCATTGCGGGCGCCCAAGTGCGACTCTATCCCCCTGACCCGATGACAACCTTCCCCGCCTTGCGCGAGGCCGTCACGGACAGCGAGGGATCATACACCCTGTATAACCTCAATGACTCGGCTCAGATGTATATTGTTTTGGCGGATGCGGCTGGCAAAGCGCCGACCGCCCAATTTGTCATGCTCAATGGGGAGCCGTCGCGGACCGACTTCACGCTGCCCCGCGGCGTCATGCTGACCGGCTTCGTGAAAGATGCGACCACCTCCGGAGCCATTGCCGGAGCCACTGTTTATTTCCCGGGGCGCTTCGTACCGCTCGGATTGTACGGCAGCGTGACCACCCTGTCCGATGGCGCGTTCCGCTTCCCTAACGCGCCCCCCGGCCGCGTTACCACCATAGCCGAGGCGCCGGGTTACCAGCAGGCCAGCGCACGCATCGCCTCACCCGACGACGACGCCGAGATCGCCATGAAACCCGGCGGCTGCATCATCCGCGGTCGCACCGTGGATCGCCTCACTGGCAAGGGCGTGCCGGGCGCGCGGGTGTACGCGATCACCCGCCAGCGCGGACGGTTTATGCCCATGGGCGGCAAAGGCGTCCTGTCGGGCGCGGACGGGGCGTTTGAGTTCACCGACCTTGCCCCCGGAACGCAGATGCTCATCGCGCAGCGCGGGATGCGATCCGAACCGCTGCAGGTGGAACTCGCCGAACGGGAGGTGAAAGAGGGCGTTGAGATCATGCTGCCCTCCGAACTGTTTGTCACCGGCCGCGTCGAGGGCGCCGGTAATCGCAAGCCCCTTCCCGGCATCACGATTGGATACGACAGCCCTTACGGTCGCCGCTCCGTTCTCTCCGACGAGAACGGGCGGTTCGCGTTCCAGACCATGGCGATGGACTCCTATAAAATGTACATCAACGAGCGCGGACGCGCGCCCGTCAATGACGACGGCACAACGGGCGTTCAGCGCGTCATCGAACGCAAGGTCCCAACCGACTCGGCCTCGGACGAGGTCGTGATTCGCATGAAACAAGTGCCATTCATTCAGGGGAAGGTCACCGCCGAGGGACGCGATGGCAATCCGGCACCAGCCCGACGCGCTACGGTTGGCGCCTCGTACTATCTGGGCAACGATCAGCACCGCGACGAGGTGCAGACCGATCTGAAAGGCGAGTTTTTCATGAACCTGCCCGACAATCGCACCGGTCAGGGGCTGCTCATCGCACGCAACCGCGGCGGCGTTGCGGTCGCCCGCGGGCGCTTTCCTCGCAACCGCCCTTACGAACTGGCCATCAAGCGGGCGTCGCTCAATGGAGAACTCCTGCTGACAGACGGACAAGGAGTTGCGGGAGTGCCGGTAGAGGCCATCTATAAGGTGACGGCCGGGGGCCGAAACCTTGAGGTGCGCGGGTCAGGAGGATTCACCCGAAACGGAGGTAATTTCCGCCTCTCGCTGGACAGCCAACAGCCCGTGACCTTACGATTCACGATGCCGGACGGCAAGGTCATCAGCAAGGAGTTCGAAGCACGGCAGGTCGTCAACAAAAGGGGAACCTTCATTTACGACCCCGTCAGCGACGACCTGATCACCGAGTTCCGCGAGGGGGGCGGCGACCGAGGGCGCGGCGATGACGGCGGACGCCGGGGAGGACGCGGCGGCGGGCCGCCGGGAGGCGGACCACGGGGTGAAGGCGGACCAGCCGGAGGCAGACCATGGGATGGCGGAAGACCGCCTGGGGGCGGACCATGGGGCGGCGGCGGACCACCCCCCGGACCATGAGCGCGCACGGTCGCACAGGTGCCGTCGCCGTGCTGCCCGCCATGGCCGCCGCCTGCATGGCAACCGAACCGCTGACACTGCGCCTCGCCCAGCGCACCTCGGCGACGCTGCCCGGTACTTCCGGCCCAGTCAGCGTTGGCCTCGGCGACATCACCGGCGGACGCGTGGATGTTTCCGTCTGGCACGGGGACGAGACGACCGCGATCACCAACATGAGGATGAAGGCAGGAGACCATTTGCCGTTCACGATGGGGGAGCACCAACGCCTGCTGCGTCACGACCGCATCGAGAACGCTCTCGTCGGCGAGGACTATGCCATGCTGAGCGTGATCGAGGCACAGCCCGTCGCCCAAACTGAGCACGAGAAGGTTTTGCGATTGATCCGCGCCGTCGAGGGCCTCGACGGCGCGAAGTTCATCCGCAACGGCAGCCCCCACCCCCCGGCCGAGGCAGCCAAGCATCTGCGCAAGAAACTTGACGCGGCCGGCGACCGGGTCAGGACGGCATACGATTTCCTTGACGGTGTCGCCTCCAGATCCTCGCTCTCCGGGGAACCGTACCTCGTCGAGTATCCCGACGGGCGCCAGATCCCGGCCGCTGACTTCCTGCGCGCCGAATTGGCCCGCATCGAATCCGGTCCCTGACAGGGACACAAACTACCGGGAGCATTGCCGTGAATCCCATCATCCGCAGCCTCTGCTCAGCCATCGCCGCCGCCTGCCTTTGCATCGCGACCGCCGGCACGCACGCCGCTGTCTCCACGGAAACGCTTGTTGTCTTCCGCAGCACCGCGCTCGACCGCGACACGACCTATATCGCCATCCACCCTGATCCCCTTGAACCGGGCCGCCGGTACCCCGTCCTATATCTCCTGCACGGAGCCACCGGAAATTACCGTGACTGGACGGAGCGCACCTCCATCACGGCTTTGCTGGCCGGGCGTCCCCTCATTGTGGTGACCCCGGACGGCGGCGAATTCGGGTGGTACCTTGACAGCCCGCTTCAGGCGCAGTCGCGCTACGAGTCCGCCACGGCGCGCGACCTGGTGGCGGATGTGGATGCTCGCTTCCCCACCATCCCCTCACGCAACGGCCGCGCCATCGCCGGCCTGAGTATGGGCGGCCACGGCGCGCTGACGCTGGCCGCAAAATACCCAGACACCTTTGCATCCGCCTCGTCCATGAGCGGCATCCTCCGGCTGGAGGCCCATCCGGGCAAATGGCGTCTCGACACCTTGCTCGGCCCGTTGCCAGAATCGGCCGCGGAGTGGGCGCGCCACAGCGCGTGGGCACTGGCTGACCGGTTCACCACGCCGGGGGTGGCGCTGCTGTTCGACACCGGCACCAGCGACTCCGCGGCGCTCGATGACAACCGCCGTCTCCACGAGCGGCTCACCAACCGCGCCATCGTGCACGAGTACCGCGAGTTTCCCGGCGGGCACTCGTGGGATTACTGGCGCGCCCGCCTGCCAGAGCACCTCGAGTTCCACTTGCGCACCTTGGCCCCCGACGCTGGCACCACCCCGCCCCTTGCAGGCCAGCACATCGCCGACCGTTTTCAGCGCCTCTACATGGAACGCACACTGGCCTATGAGCAGGAAAATGCCACGACATGGAGCGCCGAAAGCGCTACAACCCGGCCGATCGTCCTCCTTGGCAGCAGCACCTTCCACGGGTTCGAAGCGGACAAACTCATGCCCGGCTGGCTCGTTGCCAACCGCGGTATCAGCGCCGACCGTATTGGGCTGACCTCGCGCGGCCTTTTGCACCGCCTCTACTGTTCAGTGATTGATCTTCGCCCCCGGGCCGTGTTCATCCATAATGGCACGAATGATTTGGGCGCTCTGTCTCGCACCGGCTCGCCGACCGTCGAGGAAACGGCCGCATGTTACGCCGAGGTGGTGCGTCGCATCCGCGCCGCAGTGCCGGACGCCCATGTGTTCATCGTCTCCTGCCACGCGACCCGCGGCGAGTACGAGCGCATCGCGCCGTTCATCGCGCCATTCAACGAGGCCGTGCGCCGTCTCACCGGCGAGGCGACCGACCCCATGATCCATTATGTGGATCACTACACAGAAACGGTTGGCCCCGACGGGTTGCTCAAGGCGGAGTTTAGCCGCGACGGACTGCACTTGAATGAAGCCGGCTACAGGGTGCTTGCCCGCCGGATGCTCGAGGCGCTGGCGGCCAACGGCATCACTCCCTAAAATCGCCAAACGGGGCGGCTATTGCACGCCGCCGCCTTCGGTTCTGTTTTGAGTCCTGTAAATATCGCCCTCGCTCACGGTGCCGTTGGTTGGATCGTAAATGTGCCGCCCGCCCGAATAATCGCGATCCGGGCCAATCGAGCCCATTTTCCAAGACCCGTACGCCGTCCGGTAAATCGAGCCGCTGGGGTCAATCGCGTAGAGCGTTTGAGGATATTGGGGGTTGGCATATTCCGCAAACAGCGCGCCCACCTCATACCAGTAATCAATATTCTGGTAAAAGAGATCCGAGCGGCGGTCGTCGTAGGTTTTTTCGGCAAACGGATCCTTTAACTGGGCGCTGGAAATATAAGCGATGGGCGTCGAGAGGCCGCCGTACACTGTTTGTCCGCCTGAAACCGGGTGCGCCCCCCCGGGCACAAACTGCGCGGCCGACTGTCTCAACCCGAGGTCCTGGTACGGCTCGAAGCGCGGGATGGGGTACTTGTTGTTGTCCACCGCATAACTTTCGAGTGCCGTCGCCACCGAGCGCGCATCGGCGCGGGCGCGGCTTACCTTGGCGCGCGTCTGGGCCTCGAGGAAGTTGGGCACGGCAATGGCAGCCAGGATTGCAATGATGGCCACCACAATAAGAAGTTCTATGAGCGTGAACGCCGCTGCACGCCGCCCACTAGAAAAACCCATACTATTCCTCCTCGTCTTGTCAGGCGTGTCACGCGCGCCGTTTGTGGTCATGCATGCACCGGTACTTTTGTGATTGTCACGCTAATAAGTTAGCGTCCGGACGGACCGCCAGAACCAACCCGCCCCCCACAATCGCGCCCCTAACGGTCCACTTCCCCTAAAACGATGTCTATGGACCCAATGATCGCCACCAGATCCGCGATGAGAGCGCCGGACGAAATCTCGCCGAGCACACTCAGGTTGCAGAAACTCGGCCCGCGCACCCGACATCGGTAGGGTTTCTTCTCGCCCACGGAAATGATGTAAAAGCCCAGTTCGCCTCGCGGATTTTCAGCGCGGAAGTAGACCTCGCCCCAGGCCGGCTTGATGAGTTTTTTGACCTTGGGATTCATGTACGGACCGTCGGGGAGCGAGGCCAGCGCCTGCCGGATAATCCGTGAACTTTCCTTCATTTCCTGCATCCGCACCCAGTAGCGGTCCCAGCAGTCGCCCACGGTGCCCATCAGTCCCTGCCCGACGGGAACATCGAACTCAAACTGCGGGTAGATCGAGTAGGGATCATCCTTGCGGATGTCGTACTTGACCCCGCTGCCGCGGAGCATGGGGCCCGTGACCCCGTAGGCGATGGCGATATCCGCCGGCAGCACGCCGACATTGGCCGTCCGCTTGATGAAAATCTCGTTGTTGGTCAGCAGCGCATTGTACTCGTCCCACTTCTCGTCAAACATGTCGATGAAATTGCGGGTCATCTCGAGGGACTTGGCGTCCATGTCGCGCATGACGCCCCCGATGCGCCCGTAGGAATAGGTCAGCCGCGCCCCGCACAGGCGCTCGAAAATGTCCAGGATGCGCTCGCGCTCGCGAAATGCGTACAGAAACGGTGTAAACGCGCCAAGGTCGAGGCCGTAAGTGCCGAATGCGACAAGGTGCGACGCAATGCGCTGCAACTCGCCGACGATGACCCGGATGTGTTCGGCGCGGGGCGTGCTTTCGATATCGCCGAGTTTCTCGACCGCCCAGCAAAACGCAAAGTTATTTGACATTGCCGCGAGGTAATCCATCCGGTCGGTGTACGGGATATACTGCGGATAGGTGACGGCCTCGCCGCATTTTTCCTTGCACCGGTGGAGATAGCCGATGTGAGGCGTCGCCGAGCGCACGACCTCGCCGTCTGTGCGGATGACCACGCGCAGCACGCCATGCGTGGACGGATGCTGCGGGCCCATGTTCACCAACATTTCGTCGGTTTTGAGATAGGCCTCTTGCGGTGTCATACCTCGCGCCCCTTCCCTAAAATTGCGTGCGCACGGCCCGGGCGGCCGCACCCATCCTGCAAAAGGTTGGGGCTGTTGCGGGTGCGCATGCTACCGAAAAACACGGGCCGCCCGATCAGGCCGGCCGCGAACCTTTGGGCTGCACGGGCGGGCGCATGTGGATGGCTACAAGCCTCAGCCTTCGCGCCACATCCAGTTCGCTCAGAATGCTCTGCTTGTCGTACGCGCTGTCCATGAAGGTGTTGGCCAGCAAGTCGGCGACCACGCCCGGCGAGGGTTCCTCCCACGACTCAGGCTTTAAGTCCGCAAAAGCCTCGGGCAGCGCCTTGACGACTTGAGCGAACAAACGACGCAACCGCAGGAAATCCTCTGCTGCTTCCTCGACTTTCTCCTCGGGCAGATATTCCTGCAGGGTTTCCACCTCAGCCACACGGTACAGGCCGCGCAGGGTCTCACCCCGGATCCGCGCACGGCGACGACCGCGTACGAGAATATCGTAGCGCCCGTCCTCCAACTGCCTGTGCTTGATGACCTCGCCCACGGTGAGATACTTGTACACCGGCGGATTTCCGTAATAATCTTTGTCCCATCCCGGCCGCAACTGAACGATGCCCAGTTGGCGATCCCCCGCCAGCACATCGGCAATCATGGCCTTGTAGCGCGGCTCAAAAACATGTAGCGGGAGAATGGTCTCCGGAAAAAAGACCAAGTTGGGCAGGGGAAAGATCGGGACAGTGAAAATCTCGGTCGCCATATGGGCCTCTACAGCCGCCGACCCGCCGGCATTTGCACGGCGTCCTTAGGCCCGAATTTCAGCCGCCGGCAGCCAATGCCTGAAGGATGTAGGGGTTCGACGCGACCTCGCGGGCGACAGTCGTGGCGTTGCCATGTCCCGGATAAACGGTGCACTCTCCCGGCAGCCGGGCAAACTTGCGCAGCGACGCCATGAGGGCGTCCGGATCGCCCCCGGGCACATCCCACCGACCCACACCGCCCTCAAAAACCAAATCGCCCCCGAAAACAATCCCGTGTTCGCGGCTGACAAGGCAGCATGAACCCGGCGTGTGGCCGGGTGTGTGGAGCACTTCAAATTTCAGCGTGCCCCCGCCTGCCATGCCGCCGTCGGCGAGCAAAAAATCCGGCTTGTGGGGTACAAAAGGCCACTGGAAGAACGCCGCGGCGTTGAGCACCGGATCCGAGAGATACGGGACATCCAGCGCATGGATGCCGATGGGAGCGCCGGTCGTCTCGCGCAGACGGACATTCCCCATGATGTGATCTGCATGACCATGGGTGTTGAGAATGGCCCGCAAGGTCAGACCGTGCCGCCGGAGAAAAGCGCTGACCGGCTCCACGCTGCCGCCCGGGTCAATCATCACGGCATCGCTGGAATCCGGATCATAGACCAGATAACCATTAGTCAGCAGATCGCTCAACACGAACCGCTGGATCAGGGGCGCTGTCACAGTTCGTCGGCAAACCTTTCACTCAGTCTTCGGAACAAAAGCCATCCCGTCACGGCGATGACGAGGCTAACTGCGAACGAAATGACCAGATAGGTCCCGAGTTGCGGGTCGCTCACTTCGGCGCGCGCGTCCCCATAAAGCAGAAACCGCCGGATGCCCGCAATGATGGCTGCCGCCGGATTGAGCATGTACAGCATAAAACCCGTCTCGCCCGCCCGCGCAATGACCTGCTCGCGGGCAAAATTGAGCGGATAAATAATGGGCGTCACATAAAACCACGCCAGCGTGCCCAACTCCAGCATGCTGCCCACATCGCGGTAAAACACATTCAGAGCCGAAACATAAAACGCGAGACCGAGGATGAGCAGCACCTGAACGCCGATCACGGCCGGCAGCAGGAGGATCTCCCAGTGCAATCCGTAGCCGCCGAGGATCAACACGGCCACCACCAAGGCCAGGGCCAGCACAAAATGCACCGCATTCGCCACAATGCAGGCCACCGGGAACACTTCCGCATCGAGACGCACCTTTTTAATCAGGTTGGCGTTTGACAGGATGGACCCCGACGCATCGAAGAGCGAGCCAACCAGGAAATTCCAAGACAACACGGACACCAGCACATGCAGCCAGTACGGAATGCCGGGGATGGAAAAAGGCACGACAAGGATATGGGCAAACACGGCCCATAGCACGAGGGTCAGAAAGGCCGGGCGGAATAACGACCAGAAAAACCCTAAAACCGAGTCCTTGTAGCGCACCTTGAGGTCGCGCTTGGCAAGGCTGGCAATCAGTTCGAGTTGCTGGCGCAGGGGGCGGACGCTCATGGGCGCTCCTCTGCGGCCATCGCCGGCGCGTCGAGCCGGGCGAGCGCCTCGTTGGCCGGCTTCGAGCCTTGGGCTGCAAACAGCCACAGAATGCGCCGCACATTGCAGGGCCACGAATAGTGAGCCACGACGCGCTGGCGGGCTGCACGCCCCGTCTGTCGGGCAAAAACCGGATCGTCGAGAAATCGCATGATGGCGTCCACCATGCCCTGCGCATGGCCGCGCTCAAAGAGCAGCCCTGTCGGAGGACCATTGCCCATGACCTCTTCCACCGACGGGCGCCGCGCCGCCACAATGGGCTTTTCCATCGCCGCAAACTCAAAAAACTTTGTCGGAGAAGACCAATCCTGCGTGTCGGGAATCAGGCACACATCCATCGCAGCCAGGTACGACGGCACATCGCTGTGCGGCACGCTGCCCAGAAAGTACAGGTGCCCGTTGAGGTTCTCTTTGGCTACACGCTCCCGCAGGCGGGCTACCCGCTCGGGCTCGCCGCCGAAAGCGGCGATGACGAACGGCAACCCGCGGTCGCGGGCGATGCGGGCAACCTCGAAAAAAATGTCCACTCCGTGCCATGCCGTGAGCGTCCCCATGTAGCCAGCCACCTTCTTATCCGGCAGCCCCAATCGGCGCAGGTCAGCAGGCAGCATGCCCGGGTGAAACTCGTCCGTGTTAATGGATACCGGCGCCACCTCGAAGCCCGCCATGCGGCTTTCGTCCAAGCCCGCCTGTGCAATCATGCGTTGCTTGAGTTCGGTCGAGACGCAGACAATGGCGCGTTCCGCCCGCCACAACTGGCACTCGGTACGCTTCGCAAGGAAGTGCAGGCGAATCCGGTGGCGCTGCTCGTCGGCCAGCAGAGTGTTCACCTCAAGTATCCGCGGCAGGCCGTACCATTGGCAAAATCCTTGGCCGGCGGTTTGATACAGGGAATAGCGCTCGTACACCGCCTCTGGTTGGAACTCGTGATACACCCTCTCCAGCACTCGGGCCATGCGGCGGTTGAGGAGCAGGTAGCGCCCGTCCGCGCCCATCAGACGCGATGTTGGCGGGTCAACCGTGCGATACTCGGTCTCCACGCCGCGAGTGTCGCCGACGGCTGCCGCTAGCAGCAGCACTTCGTGGCCGGCGTGCCGCAAGGCGCGGCATGTCTCGCGCACATGCGTGGCTGCGCCCTTGCGCCCGCCCACTTCGATTCCCATGTCACCGCAAATATAGACAATTCGCACGGCGTCAGCAGCGCGGATGCGACACCGTACTTCAATCAGTAAGTTGCCGGTTGCGGTCCGCGGATCCCGTCGCAGCACATCCAGCCTGAGGGTAGGCAAGCGCGTAACACATGAACGCAGTTGCCCCAGCCACAAACATGGGCCGCAGGCCGGCACCTAAAACAAACAAGACCACGCCGGGCCACAGACAGCACTCGGCGAGCCCCACCAGCCACAGCGTCCGGCGGCGGATGGAACCCGCCGCGCGCGGCCGTACCGCGGCGCGCAGCCGCAAAAAGACCGCCCCCGCAGCAAGCAAAAGCAGGATGCCCAAGCACCAAGCCTGAACGGACGCGAGCGTGGCCGGCTCCAAAGTCCAGAAACCCTTGCGACCAGCCGGCACCAGCAACCACCGGTCGAGACCGATCGCGATGGCCAAATAAATAACCGGACTCAAGCAGCAGGCCGCCCACAAGACGCGGGCCTGGCCAAGATCGGCATCGGCAGGTTTCGTAAAAGTCGTCACGCGAATGATCTCCGTCCGGACTTTACAATGACGGCGACTTGCGGTTCGCGAGCCGGACTCCCGGGGTCACGGGTTTCCGCTCAGCGCCTCCTTCAGCCGTGCCGCATTGTAACGCATCAACTTGGCGTAGGTGTCGCGGTCCGGATAATCCGATGACCCGTACGGATCCAAGACATCCACTCGCCCGCCAATCTCCGCGGCGATAATCTCGGCCGCGCGAGGGCTCAACTGTGGTTCAGCAAAGACCGTCTTGATTTGGCGCCGGCGCAGCGCGTCCACAACCGTCTTGATGTAGCGGTCGGAGGGCGTCTTGCCCGGATACTCCTCGATGACGGCTGCCAAGGTCAGGCCGTAGCGCTTGGCCAGATAACTGAAGGCATTGTGGAACGACGCAAAGGCACGCCCGCCCGCGGCGGACAGCGTGGCGGACACCTCGGCATCGAGTTCGTCCAGTTGCGCGCTGTAGCGTTCCGCATTTTTCTTGAACACCTCGGCGCGGGCCGGGTCGAGTTTCGCCAGTGCATCAGCGATGTAGCCCACCGAAATCTTGGCCAGTACCGGATCCAGCCAGAAATGCGGATCAACTCCCCCCTCATGGTGATGGGCGCAACCGGGTCCGTGGACATGGTGCTCGCTGGGGCTCTGCCGGTCTTCCGACGAGGCGACAATCTCCGGCTGATAGACGCCGGTCAGGTCTGGCAACTGCCCTGCCGCCTTGAGCATGTCGCCCAAATCCAGCATCTTCGCATGTGGCGCAGCCGCCTTGCCTATGCGCGCCCCCCAGTCATCCATTTGCAAACCCACGCGCACGATGAGCGCAGCCCGCGACGCCACACGCATCTCGCGTGGCGATGGCTCAAAGGTATGGGCACTGGCACCCGTGGGGATCAGGGTTGCCACCTCCACCCGGTCTCCGCCCACTTGCTTAACCCAGTCCGCCAGCGGCGGAATCGTGGCAACGACTTGAATCTTCTCCGCAGCGGCCACACTCAGCGGTGCCGCGACGATTAACACGGCCGCGGCCACACGCAGCCAGACTTGTGGCCTTGTCCCAGTCCGCACTTCGATCACTCCTCCGTCAGGTTCACATTTTAGTTGCGAACGGCCCAAAGTGGCCCCTTACTGCACACCACTAAGGTCGTCATTTGAAGGGCCATACAATGATAAAGCGCTATCAATTCTTGTTGGTGCTAGCGGTCTTGTCGGTCGCTGTCACCGGTTTCGCACGGGGACCTTTTTACAGCGAGTCGATTCCGGCGCGGTCGAGCCGTAAATTCACGCGCGGCCTGCTCAACACGGTGTTCTTCTGGGCTGAGATCCCGAAGGAAGTCAATCGTGACTGGCAAAATGTGGATCCGCTGACGGGCGTCTTCACGGGCACCGGCAAGGGCATTTACAAGGGCGCCCAGCGCTTCGGAGTGGGCGTTTACGAAATGGTGACTTTCCCGCTGGACAGTCCGGCCAACTACCAGCCCATTGTTTATCCGGAAACTGTAATGGAGGACGGCGTGGACTGGGGAGCCGAAGACTATTACATCCAGCAGCGGTCGTCGAAGTTGTATTAGGATTGGGGTTTGGCTCAGATGAGGGGTGGCGCGGCGGCTGGAAGCGCCAAAACGAAAGTGGTTGAAAAAAGCAAGGTGGTAGCCCCTGATACGGGCGATACAAGGAGGTTCGGGATGAGACTCAGGCACTTTATTGCTGTGGCCACGGTTGTTGCGGCCACGGTTGTCATGGCAGCGCCTGCTTGCGCGCAACGGTATGGCGACGAATACCGCGAGGGCAGCGCCTTCGGCAAAATGCAGCACAAACTGGGCCGCGGGCTGACCAATCTGTTTACGGGGGTCGTTGAGATTCCCAAGAACATCTCGCGGGAATGGCGCAAAAGCGACCCGGCCACGGGCGTCATTGTGGGCGGCGTCAAGGGCGTCGGATGGGCCGCCACCCGTGTCGCTGTGGGCGCGTTCGAGACCGTTACTTTCCCCGTTCCCGTGCCTGCAAATTACGAGCCGCTCATGCAGCCCGAACACCCGCTGCCGGATGTGTGGGGCGACCAGTTGCCCTACTTCGACCGCGACGGCGACCCGAAACTTACCATGTAGTGGGACCCTCAAAAAGTTTTCAAGAGAGCGGCAACTGCCCCCGGGCGGTTGCCGCTTTGGCTTTTTCGGGGACTGCCACGCTCCTGCCAGTCAGACCGCCGTTCGGGGCGACGCCCCGAACGGGCCGTTAGCAGGCCGTCGGCCAGTCTGACAGGCCCGCCGGCTTCACCCGTGAGGCGCCGTGCTGAAGCGTGGCGCGCCGGAGTGGTTGGGGGTCAACCACGCTGTCGTCCGTCACCGACAGCCGGCGGCGAAAACATCGCCGCCCCCTGACGCCTTCAAAGGCGCTCCAACACCGGCTCGATAGCCTTGGCTCGACCCGTGGCCGTGTCCACGGTCACCAATGCCCCGCACATCCCGGGGTTGCGCTCGGCCACTTCGTATTTGGCCGGCATCCCGCGTAAGAACCGGTCAATGACGGTTTCAAACTTCATCCCGATCACGCTGTCCATACCGCCGGTCATTCCGATATCCGTAATGTAGGCTGTCCCCTTGTGCAGGAGGCGCGCATCGGCTGTCAGCACATGCGTATGGGTGCCGAACACGCAGGTGACCAGACCGTCGAGAAACCAGCCCATGGCTGTCTTCTCGCTCGTTGCTTCCGCGTGAAAATCCACGAATACGATCGGGGTCTCACGACGCACCTCGATCAGGATGTCGCGCACCGTGCGGAACGGGCAGTCCGCCGGTCCCATCAGGACGCGCCCGATAAGGTTCACGACGGCGTATTTGATTCCGCTGCCCGGAGCCGTGAAGATCCCGTAGCCGCGGCCGGGGATGCCCATCCCCAAAGCGAAGTTTGCTGGCCTCAGCACCCGCGGCTCGTTGCCGATAAACTGAAACACCTCTCTGTTGTCCCAGACATGGTTGCCCGTCGTGATGACATCCACGCCGGCCTCAAACATCTCCCGGGCTGTTTTCTCCGTAATGCCTTTGCCGGCTGCGGAGTTTTCCCCATTGGCGATAATGACATGGGCACGGCCATTGGCACGCCATGTCGGCAAGACGCGGGCCAACACCTCGCGGCCCGGACGGCCCATGGCGTCGCCCACCAGCAGAACTCGCAGTTCCGCGCTTCCCAAGCCGGCGCCGGAACGCGATTTGTCCGTGCTTGCATGGTTTCCGTTCATCTGGCCTAAACACCTGCCACAAACCTGCCGTGCAAATCTTTTTTTGCAGCGTGGGCCGCGAAACCCTCCTGACGGCATGAACCCAAACGCAACAGGCGGTTTCTCTGCTCCTTAGTCCTGCGGTCACATAATCCTTTCAGTCGCTTTCGCCGACGGCAAAGGGATCGAGCCAAAACAGGATTTCCACTAACCCGATCATCGGCCCCGGGATCGAGTTTGCGACGAAATTTCAGACAGCGATGCCGGCGTTCTTTTCCGATTGACTTGCTACATGCGGATGTCGCTACTTGTCAAATGCACTACCATGACTTTATCGGGAGGTTTTTGATCCATGCAATTTAACAAATATGCGATCGCATTCCTATGCGGTCTGGCTGGCTCGGTGTATGCCCAGACGCCAGCCGTCATTACTTCTTGGACGACCCAGACTGCGGTTTACCCCACGGGCTTTGAAACCCAAATGGGCGGGTCGGTTATCGTGGGAGACTCGCTGTACATCCTCGGTGGCAACAACACCACCGACGGCGACACGCGGCGGATCTGGAAGATGAAGATCAACCCGTTTGTTGGCTTTGTTCAGCAAACCGACGAACTGACCAGCATGCCCCCCCAGCAGAACGGCGTGGCCGGCTATGCCTATATCAACGACCAGACCGTCACAACGGGCAGCGTCATCTACATCGCGGGCGGCGGGTGGAACACGACCACTAATAACCGCAACCATGCGACAATCGTAAAGATCAATCCGGGCACAGGCGCGGTGGACTCAATCACCACAACACCCTTCTTGCCGACCTATGATCCGGAACTCGGCGGTGCTGCGATCACGCAGGCGGGCTACTTCTATGCCTACGGTGGCGACAGCGATTCTGGCATTCCGCCCCTGTATGACACGGTCCAGTACGCACCGATTCTGCCCAATGGCGACCTCGGCGGGTTTACCACCACCACGGTTCTGCCTGACCCCGGTCCCCCGGCCGGTACAGGCTGGTACTTCCCGTTCTCCTGCACCATCGGGAATTTCATCATCTCGGCGCCGGGCATCCACAGCGCGATTTCGAACGCCAATTCAACCAATACGGTTTATGTGGCTTCCACCAACCCGGCAACTGGCGCAATCACTGCCTGGACGCTGCAGGCCAACCTGCTGCCTCAGGCCCTCTATGGTGCTGAGTTCGTAGCCGTCAACAACACGATCTTCTGTATCGGCGGCCGGACCATTGGCGGCACGCGGCAGAATGTCGTGTACCGCGCGACCTTCGATCCGAACACTGGCACGGTCGGACCCTGGCAGACCGTGGACGCCCAGTTGCCGTGCTTCACGCTCTATCACAATGTGAATTACTCTCCGCAGAGCAAGCGGCTCTACTTGGACAACTACCGCGCCTATTACCCGGCCGGAACAAACTTGGGTGTCCAGAATGCCGTGCTCGTCTCCTCGCCTCTGTTCGCCCCGCCGGTCCCGCCGGCTGCGACGGATAAGGAGTGGTCGCTGTACGAATAGCAGCCAACCTGCTAGCAACTGAATGCCTCACGCGGGCGGTTCCTACGGGAGCCGCCCGCATTTGTTTGGGCAACCGCAGCGCTCAAAACGCATCTCCCCCAGCGACCGGACCCGGCGGGGGGAGAGACAGCCTCCTAACCTTGGCCATTTTGCATGTCACATGCCGTTTTTTGTTGCTAAAATGCCAATAATTGTACCATTTTAGTACTAAATCAAGAACGGGGAGTCGCACGCTCTCCGTGAAGTCATTTTTTGTCTCGGGAGGCATGTCTTTCATGAGAATTTCATGTAAAAGTTGTTCTATCCTTGGGTTGACCGGTCTCATGGCCACGGTTGTATCGTCGGGCTACTCGGCCACCCTGTTTTCGGCGAATTTCGATACGGATCAGAGTGCCCTTTTCGCCGTCGTACGCGCGCCGTCCGGCGCGACGGACTCGACCGCCAATTTTGTCTACGATTATTCGACGCATGTGCAGGGGGGCGGATTCACTCCGATTCCCATTCCGTCGGCCCCGAATTCCACCGGCGGCACCACTCAGGGGCTGCGTATGAGTGCCAATGACGGGGCTGAAGTTGTCAATGTGGACGGCATCGTCGCGTACCCCAATGTCACCGGCCTTCCGGCCAATGCATGGCGCATGACGGTGGATGTTTGGGCAAACTACAACGGCAACGCTGGCGGTTCCTCGGGATCCACTCAGGCCACGATGCTCGGCGCCACCACGACCAGCGCGACGGTCTGTCCGTTCGCGGGTGGTCCGGGTACGGGCTTTTATTTGACAATGACGGGCGAAGGGGGCGCCGCCGCAGATTATCGCACGGTGATCGGCGCCGGAAACATGGCGCTCAATCAGGCAGCCACCGCGTGGCACGGCGGCGCCTTCTATAATAACCTCGACTCGGTGTGGCAGAGTTTCTACCAGTCGCCTCCGTATCAGACGGCTGGCGCGCCGGGTAAGGCTTGGAACACCTACCGTCTGACCGTCAACGGTTCGACCGCGCAACTCGAGGTTAAGCGTCCCTCCGATACTGCATTCCAGTTGGTTGCCATCACGAACGGACTCCCCGCCGGCCTCATCAGTCCGTTAATCGGCCATACCGACATCAATGCGGGTGTTCCCACTCCCTTGTCGCTGCAGTTGGATAACTTCTCTGTGTTCGATAACCTGGTAATTGAGGATTTGCCGACGGCAGCGAAGGATTGGAAACTGTACGAATAACCGTCTATGTTTTTGACAGTTCGACTGCTCAGCCCGCCCCGCTTCCCGGGGCGGGCAATCTTTTTGTCAGGACCTCCTTTCGATTCCGCCGCACCGCTGTAGCCGCACGCTGCCGCACGCAGTCGAGACCTCCTCAACCGGCTCTCGCGGCAAGCAAAGAGCGAGACGGTCAGCAAGGTCGCCCTCGTGTCGTGGCCGGTGGGCTTGCGCCCATCGTGAATCCTTCGGATCTTTGCAGAGTAGCCTGACGCACGCGGGCCGGTCGGCCAGCACGCGGGCTGTTCGAGCGTTTGCGTTGCGGTCGAGACCAGCCTTAAGAACAGAAGTCTCACGCGATGACATTCAGTGGAGACCTCCATGAGAAAACCGATGTGGAAGTACGCAAGCGTTGCAGCCCTTCTGTTGGCTTGCGCCGTGACGCACGCTGCTGAGGCCGCAACGGGCAGCAACAAGCCGGACGCCTCGGGCCGCAGCCATGGCCATAGCCATGCGGCGCCTCACGGCGGAACTCTCGTTTCCCTTGGCGGATGCTTTGCCCATGTGGAGTTTGTCGTGGACTCCACGGCGGGACGGCTGACCGCGTATATCCTTGACGGCAACGCCGAGCGCGGCGTGCGAGTGGCCCAGCCGGAACTAGAGGCATCGTTGTCGGTTGAAGATCCCAAGCCCGCCAGTGAATCCACGGCCACCCTTGTTCTTAAATTGGTCGCCCAGACAAGCGTCCTGACCGGTGAAAAGCCCGGCGATGCCTCCGAATTCGCCGCCACGGCTGACGCCCTCAAGGGTGCCCGACGCGTCAGCGGTCGCCTCGGTCCGCTCTCGATCAAAGGCCAGAAGTTCGACGGCGTAGAGTTTCAATGGCCCTCTCAGGACAAAAGCCACGGCCACGGCGCGCAACCGGGGAAGAAAGTTAAAAATAGGCGATGATACGGCAGCCCTCCCGTCAGACTGCCCTGTCCTCCGGCAGCCGACGAAGCAGCAGCCTGCCCGGGAAGATCCGGATTGCAGCCGTTTGCTCACAGAGTGCGGGGAAGCCAGAAAACTGTTTCATAAACGAATCCTTTTGCACAACTATTTTCCCGGTCAGGACACGGTAACATGAGGGTGCAAGTTATGATCTGGTCTCTGTGTGGTCTGGCTGCGGGCATGGGGGTGGCCGTGTTCACCTTCACTCCGCGCAGCGTCCCTCCCGAGTCCGCCCGCTCCGCCCCGCCGCCCGCTGGCGCGCCGTTTGTTCGCCCGGCCGCCACTCCTCTCGAAGTTGCCTACGAATTGCCAGACCGTCCGTCGCGGCTTGTGACCGGCCCGCCGCTACCCGAACCGGCATCCAGGCCGCAGGCGGATGCTCCCCCGCCAGTCGTGGTGCCAGCCTCCGACCAGCCGGAAAACCGTACCGCGCCGCCCGATATGGCCGCTGTGGAAGAGGACGAAGACAAGATCCCCGTGGATGCCGCCCACAAAGGGTTTACCCCCCTCTCCTTCCGCACACTGGCCAGTTACAAGTACGAAGTTTTTGTACCGGACGAGGACGCACCGGGCGGGGATCTCCCCCCAGCCGCCAGCCGCGACCAGATTCCGGACCGCATCAAGGCCCTGAACGGCAAGCGCGTGGCCATCCGCGGATTCATGGTGCCGACCGTCGTCGAGACGGACGGCGTCAAGGGTTTTCTGCTCACACGCAGCCGCGACCTCTGCTGCTTCGGGATCATGCCGAAGATGAACGAGTGGATTGACGCAACCCTCGATGGAAAAAGCGTTCCCTTTTACAGCGATGTGGTCATCACCGTTTACGGCACGCTCGAGGTCGGCGAGGAACGCGACGGCGGTGTGGTGCTGAGCCTGTATAGGCTCAGGGTGGAGGATGTTGTCCCCTTGCGGGATGCCGATGTGGAAAGTTATTACATGTAACGGCACGCCGCATCAACCAGCCCGATCCTGAGTCGTGGCCCTTCCTCCAGAGTGGTTGCCCGCGGAGCGCCCACCTGGATCGAGACATCCCGAGGCCATCTCTCTGTTCATGGCCCGGAAAGCCGCGGCCAAACGGCTCGACCCGACAGCGGCTATCCGTCGCCGCTAGGGCGCCTCAAACAACCTGAGGCCCACGGCCTCTGCCCGCGCCGTTTTTTCCGGGGTGGACAGGCCCGCCGACAACAGACCGCGGCGGGCGACCATCCCCAGAAAAATCCCCGATATCTCTGCGTAGGGATTGGCCCGACCCGGCGGCTGTGGAGTACCGCTGTAGGGATCCATGACCACCCAGAGCCGGCGGTATCGTCGGTCGGGTCCAAAGAAGCCATTGAGGATTGCATGAGCCTCGCCCTCGAGACGCTCCCGTCCCTCGGCCAAAACGGCCTCCGGCACAAACCATCCCATGTGGCGCCGTGTGGACAACGGAAAGGTCACAAGGTCTGCCGGGATATCGCGCAGCAGCATTTGGTAGGCGATCCGGGTGGCCTCCAAACCCATACACACGATGAGGTCATCAGCCCCCGCTTCGGCGGTCAGGATCTCGCCCCGCACCTGCTGTGGCCGGTACACGAGATCGTCATCCAGCGGCACAGCCCGCTGGGCCAGCGGGTGGATCGCCAGCGCGACCACGGCTATCGCGGGCAGGACTCCCGCCGGGGCTGAAACCCGCGCCAGCGCGCGCTGAACGGCCAGCGCCCCCGCCGCCAGCAACCCAAGGAACGCCGGCTGGGCGAGCGTGTCATATCGCGCAACAACATAAATAGGTTTTATAGCCAGGGAATACCCAAACTGCGATAGCAATGGTACGAAGGCAAATGCCGATAAGGCCACCAGTCCGCGGCGCACAGCGCGCCTCTCGGCCACAGCCGTGTCCGGGCCGCCCTGCATCAACCATGAGACACATCCCGCCAGACAAACAATGGTCACTGCACCTGACAGCAAACGCACGACCAAATCCGGCGGCACGAGGCGGATGTACGCAGGCGTGTGGCCTGCCACGCCCAGCGCCTCAACCGATCGCGGAAGTGCGAGAGCAGGCGGCAGGGCGCGCCACAACGGCTCAATCCAGGCCAGCGCAGGTCCTTTGGGCTGGGCCAATACATAGGCCAGATAAGGGCCATACACCGACAGGACTGCCGCGTGGCAGAGGGCCAGCCGTTTCCACCCGCGGCGATCCGTTCCCAGAGCCCAAGCGGCAAGCCACGCCGCAGGGACGAACGCGAGGCACAAGTCATGCGCAAACAATGCCAGCGCCAAAGCCGCGCCGTGCGCCACCCACCAGCCCGCGCGCCCCGACGCGACAGCCCGCGCCAAGCCCATCCCTGCCAGCGAAACCAGCAGGAACACCAGCGTGTAGCCGCGCGCCTCTTGGGAATAATACACCTGTAATGTGGCGCCTGAAGCCAGGCCCAGCGCCCAGAGCGCGGCCCCCCGTGGCATTCCCAGCGCCCGAACCCAAAGACCGACGCAAGCCACCGCCGCAAGCCCAAGCGTGGCCGACAACGAACGCACCCCTTCGGCGCTGATGCCGAAAACGGCCGTCCACAGGCGCAGGACGAAAAAGTACAGGGGCGCGTTCGAGTCTTGTCTTAACTCGTGCAGGATACCCAACGGCGACCGCGCCGTGATGACCGCGTGGCACTCGTCATGCCACAGTTCCAGCCGACCAAGCCCTTGGAATCGCACGGCCGCAGCGGCCGCAAGGATCAGCATCGCGCCCGAGGCGAATCGCCCGTCGGAAAAGGTCGCAAACCGCCGCACTGACCGTTACCCAGCCCGCCCTTAGGCACGCTCCGGCGTCCGACTCGACACCAGCCATTGCGGTAGAGGCGCGGGGCAAAGCCGCGCGCGGCGATCGCGCAACGGTATTTCTCCATCCGCCTGCCATCGCCCGCACAGAATGGCACACGCACCATGCGATGCCGGCGCCGGCACTCGCATCGGGCGCCCTGCGGTCACCCTTGCCGCAACTCCGCTCCAAGTTTCGACCGCAAATCCGCCACAATTTTGTCCATCAATTCTCCGACCTCCTCGTCCGTCAGAGTCCGGTCGCCGGCATTGAGTTGCAGCGAGTAAGCCAGACTGCGTTTGTCTGCAGGAATGCGTTCACCCTCGTACACATCGAACAGCCGCAATCCGGCGAGCAACTGCTTGGCGCGACGCACAATGACCGCCTCCACGGCCGCCGCGGGCGTGGACTTGTCCACCAGGAGCGCGATGTCGCGGGAAACGCTCGGCAGCGTGGGAACGGGTTTGTACTGGGGCAGATTTGCCGCAAACGGCTCCAAAGCGGCGATGTCGCCGATAACCGCCGCGGCCGTGCGCCGCAGTTCCAATTTCGCCTGCAGCCGCGGATGAATTTCCCCCAGCACCATGAGCGTGCGCCCATCTTTCATGATGGCTCCGGATTTGCCGGGGTGGAACACCACCGAGGCGAACGCCGCATCGCGTGCGACGGCGCCACTGCAAGTGGCCGGGTCGAGGTGCGTCTCGAAGCGCGCCACTTCCCAGCCGGTGATGTTCAGCGCGGCAAGGATGGCCGTGGCCGCCTCAAGGGCTGCGAAGTAATCACTTTGCGGGGCGCGACCGCGCCAGACGGGTTCGTGGCGCGCGCCTGCGCATACGGCGGCAAACTGGTAAAACTCGGGCAACGGCGGCCATCCCCCAGCAGGCGGGACACCCTCGCGAGCGTTGTCGTCGCGCCGCCATACAACCCCCGTCTCGAACAGCGACACATCGGGTGTGCCATGATTTTGATTGAACACGACGCACTGCAGCAGGCCCGGCAGCAGACCCGTGCGCAGCGCCGCGTACTCCGCCGACAACGGGTTGCGCAGCCGGATGTTGCTGGGCAGTCCGCACGCTTCCAGCGCCGCCGCCGGCAGGAAACTGTAGTTGCTCACCTCAGCATAGCCCTGCCGCACAAACACGCTGCGCACCACGGCAAGAACATGATCGCGCCGGCGCTCGGGCTGCGGTCGCCCCAGGATGTACGGCAGCGCGCACGGGATCCGGTCGTAGCCGGAAATCCGCGCCACTTCCTCGATGAGGTCCGCGTCGCAGGATATATCGGGTCGCCACGCGGGCGGCGTCACCACCCAGCCGGGGCCATCGTTGACCTGCGCCGAAGTCAGCCCAAAGCCCAACGCGGTGAGCGGCGCCTCGATCTGCGCATCCGACAGGTCCACGCCGATCAACATGCGCGTGCGTGCAGCCGACAGTTCGATCGGGGCAGGCGGTGCGACACCCGGCCCCTCCATCAGGCGCCCCGCGCAAATCTGCCCCCCCGCCACCTCCGCAATCAGGCGAGCCGCGCGGTCCGTCACCTGCTCCATCGCCGACCAGTCCACACCGCGCTCAAAACGGTACGACGAATCCGTGCTTTTGCCCAACCGTTTTGAGGTGCGCCGGATGGTGACCGGGTTGAAATAGGCGCACTCCAGAAAAACATTGGTGGTCTCGTTGGTGATCTCCGAATTGCCGCACCCCATGATGCCGGCCAGCGCGATGGGTTTCTCCGGGTCGGCAATCAGCAGGTCTGCCGGGGTCAGCACACACTTCTGACCGTCGAGCGTCTCGACCTCCTCCCCGTCGCGCGCCAGCCGCACCACCACGCGGCCGCCAGCCACCCGGTCGAGATCGAAAGCATGCAGCGGATGGCCCAGTTCTACCAGAATATAGTTGGTTACATCCACCACATTATTGATGGGCCGCAGCCCCGCTGTCTCCACCGCGCGCTGGAGCCATAGCGGGCTGGGGGCAATCCTGACACCGCGAATGACGCGCCCGGCATACCGCGGACAGTCTGCAGTGGCTTTGACCTCGACAGAGGCGAAATCCGAGGCCGCCAGGCCTGTCTCGTTCAGGTCGTGTGGCGGGAATGCAGGGGCAGGGATCCCGAAGGCTGCAGCAAGGTCGCGCGCGATGCCCCGCAGTGACAGGCAGTCGGGCCGGTTCGGGGTGACCTTGATATCAACAATGGCGTCAAATGTTTGGCCGACTTGGTAGCACCAATCCGGCGGCAGGATCAGCAGGCCTGCCTGATCATCGCTCCAGCCCAGTTCGCGACCGCTGCACATCATGCCCTCGCTGACCTCGCCGCGGATCTTCGTCCGCTTGAGTTTCAGCCCGTTGGGCAGTTCCGCACCCTCCAGGGCAACGGGCACAAGGTCGCCGACTTTCATGTTTTTCGCGCCACAGACGATCCGAAGCGGCTCCGTGCGGCCCGCATCCACGCGGCAAAGCACCAGGTTGTCGGCATTCGGATGCGGCCCAATCTCGAGTATGCGGCCTACCAGAATTTTGCCAGACTGGGCGCCAAGGTCGCGCACGCCTTCCACCTCAAGGCCGTTCATCACGAGTCGTTCGAGCAACTCATCCAGAGGCGTCTGCGTGCCGAGCATCGCAACGAGCCACCTGTAACTGACCAGCATTTCAGTCCTTTCCTCGCGTCCGCGGAATCAGGCTTCAGTCCGTAGGTTGCCGACCGTCGGTTGCAAGACCGAAACCCGGTGGGCGACGCTGCGCACCCCGCCTATCCAACCGTGTCGTACTCACGCACCCGGAACTTTGCCCCGAGCGAACGCGCCAGCGCTTCGATGGGCGCAAGGTCAAGCCCCGGAATCGCGACAGCCGACGCCACGACTTCCGGGATGACGCCCACGGCCGAGCGAATAAAGGCTTTCACGGCTTCGAAAGAGTGCTCGCGGTCAAACGGCTGGCACAAGCGGTCATAGGTTTCTTTGTCCGCTGCGTTCAGGCTGACACTCACACAGTCAATCAGGCCGGCCATTTCCGGCACCGTGGGGCGCTTGTTGATCAGATCACTGTGACCGTTCGTGTTCAGCCGAATGCGGCACGCGCCGCCAGTGACTTGTTTGAGGTAGCGCGCCACCTCAAGCATGACAGGCAGGCGCAAGGTGGGCTCGCCGTACCCGCAGAAGACAATCTCCTCATAGGCACTGGGGCCGCCGGCTCTCTCCACGGCGGCAATCACCTGCGCGGCGTCGGGGTCGCGCTGCAGCCTCAGGTTGTGACCCTTGACATGAGCCTCGCCCAGCCGGTCGCAAAACACACACAGGTTCGTGCACCGGTTGGTGAGATTCAGATACAGGGAGCGCCGGATCGGGTAGGCAATGACGGGGGGATCGTCGGCGTTCACCTGAAACAGATGCAGGGCGTTGCGGTGCGTCACCCGGATCACATCCTGCACGGTTAGCCCCTTAAGTTCCGCGATGCGTGCCGCCACAAGCGGAAGGTACGAGGGTTCGTTACGCTTGCCGCGGTGCGGTGTCGGCGCCATGTAGGGGGAATCGGTTTCCAGTACGATGCGCTCAATGGGCACGCGTCGCACCACTTCGTGCAGTTGCGTCGCATTCTTAAAGGTCACGCCGCCCCCGAGCCCAATGTAAAATCCTAACGCAGTAAAAGCCTCCGCCTGCTCCGGCGTACCGAAGAAACAATGCATAACTCCGGTGGGCAGAGCCGCCAGACGGTCGCGAACGGATGGCGACATGGGCTTGGGCATCGCGGGACGGGGGGCCTGGGTGTAATGCTCGCGCAAGATGGCGAGAGTGTCGTCGTAGGCTTCGCGGCAATGGATGACGACCGGTTTGGCCACCCGGTGCGCGATGGCTAACTGGTCCAGAAAAGCCTTGTGCTGCGCCTCGCGCGTCGAGAAGTCGTAGTGGTAGTCCAGCCCGGTCTCCCCGACTGCCACGATGGCCGGTTCGCTCTGTATCAAATCCTCAAGCCGTCGCGCCGTCTCCGCGCTCCAAGCAGAGGCGCGGTGCGGATGCACGCCCGCTGATACAAGGAAATGACCGGGGTGGCAGTTGGCGAGTTCCAAGGCCCGCTGGGAATCCTCCACATCCTCGCCGATCAACACGATCATGTCGACGCCGGCCGCCTCGGCGCGAGCCAAGGTCTCACCGCGATCCGCGTCAAATTCCCGGCTGTGAAGGTGACTATGGGTGTCGATGATCACCGGCGGAATCCAGCAAACCCTTGCATGGCATTTCAAGAACAGATCCGCGCCGCTCAGGCAGGCCCTGCTTGACGCCGCATCTTTTCAACGCTCATGTTTCCAGTACCGACTGCAGCGATGGCATGCGCATCACTCAAGGAGGCCACGGGATATGACAGACAGTAACTCCGGCGACAAGCCGGGCGGCGGACTGAGCCGCCGCGGATTCCTCAAAGGGGTAGGCGCCGGCACGCTGGCCGCCACCGCCGGCGCAGGCCTCGCCGCCCGCGCCACAGGGGCGCAGCCGACGACACCTGCCGCAGTCGACGCCAAAATCCTGCGCGGCACGGTACCCGTTACCCTGAAAATCAATGGCAAACCCCGCACCCTCACGGTCGAGACGCGCACGACCCTGCTCGAGGCCTTGCGCGCGCATCTGGACCTCACCGGCACCAAACTCGTTTGCGACCGGGCCACTTGTGGCGCCTGTACAGTCCTGCTCGACGGTCGGGCCGTCACCGCGTGCATGATACTCGCACTCGACGCACAAGGTTGCGACATTCAGACCATCGAAGGTCTGGCCGCAGGAGATGCGCTGCACCCTATCCAGCAGGCCTTTCTCGAATGCGACGCTCTCCAATGCGGCTTTTGCACGCCCGGCTTCATCATGGCGACCAAGGCGTTGCTCGACGCCAATCCCGCCCCGACCCCCGATGAAGTGCGTGCAGCCTTGTCCGGCAACATTTGCCGCTGTGGCACCTACAACCATATCTTTGACGCGGTCGAAAAAGCCAAAGTCAGGCTGGCCGGAGGAGACGCGACCCCATGACGGAAAGGAAGATCTCCATTGGTTTTCCCGGAGCGCAAAAGGAGATCACAGTGGAGGTGCCCGAGGGCACGCCGCCCCCTTGGGACTTGAAATCGGCCCACACGGTGGTCGGCACCGATGTGACGCGGGTGGACGGCGCCGAAAAAGTGACGGGGCGTGCGAAATATACCTATGATCTCAACCTGCCCGGAATGCTGCACGGACGAATTCTGAGGTCTCCCCATCCGGCCGCCGTAGTCAAAAAGGTGGACATTTCCGCCGCCGCGCGGATGCCGGGGGTCAAGGCCATTGTACTTGCCTTCGACGAAGGCCAGATTGGGACGAAGCGCGTGCGCTACGCTGGCGACGAAATCCTCGCCTTGGCTGCCGACACACCGGCACACGCCGAGGAGGCCATCCGTGCTGTCAAAGTCGAATACGAAACGCTCCCGTTCGTCGTTGACCTGGACGAGGCCGAACGCGAAGGCGCGCCGCAGGTTTACAAGGACCAGCCCAATGTGAAACCAGGCCGTCCGCGCGGTAACGCCGACGAGGCCGCAAAAAGAATCGCAGCCGCAGCCGTAGCCGTCGAGGCCACCTTCCGAACACAGGTGCAAACCCACAGCCCGCTTGAGACGCATGGCCATGTCATCATGCCCGACGGCGAGGGGCTCAAGGTCTGGGCCTCGACGCAAGGCGTCTTCAGCGTACGCGACGGCCTTGCCGGCAACCTCGGCCTCAAACCCGAACAGGTCCGCGTCATCACAGAATACATGGGCGGCGGCTTCGGGGCAAAGTTTGGACCGCGCGCCGAAGGCGTGCTGTGCGCCAAACTCGCCCGAAAGGCCGGCGCACCCGTCAAACTGATGCTTGACCGCAAAGAGGAACACCTCGCGGCCGGCAACCGGCCCAACTCGCGACAGGAAGTCAAAGCCGGCGCGGACAAGGACGGAAAACTGGTGGGAATCATCGTCCGCACACGCGGCACGGGCGGAGTCGGCGGAGGCGCCGGTTGCACCATCCCGGCCATCTACGATTTCCCCGAGGATGGAATTTACAAAGAAGAGGCTGATGTCCACACGAATGCGGGCGCTGCAGCGGCCATGCGGGCGCCGGGTCACCCTCAGGGCATCTTTGCCCTCGAACAGACCATGGACATGCTGGCGCATGAACTGGGCCTCGATCCGCTTGAGTTCCGCATGCGCAACGACAGCGACCCCATCCGCCGCGAGCAGTACAAGATCGGCGCCAAACGCATTGGCTGGGCCAGCCGGCGCAACAAGACGCCGGGCGCGGGGACCGGACATCTACGCCGCGGCATCGGCATGGCCTCGACGCTGTGGTACGCCGCGGGGGGACGGCAGGCGCGCGCGGATGTCGAGATCCATCGCGACGGCACAGTCGTTCTCATGCAAGGAGCGCAGGATATCGGTACCGGCTTCAAAACAGCCATCGCCGCCGTTGTTGCCGAAGAACTGGGCCTCAAGCCTTCCAATATTTCGGTAAAAACTGGTGACACACGGCTGGGCTACGGGCCCGGCAGCGGTGGCAGTACGACCACGCCCACCGTTGCGCCAGCCGTGCGCGAAGCCGCCTACGCGGCCAAACTCAAAGTGTTCGAAGCGGCAGCCGCGTTTTTCAAAAGCAAACCCGAACACCTGCGCGCCGCGGACGGCATGATTTGGGTTGAAGACGGATCCGGCGCCGGCGCCGAGAATCGCAAAAGCCTTTCGTGGAAACAGGCGTGCGCTTTGCTTCCCGCGGACAAGGTGACGGGCAGTGCCGATCGCCGGCCCAACACCGAGGGGTTCCGCAACACCACGGCCGGCGTGCAGTTCGCCGAGGTCGAAGTGGACATCGAGACAGGCATCGTCCGCGTGATCAAGGTGGTCGCCGTGCAGGATGCCGGCCTGACGCTCAACACGCTCGCGGCCAAATCTCAGATAGCCGGCGGAGTCATTCAGGGGGTCAGTTTCGCGCTGTTTGAGGACCGCATCATGGATCGCGCGCGCGGCCTGATGGTGAATCCGAACTTCATGGATTACAAGATCGCCGGCCCGGCGGACTGTCCGGAAATCGAGCCCGTTGTGTTTCAAGTGGCCAATGGCAAAAACAGCGTCGGCGCCATGGGCCTTGGGGAGTCGCCCGTGATCCCCACACCCGCTGCCATTGCCAACGCCATCTTCAACGCTACGGGCGCCCGCGTATTCGAGTTGCCCATGACCCCCGACCGTGTCCTTGCGGCTTTGCAAAAGAAAGGCGGTGAAAAGAGCGCATGAGCAGTCTTCCGGAATTTGAGTACGCAACACCCGCCACGCCGGCCGAGGCTGCCGCGCTCCTCGGGCCGGATTGGACCGATACCGTCGTGTACGCTGGCGGCATGGACCTGCTCGACCTAATGAAAGAGCGGATTACCGCGCCCAAACGGCTGGTGAACATCAAAAAGTGCGACGCGCTGCGATTCATCCGCACCGATGACGACGGCGCGCTGAGGCTGGGGGCTCTGGTTACCCTGGCCGAAATCGCCGCAAGCGACACCGTGCGCACCGCGCACCCTGCACTCGCGCAGGCTGCCGGCCTCGCCGCCACGCCTCAGGTGCGCAACATGGCCACCCTCGGCGGCAATCTCTGTCAGCGGCCGCGGTGCTGGTACCTGCGCAGCGAAGACTTCCCGTGCCTGCGTAAGGGCGGCGACCGCTGCTATGCGAAAGAAGGCGAAAACCGTTACCATGCCATTTTCACCGAGGGCGAGCCCTGCGTGATTGTCCACCCCAGCGCAACCGCGGTAGCCTTGTCAGCCCTTGGCGCCGAGATCAAAGTGCTCTCCAAGGGCGGGGCCACGCGGACCATCCCCATGGCGGAATTCTTCCTTACCAGTTCGCAAAACCTGCAGCGCGAGAATGTGCTGAAGCCTGACGATCTGATCGTGGAGGTGTCCGTGCCGGGTGCCGCGCGCGGCCTTCGCAGCCATTACATCAAATTGCGGGAAAAGCAAAGTTACGACTGGCCGTTGGCCGATGTCGCCGTGGCGGCCCGCCTCGAGGGCGCCACCGTGCGCGACCCGCGCATTGTGCTGGGGTCCGCGGCCCCCGTGCCCCACCGCGCCGCCAAGGCGGAAGAGTTCCTCGCAAACAAACCGCTCACGGAAGAAAACGCCGCCCGGGCCGGCGAACTGGCCGTGGAGGGCGCCAAACCCCTCGCACAAAATGGATACAAGGTAACACTTTACAAGGTGATCGTCCGCAGAGCGCTGATGGCTCTCGCGGGCGGGGAGGAGGGCCGCTCGTGACCAAGTACGATCGCACCACGCTTTGCATCCATCTGCGAAGCAAAAACATGTACACTGATGTGGACACGGAGCCCGACCGGCCGCGCGACATGAGCACTCAATTGACCGAGGTGTTCTGGTGTGTGCGGACGATGCATCCGTGCGGGCCTGACGACAGCCTCGCCGGCGCAGATGTGTGCCGCCGCGGACGCTCATGCTTCGAGGGCCTGCTCGACTGAACTCCGCGCGCAAGCACCTTGCACCCGCCCTGGCGGGCTGACATCCTGACATCATGCAGGGGCAACGACTGGTCGCACTTGTCCGGCAGGCCGCGCGGAGCCGTGCGGCGCGCCGTACCGCAGTGGTTGTGGTCTCTTGCGCCGTCCTTTCAGGCGCGGCATGGATCGCGCTGCACATTGCGGCTGCGCGAATACCCATTGACCTCTCCCGCCTGACTTCGGGGGATGTATCCAGCCATCTGTTTGACCGTCACGGTAGGCCCTTGCGCGCCTACCTGGGCAATGATGAGCGATGGCGCATCCCCGTCAGTCTCGACGAAGTCTCGCCCTGGCTCGTCAAAGCCACGGTGGCGGTCGAGGACGAACGGTTTTTCCGCCACGGGGGAATTGATCCGCTGGCCGTCGTGCGCGCGACCCTCACCAATATCCGGCGCGGGCGCGTCGTGTCCGGCGCGTCCACCATTTCCATGCAGGTGGCCATGCTGGGCGAACCCCGCTCGCGCTCGCTGGGATGGAAAATGCGTCAGGCTTTCCGCGCGCTGCAGGTCGAGCACCGGCTGACCAAACGCCGCATCCTCGAACTCTATTTTACAAACGCCCCGTACGGCGGCAATGTTTGCGGAGCGGAGGCCGCTGCGCGCCGTTACTTCGGCAAAGCCGCGCGCGACCTGACCTTGCCCGAGGCAACCCTGTTGGCTGGCGTGCCCCAGTCACCCTCGAGGTTGCGACCTGACCGCCATCTCGACGCGGCCCTGCGGCGCCGCCACGAGGTGCTTCGACGCATGCTCGAAACCGGCGTCATCACCCGCGACGAACACGACCGCGCACTGGCAGCCCGCACGGCTGTCGGGTCGTTCGACGCGGTCAACGAAGCGCCCCATTTCTGCGATTTCGTGCATTTCCTTTACCCGCGCGATACCCGTCTGACCACCACGCTCGACCTCGCCATCCAGCGCGAGGCGGAAAGGATGCTACGGTCGCGCGTCGCCGCGCTGCGCCCGCGCGGCGTGACCAACGGCGCGGCTGTCGTCTTGGACAATGCCACCGGCGACATCCTTGCCATGGTGGGCTCGGTGGACTATTCCTCCCGAACCGATGCCGGACAGGTCAACGGCGCGCTGGCCGTGCGTTCGCCCGGCTCGACACTCAAGCCCCTCATCTACGCGCTGTGCTTTGATCAGCGTCTGATGCTGCCCTCGACGGTCTTGTGCGATGTGCCAACCAACTACCGCGGATACGACCCGGAAAACTTTGATCAAACCTTTCAAGGACTTGTGCGGGCGGACAAGGCGCTGGCCTGGTCGCTCAATATTCCGGCCATCGAAGCCTTGCGGCGCGCCGGACTCGGGCGCACAATCCGGTTACTGCGCGACTGCGGCATGGAGACTCTGCGCCAACCAGCGGACGACTACGGACTGTCGCTGGCTATCGGCACCTGCGGCGTGCGCTTGGTGGACCTGACCAATTCGTATGCGGTGCTGGCTCGCGGAGGCAACTACCTGCCGTGGCGCGTGACCGCCAACCGGCCGGTGCCGCCGCCCGTGCGGGTGCTCGCCCCGGGAGCCTGTTACTTCGTCTGCGCTGCACTGAGCGATTCTCACCTGCGACCGCCCGAAGGAGTCGCCGCCGATCTGGCCGGTCTGCAGGGTGTAGCGTGGAAAACCGGAACCAGCAGCGGTTTTCGCGACGCGTGGACAATCGCCTGCGACGCACGGCACACGGTGGGCGTTTGGATCGGCAACTTCGACGGACGACCCAGCCGCGCCCTCGTCGGCGCTGAAGCGGCCGCGCCAGTGGCACTCGGATTGATCCAAACGCTGCGCACTCGCCCATACGCCCCGTGGCCGCGCCCGACTTCCGACATCGCCAGCACGGTTGTCTGCGCCGAAACGGGGCTCCCGCCCAATCCCGACTGCCCGACAACAAAAACCGTGGAATGCCTCACGGCCGCTGGGAAATCCGCTTTGCCCGCCTGCTCGGTGCACCGGCGCCTGTGGATTGACCGCGCTACAGGCCACGAACTCTGCACCCGTTGCATGGCTGGACGCGATTACGAGAGCCGCATCGCAGCCGTCTGGCCGCCGCAGGCGGCCGCCTGGCTGGCACAAAATAGCAGGACACACGCGCACCGCCCGCCACATTTTGCCGACTGCCCCGGAGCGGCGCGCAACGCCGGCCCGCGCATCGTGCGCCCCCGCCCCGGCGACCATTTCCTCATCGCCGCTGAACGCTCCCTCGAGGCCCAGAAGGTCGCGCTCGAGGCCGCCGCCCCGCCGCCTACGGGACGCCTCTACTGGTTCCTGAACGGCGAACTGATCGCCACGGCGGATCCCCAGCAAACAGCCTTTTGGCTGCCTCAGCCCGGCACCCACAGCCTGCGTTGCGCCGACGATTTCGGGCGCGCCGACTGGGTCACCTTCACCGTCGAGCCCGCGCGCCCGTAGCCGGCCCGCCAGATAAACCACCTACTCGCGCCCCTCCAGCACCGGCGCGATGCGCTCCAAGGCCCAGTCAATGTCGTCGCGCGTGATGACCAGCGGCGGAGCGATGCGGATGATGTGCTGATGTGTGTCCTTGCACAGGATGCCGCGGGCCCGCAGGCGCTCGCAGAACGGCCGCGCGCCGCCCGCTTCCGGATGCAGTTCCACGCCGATCATCAGGCCGCGGCCGCGCACCTCGCGGATGTACGGGCTGCGGATGGACTGCAGACCCGCGAGAAAATACGGCCCAAGGCGCGCCGAGTTTTCGATCATCCCCTCCTCGACCAGCACCCGCAGCGCCGTCCGCGCCACCGCACAGGCCAGCGGATTACCGCCGTAAGTGCTGCCGTGGTCACCCGGCTGAAAAACACCGAGAACCTCCTCGTTGGACAAAACGGCGGAAATAGGATAGACACCGCCCGACAGGGCCTTGCCGATCAGGGTCAAATCCGCCACGATCCCCTCGTGCTCTTCGGCCAGCATTTTTCCGGTACGGCCAAGACCCGTCTGGATTTCATCCAGAATCAGCACGATCCGCTCGCGGTCGCATAACTCCCGCACCCGGCGAAAATAACCCGCCGGCGGAATGATGATCCCACCCTCGCCCTGAATCGGCTCGGCCAGAATCGCCACGGTCTCGGGAGTCACCGCCCGTTCAAGCGCCTCAAAATCCCCAAACGGCAGTACGCGGAACCCCGGCGTGAAAGGCGCAAAACCATCCTGATACTGACGCTCCGTGCTGAACCCAACAATCGTGATCGTGCGCCCATGAAAATTATTGGTAAATCCGATGATTTCCGCGCGACCCTCCGGCACCCCCTTGCATCGGTAACCCCACTTGCGCACAGCCTTGATCACTGATTCCACAGCCTCGGCGCCGCTGTTCATCGGCAGCACCATGTGGGAATTCGTCAGTTCGCACACTTCCTTGTAAAATAGACCCAACTGGTCGTTGCGGAAGGCACGCGAGGTCAGGGTCAGGCGCTGCGCCTGCCGGACGAGCGCGTCAATGATCCGCGGGTGACAATGCCCCTGGTTCACCGCTGAATACGCCGAGAGACAGTCAAGGTATTTGTTGCCATCAACATCCCATACCCAGACGCCCCGCCCCCGCGTCAGCACCACATCCAACGGGTGGTAATTGTGCGCGCCGTACTGCTCCTCCAGCGCAATGTAGGCAGCCGTATCCAGCGGTGCCTCTGTGGTGGCAGCATTCCAATCGTTCACATCACACCTCAAACCGAAAGCCGGAGCATGGCCGCCCGGCGCGGCTGCGGGCAAGTCAAATGGCAAAGCCTACCGGCGGGGACGGTAAAGGATCTGGTCGTCCGGCCCTTCGATAATATAAGTGCCCCGGAAAACCTCGGCCGGTTCGTAATAGCGCTCGAGCGCGTCGAGAATGCTGCGACCCCAACGCGCTGGCGCTCGCGATGTGACCAGGATGGCGTGGTACTCGCGCCGCTCAATCCGGCCGACAATCGGCGCGGAATTCCACACCCCGCGCTCCTCCAGCAGCCGGTACATGTACGGCAGGTAGTCCGGTTCCCCGCCTGCCGCAAGGGTGTAACCCACAAACTCGCTCTGCACGGGCGGGCCTGCACGGCGCAGGATCTCCGTGATGCGGCGCGCCGCGGCCTCTTGCTCCGGCGTCGGGCCACGCAGCGGTTCCAGCAGCGCGACACTCATCAGGGCGCCAGCCAGCACAAAAACCCCTGCCAACGGTCCTTGCCAGCGCGGCGCACCGTGAGCCGCCCCCATTCCGGCGGTTGACAACACAGCCAAGCCCCACACAACATCAAAAAAATAATTGACATCCGCGCCGTCATTGCCGGTCAGCAGAAGGTGCGGCACACCGGCAAGCGCCACACAGGTTGCACGCCTGACGCCGGGTTGGCGCCAGCCCCCGGCGATTGCCACGGCCGAGGCCAGCAACAACGGCGCATGCACCTGCACGAAACCGCCAACGAACTGCATCATCAGCGACCATTGCGTGCTGCGGGCGATGTCACCAAACACATTGCGCCAGAAATGACCGCCTGTCGCCAGAGTCAGCGCCCCGTAACCTGCCAAGGTCAGACTCAACCATGCCGCGCCAAACACCGTAGCGCGCAGCCGCGACTCCAGCAGCAGGATCAGAACACACGCGAGGCCACCGGCGACCATGGTTTGTTTGGTCATCATCGCAAGCGATGCCAGCACGACCCCAGCCCAAAGCCATGGCCACCGGCCCGTCCGCCCGATCACGCAGCACACGGACGCGGACGCCAGCGCCCGGCCCAACATGTCCACGCGTGCTGCCGCCGTCCAATAATCGGTGTACGGCGAGGTCAGCCATATCAGAACCGCCAACGCCGATGCCAGACGGCCCCCGCCAAGGCGCCAAACAGCCAGACCCGCCAAGATCCCATTGGCTGCGCTCGCCCCCAGCGACAGCGCGCGCCCCCAAGCGAGACCAGCATCTACCCAAAGACTGACAAACCACTGATATAAAGGCGGGTAGGTTGCAAACCAGTAAGGCGGTTCATCCACGGGTTTGTAAATAGGTTGACCGGCTGCGAGCCGCTTGGCCTCGAACAGGGTGACGCCCTCGCCAATGTTCAACTCGGCAGGGTATCGCAGCATTCCCCACCAACCGACAGCGTTGCTCACCAGCCGCATCAGGAACAGAACCAGTGCAAGGCCGCCAAGCACTGCCACTGTCTCCGGCCGCCACGCCCGCAGGGCTCCCGCCGTTGCCGCCTCATGAACGGGTGCGGGTGGCCGTGCGCTTGTCCTGCCCCTCTCGCGCCGTCGTCCCATGACGGAGTCTTCTGACCCGGCCCCTGCGCGGGCGCAACTGCCGTTTCATCTCACATCCGTCAACCATTACACTTGCAATCGAACTGCTCTGTGCCTGTATCAGCAGACGCGGGGTGTGCGGGCAAAACCGTGCGCACCCCCCAACATCTCTCAGGTCGGGGACGGTCAGACGATGACAGTAGCGGCGGAGCCCAAAACGGCTGATGTGCTGCGGACGGGAGTGGAAGGGCTGGATCTGGTGTTGGGCGGCGGATTCCGCCGCGGTACAAGTATCCTCCTGCAGGGTACACCCGGCAGCGGCAAATCGGTCTTGGGCATGCAGATCATCATGAACGGAATCCTGCAGGATGACGAACCCGGATTGATCCTCTCGTTCGAGCAGTTTCCGGAGCACTTCGAACGCGACGCCGCCAGTTTCGGCTGGAATGTCCGCGAGATGGCCGCAGCCAAAAAATTGCGCGTCATTTTTGCCCGCCGTGACGACCTTTTCAGTTCCTTCGCCGAGAAGGAGAGCAACGCCATCACCCAGATCACCGAAGGCGTCATCGAGATCGGCGCCAAACGACTCCTCGTGGATCCCATCAACCTCATCTGGCAACTGCCCATGAGCGGCGAGGAACAACGCAAGTTGTTCTCGGAGTTCATCCTGAAACTCAAAGGACTGGGGCTGACGGTCATTCTCACCAGCGACCTCACCAGCGAGTCAGAGTCTGCCGCCCACGAAGAGTTCACCGTGGACACGGTCGTGCGGCTGTCGCACTCGCCGGCGGCTCACCTCGGCGGCCGGCGCGAGCGCACCATCGAGATTGTCAAGGCGCGCGGGCAAGGCTTCGTCGAAGGCGGCCACTCCTTCCGCATTGACTCGCGCGGCGTGCGGGTCGCTCCGTTCGTGCCGCTGGCAGGACCCGATACACAGGAGGTTTGTGACGAAGCCACGCGCCGTTCGACCGGGTCCGCCGACTTGGACGAACTCATGAATGGTGGCTTGCTATGCGGAAGCGTCACGATGCTCGCCGGCATGAGCGGCACCGGGAAGACGATCCTCGCAGCCCATTTCGTGGCGGCCGCCCTCAGGCAGGGCGATGCGGCCGTCTTTGTCTGTTTCAACGAGCGACCGGCCCGCCTGATTCGCAATATGGACCGGCGCGGCCTCGGATTTGCCGCGGCTTCGGCCGAGGGCCGGTTGCATGTCGTCCACGCCACCCCCAGCGGCCTCGATATCGCCGCATTTTACCACGAAACAAAACGCCTCGTGGAAACCGCACGCCCTGCCTGTCTCGTCATTGACGGACTGCGCGACTTCCTCGCCTCCGCCGGCGGGGAACGCGAGCAGGAACATTACCTCGCCCTGTTCAACGATTTACTGTTCCGAAACGGCGTGACGGCCGTTTACACTTGGCGCGTGGAGGATGTGGCCGGGTTATCCAGCGTTGCCAGCATCCCCCACACCGCCCAAGCCGACAACATCATCTACCTCGGCCTGGTCGAACTCGAAAGCAAACTGCGCAAGGTCATCGCCATCTTCAAAACACGCGGCGAACTGATTGACAACTCCCTCCGCGAACTCGTCGTGACAGCGACAGATGTCAAAGTCTCCAACCTCTTCACCGGGCTGAGCGGCATCCTGCAGGGTTCCGCCAGTGGCCGCCTCAGCGAGGCCGGGCGCGAGATCCTGGAACCCATGATGCACATCCGCGACTTCGTCAACAGCGCCGAGGTCTCCACGGTGGAGCAGGCCCGCTTCGTCGTGGAAAACATTCGGCGCGAGTTCAATGTCCTTGCCGCCAAAGTCGCCGAGCACTTCGGGGGCAAGCCCTCCTGAAATTTCCGTGCGACTCCCGGATCGCCGGTCCCGGCATTCCTCGGAGCGACCCGCATCACGGAGAGCCCGTTGCCGGGCAGGCATTTTACAAAAAAAAAACGCCGGGAACCGGCTCAAGCCGATTCCCGGCCCGGAGGGGTGCATCACCCGCCCGCCGCCCGCGCGTCGGGCGGGAAGTCAGTCATTACTTCTTCGGGAGAATCACGGCATCAATCACATGGATCACGCCGTTGCTGGCCTCGACATCCGTCTTCACCACATTGGCGTCGTCCACCTTCACCTTGTCGCCATCCACAGTGATTTTGATTTCGGAACCCTCAACGGACTTGGCGCTCTTCAACTTAACCACATCGGCCGCTTTCACTTTGCCGGAGACAACATGGTACTTGAGGATGCCAGCCAACTTTTCCTTGTTCTCAGGCTTGAGCAGGTCCTCGAGAGTACCGGCAGGCAACTTCTTGAAGGCATCGTCCGTCGGGGCAAAGACGGTGAACGGACCTTCGCCCTTCAGCACATCAACCAAGCCGGCAGCCTTCACGGCCGCGACCAAGGTCGAGAACGAACCGGCGCCAACCGCCGTATCCACGATGTCCTTGGCTTCCTTCTTCTCGCCCTCGCCACCCTTGGCAGCCTTCGAAGCCTTGTAGGCCGACTTGTCGCCGCAATCGGCTGAGGTCTTGGACCCGCAGGTCTCAGCGAAGGCCGGGAAAGTAAAAGCGGAGAGAACGGCCGCCACAGCAGCCACTTTGGTGATTTGGTTCATCTTCATGGAAATGCATCCTTTCCGGATTGTGGTGTTGCGATGCGCTACTATTACTCAATTCGCGCTAAATATTCGTTCATAGATCAAAAAAAAAAAAAACGCTGCATGCTTTCCCGGGCATGCAGCAGGGTTCCGAAAGTCTATCGTTTTCGCGGTTGCTATCGGGTTGCCGAAAAACTCCCGATGAAGTCCTCGATCATGCTTGAACTGCGGTCGAACTCTGCAGCCGGACCTTCCACGGCTGCGACCTTGAACACGCCGTCTGCCTCGATGGCTTGCAAACGGCCGCGCCGTTTTTCGCCGTCCTTGTTCGTGTACGAGTAGGTGTAATCGCGCCCCTCGCTAAATCCCTCCCGCACGACATAGCGCGCCTCGACCTCCACGGTGGCGCCCTCCTGCTGCCCCAGCGTTTCGATGTGCTGAGTGAGGTAGTCCCGGACGGTCATCTTGCCGGGGGATCCATCCGCGGCGAATTCGTTGGGCGTTGCCCAGACGCGCATGTCCATCTTCGATGGCCCCGCGACGCGCTCTCCCACGGCGCCATCGCCGCTTCGCGATTCGCGGTACACCCATCCGTCCGGGAAGCGGACGGTAAACCCAAAACGGGAATTGTTGTAAACCCCTTTTCGGCCCGGCGGACGGCGGGGCGCCGTCGTGGCTGAATCACCGGATGCCGGCGGGCTGCCGGGGCTTGTCTGAGTATCCGAAGCCGGCAGGGAGCGCGGTTCCAGTCCCGCGTCCTCGCTCGCACGCTCCATCCGACGCTCGAGGTCCTCGAGGGAAAACCGCGTGAGTTGCAGGGCCCCTCCGCCGCGGAGCACCAGCAGTTTGTACGGCTCGCCGGCAAGATAGTCGGCAGAGGTCGTGAAAAAGATGGGCACGCGCACATTGCGCTGGCGCAAAATCTCCTCGACGACCAGCGCCGTGTCACCCTCCCGCCCGGGCACCACCGCGTAAATGGCGAAATCAAACCGGTGCGGCCGCTGCGCCCACTTGTCGAACTCCGCCAGCGCTGTGAACGCCGACTGGTCGGCGGCAAACACAAGCACGGCCGCCGGCTCGCGTTCGAGCACGCGAGGGTCTGCATCCATCAGCGGCTGGAATTCCGCATCCGCAAAATAACCCGATTCCACGGTGACCGGTGCCGCAAACGCGGGATTGGCCAACGCCACTCCGACAGCCATCACGACCACAAACACGCGCCCAATTCGCAAGATTCCACCTCTCACCACAGGGGCTTGGCGGCTCGCACCGTGGCCCCACTTTCTATTTCGCTGCCCGGAAGATCCTCCGGCCGGACACCCGGAAAGACAAGCGCGTTGCGGCCGAGTACCGTGCCCGGCGGCAGCAGCACATTCTTGCCTAGCACCGTGATGCCCGAGTCGAGCAGGTGCGGAAACTCCTTGTTCACCGTATTGTCCCCTGCGCCCACGCGACTGCTGCGGTCCACCACACAGTCTTTGTCCAGAATCGCCCGGTCCACGAGACAATCATCGGCAATTTCACAATTGTTCATGATGACCGAGTCGCGCACGACGGAGTTTCGACCGATGTGCACACCGGGGAACACAATACTGTTTTCTACCTCCCCCTCGATCACGCAGCCCCGCGCAATGTGCGAATGACGCACGCGACCGCCCCGACAGATGCGCGCCGGCAGGTCATTGCCCGGCCGCGGATCGAAATAATTCGTCCTGACATCCCACCGCGCCAGGTCCAAACCCGACGACGGATCCAAGGTTTCCATGTTCGCCTGCCAGTACGACTCGATTGTTCCCACATCGCGCCAATAACCGTCAAACACCCAACCGAACAGCCGGTCCTGCGCCTGCATGGCCGGCAGGATGTTCTTCCCAAAGTCGTTATCGCTCGTCGGATCGGCAGCATCTTCTGCCAGTCGCCTCAGCAAAATGTCGGCATTGAAAATGTAAATCCCGAGCGAAGCCAGGTTCGACACCGGGTTGGACTTGGGCTTTTCCTGAAACGCCGTGACCCGGCCGTTCTCGGCGATCTGGACAAGCCCGAACCGGGATGTTTCCTCCCACGGCACCTCTTGCAGCGCCACCGTGGCGTCAGCGCGCGACTTCACATGGAAATCCACCATCTGGAGATAGTCCATGTAATAAATGTGGTCACCGGACAGAACGACCACAATGTCGGGATGAAACCGTTGGATAAACTGGCGGTTCTGCCAAACCGCATCCGCCGTGCCCTTGTACCAGTCACTGTCAGCCTCGCCCGTGTACGGCGGCAGGATGCGGGCCACCCGGCCGCGCCCCATGTAGCCCCACCACTCCCCCGTGCCGAAGTGCTCCATCAGACTCGACGGCTTGTACTGCGTCGCAATGCCGAGTGCCGGAATCTGGGCATGCATAGCATTTGACACGGTGAAATCAATGATGCGGTACGCGCCGCCAAACGGCACGGCCGGTTTCGCGCGCCGCTGCGACAGAATGGACAATCGCGAGCCTTGCCCGCCCGCCAACAGGATCGCCACCAGATTCATGCCGTCCGCCCCCCTTCTTGCGCCGTAGGGCGCGTCCGTTTGTCATCTCCCGGGTTCATGTCGGCTCCCAATTCGCCACTCCGCCCCCTGCGAGGCAAGCGAAACGAAAAGGCCGCCGCTCACGGCAGCGCGTCCAGCAGCCGGGCAATCTCACCCTCGTCATTGTAAAAGTGCGGCGAGACACGCAAAAATCCCCGACGGGCCGCCACGATAATTTTGTGTTCCTGCTGCAGGCGAGTCATGAGATCCCGGACATCCACGCCCGGGCGCCGCAGGCTGACGATGCCCGCGCGCCGCTGCGGGTCATCCGGGGTCACCACATCCCAGCCCCGCCGGCGCGCCCCTTCGATCAGTTGGCCGGTCAGCGTCCGCACCCGGCCCTCAATGTGCGCCGCGCCCACATCCAACATCAGACGCATGCTGGCGCCCAGCGCAATAATCGTCATCAAATTGTGCGACCCTTCCTCAAACCGCTTGGCGTTGGGCTTGTACGGCTGATCGTAGTTGTCATAATCCTGCGGGTTTTTCAGTCCGCACCACCCCAGCATGCTCGAGTTCAGATCCGGGATCACCTCCGGGCGCACATACAGGATCCCGCAACCCTCCGGCGCCAGCAGCCACTTGTGACCGTCCGCCATCAGAAAGTCCACCTGCACCTCGGCAAGGTCCAGCGGCAACAGCCCCAGCCCTTGGATGGCGTCCACGCAGAACAGCACGCCGCGCTCGCGGCAAAGTGCCGACAGCGAGCGCAAGTCGTTGCGCACACCCGTCGCGTACTCCACCCACGACACCGTCAGCAGCCGGGTGCGGGCATCCATGCTGGCCGCAATTTTGTCTATGTTATATGTGAAGTCCGGTTCTTCCGGCACCATCCGGAACTCCACGCCGCGCTCCGCAAGGTTGCGCCACGGCAGCACATTCGCCGGAAATTCGTGAGCCAGCCCCACGACATTGTCGCCCGGCTGCCACCGGATCGAGTTCGCCACGATCAGCACGCCGTGTGTCGTATTGTGGACAAAGCAGATGTTGTCGGGATCTGTGTTCAGCAGTTCGCCCGCCGTCTGACGCGTCACGGCCATCCCGTGCAGCCACGCAGCGTAGTTGGTCGGCCCTTCCTCCGCAGCATCCCGGGCGAACTCGGTGATGGCCGCCTGAGTGGATACCGGAATCGGCGCCACGCCGGCGTGGTTGAAAAAGGCATATTGTTCTTTGATGGGAAACTCGGCCGCGAGGTCAATGGCCGCACGCATGTCAGAGGTCATGAGCCGGAACTTTGCGGCCTGCCGCCCGGCCTCGGCAAGCAAATCCTCATGCGGCGCCGGCCGCGATCACCGGCTGTAATGCCCGCCCATCTCTTTCGCGCGCACTCCGCTCGCAATGCCGTCGGCCATGAGGCGGAACTCGTCCGGGCTGGTGGCAAAGGCCAGTGCGTCCTCCATCTTGATCTTCTTGGCCCTGTAGAGCGCCAGCAGCGATTGGTTGAAAGTCTGCATGCCCACATGCCCGCCCGCCTCGATGTATTGAGGCAGTTCGAGGGTCCGCCCCTCGTGTAGCAGTTTGCGCACCGACGAAGTGCCGATGAGGATCTCCACGGCCGGAATGCGACCGCGCCCGCTCGCCATCGGAAGCAAGCGCTGACAGATCGCCCCCTCGAGGCACAAGGCCAGTTCCATGCGGATCTGCGGGTGAAGGTAAGCAGGGAAATAATTGATCACGCGCTCCACCGTCTGCACCGCATCAATCGTGTGCAGTGTGGACAGCACGAGGTGCCCCGTTTCCGCGGAAGCAATGGCCGTCGAGATGGTCTCGAGGTCGCGCATTTCACCGATCAGAATAATGTCGGGCGACTGGCGCAGCACATGTTTGAGCGCATCGCTGAAACTCTTCGTGTCGAACCCCACCTCGCGCTGGCTGATGATCGCCAGATCGTCCTGATGCAGAAATTCGATGGGATCCTCGATCGTGACGATGTGGGCGCGGCGCGTGTGGTTGATGTGGTTGATCATGGCCGCCAGCGTCGTGCTCTTGCCGCTGCCCGTTGTGCCCGTCACCAAGATCAAACCGCGGCGCCGGTTGGACAAATCCCGCACGACGGGAGGCAGGTTCAGTTCCTCGAAGGAAAACGAAGGGTTCGACACATAGCGGAATACCAAGCCCGTCGAACCGCGCTGGCGGAACACATTCACACGAAACCGCCCCACACCGCGGATGCCCACCGCCAAGTCCATCTCCGGTACGGTCCGGAAGTATTCCGCCTGTTCGGGCGTCATGAGTTGCACCGCAATCTCGTGCGACTCGTCCATCGTAAGTTCCGGGTGGTCCGTCATCACGATCTGCCCGTCTATTCGCAGGCAGGGCCGTTGGCCGGCCTTGAGGAAGAGGTCCGAGGCCTCGCGCTCGACCATCTCCTGCAAAAGTTCTTCGATCTTCACTTTGACAGACATGGCACTCCTCTCCGGCGCGGCATTTCCCGCGCTGCGCCCTCACTCTTCGATCTGCACAGGCTCCGGTCGGGATACACACACAGACGGAACCCCCTTGTAAAGCGCCGCGTGAGCACCGCGCCGTCGCGGGCGCACGCCGGCCGTTCAGCCGAAGGGCAGCAGCATGCTCTTGCGGTAGGCCGTGCCTTGAAACACCGCCACAAGTTCGCCCGCGTCGTCGCGGACTTCGATCATGTAAACCCCCAGCCGCGACGATAGCGATACCTCCCGCGCCTCAGCGCGCAGCACACCGGAGCCCGCCGCCTTGACAAATGAAATGGTCACGCTGACGGCCACCGCCGCCTGCCCGCGCGAGTTGGACGCCGCAGCAAAAGTATAATCTGCCAGCGTAAAAATCGCGCCCCCGTGGGCCATCCGCAGGCCGTTGAGATGCTGCTCGCCCAGCGCCATCCTTGCCACTGCTGTCCCCGGTCCCACCTCCAACAATTCGATCCCGCAATGACGCGCAAACAGATCGCGCTCTATAAAAAACTCTTTGATCTCGTGCGCAGCCCGCACTGCCGAATCGTCGCTCATGATGCCGTCCCTGCAGAGAAATTGGGGAGAAAGCAAGCCGGCAAAGAGCGCGTCCCTATTCCGGCGAAACCGGAGCGGTCGTCACCGGACCCTGCGCCAGGCGATCAGTCTGTCCTCCCGCTGCGGGCGCCGTCGTTGGGTCCGCGACAGGAGCGGTGGTGGGCTGGGCTACAGGCTTTGGCGCCGTCGTCTGGGGTACCGGCGCCGTGGTGAGTTGCGAACGCAATCGCGTCAGCAACGGGGTCACATCGGTCGTGTTGAGTTCCGCTTCGGTCCACGGCCTGACCCGGCTGATGTCCACTCCCGCACTGCTGAGTTTGTCTCGGTACGCCGCAGCCTGAGCCGTCGCTCCCTGGGCAGACAGGGCGGCGTACAATTGCGCCAGGGCAAACTTGTTTTCCGGATCAATGTACTCAACCTTGCGCAACTGCTTGAGGTATTCGTCGCGGTTTCCCACAGCCAAATGAGCCTCGGCCAGCCGCAGCCGAAGTTCCGGATTCAACGGAGCATTGTGGACAGCCTCCGTGAGGAATTTCACCTTCTCGGCCGGCATCCTTTGCTCATCGAAAAGCCGCAGCAGGCTGTTGAGCGTGCCCACATTGTCGGGATCCTCGATATACATCTGCTGGAGCACCGCAATGGCCTCCTGCGGCTTGCCCGTCTTGATGCCCAGTTGCACGAGTTTCTGTTGCGCGAATTTGTAAAACCGTTCGCGGTCAAGAACGACCTCCGGCAAGCGCGGCTTGTACTCGATCACCGACCGGAAGTATTGTTTGATCTGCTCGCGAACTTCGTTCGCCTTGTCCGTCTGCCCCTGATCCGACAGCGCGTTTGCATATTCCTCGCCGATGATGCCGGCGATCCATTGAATGTTCGACTTGAGCGACTGGCGCGCCGCCTCACGGCTTGATGCATACGCCTTTTCCAGCCACTTCAAGCGCTCCTCGCCCTTCGCGGTATCGGCCTTCGCCGAATACATGATCCCGAGGTTCAAGTGAATCTCCGAGTAGTGCGGAAAAACCTTTTGCAACTGCTCGTACCGTTCGATTGCCCGCTCCGTGTCTTGCAACTGGTTCAGGACATGCCCTTGCTTGTAGTAGGAAGTCGCGAATGTCGGGTTGTAGGCAATGGCTTTGTCGAATTCCTTGCTGCTGCGCAGCAGGAAATCCTTTTGGCGTGTGCCCGTGACAAGTTCCGCCGTGTCCATAAGCCGCAACCCGCGCGCATTGGCCAGCGCTCCCAGCCAGTAGTTCACCGACAGTGGCACATTGCGCAGGAGGAAAAGCCCGGCAAAGGCGTAGGCCAGCCACTTTGCAACGACAGGCCCGCGTCGTGCCTGTGCCGCGCCGCCGGGAGGAGACCCGGGCGTGTCAATATGATGCATCCCCATACTGAGCCCGAAGATGGACCAGTAGATCATCCCGCACACAGCCCATCGGTTGTTCGGGCTGAACCAGTTCTGCAGGCCGATGCCCAGCAAACTCGAGATCGCCGCAATCTGATAGAATTGGTGCGTCCGGCTCTCTGTGGTCCGCACCTGCCGAAACGCGTCGAGCAACACCCGAAAATGAAACGCGAGGAAGATCAGCAGCCCCACCGCCCCGTATTCCAACAGGACATCGAGGTACCAATTATGCCCAAAGGTCGTGACATTGTTGATCTGGTTGTCAAAGAAGGTCGGGTCTCGATGCACCGGGAAATAAAAACGGTAGCCACCCGGCCCCGTGCCAAAGATCACCGATAGCCAGTCAATGGCGCTGCGCGTCGCATCGTCGCGGTAAAGCCACGGCCAGAACCCGCCCATCCACAGAATTTTGCGGCCGTAGATCGCCTCCGATTTGAAATCCCAGGTTTGCGACAATTTCGGATACATCAGCAGCGCGATTGTCGCGCCCAACACCGCCGAACAGGCAAAAAACGATACCACGAAACGCTTCGACAGGTTCCACGACCGCACATAGAGGTATCCCAGGATGAAGAACACCGGGTAAGTAACGAAAGTGACGGACAGGTACGAGTCGTACGAGTTCGTGAAAGACAGGCACACATTCATGAGAAGAAAAGTGATGACGGCCAGGGCCTTGAAAAGAGGATGATCCTCCACAAAAAACATCGCCAGCACGAACGGCAGCGTCATCACCAGAAACGCCGCGTAGAAATCCGAGTTCAGGATTGTGGAGTACATCTCCGTGGATTCCTTGAGCGTGTAAAACAGCGTGACCCATTCCGGGTTGCGCGCCCAAAATCCCCGGCCCGTCTGCATGGAAGCCTGCAAGGCGTTATAGATCCTCGTTGTAAAGCCCTGCCCCGCATTGAGAAACAGTCCCACCGCCACCGAGCCAAGACAGATGAGCACGAGGAACATGAGCGTCTTGCGCAACTTGTTCTCCGAGTTCATGAACCATGCGAAAATGACCGTGAAGGTCGCGCATGAGGTTTGGAACCAGACCACGCGCTCCCCCGTGTCTTTATGCGGGTTCACGAGGTAACTCACGACCATGGCCACGACAAACAACCCCAGCAAATAAGTTGATCCGTGCGTGCGCCAGGTCATGCGCGAGAAATCCGCAAAATACACGGCGGCCAGCAGCAGGAATGGCGGGATGAAGCCCAGCAGCAGGTTTTTGATTTCGTCCAACTGGTGGGTGTACGGCGTGAACAGGAAAAAGATGAGCGTCATCGTGACATAGGTGGCGATCAGCAGCAGCCACTCGACGCTGAAGTAATTTTCCGCCTCCAAAGCCCGTGACCTCGGTGCTCGCGCTTTCGGAGAAACGGGCCGCCGCTGGTTTGCCGGAGCCTCCCCCCGCTTCTGCGGGGGCCTGATATCGCTCATGATTCCTGCCTTTTCCGTGAAAAAATGCTCACATGAATTGCTGACACTGGCCAGATTCGTGCCGCGCTCAAGTGCGATTCGCGCCCGCCCTCAGGGCCACTCGCTCCCGCCGCTCTGCCCTGGCCGGCCGAAATGACTGCTATCCACGAGAAACGGCGCGCTCGCCTCCAGCGGCGTCTCGCGCGCCAGCCCCGTCAGAAACTCCTCGAACTCGGCCTGCATGTCCACCGTAACGAGAAACTCCACGATCCCGGCTTTCTCGTCCACCGTCCGGATCACCGCCATCCCGTCGTAACTCTCTGTCACCGAGCAAACAAAGTGAATTTCGGCCGGCTTGACCCGCGCCCGGTAGCACAGGCATCGCCGCTCTCGGTCCGATCCCCACGCCCGCACGACGCCCCTCGCCCCCGGACCGGCCGTTTCAACGGCTCCGCGCCATCAGGTCCGCCAGCAGACCCACCAGCACGACCTGAATCGCACATACCGTCAGAATGGAAACCGTGCCGTCAAACACATTGCCGTGGGCATCGCGCGGCACTGCCAGCACAAAAGCCGCTGCCGCCATCAACACCGCCGCCAGAGGCACACAAACCCGCAACGGATTGAAAAACAGCGTGCACCGCACCACCGTCAGAAACAACCGACCCGTGTCGCGCACCGGCCGCAATTTGCTCCGCCCCACCCGTACATGGTAATCAATCGGCACATACTCCACCACGAGGTCGCTGCTCAGGTACGCCAGCGTGATCGTCGTGGAAAACGAAAACCCGCTCGGATACAGACCCAAGAAGCGCATCGCATCGCTACGGCGAAACGCCCGCATCCCCGAGTTCAGATCGGGGATGCGCCGCGCCGCCAAATACTCCGCAAACCGGTTAAGCAACCACTTCGCCGGTCGCCGCTCCATGGGAATTTGTACCTTTGCGCCCGTCCGCGATCCCACTGCCATGTCGCACCGTTCCAGTGCCTGTAGCAGCCGCGGCGCCGCCTCCGCCGGATAGGTGCCGTCCCCGTCCATCAACAGGATTGTCTCGTGGCGAGCCTTGCGCAGCCCCGTCTTGATGGCCGCTCCATAGCCCAAATTCGACGGATGACGCACCACGGTCGCCCCAGCCTCGACCGCCCGCACCGCCGTCGCATCCGTTGAGCCATCGTCAACGACCAGCACCTCCACACGCTCCGCCCCATAGCCCGCCTCTTCAACCAAGGCACGCCGGACCCCTTCGACGACCTGGCCGATTCCGTTCTCTTCGTTGAAAGACGGAACCAGCACCGTCACCCCCTCGGCGCACACGGCCGCGGACCCCTCAGCACTTTCCATAGCGCCCCTCAGAGCACCCCACCGCACAGCCCCCTGTCAACGCCCATGGGCCCGGTGCCAAGGCGAAAGATGAAAGTCCTCCGTCTCACCGCCACACTTGAGCGCAGCAAGCCGCAGGTAAAAGCCCGGCGGGAGGTTGTCAGCGCTGAGGAACGAAAGGCTCCTGCTGGGCGGCGGGCTGAGACGGCTGCCCGGGGAGGGGACGCGCTTTCAGCCCATGCTCGTCAGCCTCGCGGAAATCGAGCGGTGCAGTCACCTCCGTCACCACATCGTGCTGGCCGGGAGCCCCCGTGTCGCGCAGATGGCCCAGTGCTCCAGTCGCGCTTGCCGCTGAGCGGGGCCGCAGGCCAAGCAGGTCATGCTTGATCCAGCGCAGCACCTCGGAAATTTTCATGAACAGCGTGAAGCCCCGGCGCGCCTTGATGTGAACCAATTCGGCACGAAGTTCCTCGAGGCGGGCGCCCAGCCGCTGCACCTCCCGCTCATAGTTGCGTGCGAGCAGGTCCGCCTCGCCCAGCGCGCGAACCAATCGCTTGGCCTCGTTGGCCATACTCTCCAGGATCGCCGGATCGCGCCGGAAGGTTTCGTCTGTCAACAGGCGCTCCGCGTCGCGGTCTGAGAGATCCACCGCGGAGGCCAGATGATAAAGGGCGTTCCAGTAGCGGTAACTCTGGAAGTCCACCTTGCGCGGCAGTCCCCGCTCTTCGCGCATGCGCGAGATGGCGATTCCCGGATAAAAGTTTAATTCGACAAGTTGCAATTCGAACGGTTTGGGCAGCGACCGCACGAGATGGAAGGTCTCGATGCGATCCTCCTCGGTTTCGAACGGGTTGTTGGAAATCAGATCATAGTAAGGCCGCAGGCCGCTTTCGCGAATGCGGTGCGCCGCCTCGATGATGGTCTTGTTGGTGACCTTGCGGTTGAACACCTCGTTGGCGACGCGATTGCTGCCGCTCTCGATGCCCATGACGACAAACTGGGCGTTGTTTTCGCGCAAAATGCGAAGCATGCTCTCGCGCGCGTACTGCGGGTGGGTGTAGCACCAAAACGGCATGGCCACGCGGCGGGCATACTCCGCGAAAAAGTCCTCCATCCGCTCCGGCCGCAGCGTGAAGATGTCGTCCTCGATCTCGAGGAAGAAATGGCCCATGCGGGCCTTGGTCTCCTCCAGTTCGCGCATGACATGCTCCGTCGAACGGTAGCGGAGTTTTGTGGAGTCCGGCATGACCTCCTTCTGAAAAGAAAGCATGCAATAGGTGCAGGCATAGGGGCAGCCGCGTGAGGTCATGATCTTGTGCGAGCGGCGCAAGTCGCTTGTCGGAAAAGGCTCCCCCTCCGTCAGCGTATCATTGTCTATGTAAAACACACCCTCCGGCCGGTGCCAAGTGAACGGAAGCGAGTCGAGATCCTGCACCACCGGCGAAAGCGCATTTTTCTGCACGGTGCCATCAGGCAGCCGGTAAGCGACGCTCGGGATGTCGCGCCAGCCCCGGCCGGCGTCGAGCGCCTCGGCCAGTTCAATGATCGGCAGGTCCGCCTCGCCCACCATCACAAAGTCGCAATACTCCGCCGATCCTGCCGGATCCAGCGTCGCATGGGGACCGCCCCAGCAGATCGGCGTCGTCGGCAAAGCCCGACGGACAAGTTCCGTCATTTCAATCGTGCGGGCAATCTGGGGCGAGTACACGCTGAAGCCAACCACATCCGGCTTGAGCCGCTGCAAGAGCCCCGTGGCCAGCGCAGCCTCCGTCGCTGTGATCGGATACGGATAGCAGAGCACCGAGCGTTCGCCGTTGGGAAGCAGTTCCACCTGCCATTCCGCCGGTGCCTCTTCGCCGCTGCGCAAGACCTTCTTGCCGTACTGCTTCATACACAGCAGCCACGCCTCGTGGCCGGCGGCACGCAACTCGGCCATCAACTGCCTCACCCCGAGGCAATATTCGTCGTAGAGAGTGACAAAAAGAATTTTGGCCATGAGTGACGATGGTGCGACTTTTGCGCAGGTCTTTTCCCGCAAAATTTGGATACTGTTAGTCCTATATTCCTTGCCCACCGGGGCATTTCAAGAAGATTATCCCATTCGAGCGAACGACGGCGGAGACGGGTCTCGTTTTCGACTTTCAATCGGGATATTGGATCGCCAAGACCCGTCGGAAACACTCTGAAAATAGGGAGAGAAAGCGCGATGTCCATCAGATTGCTGAACGAGTCCGACCTGCCGCGGATGACGGAGATTGCCCAGCGCGGGCTCGAGTTCGACGAAGTGAACGAGCCGCTCGTGCGGGAGAAGACGCTGGGCGCCAAGGACTTCGTCGCAGACTTGAACCTCGGATTCGAGGTGGGAGGCCGGCTGGTGGGCTTCGCGTCGGGATGCCTCGGACGCAAGGTGGATGATATTCAGCGCAGCCATGTGCGGCTGATGGTCGTGGATCGCGCGCACCGGCAGACGGGAGTGGGCTCGGCGTTGATCAAAGAACTTGAGGCACGCCTGAAGGCGCGCGGCGCCAACCAGATTTCCATCTTTGATTCGCCGAACAACTATTTTATGCCCGGCGTGGACTTCCGCTACACGGAGGCGTACTGCTTTCTCCAGAAGCACAAGTACGAGATGTATCGGGAAAACCATAACCTGATCTGCGACTTGGATGTGAGGGCGTGGCCGACGCTCGATGCGGACGCGGCAGCGCTGGGGCCGCAAGGCTTCGAGTTGCGCCGGGCGCGCCGCGGCGACGAGGAATTGGTCCACGCCTTCTTGGAGCAAAACTGGCCCGCATGGCACGACGAGGTGCAGGGCGCTTTCGACAACAACCCGCCAACTCTTTATGTGGCATTCTACGAGGGCCGCTGCGTGGCCTTCTCCGGCTATCAGGGCAATAACAAGACGCTCAGTTGGTTTGGCCCCATGGGCACGGACCCCGTCTGCCGGGGCAAAGGCATCGGCGGCATCCTGCTGCGATGGTGCCTGCGCGATCTGGCCATGCAGGGCTGGCGACAGGCCATAATCCCATGGGTTGGGCCGGTGCGCTTCTATGCAAACTACTGCGGCGCACGGCTCGATCGCTGCTTCTGGGCCTGGCGCAAAACGCTGTAGGCGCACATCTCGGCCCGTTGCCCACGGACAGACCTTTTTGCTCCGAGCATTCTTCCTCGGTTGGAATGAGGCCGCGAAAGTTCCTGAAAATTGACCTGCGAAAAGGTTGTTCTTGGCAATCCGAATGTTTTCACGCAGCAATGTTTGGGGAAAGGTGACGAACAATGATCACCCGGATTGAGGTTGATGGATACCGGTTGCTAAACAATTTCGCGGCTGACCTTCGGTCGCTGAATGTTGTCATCGGAGCCAATGCCACCGGCAAGAGCACGCTACTCGATTGCCTTAAGTTCATCGCGGAATGCACCGAAGTCTCGCTGGACACCGCGAGTAACTTGCATTGGGGGACGGTGTCTTTACTGACAGCAGGCAAGCAAGACAACAAAGTTGCTTGGCGTATCACGGTACAGAAACCCAAAACTGATGTGTGGGATTTTTTGCCGCTGAAAAGAGACAGTCCATTAGTTTACGAAGCCGTTCTACAGACGGACATTTCCGGCCGAGTGCGGCCCCAGTACGAGGTGTTGCGAAATCCTAGTCCAGCGCCCGGCCATATTGACCCGTTCAAGTTTCTCGAAGCCACACCGTACCATCGCGTAATCCTGGACAAGACGAAGAAACTGGTGTCTTTTGACGAGAGCCAGCCTTCCGTTGATGTCGTACAAGAGGAGAATTCGGCCGGTGAAGTTGATATGTCCGGTGATCCGAATTCGTGCCGGCCGACCCCGCAAGATGCAGCACTGCTGCTTTCACAAATAAGGTTCTTCAACGAATTCCCTGTTCCCTCAGCTGTGAGGCTTCTTTTGGCTAGCATGCGCTTCTATCCGGGTTTTGAAGTGACACGGTTCTCCGCTCTACGGACAAGGTCTGCAGAGATCAAACCAGAGACAACCTTGACGCCGACCGGGAACAACCTTGGTACAGTTCTACACGAACTGCTGACACGATACGACTACAAGGCGACAGCCGAAGACCTACTCGACTTCCTACATGTTGCTTATCCGGATTTCGTAGCAATTCATTGTGACACCACCTATGGAGCACCTCCTCAGGTGCTGGTTCGCGTTCGAGAGCGAGGCATGCCTCGTTCGATGGAGATCTATGAGTTATCAGACGGCATGCTTCGATTCTTGTGTCTGGCGACTGCCCTACTGAATCCGTGGGCACCACCTTTGATCGCGGTGGATGAGCCGGAACTCGGTTTGCACCCGCGCCTCCTGCCCATCGTGGCGGATTTGATCAAAGCAGCGGCGGAACGCACGCAGGTGCTGGTGACGACGCACAGCCCCGATTTAGTAAACTGCTTCGGCATAGAAGATATTGCGGTCATGGCTCGTCACGCAGACAGACCCGAGGTCGTTTGGCACCGGCCCGCAGACCACAAGACGCTCGTGACCATGCTTAAGGATGTATCCGGGCAGACATTGGGCGATCTTCACCGCTCCGGTGAGTTGGAGACTGGTGCATGAAGGTCTGGGTTTTTGTCGAGGGTGAGGCTGATAGACTGGCCTTATTGGCGTTGTGGGACAACTGGCGACACCGGCTTCAATCAGCCGGCTGGGGAATCGCTATTGTTCCCCTGAAAAATAAATCATGCTACTTACAAAAACTCGGCCCGCGCGCGGCCGAGAAGTTGGTGCGTGACGAGAAAGATTTAGTTGTTGGGCTTCCCGATCTCTATCCAAACCACGATTATTTGAACACGAAGTATGAACACGCCGATCTTCCTGCCTTGCAGAAGCTGCAGAAATTGTTGGTCCAGCAAGCGCTGACTCAGACATTCAATTTGCCCCAACCGGCTAAACTCATGGATAGATTTTTTCCCTCTGCCCTGAAGCACGATCTTGAGGTACTGCTTCTCGCTTCTTTGACGCAGCTGCGGAAGCGCCTGAAGACCAATGATCAGTTAGGAAATTGGCAAAAACCACCGGAGAACCAGAATCAGCAATGCCCGCCGAGGGATGTAATTGAGCATTTATTTAGTAAGTACTTGAAACGATCGTACAGGGACACAACAGACGCACCAGCGATTCTGCGATCCACACCGCTGCGCGATGTGCTCTTCGATACTAGCCAAACAGTCCAGTGCCCGGTTTTCAAAAGCGTCGTGGACTGGATCGGCACCAAGACCGGCATCCCTGGGTATTAATTCATAATGTATAATGCGGCATCGCAACCTGCGCCGGTCCAAACATCACCCACTGCGGCGGGCGCGGGATTCAAGACGGTGACGGCGGACACAAACATCGTGAAGGTCGCACCCGCGGCATCGGGTTAGTTCGGACACGGGCGGGCAGTCGCCGAGGATGCCGAGGCGGCACAGCGCAAAATCATAGCACACTGGGTCCTCAGGGCGCGCGGCGCGCAGCGCGGCCGTCATCTCACGCGCGGCCTCCAGCGAGGCCGTCTTGCGGCGGATCAGGCCGAGATTGCGCCCCACACGAAAAATGTGGGTATCCACCGGCATCAGCAATTTTTCCGGCGGAATGCGCCGCCACAGGCCCAGGTCAATACCATCGTCGGGGCGGATGACCCATCTCAAAAACAGGTGGATGCGTTTGGCGGCGCTGCCGCGCGCAGCCACCGGCAGCAGATGTTTGAACGACGACTTCGCCAGCATCCGCGTGCGGTCAAAGTGCGGCGTGAACGGCTGGGCAAACAGCGCTTCCACAAAGCGGGTCGCCGCACCCACAAGATCCGGCTCCGCGGGATCATAGCCTGCGACGAAAACATCCTCCAGCGTGCGGCCGCCGCGCGTGGCATGGTGCAGCAGTTGGCACAGGCACGCGATGTCCTCGGCGTCCGTGAACCGATGCCTGAACCCGCCGCCCCCCGTGAGACGCTCAAACCCCGCGGCGTAGTTCCAACCGCGGATAAAAGACGCCGGCTCATGATCCATGCGGCCGAACAGGTCGCGGAGGCTGGCGTTGATTTGTTTGACATTCCCATAGGCCAGCAACGCGGCAAACAGGGCGGCAAATCCGCGGTCGTCCGGGTCGGCAAAGCCGCGCACCACCGCCAACGGATCCGTGCCCAGCAGCGCCGCCCGGTGATAGCGCGCGGCGAGCGCATCGAGAAACGGGCGCAGGCGCGCACCGCGCTGAGGCTGGCGAATACGCGGCTTCATGGAGGCAAGTTACAGCGCACCGCCGCGATCTTCGAGGCATTTACTCCGCCGCCAGCGCTAGCAACGCTTCACGAGCAGACATCGCAAGGCCGATCTGGCCCGCAGGCACCTGTGCCTCGCGCAGATTAATCCGGATCAGGGAGGCGCCATGCGCCCGGGCCACTCGTTCGCTCATCCATCGAACGGCAGGCAGCGAAGTGCCAGCACCAAGTTCGATGATGGCAAGACGATGGCCTGCCGCGGCAACGGACTCGAGCCAAATGGCAAACCGTGCGGCCTGCTCGCCGCTTTCGGTGCCATCCCAGTCCCAATCGCCAAACATCAAAACATTGGGACGCGCCAACGCCCCGCAGCGGGGGCATGACGGAAACGGTTCGCGTGCGCGCATCGTCGAGGGATCCACCTCCACGCTGAACGGCCCCGCGTCAAAAACCGGCTGCCCGCAACCGGCAAGGCACTGCAGGCGATGAATCGAGCCGTGGCACTCGACGATCCGGTGCGGGTCAAAGCCGGCGATCTGAAACTGGCCGTCCACATTGGAGGTGTACACAAACGCGCCGCCCGGGCGATCGGCGGCCAGCCGGAGCAGCACGCCAAAACCGTCGTGGGGTCGGGTCGCGCGATAGAGCATGAGGCGGTGACCGTAAAACCCCCAGGCGAGGGGGGGGTCGTGCCGAAACCATTGCGGGCTGGCGAGTTCCTCAAACCGCAGGCCGAGGTGGCGGTACGGCGGATAGGCGCGCCAGAAACCTTCCGGGCCGCGGAAGTCGGGCAGGCCGGAGTCCACGCCCATGCCGGCGCCGGCCGTGATGAGCAGTGCCGTGGCCTCGCGCACGGCGGCGCGCGCACGATCCATCGCTGATGGGTCACCCATGCCGCGTATTCATGGCACGGCAGGTGGCTTTAGGGAAACGGAATAAAGTGGTCGAACCCGTTCATCTGGCCGTAGGTGATGTCACCGCTGCTGACGATGCCGTTAGTGGGGTCGTAGGGCGTGCCGGAGTCTGGACCGTCGCCGTCGGGTCCGCGGCTGTGCAGGCGGTAAGAGCCGTAGCGCATCGCGGCGTACCTGAAAATCGTGTGCTGCGGCTCGTTGGTGACGCACTGCACGGCGTAAGGCCAGTTCACATACAGATACTGCCGGACCTCCGGCGGCGCGCCGACGCGGTGGCCGACAAATGGATCCTCGGGCATGGAGGTCAGGTAGGCTACGGGCGTGGTGATCGGGTTCGCACCACGCCAGTCGGGGTCGGGTACGCCGAAGCCGGGCACCGTGCCGCCGATGTGGAACTCAAGCATCGCGCCGGCTACATCCGAATAGTGATAGGTCGGATAATGATTGTGATCCACGCGGTAGGCCTCGAGCGCCGTGACGACGGAGCGGATGTCGGCTCGGGCGCGGGCCGTCTTGGCGCGCACCTGCGCCGCCAGCATGTTGGGAATCGCGATGAGCGCCAAGATGGCGATGATCGCCACGACCACCATCAGTTCGACAAGGGTGAATCCAGACCTGTGCACGGCTGCCAGTCTCCCTTCCGCATCGCGTGCTATTTCGCGAGGCGTGCACTTCATAATAGACGCCTGCGGAGGCAAAAGATTGCACGCTATTGCGCCCGGGGTCAGCGCATGAGCAAAGCAATCCCCACGGCCAACACCGTCGCTCCCGGCCGCGAGCGCCACGCGCCATGCACCCGCGCGCAGGTCCTGACGGCGGAACACCACCATCAGCGAAAGCAGTATGGCCAACATCACTATGCTGGTGATGGCGCTGCCCGTGGCTGAGCCGATGAGCAGGATCACCACCGCCGGTGCGGCAAAGATGTCATCGCGGTGCTTGCTGGTCAGCATCGTGTCCTACTTTTTTGTCACTGCGCAAACCTGACCTGACGCAGTCCGGGGCCAAGTGATGCGCCGGAAAACCGTGTTGCCACGCCCACTGGGTCGCCGGTCAGTCATTGTGCACCTTCAATCATCGGCCGCACTGCGGCAGCCTGATGCTCCGCCTCGCCAGCGCTGGCGCCAAGGAGCGTGACATGGCCGATCTTGCGGCCGGGGCGGGGTGCCTTGTCATAGAGGTGGACTCGGGCGCCGGGCGCGGCGCTCAGGATGGCCTGCGTGGCGGGGGCCGATCCGATCAGGTTTAGCATCACCGCAGTGCACCGAGCGGCAGCCGGGCCAAGCGGCAGGCCAAGGATCGCGCGCAGATGATTCTCGAACTGGCTGGTGAAGGCGCCGTCGATCGTCCAGTGGCCGCTGTTGTGGACACGCGGCGCGAACTCGTTCGCGAGCAGAAGGCCATGGTGCTCAAAGAACTCGATGGCGAGGACACCCGTGTAGTCCAACTTTTCCATGACCGCACGGGCGCGTGCCTCGGCGTGCTCCTGCACATCTTCCGTCAGAGCGGGCGCGGGCGCGCGTGATTCGCGCAAGATGCCGCCAGCGTGGATATTCTCTGCCAAGGGATAGAACACACATTGCCCGCCGGCGCCGCGCGCGGCCACGATGGAGAGTTCGCGGTCAAATCGGATGAAGCGTTCGAGAATCATCGGCTGCGGCGCCATGGCGGCCCATGCGGCCTCCAGCGCGGCGCGGTCGCGCACGACAGCCTGTCCCTTGCCGTCGTAACCGAGCCGGCGCGTCTTCAGGACGGCGGGAAAGCCGATACGGGCAACCGCATGGGCGAGAGCATCGCGGTCGGAAACATCCGCGAACGGAGCCGTTGGCAACCCGCACTTCTCGAAAAATGTTTTCTCGACGAGGCGGTCCTGTGCGGTCTCCAGCGCCACGGGATTCGGCAAAACGGGCACGCGCGCCGCCAGACGCCGCGCCGACTCCACAGGCACATTCTCAAACTCATAGGTGGCCACATCAAGCCCGTCCGCGAACCGGTCGAGCACGGCCGGATCATCAAACCGGCCGACCACCAACTCGCCCACTGCCCCAGCCGGTGCCTCTGGGTTTGGGTCAAGAAACCTGAACTTCAGGCCCAGCGGAAGACCGGCCAGCGCGAGCATGCGGCCCAACTGGCCGCCGCCGAGGATGCCCACTCGTTTCATGGTTCGCGCGGATCGGGGTGGTCGAGAACAGCCTGCGTCTGCTCACGGCGGTACGCTTCGAGGGCACCCCGGTGCTCGGGATACTTGCGGGCCACCATGGCGGCAGCAAGCAGCGCGGCATTCACCGCGCCCGCACGCCCGATGGAAAGAGTGCCAACCGGCACCCCGGCGGGCATCTGAACGATGGACAGCAGTGAGTCCACGCCCGCAAGAGCCTTGGACTGCACCGGTACACCAAGGACAGGCAGCAAAGTCTTGGACGCGGTCATCCCCGGCAGGTGGGCAGCGCCGCCGGCACCGGCAATGATGACCTCCAAGCCGCGCCCCTCCGCCGCCGCGGCGTACTCGAAGAGCAGGTCGGGCGTGCGATGGGCTGATACGACCCGCGTTTCATAAGGCACGCCCAGACGCTCGAGTGTCGCGCAGGCGTGCTGCATCGTCTCCCAATCCGATTTCGAACCCATGATGACGGCGACTAACGGTTTCATGCCCGCTCCCTTGTGCCCGCCGAATGATGAACACCCATTAGCGGAGGCTTGTTGAGAAGACAAATCAAGGGTCAGCCGCGCGCCAGAAATCAGCGATGGTGCGGGCAACAGCCATGTGGGCCTGCGGCGTGGCGCCAGCGTAGCCCCAGATATGCAGCCGTCCTGCCTCCGCACGCGAAACGAGGCGGAACTCGAGCGCAGCATCCGCGGCCGGAATCGAACCAGGGCGGACTTCCTCGCGGACAAGGTCCAGTGCTTGGACAATAGCATCCGCCGTTTCCACGGTTGAGCAGTAGTTGGCCGTCGGGATGGACGAATGGGCGACCACCATCAGGCGCTCGCCGTTGGCGGCCTGCCGTGCAAAAGAGATGAATGGCGCCATTTGCCCGGGATCCGGCACGCGCCGCCCCTCGGTGTCAGTGGTCAGGCTTGCGTACAGTGAATCGGCCAAGACGACGGCGCGGATCATGGACACATAATCGGGCGACTTGAGGATTTCCCGGACGGCACCGTAGCCGGCACTAAAACTCTGAATCTCCAGTTCGGTTACGGCCGCGCCGGGAGGCGCGCCGCGGCGGCGCAGTTCGGCCGATACGCTGGCCAGTTCATCGCGCAGACGCGCCTGCTCGAGGTACGGCGCCTGATAGACGCGCGAGCCTTCGCCGAGGTACTGGGCCAGCATGGGATTGCGGGCACCGCGGCGGGCGTGCTCCTCGATGGCGTACCACTGCGCGCCATGGTAGTGCAGCGTCAGACGGATGCCTGCGCCGGGCGTCGTCAGGGTGTCGAGCCACCCCTCCGGAAGGAAAAGCGTCCGACTCGTGTCAAGGTCAATGGTTTCGCCGCGGGCGATGCGCGGCGCACGGGCGATGTCGCGCAGGACAACGGCTGGCGGCTCTACCGCCGCGGCCGTGCAAGTGGTCCCTGCTGCGCCGCAAACGCTGACAGACAAGATCCCGACGACTGTCAGCACCGCCGCGGCAGCCCGTCGCGCTGTTCCGCTCATCGGCTCTCTACTCCGTTGCATGATGTGCCTGTCCATGCTGTCCCTATACGCGCGGCTGGCAAGGTCGCAAAAGACCCATCGCGGCCGCCGGGAGGCAAAAGGTTATGGAATGGCTGGCAAGTCCCGAGGTCTGGATCGGCTTCATCACGCTGACCGTCCTCGAATTGGTTCTGGGCATCGACAACATTGTGTTCATCTCGATACTGGCGGGGCGGTTGCCGCGCGAGCAGCAGGCGCGCGCGAGGCGGCTGGGACTGACCGTCGCCATGGTGTCGCGTATTTTGCTGTTGTGTTTCCTCGGACTCATCATGCGGCTCAACAAGCCGCTATTCACCGTGCTCGGACACGGCATTTCAGGCCGCGATCTCATCCTGTGCGTCGGCGGCCTTTTTCTCATCGCCAAAGCCACCATGGAGATTCACCACAAACTGGAGGGAGCAGCGGGGGGACACGGCGAAGTCGTCGCCTCTTCGCTCGCGTCTGTTCTGGCACAGATCTTCATGATTGATGTCGTGTTTTCCCTCGACTCGGTCATCACAGCGGTGGGCATGGTCGAGCATGTGCCGGTGATGATTGCGGCCGTCGTGACCTCCGTGGCGCTCATGATGTTCTTCATCAACCCGATCAGTCATTTTGTGGACCGTCACCCGACGGTGCGCATGCTGGCGCTGGCCTTCCTCGTCCTGATCGGCGTGAATCTTGTGGCCGAGTCGTTCCACCACGCGATCCCCAAAGGTTATACTTACTTCGCCATGGCGTTCTCGGTGTGCGTCGAGATGCTCAATATCCGCCTGCGCGGACAAGCGGAGCCCGTGCGGTTGAGGAGCGGGATGTGACGGCCCAGTGGCGGGTCGAGCCTGCCGAATGGGGTTCGCCCGACGGTGCGGAATGCCTGCGCATCCGCATGGAGGTGTTTGTCACTGAGCAGGGCGTGCCGGTGGAAATGGAGACTGACGACATAGACCCGATCGCCTATCATGTGCTGGCGCGCGGAGCCGACGGCTGGGCCGCCGGTACGGGTCGCCTTTACCCGGACGCGACCGATCCGGCTACGGCGCACATCGGCCGCATGGCCGTCCGGCGTAGGGCGCGAGCAAGCGGCTGCGGCGCCGCCATCATGCAGGCTCTTCTCATGGAGGCCCGGCGCCGCGGGTTCCGCCGGGTCGTTCTATCGGCTCAGACCCACGCCCAAGGCTTTTATGCCCGTTTCGGCTTCAAACCGTTTGGTGAAATATACCCCGACTGCAATATCCCCCACATTGACATGGAGGCGCAACTGTAGGGCGCGGCCGGAGAGCCCCGGACCTGACTCGGCGGCGCACAGGGCGCCAAGGACCGCACAGAAAATCGCCCGGCACAGCGAGAGCGCGGCGCCCGCGATTCGTGATTCGGCCTCATGGCTTCCTAATGTCGGCGCGCTCGATTCGATCAGCGCCGTAGGCACCTCACCGGCACCGACCAAGCGGGAAGTTCTCTGCCTCGCTTCGTGATGCGAGGAGTCTTGGCGGCACTTGGCGAACCGGAGACTGTTCACTGTGGAAAAGGGTTTTCCCTGCGCCCCAGCGCCTCCGCGCGAAAACTCGTTTTTCCCCGCGCTGCTTTGAGTCAGCGCTCTGTCTTCCCCGCCGCTCACGCGCTCTTGTGTGCCTCCAACCCTCCGCGGCGGGAAGTTGCGTTTCTTCGCGCCCGAATACCCAGCCGCACGACTTGTGCCCTGATGGTGCGGGGGCTCGCGCAGACGCGCCAGCCCCCGAGACCGGAGGCTTTGCGGCATCATGCAAATTTGGCTTGACGGACAATTATGCGACAAAGCGGAGGCACGAGTCAGCGTTTTTGATCACGGCCTGCTCTATGGCGACGGCGTCTTTGAGGGGCTGCGTGTCTATGACGGCTGCGTTTTCCGGCTCAAGCAGCACCTCGACCGGCTGTACGATTCGGCGCGGGTTGTCATGATTGAGATCCCGTACACCCGCGACCAGATCACTCAGGCCATCTGCGACACCGTGCGCGCCAACGGACTGCGCAACTGTTATGTCCGGCTCGTGGTCACCCGCGGCACGGGCGATCTCGGCCTGAACCCAGCCAATTGCCCGCGCCCCACCGTGTTCATCATTGCGGCGCCGATTTCGCTCTATCCGCCCGAAGTATACACCCGCGGCCTCGAGATCGTGACCGTGCCGTCTCAACGGTTTCATGTGGCCTCGTGGAATCCGCGCGTAAAGTCACTGAATTATCTGAACAATATCATGGCCAAGATCGAAGGCCAAACCGCGGGCGCGCTCGAGGCGCTCATGCTCGACCACAACGGTTATGTGGTCGAGTGCACGGCCGACAATGTGTTCATCGTGCGCGGGGGGGTTCTCTTCACCCCGCCTGCTTATCTGGGCGCCCTGCGCGGCATCACGCAGGCCGCTGTCATTGATCTGGCCACCGGATTCGGCTGGACGGTGCGCCATGAGCCTTTCACGCGCTACGAAGTATTCACCGCCGACGAGATGTTCCTGACCGGCACCGCAGCAGAGGTCGTG
>JAOAAY010000061.1 GCA_026418615.1 Candidatus Sumerlaeaceae bacterium | reverse complement strand
ACATATAAGGTTTATGTGTGGTACACGGCGGGTTCCAACCGGGCAACCGCAGCGCCCTATCAGGTCACCCACACCGGCGGCACGACGACGGTCAATGTCAACCAGCAGGCCAACGGTGGCCAGTGGGTTTTGCTGGGCACCTGGAACTTCTATCAAGGCACGGCCGTGCGCGTCAGACTGTCGTGCTGGACGACGGCCGGCTACTATGTCATCGCCGACGCCGTGAAATTCGAGCGGCAGTAATCGCAGCAAGTTCCCGCAAGGGTTGAACAAACGAACCGGGCGATCCGTCGAGGGGCGGGTCGCCCGGATTTTTCTTGTCTTGAATAGGCCCGCTGGCTTCGGGTAAACGCGCTTTTGGCAAAACAAGATGGGTTGGCGCCGCGCGCCGCCATGCTCCCCTGTAGCTCAATCGGCAGAGCATTCGGCTGTTAACCGAAGGGTTGTTGGTTCGAGTCCAACCGGGGGAGCCAACCTTCAGCCGGTCGTTCCCACTTCCCGGTTCCGCCCAATTGCGCTGACTGTCTGCGTCCCGGCCTTTGCCGTTTGGGTTCTGCGCCGGCACCTTGGCGTGTTATCGGCCCGAGCGAGGCATTGACTCCGGCGGCCTGCGTCCGCACAAGCGCTGCTGAATTCCAGAGGAGAGCCGGCCGACGGGCGGATTGCTGACGCTGCGCGGCGGGGCACGAGGTCACTTGCGATGGAGTCGGGCGGATTTCGCAACCGGCAGGGACTGTTCATCACGGTGGATGCCAACATCGGAGCAGGCAAGACCAACGCCTGCCACGCGATTGCGTCGGCGGCCGCCGGCTCCGGCTGGCCGGCACGCGTGCTGGAGGAGCCGACAAATCATCCGAAATTCGCGCATTTTCTCAAGCGTTTTTATGACGACTTGCGGACAGGCCAGAACACCGGCGGCGGGTTCGCCATGCAGATGTTCATGCTGACTCAGCGCTATGAGCAGCACCGCCTCGCGGTGGAGTTGGCATGGGGCGAACAAGGCATCGTCGTCGTGCAGGACCGCCCCATTTATGGCGACACCGTCTTTGCCACGACGGCCATGGAGCGTGGCTTCATGACGCCCGAAGAGTACGAACTCTATCAGCACATCTATCGCAACATGAGCCGCGATGTGATGCCACCGGATATCTTCGTTTACCTCGATGTGCCGCCGGAGGAGTGCCACCGCCGGATGGGCCTGCGCGGGCGCGAGCAGGAGGAGGGCGTGCCGCTGGACTACCTCCAGCATCTGCACCGGAACTACCAACTGCTGGTGCAGGAGATGCGTCGCCGGGGCGTAAAGGTTTTATCCGTTGATTGGCAGGTCTTCGGACCGCCGGTCGAAATGTGGAAGCGCATCCTGGCCATCACCGGGTCACCCGACAAATGGTACGAGCAACTGACCTTCTCGTTCGCCAAACATCCGCGCCTGCCGCTGGACCGAACCGGCGACAGCGGCTGAGAGCCGGACAAAAAGAAAACCCGGGGCCGCGGAAACCCCGGGGGAAAACTTTATCCTGACTTTGGAGGTGCCGGGTTGCCGTGGCTACCGGCGCAGGACGGTTAGGCTGTGGGGATTGGCCAGTCCAGCGACTGGTCAACTGAGCATTCCGCGTAGGAGACCAACCCGCAGGCTAAGCCTCAGCCACCTCGCTGTGACGACTGGGATATTGCAACCAGACCACCTCCTTTCTCAGCGTTGGCGCGAACAAGACACGACCAAGCACCCGCTGGCAAGTGTTTTTTCCGGCTCTGACGATTTGTCGCCTTGTTGACACGCTAATAGCCTAATCGCGACTAATCGCACGAATCGCGCGACAGGGGGGCCGGCCGTCACGCTTTGACGAATGCACGCGCTGCACAAAAGGGGAGGGATGGTGCCGGAGACAGGACTTGAACCTGCACACGGTTGCCCGTACTAGACCCTGAATCTAGCGCGTCTGCCAATTCCGCCACTCCGGCTTGAGCGCACCGGCTAGTGTTACCCGCAGGCGCCTGCTTCATTCGGCACCGTGACAGGGCGGTGAATAAGACGCGCTACTGCGCATTGACAAACAACACGGATTGCGGCCAATGGCCGCTTTGTCCCTCCGCGATCGTTTGCGGCGGGCGCGCGCGGCTCCCATCAGGGCGCAGGGCCGTGTCGCGCACCATCCTGCGCCCCGAGGTGACCTCCGTGGCTTGGTTTAAGAAAGAAAAGTACAGCACCCTCAAGCCCCCCCAGATGCGCGACCGCATCCCCGAGGGGCTGCTGACCAAGTGCGATAATTGCTACACGGCTCTGATGACGAAGGATCTCGAGGAGAACCTGCGCGTCTGCCCCAAATGCGGCTATCACCATCGCCTGCCGGCACGCGAGAGGCTCGCACTGATGACCGACCCCGGTTCATTCCGCGAGATGTTTACGAACATTCAGCCGACCGATGCCCTGCACTTTGTGGACTCGAAGGAATACCCCGAGCGCCTGAAGGCGGCACGCAAGTGCGGGTTCGATGAAGCGGTCATCACCGGCGAGGCCACGATCAACGGGCGGCGGGTGGCCTACGGCCAGATGATCTTCGAGTTCGTCGGCGGATCCATGGGCAGTGTGGTGGGCGAGCGCATCACACGCCTCATTGAACACGCCACAGCGAATCAGTTGCCATGCGTCGTCGTCGCGGCGTCGGGCGGTGCCCGCATGCAGGAGGGCATCCTCTCGCTGATGCAAATGGCCAAAACCAGCGGCGCGCTGGCACGCCACGCCGCCCGGCGGCTACCGTATCTGGTCATCCTGACGGATCCCAGCACCGCGGGCGTCATGGCCAGTTATGCGAGCCTCGGCGATGTGTGCATTGCCGAGCCCGGCGCCTTGATCGGTTTTGCCGGCCCGCGCGTCATTCAACAGACGATCAACCAGATCCTGCCCAAAGGATTTCAGCGAAGCGAGTTCGTGCGCGATCACGGCTTCGTGGATATTGTCGTCCCGCGCAAGGACCTCAAGCGAACGGTGGCCCTGTTGCTCTATTACATGACCGGCCAACCTGACGAGTCCATGCGGGCCGCCGTCGCGGAGGCCAGAGTGACGGAGGCGCCCGCACACGAGCCCACGGGCGCTGTCACGGCCGAAGCCTAACTCGGCAGTGGACATTGCCCGCGCGTTGCGCGTTGATGGAGGCTGACATGTCGCCCCTCGACCCGCGCGACCTAAACTTTGACACCTGCGACCGCCTCACGGCGATTGACGATATCGTGCGCCGTCTGGATCCGGCCGGCGCAGGCATTGTCCTCGATGTCGGAGGCCATCCCGGTTATCTGGCGCGCCTGCTCAAGCCGCGGCGCGTGATCACGCTCGACGGTGCCCCAATCAGTCGCAAACCGTATGTGCGCGGAACTGGCACGGGACTTCCGTTCTCCAGCAATTCCATAGACATCGCGGTCGCCAGCGACACCCTCGAACATGTGCCGCCCGAGGCGCGGGAACGATTCCTCGCCGAAATCTGGCGCGTAACATCCCGCTACGCGCTGCTGGCTGGCCCCTACGACACCGCCGGGGTGGCGCTGGCCGAGGCCCGCCTGTGCGATCTGATCAACGACATGCGGGCCGCGCCAGATCCGTGGCTCGAAGAGCACGACCGCCACGGGTTGCCCGACCTGACTGCCACACGCACCTTCATGGAGCACCGCGGCGGACGCTGCGCCGTGATCCCCAGCGGCGATTTGGTGGTCTGGTTGGGTATGTTCTGCTTCAGCGCGCTGGCCGATCTCGTGCCCGGCGCACCGGAGGTGTGGTCGGAATTTGTCCGGGCCTTCAACACCCACTTCCGCAGCGCCCCCCCCTGCCATGCTTCCTACCGCCACCTTCTTCTTGTGGCCAAAGGGCAAGCACCCCTGCCGGAATTGCCGGCCCCTGGTCCACCCCCTAATGAGGCAAACATCGAGGCTCAGGTTGACGCCCTCGGAACCTTGTTCCGCGGCTTGCGCGATGCGCTCGTCTCCCTCGCGACCCAGCGCGAGGCCTCGAGCGTCGAATCGGCTCACCTGCAGCAGATGGAGCGGGCTCTGCAGCATCAAGAATCCGTGATCCGTTCGCTGCGCGAGCGACTGGCTGCCTACGAAAACAGCGCCCTGCATCGGGCCTTGCACCGGCTGATGGGGCGGGAATCATGATCGCACGGCAGCCGCGGCGGTCACTGGCTCCCTCAGCCTCCCTCATCGTCATGGGAGCAAACGACCTTGCTCACTGCCTGTCCGGGTGGCATGTCCGCGAGACAGACAAGCGAAACGGTGTCTGCTACCGGTGGACAGGGGCCGAGGCTGAGTTCCGCATTTTTGTGGAGCAAGGCAGCCGGGCGTTGAGTCTCATGGTCAGCGGCGCCGCCACTCTCACAGGACAGCCCGTCCCGCTGTCCCTCTATTCGGGGGGGCGCCGTCTCGTCCACCTTCGCGAGGCTGCGCCAGCCGATAACTGGACCATCGCCGAATTGCCGCTGGATCCCTCACATTACGGAGAACAGATATACACCCTTCGGGTGGAGACGCTCCGCGGCACCGAATCGCCCGGCAGTCGCGGCGTCGCACAATTGTTTGTCCCCGATCTGTACCTGCACAACGGCGATTTCCGCGAACTGGGCATCATGGTCGCCTCGATTCGCGCTGCGTAAGGGAGTTTTCCGCTCCGCGGCGGCTACTTCTTGCGTTGCCGCCGGCGCTTGAGTTGTTGCTGGCGCATCCTTTTCTCGAACTGCTTGCGCTGAAGCCGGCGGGCGCGCTCGCCGGCCGAGAGGTTGGCCCCCGTCAGGCTGGCAGGCCCGTCGCCCGCCGCAGCCGCCCGGGCACGGTCGCCCATTTTCATCATGCCCTGCATCATCTTGCGGGTCTCGAGAAACTGCGTGATGAGCGCGTTGATTTCCTGAACGGTCGTGCCACTGCCGCGCGCAATGCGTTCGCGGCGCGAACCGTTGAGAATTTCCGGATTCTCGCGCTCGGCCAGCGTCATGGACTGGATGATGGCCTCCGTGCGCTTCAGATCTTTTTCCGGCAAATCCACGCCGCGCAGCGCGCTGCCCAGACCCGGGATCAGTTCCAACAGATTCTTGAGCGGCCCCATGCGCTTCACCTGCTGCATCTGCTCCAGAAAATCCTGCAGCGTGAACGACGCATTTCGCAGTTTCGTCTGAAGTTTCGCCGCCTGCTTCTCGTCGAACGCCTCCTGAGCCTTCTCCACCAGCGACACAACATCGCCCATGCCCAGGATCCGGCTGGCCATGCGATCGGGGAAAAACTCGACAAGGTCATCAAGTTTTTCGCCGGTGCCGATGAACTTCACCGGCTTGCCCGTGATGGCCCGAATCGAGAGGGCTGCTCCGCCCCGTGCGTCGCCGTCCATCTTGGTCAGGCAGACGCCGTCAATGCCCACCGTGTCATTGAATGTCGAGGCGCTGGTGACCGCGTCCTGACCGGTCATGGCGTCGGCCACCAGAAAAGTGAAAGTCGGCGAGGTCACGGCCTTGATGGACTGCAGTTCGTCCATGCGCACCTCGTCAATGTGCAGCCGGCCGGCCGTGTCCACGATCACGAGGTTGCGGCCGGTGGCCCGCGCATGCTCGAGGCCCGCGCGGGCGATGTCCGGTGCCGGCCGCCCCGTCCCCTCGCTGTACACGGGCACGCCGGCCATCTCGCCGACGACCTGCAACTGATGCACGGCGGCCGGACGGTGGATGTCGCACGCCACCAACAGCGGGTGCCAGCCCTCGCGCGCAAACCGCCGCGCCAATTTGCCGCAGAAAGTCGTCTTGCCGCTACCTTGAAGGCCCAGCATCAGCACCACATTCGTCCGGCCCGCCTGAAGCGCAAAGGGCGCGTTGTCCCCTCCCAGAATCTCAACCAACTCGTCATACACAATCTTGACCATCAACTGGCCCGGGCTGACCGAGGTGAGAACCTCCCGACCAAGCGCCTTCTCCTGCACACGGGCAACAAAGTCTTTCACGACTCTGAAGTTCACATCGGCCTCAAGCAGAGCCATCTTCACATCCCGCAGCGCGTCTTTGACATTCGCCTCGGTGATGCGCCCCTGCCCGCGCAAATTCTTGAACACGCCCTCAAGGCGTTCGCTCAGGCTCTCAAACATGGCTTCGCTTCCAGTCTTTCATGCCGGGTTTCAATACAACGCGGGCGTGGATGATTCACGGCGCCGATGGCCGCCTCACAGCCAACTCCGGGTCATCACCCGGCAAAGTGTCCGCAGGTGTGAAAAGCGGAAACTTCCGTCCAAACAGGTGCCGTTCGAATCGCAATTCCCCCCGCGCTTTGCGCAAGATCTTGCCCGGCTGGCTCAAAACCTGCCGGACATCCAGAGGACCCGCCGCGGGAATGACCCCTGCCTTGTAGGCCAGCATGAGCCAGATATTCCCTACTGCCAGCACCGCCAACAGACCCGTCAAAACGCGCGCGCGAACGGGAGCGTGCGCGGCGCGGGACCCGAGAAAAGCCACGCCCACCATGAAACAAAGCGACACATCAACAAATCCGCGCATGCCAAAGGTGCTACCAAGGCCCCAGTCCTCCCACCCGCCGTACACCCACAGGGTGGCGCCCAAAACGAGCAGCATCGCCGCCGCCAGCAGGCGCTCGCGAGCGGCCACCACCGCCCAAACCAGTCCCCCGACGGCCAGCAAGGCCAGCGGAGTCCAATAAAACAGGCCGACGCGCGGACTGAAAAGCACCTTCAGCCCGTGGACCGGCCACGGAGACAACGACACGCCAGCATAAGAATAGACAACCCACGACCCGTAAACGCATTTCCAGGCGATCAGTTGAGGCAAAAAACCCAGTGCCGCCCCTGCGAGACCAGCCGCAAGGCTGACGCCGACGGCTGCAACACGCCTTCCCGCCGGACAAAGGCCCGCCAAAAGATGCGATAACCCAAAGGCCGCGGGCACCAGCGCAATGACCATGCAAGGATAGCGCACGGTGGCCGCAAACCCGCATGCAGCGCCGGCAAGCGCGGCGCGCCAAGCGACGAGGCCGGGCGCTGCGCCGCGGTCGAGCGCCTCGCGCCACCACAGCGCCACAGCAACCGCCGCCGTGGTACAGGCAAAGGCTGCCGCATGGGCCATGGTGGGTGCGAACCAGATGTAGTGCCCAAGCGGCGTGCCGAGGGCCACGGCCGCCACCGCCATGCCCGCCGGCCGCCGGCCAAAACGCAACGCGAGAACACGGAACGCGACGGCCAGACCCGCATACGCCAGCATCACGGAGGCGGCTATAAACGCCACATTGTAGATGGCAGCAAACCGGCTGACCTCCACGCCGCTGACCCCCTCGTAGGCCGCTACCGCGCCGCGCGCCACAAATACCAGCGGCATCGCCAGCAGTCCCAGTCCGATCCCGTACTTGTTGGGCGGGCGTCCAGCCGGCGTCCGATCGCCTCTCGCAAAAATCTGCGCAAAGGCTTGCGCGTTCTCGCCCCCGCCGGGCATGGCCGCAAGGAAACGGAAATCATTGTCAAAGTCCGCGTCGCCGTCTACCGCCACCGACCGCGCCCACGCGAAATAGTGCCCATTATCCCAGCCGAGGATCACCGGCCGGACCGAGTCCCTGTTATGACGCAGATGCCGGCCCACCGTGGCGGCAAGCGTCAGCGCAAGCGCAAGCAGCCAGATCCGGCTGGCGATGGGAAAACGGCGGACAGTCATGGGGAGGTGATGTTTTGGTTGAATGGTTTTCCGCCATGTCCGTTTGTCAATCCACCATGCAGCGGCAATTAGGCGGCATCGCCTGCAGGCGGCTTTACACGCCGTCCATCATCCTCGACAATGTGCTTGTGCTCTTCGAGGGCACGAAGATCGGCCCCATGGGCGACTTCGCCTCGGCGTGGATTCCGCCGGACATTTACAACGCCCGCGGGGATGATGTCATCGTCACTCCGGGCCTGATTGATGTCCATGTTCATGGCTGCGGCGGGGCGGATTTCCTCGACAAATCGGCCGGCAGTCTGCGCACCATCAGCGCCACGGCCGCGCGTGGCGGGGCCGCCAGCATTGTCGCCACGACCACAATACCCATTGACGACGCCGACCTCGAGGGCTTCGCAGAGTTCCTCCATCAGTTGCGCAACACCCCCGTTGAGGGCGCCCGGTTCCTTGGCATCCACCTCGAAGGGCCGTTCATCAACCCCGAGCGGCGCGGCGGATTTGGCGAGCGATTTGTTCAGCCCGCCGACCTGCGCAAGGCCGAGCGCATCCTGTCCATGTGTGAAGCGGAATTGCTCAAGGTCACCCTTGCCCCCGAAATCGAGGGCGGGGCGGACCTCGTCCATTTGTTTGCCGACCTTCCCCGAGCCGCCGTCGAAGTGTCCATTGGCCATAGCAGCATCGGCTACGAGGACGCACGGCGCTGGTTCCGACATGGGCGCGTGCGTCAGGTTACCCATGCCTTCAACGCCATGTGCCCGTTTCATCATCGCGACCCGGGCCTTGTGGGGGCGGCGCTGCTGGACGACAATGTCCTGTGCGAGATGATCCCGGACGGCTGGCACCTGACCGGGCCAGCCATCGAATTGTTGTACCGCTTGAAAGGTCCGAAGCGGCTCATGCTGGTGACCGACGGCACGGCCGCCACCGGTACGCCACCCGGCACGCGCATCCTCAGCGTGGGCGGCTACACCGAGGTTCGCGACGGCGCGGTGCGGCTGATGGATGGCGCCCTCGCCGGCAGCAACCTTTTCATGGCCGGCGCCCTCGCCGAGACGCAGCGCCTCGCTGGCGTCCCGTTCGACGAGGCCCTTCAGATGGCCACAATTACCCCGGCGCGGTCCGTCAACAAGGAGGATGTCGTCGGCAGCATTGATCCGGGCAAGGCGGCCGACTTTTGCGTCCTGCGCCGCGACGGCACGGTGGCTGCGACCATTCGGGATGGCCTACTCGTCTACGAGGGATAGGGCGGGCTGGTTGCGCTTCGCCCCCGGCGCGTGTTTTCACTCAGGCCACGGGACATAGCCCCGAAACACGATTCGGGCCGGCCCCCCCAGTTTCACGCCCCGGGCACCGCCCGGCGACGGCTCGAAGTCCACCGTCAGCGTATCGCCACCAGCGGTCCGGACACTCACAGGGGTCGTAACCAGCCCGCGACGGGCCGCGATGATGCACGCTGCCACCGAGCCTGTGCCGCAGGCGAGGGTCTCGTTCTCCACACCGCGTTCGTAAGTCCGTATGGCGATAGCCTGCGGCCCGGTCACCTCGATGAAATTGGCATTTGCGCCCGCCGGCGCAAACTCGCGGTGATACCGCAAGCACCGTCCCATCCGGACGACATCCAGCGCCGCAATGCGTTCGGCCACATCCACCCCGCCGCACAGCACCACGGCATGAGGCACGCCGGTGTTCACAAAATGCACGGTGCCCGTGAACTCTGGCTCGGCGATCGCGATGCCCTCACGCAGCCCGTGAGCGTCGCTCAGACCCACCACGACCGTCTCGCCTTCCACGCGCGCCTCATACTCGCCGGCCATCGTCTCAAACCGCATGCTGGCGGGCGCCACTTCCATCACATGGGCAAACCGCGCAATGCACCGGCTGCCGTTGCCACAGGTCTCTGCCTCGCGGCCGTCTGCGTTGTAATACCGCATCCGAAAATGGGCACGGGCCGATGGCTCCAGCACGAGCACGCCGTCAGCCCCGATGGACATGCCGCGCCGGCACCAATCCGCGAAGAGGCTCTCCCGCCCCGATTCCGGCAGCCGTCCATCCATATTATTGATCACGATGAAATCGTTGCCCGCGCCGCTCATCTTGAAAAATTCCAGTTCCACCCGATGCTCCTCCTTTTGTAAACACGCCCCATTGGTGCTTGAAAACAGATTGTAAACCACCTCGATTTTCCAGACCGCAAAACGCAATCGTCATTGATGGCTCTTTACCTGCACACAAAACCCGTACGGTGGCACGCGACACGCGCGATGCTTGTGGCTGCGGCATTCTGGCTCGCAGGCTGCGACACCATGCTCGCCGGAGTGCGCGTGCCTCAGGCCACTCCGCGCCAGCGCGTTTTCGCTCAGACGGGCGCCGTCAACGCGCCGCTTGTGGCGGGTCGGGAACCGGCCGACCTGCCGTTGACGCCCGCCGGCCGCAAACGGCCGCTGGTCTTGCTGGCCATTTCCGGCGGCGGCAGCCGCGCTTCGTACTACGCGGCGCGGGTGATGGAGCAACTGGCCCAAGTGCCCGACCCGGCGGGCCATGGCAGCGTGTTGGATTCCGTGCGCGTCATTTC
>JAOAAY010000060.1 GCA_026418615.1 Candidatus Sumerlaeaceae bacterium | reverse complement strand
TTCAGGTTGCAGTCGGTCTCGCACTCGTCGGGGATGCCGTTGCCCTGGCAGTCGAGCGAGGTTCCCGAAGTGATGTCACACGAGTCGGGCACGCCGTTGCCGTTACAGTCAGGCAGCCCGCCGGTCGTAATGTCGCAGTCGTCGGGCACGCCGTTCAGGTTGCAGTCGGTCTCGCACTCGTCGGGGATGCCGTTGCCCTGGCAGTCGAGCGAGGTTCCCGAAGTGATGTCGCACGAGTCGGGCACGCCGTTGCCGTTACAGTCAGGCAGGCCGCCGGTCGTAATGTCGCAGTCGTCGGGGACGCCGTTGAGGTTGCAGTCGGTCTCGCACTCGTCGGGGATGCCGTTGGGTTGGCAATCCACCGATGTTCCAGTGGAAATATCAATACTATCAGCCACGCCGTTAGCGTTGCAGTCGGGCTCCACATCTGAAGTAATTGTGGTCCAGTTATCCGACGGGTCAGGGTCCACTGTGAGGCCCGAGTTGTCCTCCACATACGCAGTGTTCGTCTTGCTCCCGGTCGTGTTGGCCAGCACCTGAATCGTAATCGTTGTGCTTTGTCCTGGGGCCAGAGGGCTCAGCAGGCAAATGACTTGCAGGCCATCCGTGGTCACCCCGCAGCCTGTCGAGGACGACAAATAAGTTGTGCCTGTCGGGAGCGTATCCACTACTTTGGGTACAGTGACGGTTGTGTAACCGCCATTAGCCACTATCAGTTCGTAGGTGATCGTAGTTCCAACTGCAGCCGGATTGGGCACAACAGTCTTAGAGACCGAAAGGTCTGCATCGGGTGACGCAAGACCGATATCCCCATTAGTAAACTGCTGACCGGCGGAGAGCGTCACTTGGAACGGATTTGGCGGAGTGGTGACATACCAGCCCGGTGGGAAGGATGTGGGAACGGCCAAAACTCGATAAGCCTGCGGCACCAACCCGAAGAACCCATAGGTTCCGTCGCCCAGCGAGGTGACAGGCGGATAGACGATATCGTCGCCTGTGCCAAAGATACCGTCCGGTCCGGCGCCGACTAGGCTAATCTGAATGCCACCTAAGCCACTTTCACCATCACCCGGCTCATAGAGACCGTCGCCGTCCAGGTCGTTGAACACAATCCCACTGATGGCCGCCAGCGTATCCGTAACAGTTGCCGAGGTGGGAGTTGTCGCGTTAGAAAAGACTGTGGCTACATTCGTAATGTTCGTCCAAGGCGGAGGTGGCGGCTGGTTGACTGTCACCTTGAAGGTTACCGTCAGGCTCTCGCCGGGGTTCAAGTCGTAGCCGTTGGCTAACGATGGCGGCGGATTGCCCGTGAAGTTCTGGTACACGCGGCTGACCGGGTCGCGAATATCAATGTCATCGAAGAAAACATAATCATTTGCTCCCATGCCAGACGATGTCAGGAATCGCACGCGGAAGTTTGCAGTTGCAAACGACGGTCCCAAAACATAACTATGAGTGGTGTACGATGTGTCATTAGTTGGCCCGGCAAAGGTATCCAGAGTAGTCCACGAGGAGCCTCCGTTGGAGGAAACCTGTACGACGACATTGTCTCCAGCATTGTCGAGACCCTCGCGACGCTTGATAAACGACAATGTCGGATTTGTGAAAGTGCTCAGATCGGCCGCACGGGTAAGGCTGCGGGAGGATCCTCCCATGCGTATGCGCCAATCGCCACCGTCGTCGGCTATCTGAGTAGACCCGGCTGTTGGCCCATCCGTTTCTCCTGCCTCGATCCAGTTTCCAGCCCATGGCAGGTTGCCTACGCTTGCGTTGTCGTAGGCACGCGTCCACAACTCGTCACGGATAATCCGCGTGACTGTTGTCGGCGCATTCACAGAGGTGGAATTGAGCACATAAGATGTTCCCGGCGGAAGCGGATCAGACACACCCACGCCGGAGGCTGCCTGTGTCCCCGTGTTGGTCACCGTCAGCGTGTATGTGATCTGGCTATTTGGCAGCGTCATCGAACTAGCATTGGAGGACTTAGCCACCGATAGAGTTGTAATTGCTGGCCGACTGATAAACACTGTATCCTCGGCCGTGGGAATCAAAACATAACCCGAACTGCTGTTTGGGTCAGCCTGACTTGTAGCATAAGCGGAGGCTCGATTGACATTAGGCCCAAAAGCGTATCCCGTTGTCGTTTGGGCGCGGAACTTGAGCGTCATTACCGTGCCAGTCGTGAGCGTCAGGTTGAGATCCCAGAACAGCGTGGTTGAGGTGATGGTTGGGTTGGGGGTAAGCGTTGTTGTTGTGTTATTGAAAGTGATCACGGTGGTACCGGGCACATAAGCCCATCCAGTGGGGAGGACATCGGTCACATCCACATTGTACAGGATCCCGTCGCCGGCGTTGTCGAGAATGAGCGTGACTGTCGTTTGCCCGCCGATAGACGGAAGCGCCGGAGGGTCACAAGTCTTAACGATACCGAAAATCTTTTCGTAAAGGCCGACCGGGAAAATTGAGTATCCTTGGTCATAATCAGGATTTGGCTCTCCCGGCGTCACTTCGGACATGTCTTGCGCCCAGACACACACGAAGAGATCATCCCCATAAACATGGGCCCCAGTGGAGTTGTAGCCGGGTCCCGGCGGATAGACCAAGCGCACCTCGTACCGGTCGAGGGTATAGGTCTGATCCGGAACATTATCGTTGTTGAAGTCTATGTAGATTGTCGTATTATCGTTGGCCGGTGTGATGAACAGCGGGTTGGCCGGGGCCAGCGGGACATAGATATTATTCCCCAATTGATTCAAGAGGCTGGTGGGAATGCCGGTCCAGCCGCAGTCAAGGTTGTCGCGCTGGTCGTGCCCGGTCACGAGAACCTCGACGCGTTTGCCCGGAGTGAGAGAGCGCACACGCGCTCCTACAAATGCCTGCACCCCGTACGGGCCAATGAACGGCATCACAAACCTTGCCACAGTGTTGGTTGTGAGCGTGAGCGTAGTAGTGCTCGACTGCGTAGTGAAAGAAATGCTTGTTTGCCCGTCAATGGGGTAAACATAGACGGCCGTCCTGACGGGCGGATTGGACTGGTCGGGCTCATTTGCACGATAATTGAAAGAGGGCTGAGGTATCAGATAATCGTCACCTAAGAACGCTGTCGGGACGAGGGTAAAGTACCGCGATACAGAGTTGAAAGAACTTGTTACAAGACCTGCCTGAATCAGGGCCGGCTGACCGTTCGAGGCGTTAAAGGCCTTGACCTTGTAGCCGGTTAGCATGTCAACGAAAAAGGCATGTTGGCCTTTGTTGAGGAGAGTTTGAGACACCAGTACATCATTATTGGTGGTGACGATAACAGATGTGTTATTGTCTTTGGCCGTGACATGGAGGTCGCATAGACCGAAGGGTAGGGGCGTGGCAGGGCTGAGGGGCGTTCCGAGGAGAGTGCTGTTGCTGGTGTCTTCACCAACCGGTACGACATATTCACTTTGCCAATAGTTCGTCGGGTATAGGGGCCAGTTGCCGGACATAAAAGTGCCCGGAGTTGTCGGCCAGCAGGTGCGCACGATAGTAACCGGCGCGCCCGCCACATAGAGGATGTCGCCACCGTCCACCCCTTGGCTTCCTGGAACATAGGTGCTTGTTTCCGTGAGAACGAGCACCTGACCGGTGTTCAAGGCAGGACCCTGCTCTCCCGGGCCGATGGTGGCTGGATCCCACTTGGCGTCCGCCGTGCCTGCCGGGTCGTTCGGGTCGAAGTCGTAACCGTCTTCCCATTCATCAAGGTAGATGGTGCACTGCTCCCCAGCGGAGACGATACTGAGGCGCGAGTTGACATTGGCTGCGGTGTGAGCAGGCGGCACACCACCGCTTGTGATGGCCTTGAGCGAGGCGATGATTTGCGCTTCGTCGCCCAACACATAGTAGGTGGCCAGTCCCTTGCCGATTGAAGCGCCGGCTTGGGCAGGTGGTGGCTGGAAGAGCGCCAACGCTCCCAAAGCGGTAAGGGCTGCGGTCAGCCGGGCCCCCCTGAGAATGCTCGTGATACGCGAGAGAATCCCCTGATTATGTGCCGACATGGCAATACCCTCGTCTCCCTCGGAAGATGGTGTTCCTGATTGGTTCCGTTTCGTTGACAACATGATGCAGCCGGGATTGCTCCCGGCGGGTGGTTCCCCGTCGCAGGGGAACGCGAGATCGGCGTGTCCGTAGCAGGTGCGTCGTTCGTTGTTCAACATGGGCGCCGTCTTTCTCCTATGAAACAGAATAAAAGATTATTGCTTCTTGGTTTAAGCCTGCAAAAAGTCCAATAGATTCATGCTCGGAACGACGGTGCCGGGGAGGAAAATCGGTGACGCAATTCACCCATGGAGCGGACGGGTGGCGTGCGCAATGCTCCCTCACCCAGCACAACATGATTCCTCGCCATTGCTGTCAGCCGCAGGGACAGGAGCAAAAGGATCAACAGGCGCAATCCTGACAGCATCACGCGACGATTCCCCGAAGCCATCGTCGCCTGATCCCACCAGAATTGAGGCCAAGGATAGTTCAGAATCGTGTTTTTGCAACTGAAAAATGCCGGGACTGCGCCGATTGGGTTTTTGACCCAAATTCTATGGTACATGAGGTCGCGGATTGGCCCCGCCGGTGGTCCTCCAGCGGCTGCTGTGGCAACGGAATCCTCGGGGCGGTACCCTACCAAAACGGCCCAACATATGCCGCCGGACTCCTTCCGAAAGTCCGGGGCGCAGTTGCCAGATTCTGCGGATTGACGCGCGGGATGCCTCATTCGTCAGTCCGGAGCGACCTCCTTGGTTGAGGAAATGAAGCCACGACCTTGGGCGAACGGACGGGAATTGAGGTTTGAGGCCTTGTGGATCCGTGGATGCAACTGCATATTTGTTATCATCCATTCTTCCGCATGTTTCGACAAGCGCCGCGACAGCATCTGTGCACACAGGTCCGCATGTCGCTGATTTTCATGCCCGAACTTGTGCCTTACCAACCGTCCGTATGGCCAGATGAGACGCAAGACGCGTTTGTCGTCAGCGGCCTCGAACCATATCGGCCGAACGAATTCCGGCCTGTTGTGGGCAGCCGGCCGAGCGTCCGCCGCACGGACAACGGCCGTGACCTGAGCGTTCCCCCCGGCCTTCGCCCTTTAATGTGTGACGGGTGAGTTGACAAAATCATTGATAGAAACCGTCGCTCGTTTCATTGGTGTGACCCTACCTGTCACGGGAGATCGTAGAGTCAGGGAGAGAGGCGAAATCTGGCGCGGTCGAAACGACCGGGTTCGGGATGCGAGGCATGGTTCGGGCGGCAAATGCGGTTGTGATGGAGGCATTGGAGCGCGGGGGCACGGTGGTCACGGCGAACCGGCGCCTTGCGCGTTATTTGCGCGCGGAATACGCCCGGCTTCAAATGGCAGCGGGGCGGGGCGCGTGGGAAACTCCGAAGGCGGTTTCGGCCGGGCGCTGGCTGCGAGATTGTTGGGAAAGAGTCGTAGATGGCGGGCTGGCTGGGGCAGAGGCCAGTTTGCTCATCCTAACGCCGGAGCAGGAGTCTTTGGTGTGGGAGTCTGTCGTGAGGGGCTCCGATGCTGGCAAGTTTCTGATCTCCGCAGAGCGGACAGCAGCAGAGGCCGCTCGTGCTTACAGATTATTTCACGACTACCGCATTGAACGCTCGGCTTTGGACGGTGGGCCGGGGGATGCATCTGTGTTTGCCCAATGGATGGCTGTGTTCGACTCCACCTGCGAGCGTGAGGGGTGGCTGCCTCGGGTGCGCTTGAGCGAGAGGCTTGCCGCCTTGGTGCAGCGCGGCATCCCCGTGGCGGGTGGCCCGATTCATTTTGTCGGGTTTGACTCGGTGACGCCTGCACTAACGCATCTGAAAAAGGTTCTTCAGGAACAGGGGGTTGACATTCAAGATGTAGCCTCGGAGGGGGCGGCTGGCGGTCAAGGCGGGCAAGTCGTGCGGGTGGAGTGCGCGACTCCCGAGGAGGAGTGGGACACGGCAGCGCGTTGGGCGCGTGCGCGGCTGGAGCAGGATCCGGATGCGTCGGTGTGCGTCGTTGTGCCGGACCTTGCAGCCGAACGGTCTCGTGTCATTCGGGCGTTTCGCCGCGTGCTCGAGCCGCGGAGCCTGTTGAAGCCGGACATCGAGGGAGCGTCTCGAGTCTTTAATGTTTCCGTCGGCGGTGCGCTCGGCTCTGAGCCCATGGTGCGCTCGGCTCTGCTGGCGCTGCGGCTGACCATTGGACAGATTCCGATCACCGAGACCGGAAGCCTTTTGCGGTCACCGTATATTGGTGGGGCGGATGCGGAGGGCGCTGCGCGCGCCCGGCTGGACGGGAGCATGCGCGGTTGGGGCGGGTTGGTTATATCGGGGCGGCGACTGGCGACGGAAAAGGAGGCCCGGGAAAACTGTCCGGATTTCGTCAAGCGGCTCGACCGAGCGTTGAGCGCTTTGAATGGTTCAGGGGCTGGTGTCGGTGCCGACATTGCCCGTACAGCGGGGGAGTGGGCAGAGAAGTTCGCCGCGGTGTTGGATGCCTTTGGTTGGCCAGCGGTGCGGCCGCTGACGAGCCGGGAGTGGCAAACGCTGGCTGAATGGCGCGAGTTGCTGGCCGCGTACGAAACGCTCGGCTGCGTAGTCGGGAAGGAACCAATCTCCACGGCAGTAGCGCGTTTATCGCGGCTTGCGCAGGAGCGCATCTTCCAGCCGCAGAGCCCGGAAACGCGTTTACAGATCCTCGGCGGGCTTGAGGCCGGCGGTCTGGAGTTTGATGCGGTATGGGTGACAGGCCTGCACGACGGTGTCAGCCCGGGTGCGGCTGCGCCCAATCCTTTTCTTCCGGTTGAAGTTCAGGCCCGGGTCGGGATCTCCGGGGCCACGGCCGGCCTGCGGGCGGCCTTTAGCGCGCGAGTCATTCAACGGCTGCTGACATCAGCGCCCGAGGTGGTAGTCAGCCATGCCCGGCGCAACGGCGATGTGGCCCAGCGGCCCAGTCCTTTTGTGGCGCATCTGCCCGCCAAGATACCGTCGGCTATTGCGCCGAGTCTCGTGCGCACGCCGCATGACCTGCTGCTGGGGACGGCCGTCATGGAAACCGTGGACGACACGATGGGTCCCCCAATCGCCCGGACCGCTGCTGTTTACGGCGGTGCTTATCGCGTCAAGCAGCACTCGGACTGTCCGTTCCGGGCTTTTGCACAACACCGGCTCGGAGCGGAGGAGTTTGATACCCCGACGCTGGGGCTGAGCCCGATGGAGCGGGGGAGCCTGACCCACGCGGCCTTGGAGGCTGTCTGGCGACGCCTTCGGTCATCGAAAGCGCTGCGGGCACTCCTCGTGCCCCAAGAAGAAGACGACGATATCGCGCCCAAAATCAAGAAACTTGTTGCGGAGGCGGTGCGGGAAAGCATTCGGAAAATTCGCAAGGATCGGCCCGACCTCCAGAGGACCATGTCAACATTTTGGGACCTCGAGTTCAGGCGGTTGCTCTTTCTGATCTGCAACTGGTTAATAATCGAGAGTATCGTCACATCCGGCGATTTCGAGGTGGTTCTCCTCGAAGGGAAAGTCTTGGAAGGCGTTGTGGGTGTTGCAGAGCCGACAAATTTTGAGATTGGGGGACTTGCGTTCAGCGGACGGGTGGATCGGGTGGACCGTCTACCCGACGGCCAGTTGATCATCACGGACTACAAAACGGGCTCCACACCGCCGTCGCCGCGAGATTGGGAGGGAGCGCGGCCAGCGGAGCCGCAATTGCTCCTCTATGCGACCGCGGGACCATGGAAGCCGGAGGAGATTGCCAGGATTCAGTTTGCCATTGTCTCACCCGGCAAAATGGATATCACGCATTACCCGCAAATGCTTTATGCGGATCTCTCCGATGTTGTCGGCCCTTCGGGTCAGACATGGTTGCAAACTCTGAACAGTTGGCGGCGCGTACTGGACCGGATGGGCCGGGAGATGAGCGAGGGTTACGCTTCGGTGGATCCGCGTGAGGGCGGCAAGGTTTGCCGCAATTGTCCGCTGCCAATGCTCTGCCGGGTTGCCTCGATGGAGCGTGCAGAGTTGAGGGAGGACTCGGAAGATGACGAAACACTGGACTGAGTCTGACGATGAGGCGGCCCGCTGCGCTTCGCTGGATACGCGCCGGTCTTTCATAGTGCAGGCACCCGCCGGGTCGGGCAAAACAGAACTGCTGATCCAGAGGTTTCTTGCGCTGCTGGCGACGGTGGACGAGCCGGGCCAGGTTGTGGCAATCACCTTTACCCGAAAAGCGGCCGGGGAAATGGTGGATCGCATTTTGCGCGCCGTGCATGATGCTAAAGGCTCTCCGCCTAAAGAGCCGCATCAGCGCCGCACTTGGGAATTGGGCCGGGCCGTCCTGAATCGCGACCGTGAACGGGACTGGTCGCTCCTCGAACGCCCCGGGCAATTGCGCGTGCAAACGATTGACGCATTTTGTGCTGCGATCGTGCGCCAGTTGCCCGTGACGGCAGGCGTCGGCAGCAGTCCGCAAGTCATCGAGGATCCGACGCCTTATCTGCGGGAAGCGGCGCGTCGGGTCATGTATCGCCTCAACAACGGCGATGATCTTTTCCCGTCTTTGTCGAACTTGCTGCTGCATCTCGACAATGACACTGAGAAAGTTCAGCGACTGATGGTGGCCATGCTTCGGGCGCGGGATCAGTGGCTGCGGCACATGCCGGCGAACGGAGATATGAACCGGCATCGCGAGGCGCTCGAGCATTCATTGCGACAGTTTTCGGAGCATCACCTCAGTCTTCTGCACGAGGCTTTTCCGGCAACCTGCCGTGCCGATTTCGCGAAACTCATCCGGTTTGTGGCACAAAACTTCGAGCGGTTTGACTTGAACGAGACGGCTCTAACCTATGTGGACGCACCGAAGGTGGAAGAGGAGGAGGGTTTTGCGGAGGACAGCGAGCAGTCTGACGAGGACGATACAGCGCTAGCCGACGCGGAGGAGCCGGAGGAGGAAGAGGAGGGTGAGGGTTCTGCGGAGGATAGCGAGCAGTCTGACGAGGACGATACGGCGCTAGCCGATGCGGAATGGCCAGAAGAGGAAGAAGAGGAATCTACGCCGAGCATCACCTTTGTGAAACCGGCCGATCTTGCCGGGTTTCCGGAACCGTCGGTGGAATACTTGTTGGTCTGGAAGTTTGCAGCAGAAATCCTGCTCACGAAGGACGGCAAATTTCGCAAGCGGTTTGGTGCTCGCGCAGGCGTGTCTTCCCCGACCTCTGCGAGAAATGCCAAAAAACAGACTGTCTTCGAACAGATGAAAGGGGTCGCCACGGATCTGCTCGACAGCCTATCCCAAGTGCCTGGGTTGGCAGAGTTATTGAATCAGGTCCGTTTGCTACCGCACGGCTGCTACTCTTCGGAGCAATGGAAAATCCTGAAGGCGCTTCTCAGGGTGTTGCCAGCCCTCAATGAGGCCCTCGTCCAAGTCTTTGCGGAAGAGGGGGTGCTGGATTTCATCGAGGTGGCGGCCCGGGCGCGCCGGGCGCTGGAAAGCCCGAAAGCCACGGGTCTTCTCGAGGGGATTCGACATATCTTAGTGGACGAATTTCAGGACACATCGTTCACGCAATTTGATTTGCTGGGCTTGCTGACGCGCACTTGGGCCAGCCACGGTGGCCAGCGCACAAGCCGGCGCGCGGCAAGTAACGCAAAGCCCACGCGCACTGGGGCCAGCACCGATGTTCCGCGCACGATCTTTGCCGTTGGCGATCCCATGCAGTCCATTTACAGGTTTCGTGAGGCAGAGGTGGGGCTGTTCCTCTCCACTGTCAGCAAGAAGCGCCTGAGCGGTGTCCCGCTGGCGCAAGCCCTGCGTCTAACACGCAACTTTCGCTCGTGCGAGAATTTGATAGATTGGTTTGACGAAATCTTTTCCGCCATCATGCCTGAGGCGGGCCAGGACGACCCCGTGACAGGCGCGGTATCGTTCAGTCCGTCTGTGTGCGGGAGCGGTTCCCAAGGCGGCACTGTCGAGGTGCATCCTGTCTTTGCAGCCAGCGCCCGTGAGGCCGGGCCGCTCGAGGCGAAGATGGTGGCCGATGTCGTGGAAAAGATTCTGGAGCGTCACGCTTTCGCGCAGAAGGAGGACGGCCGGCAGCGAACTACGGCCATTCTTGTCCGTACCCGCAGTCATGTTCCCCACATTGTGCGCGAACTGCGCCAACGCCAGATCAAGTACATGGCGGTGGAGATTGATCCGCTCAGCGAGCGGCCGGCAGTGCTGGACTTGTGGGCGCTGACGCGGGCGCTGGTGCATCCTGCAGACCGCATCGCGTGGCTTTCGATCCTGCACGCTCCGTGGTGTGGGTT
>JAOAAY010000059.1 GCA_026418615.1 Candidatus Sumerlaeaceae bacterium | reverse complement strand
AGTGATGGCTGCCCACTGTATGTTGGCGAGGTCCGGCTGTCTGGTTATAACTACGAGACTGAGGGCGAGCCGGTGCCTTGGCAGGATTAAAAAATGCCCTCAGAAATAGTAATTGCACAAAAAGGATTTGAGAATGAGTCAGAATGTCAACATTCGGAACATTGGCATTGCGGCCGCGTTGGCGGCTGCCGGACACGACTATACCTACTACACAGAGCCTGACGGCATGGTTGTGTTTCAGTTTTCTGAGGACGCCTTGTCTACCGTTGACCGGCATCAGTCCGGTGACTTAATGGTTTCGTCTTTGGACTTTTTGGACGAACTTTATGAGTGTCGGAAGATCGTCCGCCTCCATGGCAGGTGTCCTCGCCAAGGGAATGGTAGGTGATGGGGCGTGTCACGCTACTTCCCGCGATTTTGGATGATATTTCCCGGAATTTAGACTATCGAGAGTATCTTGCTCGGCGTTGTGCAGCCGATTCCGACTGGCGCGAAGCCGTTTTTTTGCGCTGCGCCAGCGATTTGATTTGGTGGGTTGCTCATGTGGCGTGGTGTCACGACCCGAAGCGCGATGGGAACACGGATGTTGCGTTGATCCCGTGGCCTTTTCAGCGAGAATTTATGCTTTGGGTTGATGACCGGATTCGGCTTCAGGATGGTGGCGGGGTTATCGAGAAGACCCGGGAGCAAGCCGGAACTTGGAGCATCGTTTCGGTGATGCAGCATTGGTGGCTTTTCCGGCCGGATGCCAATTTCTTGGTTGCAAGCCGCAAGCAAGAAATGGTTGACGGCAAGGACATGGACGCCATCATGCCGAAATTTGATTATCAAATCAGGCGCATGCAAGAGTGCGGGTTTGACTGGATGATTCCAGACGGATACCGTTTGGAAAACAAGGCCTTGCGGTCGTTCCTTATCATCAAGAACCCCGTTACTGGTTGCGTTATTAAGGGCGAAAGCACGAACAGAGACCTGAGCCGTGGCGGCCGAAAAAAGGCGTGCTTTGTTGATGAAAGCGCCGCAATCCCGTTTTTGGGCCGGGTTGTTTCGAGCCTTGGGTTCGTGACAAACTGCCCGCTTTATTTGAGCACGCACATGGGAGCCGGGACCGAATTCGCAAAACTGGCGGCCGGCGGCAATTTCAAGAAATACAAACTCTACTGGCACAACCATCCAATGTGGCAAGACGGCGTCTACCTGTGCCAGCCGGGTTGCGTTGTACATCCAGACGGCGGAAAGAAGCACAGCGCCCGTTTCGACGCTGAATGCCGCAAATTGAACTGGGACCCCATAAGAATCGCATCAGAAATCGAAATGGACATCGTTCGGTCCGGGAACACCGTGTTTGACCCGTCTTCCATTTCGGCAGCGAGGGCATGGATTGAGTCCAATAATCCACAGTTAAAGCACAAGCGACTGCTGTTCGAGCAGACAGGCCCCGTGGTGCTTGCCACAGCAGACAGGTCAGAATGGTTCGCACACGCGAGGAAATGGCGCGTGTTGGCCTGCGACGCATCATCTGGCCCCCTTAGGGTGTGGAAAGAGCCGTTTTCGTGCACAGACGAAGAATGTCTGTGCAAAGGGACAGGGCAGCATGTTTATGTCGCCGGCGGGGATGTCTCGAAAGGGCTAAAACGGCGCGACAAAAGCATTCTGTACATCCTCGACGCAACCATAGGGGCGCTTGTTGCGGAATGGGCAGGGATCATGGACCCAGACGATTTGGGCGTTGAATGGGCAAAAGTGTGCAAATATTACGGCACATCCAGCGGCGGCAAATACAACGCATTCGCCGGCATAGAGTGGAACAATAACGGGGATGTCGTTATCAAGTCCATGGACCAGATGGGAATCTGGTTGCAGCGCAGCAAGACTTTTGACCGGATTATCAACAAGTGGCAGGACAGAATCGGGATCGTTGTCACGGCAGCAAACAAAGGGCCGGCGCTTATCTTCGGGCAACTGGTTCCCGCAATTAGACAGAAAGTAGGCGTTGACAAACTGCCATTGCTTTGTGTTCCGTTTGTTGAATTCTGGGAAGAGTGCGAAACTTTCGTGATTGTCGAACCCTCCGAAGAAGGGGTAATAGAACCGGAGAAGGTAAGAATGGGCGCTGCGCGAGGACACCACGACGATAGGGTGATGGCCGCAGCGCACGCGCTTTACACATCCGTACAGCGATACGGGAAATGGCGCGGCGTGGTTGACTTCGACTCGATAAAGGAGCACGAGAATGGCAGACATCGTAGATGTGCCATCAATGCTGGCTGACCAGATAGACGGACAACAGCAGGTTGTTGCCCCCCCAAAAGGCGACAGGAAAAAAGTGGAGGCCGTTGTTCTTCGATATGTAGACGAATTGCAAGAACACGCCGAGCAACAGTACACCTCCATTTGGAGCCGATGCGAAAGCGCCGATGCACTCATTAAGTCCAACCGCATGGGACTCAATGACATGCGAAGCGCGGCCTCGTTTTCCCAGCATGTCAATGTGCCAGAGTCCGTAAACCAAGCCCTGCAGGTACAATCCGTGTTCAATGAGTCCGCATTCCAGAACAACGAACTGTGGCAGGTTGGTGCCATCAACGGCGAAAGCGAACGCAGGGCAAAAGCCACAAAAGCCGTCGTTGACAGCGAACTCGCCAAGGGCAAAATCACTCAGGAACTGCAAACCGCGTTTCTGCGGTATGTCACAATGCCGTTCGCAGGCCTTAAAGCCTGCACGGAAACACATATGAAAACCGAATACGAGCGGATCATGGTTCCCGGGCCAGAATACGAAGCCGCCCTGATGGCCGGATGGGAGCCAATAGGCGAAGTCCCGACAACCATTGACTTCAACCGCCAGTATCCCATGACAAGGCGCGGGCAGAAACTCGAACAGCGATTCCCTATTCGCGCCATCAACCCACGCAACTTTTGCAAGTATGACCTGCAACGACGGGGAGAAAAAGCAATTTCATGCCACGAATTCTGGTGCATGACCAAGGAAGAAATGGAACGCGCCAGATTCCGAAACATAGAATCCGTCGCAGGAGACCCCACTGGCGACAACAGTCTAAACCCAAGGCCAAGCCAGGTCTTTATGCCAGATTCCGGCGGGCCAATCAAGTCCTGGATTGTCTGGGAGACATGGACAGAATTGCCATGGGAAACATGGCTGGCAGAAAAGAAAATATCGCCAGAAGACCTCGACGCATTCCTTGAATTTCACGACATTGTCCCCGGGGAAGTCTTTATCAAGCAAAAATGGCAAGTGTTTCATGTGAAACAAAAGGCGATACTTAAAGTATGCGCCAACCCGCTCGCAAACCCGGAAGAATATCCATACGAGTGCGAGTCATATTTCGCACTGGATAACGAGGATGTCGGCTTGTCATTCCTCGAAATCGTCTCAGACCTGAACAACCTGCTGGCAGCATTCTACAACCTGTTGTTCGATTGCGTGCGCCGAAGCCTGTACAAACCCAGCGTCCTAAACAGACAGTCAGGCGTAACACGCGAGAAAATGGAAGCCCTGTTCAAGCCTAACGGAGTGCTGGAAATTGATGTCAACATGCCCATAGAAGACGCAATCAAGTTCGTCGATAGCGCCGACATCACTCCAAGCATCCTCAACATTATCTCTGATGTCAGGGCGCTGTGCCGAACATTCGGAGTTCCTGAAATCAACCTCGGGCTCGCAAACGCCGAAACCGCCACGCAAGATCAGATCAGCCGGCAAACCGGAAGCCAAAAAACAAACATGGCGTTCCGCCGGTTCATTATGCATGTCCTTGTGCCAACGATCTACAAGATCATCGGCCTCGTCTACAGAAACTTTAGCGAGGAACGGTACATTGAAGTTATAGGCGAAAATGGACTGGTTCTTGCGGCCAGACAATTGGTCAGCCCGGAAGACATCACCAACAAAATCAGCGTCCAACCAGTGGCATCGTTCGACCTTGTCAGCAAAAACATCCGGATCAACCAATTGATTAGCCTCGAAAATGTGTTCGGGCGCGTCCTGACGCCAGAACAACACAACAAGATTCTGGCAAAAGTGCTCGAATACATGAACCAGCCGCAGGCCGTCATTGACGAAATCACACTGGCAGGCGGGAGCCAGACCGAAGTCTTCGAGGAAATCAAGGTGATGCGCCAAGACCCCAATGTCGAGGTCAAGGTGCGGGCAGACGATAACCACATGCTGGCCATTCAAGCCGTCATGCAGGAAGCCCAAAACAACCCCTCGTTTCTTGCGCAGCCCAATGTCCGTGAATATGTTGCGCAACACCTCGCATTCCAACAAGCAATTGTTGCGCAGCAGATACTTAACTCGCAATTGCAGGGCGGCGCGCAACAACAGCCCCTCGGCGGCGGAAGAAGGCCGCAGTCTGTCATTCCGCCAATGACCGAGGAAGGCATTACGCGGCAACAAGCACAATTCGCTTCCCCGCAAGACCAAGGGCTTTACACAAACGCGGGAATCACCGGAACAGGGAGCCCAAACAATGCCAATCCACAATAGCATCGAACAAGCCAGAATCGAAGACATCATCCACAAGATAGACGCCTTCCAAGATTCACCAGAAGGGAGGATGTGGCTTGAACGGGTGCGTTGCGAACAGGCAACCTGCATCAGGGGAGTCTTCACTACACCGCCTGCCAAAATTGAACTGCCCGCCGTGATAAGGGCAGTCGCAACCTACCAAGCGCTCGAAAAGGCCGCAAAACTGTTCGATGACATCAAACAGGAGTTAAAAGACCATGCCTGATTTCCAATTGCCCAGCGTTAGCCTCGAACGGGTGGTTGATACCAACCCAAACACCCCAAACCCGCAAAAACTGGTGCTGTGGTTGCCAAACGCATTCATCGGCGAGGTGATCCCAAACAAAGAAGTACGGTCAGCAGGCGGAATCATTATCCCGGAAACCGTGCAATTGAAACCGGGAGTCTGCAAGATCGTTCGCGTCAGCGACATCGTGGACGGCCAAAAGTATCCTTACCTCAAGTTCGCAAAAGACGAATTGGAGGCCGGGCGCCAAGTTCCTCCAGTGTTCCATAGGTGGAACGCACCGCTTCTGTCTTGGATGGAAAACCTGAAGGAATATGTTCTCATAGAAGCATCTCAGGTTATCGGATTCTACTGCGAGACGATCGAATAAAACCGCGCTTGACAAGTTCCGATCGTTTGTTGTTGTATGAAGAAAACCTGCAAAATTGACGGAGATCCCGTCGAGAAAGGTAGGCCATGGATTTAGAAGGTTTGGGGGTTCCGGCGATCCCGGATTCCCAAGCAGAAACGCAAGCCGAAGTTGCGATCCAACAGGGGCAAGCGAACGCGACGGAAGGCGGCCAAGAACAGGGCGAAGAGTTTCGCTATGTTCTGCCGACCGGAGAAAAATTCCGGACAGACTCTGAATTGCTTGAGGCCAAGGTAGAGGCAACGAGAACAATTCAGCGCCTGAACGCAGAACGAGACGCATTGCTTCGAGCCCTGCAAGAGGTGGCGCAACCACGCCACATCGAGTCGCCGCCACAACAACAGCAGCAACAAGACCTCGTCAAGGTTCTCTATGATCGGTTCGTCCAGATGGGATACCCAGAGGAAACCGCAAGAGAGCAGGCGGAGTTGTTGTATTCGATACGACAACAGATAGTGCAAGAGGTGCGCGCCGAAAACGCGCAACTCATCGGGCGGCAATGGCAGCAGCACTACGAACAGATTCAAGCGAGCGATCCTCGCTTTGATGTCGAACGAAACCCCATTGCGGCCGCCATATTCCGGGCTTACCCGGGGCAACCGCCAGAAACGCACTATCGAATGTTCCTCGAGGCCATTGCAGCCGCGCAGTCCAGCCCGCAAGGAAGCAGCGGGCAACTGTCACCGGCAGCAATGACGGTCGCAAACAGGTACAATCAGCAGGTTGCGAACCGGACCTCGCAACCGTCTGGGATTGGCGGCGTGCCTAAACAACAGGCGCTGCCCCCACTGGTGGCCGATGATGTCCGAACCCTGCTGACTACCGTTTACGCCGACAAGGCAAAGGACCCGAAGTTCGTTGAGGAACTAACGCAGCGTAGGCTGCAAGAGTACAACAATCTGGTTGCCGCTGGAGTTCTGCAATGACGAAAACCTATCGAGCCGAAAAACCAGTTGCTTCAGAGTCCCACGAGGCAACTGGCGTTCCGCAAGGTGGGACAACACAAACCGCCACTGGTTCGACCGGGAACAAGGTGTTTGATGTTAGTTTTTCCCCGTCCGAATTCACGGCGACAATCAGCGAGCGGTACACACCGCCAGAATTGCCATTCTCCGAAGAGTTTAAGCCCTACAAGGATCAATGGCAATTCCGCTGGTTCGAGCCAGAAACGGCCATTAAGATGAACGGCACAGGCGAATCGCTCTATTTCCAGATCGTTCGGCGCGGAGATACCTACAAAGGCGTTCCGTTTTCCGAAATGTTTCTGCAGAGTGCATTCGACGAAGCCGGGTTCATCGGCCGTGGCAGTATTCGCGACGCAAACACGGGCACATGGAAGGCAGAAAGCCTTCTGTGCGCCAGGCCACTTGCCGCATGGGAGGCGCACCAAAAAGCCATTGCCCGAGCAAGCGAGGCAAAGATGAAGGGCGGGGCGGGAACCCCTCTGCACGATCAAGCCGCATCCATCGGCAAGATCAGCGACGGGACAGACCCCTTGTTCGAGGTAAGGTCTCAGAGCATCAAGATTCAGGACCCGGCAAACCCTTGGCGGTAACGCAACCGCAGGGAGTGTACAATGCCCAACACTTATGTCCTTCGAGGACTTCAACCCAGGCGCCCAGCCCCCCACACACGGGTTGGAACGCTGGAAACAGCAAACGCCGTGTTTGTTGGATCCCCGATTAGAATCGTAGCGGGCGTCGTTACTGTTGCCGGAACGCAAAACACGGACACGATCACCGGAACCGTTGTGTGTATCCGCGACAGCAAAGGCGAGGCGCGCAACAACAAACCGGCAAACACCGCTGGTTGGACTTGCGAATACACTTACGAGCCTGATGAAGAGTACCTGATCACGCATAACGGCACGCAGGGCGCGGCAACAGACATCGGGATGATGTACAACCTGACCGCGGAAACAGCGGTTGCCGCTACAGCGACTTCGGATGGCGATGTGTACAGCAAGCGCCAACTCAACTCGTCAACAGAAAACGCCACCGGACGGCAATTGCAGGTTGTCGGCGTTGCCGGGCATGTTTTCGGGAACGACCCCTCCACCGCTGGCTATCAGGTGGTTGTGCGGATCAACCCCGCAAACTACTCGGCTGGCGCGGCATCGTAAGGAGGCACGAACATGGCAGTTCCGATGACAACCAGCATTAGCCAAAGGCTATTCGACGGACGAATTAGCGAGGCCATTCTGGAAGGCATTTCGCAGGACAAGACATACCTTGATGTTGTCAAGGAAGTCTCCCACGACGAAATCAGCCCGAACGATAAGTCCGTCGTTCGGACAATGACATTCCAAAGCCTCGGGCCAATCCAGCAGAAGGGCGAAACAACGCCCATCGAATTCGACGCCATGGCGCAGGGATTCGTGAAGGAAACCGCGCACAACGAATACGGACTCGCGGTTGCCTTCTCCAGGAAACTCTGGGATGACGCCCTTTTCGGTCTCATGCGCCAAGGTGCACTGGAATTGGGCAAATCCGTAACTCTATTCAACAACCTCAACGCTGCACGGCTGTATGATAACGCGTTCAACACGACATACTACACCGCGCAGGACGGACTGGCACTGTGCTCAACATCGCACACATCCCCGAACAGCGCGCTACTGCGGAGCAACAAACTTGCGTACTCAGCGCAACTGAGTTATTCCGCAATCCAGGAACTGCTGATTCTCGGATGGCGGCAGGTCAACATGCGCAGATACAGCGAACCAGCGTGGAGGCCAGGCGACCCCATCAAGGTGATCGTCCAGCCGGAAGACTACTTCACGGCGGAGAAAATCCTGTCCGAACGGGCACTCGCCGGGCTTGAGCCCGATGTTGACACCAACAGCATCAATGTGCTCAACAAGTTCAAGTTCCGCGTCGTGGTGAACCCGTATATGACCGGCACTGGCTCGACCAATATGCGGCTGTGGTTCCTCCAGCGTGAAAACCAGAATTCGATCCTGTTGGTCAACAAGGTGGCGCCCGAGCGGCGGCAGTATGTTGACAACGACACGCTGGCAATCGTCCACACACTTTACACCCGCTCGCACCAGCGCATCAGCCGCTGGGAAGAGACCTACGGGGCGGGAGATTAAGGAGGACGATGATGAAAACCACCGTTGCTTGCGTCGTGCTGTTTGTTTTCTGCCTCGGAGCGCTTGTGGCCGCAGACTTTAGCGCCGGAACCGGCGTTATCACGCTGCAAGCCAATCGCACGGGAGCAAACCAGCCCGACACATGGACAAACCCGTCCGGCCAAACCAAACTGGTTGCTCGTTCGATCCTGTTCATTCCCAAAACAGCATCGAAGATCACAACCCTTCGAGACGGTTCCGCAACAGGGCAAATCCTTGCGCAATTCAATTCGGGGGCAACAACCGCGACGCAGTCAATTTCTGTGTCGTTTGTCGTGCCTAGGACATTGTACTTGGCAAGCGATGACGCAACCACAGACGGTCCGTCTCTTATCGTCTACACGCAAGGCGTTCGGTAATGCCTTTCGTAAGGCTGTCTCGTCTGGGCGGGGGTGGCAATTGGCCATCCCCGCCTGCTTTTGACCATTGCCCTCGATGCTGGGCGCGTGTGCGCACAGACCAAATGATCGTAGAGTCAAACCGGCAATCCGCGAGGTTTGGGATGCCCGTTTGCCCCAGATGCTTCGACGGCATGGAGCATGTGTACGAGCCGGGAGATTTTGGGAAAGAAGATTGGAGTGCGTGGAAATGAGAATCGCATTTCTTATTTTGGCGTTTCTTTGCGCTGGAATCATTGCCAAGGCCGCGGTGACAACCGCAGCCGGGGTTGTTTGTATGACCGCCAACAATGATGTCACGACAGCGACAAGCCCACGGACAATCGGTCACATCGTGGTTGACGGCCTCGGACCCGGGAAAGCGGCGACGCTGTATGTAAGCGAAACGACGCCGACCAAAAAACTTTTCAGGGCAACCGGAGCATCTACCACAACAACCCTTGGCTTCAATGTGAACATTCAGGTGCCGCCGGCTCCGTTTGGAATTCTGTATCAGACAGACGGGACGGCGGAAATATACCTGTACCTTCGTTAGGGGGTTCCGAAATGGCTGTCACAAGGCTCGGAAACAACATCTATGTAACCTCAAGCGGGGACAAGGTAGAGTTCACAACCCCTGTGAAACTCATCGGGATCTATGCTTTCGGGGTGGCTGACGGAACAACCCTGACCGTCAGCCTGTCCTCGGCCGGTGGCAGCACAACGCCAATCTGGAGCGGGCAAATCGGGACTTGGCAAACCAGCGGCGACAATTATCTTCTGACCGGCAGGGTGGCGGGAAATACGGCCTTGAGCGTTCCCGTGCCGCCAAGCCCGGGCGGCATTGTCGTGACGGCAAACCCGACATCCGGGATGGCGAACGGAAGAGTCGTATTGACCATCAGCCCTTGAACAAGGAGCACAAGCATGGGCCTGTTGACTCGCGCGGAAATTCGCAGCCTTGTGTATGCCCTGCTCGCAGAAAGCGAGCAGGATCAAAGCAACCCCAAGTGGCCTCCAAGCACTGTAAACATCTACATCTACAAAGCCCTTTGCGAGGTTGCCCGGCGGATTGACTCGGAGTTCTTCACACAGACACGCACCATAGACGCGTCGAACCAGCCTATTCAGGTGGCCGCCGATTTTCTGTGCGACCTTCAGGTGTTCTTTGGCCGTTCCGCGCAAACGAGGAGAAGGCTTGTCCCTGAATTCGCTACAGCAATGGACAGCCGCATCCCGGACTGGCGCGTCTCAACGGGATCTGGAGTGGAACCAACGCATTTCATCGTGCAAAACACAGGCGGGACGCTGTCGTATACCATTTGGCCAGCGCCTCAAGCCTCTGTGCCAAACGGCATTTTCGAGAAATATAGAGCACTTCCAGCCGACTATGCTGGCGACACTGAAACCAACGCAATGTTCGCACATTTCCCCGACTTTGAGCGGACACTTGTCCCGTATATCGTTTGCCGGGACCTGAGCGTCATGGAGCGAGGCGAAATGGCCGACCTGCTGTCGCGCAAATTCGCCTTGCTGGCGGAGGCCGAAATAGCCAGACTCACGCAATCCGTTCATGCCCTAACCAAGCCAATGCCAACCGCAAGGCCGAGCCGTTGGTGAGGATGTTGTATGCGAAGCGACAAGGATACGCCCGCAGAGATTGTTGAGGTTGACATTCCCCTCGTTGGCGGAATCACGCCAGACTCGTTTGCCGACACGGCTGTCATTTCGGACTGCAACAATCTGGAGATGCTGCCAGACGGCAGCGCCATGTTCAACAGAAGGGGCATGGTTAAGTACAAGGACTGCCAAGGAATCACGACCGACCCCGGGGCGCGCGGGGCCTACCTGCTCGACACCAGTCCGCCCAATGTTGAAGGCGGGAAGATGCTCGCGATTATGCTGGACACAAGCACAGGCCACATCGAGAGCATGGACATAACGACAATCAAAGGATACATTGATGACAGCGGCACACCCAAGAGCGTCGTTTATTTTGCAGGATCACAGTACATCACTTGGAAAGGCGTTGACTGCGTCCTCGTGCTTAGGCGCTTAGGCGGGACCGACAAGCAATGTATTGTTGAAATCAGGGCCATATTAGGGGCTGGTGCAAGCGGGCACTTCGATATTACCGATTTCCCGCAAACCGTCCTGTTCGAGGCCGGGCAAACCGAGGTTACGGTTGCAGTGAACGGTGTCCCGGATGCAGATCAGTCGGTTTTGCCGCTCATGTGCAAGTTTCAGATTGTCGCAAAAGAAAACTGCCGAGCAGGGTTTCCGGACACGACAGAAGTCGTGTACACGAAGCCAGTCTTTATCGTGTCAAACTGTGCGAATTATCAGACATATCCCGGTGGAAGCGCCCCTGCTATTCTCGACGCAGACAATGGGAATCCGCCAATCGGGTATGTCGGCGTGCTTGTGTATAACCACTTTACGGGCGTGGTCTGTCTCTTATAC
>JAOAAY010000058.1 GCA_026418615.1 Candidatus Sumerlaeaceae bacterium | reverse complement strand
CGCGATTCTCGTACATGCGGCTGTTGGGCGGACACAAAACCACGCACTGGTGGCCCCGCTGTGCCAAACCGTCAGTCAACAGTTTGACTTGCTGCTCACCGCCTCGCCACCCCGTCTCCGTGGTGACATGGACAATCGTGAATCCTCTACCGGCCACCGGCAACCTCCGGCCGCCGGTCAGACGGCGAGAGCAACCGCCGGGCCGCATCCACAACCAACTCGGCCGTCACATTGGTCATGCAGCGATGGTCAATCGGACAATGATCAAGGATGCACGGTGCACACTCTGGCGATACCCTCACCACTTCCGCCCGCCGGCTCCAAGGGTAGGTCACATTCCAATCGGTGGGACCAAACACCGCCACCGTCGGCGTCTCGCGTGCGGCAGCGATGTGCATGGCGCCCGAGTCGTGGGTGATCAGCAGGTCAAGCCGGTCCACAAGGGCAATCAGGCCTGCCAGCGTGATCTTCTCCCCGATCCGGTGCAGGGGATGACGCATCATCCGGGCCACAGCGGCCGCCTCTGCGGCTTCGCGCTCGTACGCAAGTGACACGACCGCCGCACCCATCTCGTCCGCAAGGCGGTCGCATGCCTCGGCAAACCGTTCCGCCGGCCACCGTTTGGCTGGACTGTTGGCCGAGGCCATCGCCACGCCCAGCAGGCGACAACCTTGCAACCCGGCCTCCACCAACAGCGTGTCAACTTCTTTCCGGGCCTCCGGATCCACGGGCAAAACCAGCGGCATGGAGGCGCGCGGCAGCGAACCGGCGCGCGCGTCCGATCCAAGCGCCTCCGCCGTACGCTCGGCGATCCGCATGTAGTAGTGCACCATGTGTTTCGGCGGCCGGTTCCACGGACCAGGTCTGCTGGCCGGAATGGGTTTGAGCGCCCGATTGCCTAATGGTTTTACGGCTGGCGTCTGCCACTCGTACGGGTCGAAGGGGATCGGGTGCGTCAGCAACAGCCGGCGGCCGTTGCGCGAGTATCCGATGCGACGCGGAATCCCCAGCCGGCGCGCCACCCACGCCGACCGGAAAGAGTTCGGCATCAGGGCCACGGCGTCGAACTTGCTTGCGATGATGCCGGCACGCGTCTCGGCATCCATTTGCCGGTCGTCGGCAGCCACAAAGCCACTGACATGCGGATTGCCCCTGAAAATATCCGACAAATGCCGGCGTCCCATGACAATGATCCCCGCCGAGGGAAACGCACCCCGCAAAAACGCAATGGCAGGCGTGCTCATGATACTGTCGCCCACCCAGTTGGGCGCGCGCACAAGAATCCGGGTCACGGCTCCCCGCCCCGCGCCGCGCGCTCCTGGCGCTCCCACAATTTCGCATACTTCATAAAAACACTAAACGCCGCCAGCATGCAGACGACGATTCCCGCGCGCCCGTCGAGAAACCCGAGCCGCAGCACATACTGGCGAAAAAGCCGCCACCACGGCCGCAGCAGCAGGTGCACGAAAGTCACGCGCCGCGTCACGCGCCCACGGTCGCCCGCCGCCCAAGTGGTGTATCGGTCAAATTTTTTCATGTATTGATCGAAACTCTCAAAGGTGTTGTGATGCAGCCGCTCGCGCGCCACCCGAACGGGGCCGTCCACCACGACATCCGCGTGCACCTCGCGTTCGATGTAGCGGCCCGACTCGCGCGGAAAAACCCGCAACACCGAGTCGTCCTGCCACCCACAGTAACGGATGGGACGCCCCATAAAATGGTTGGCCCGGTAGATGCGCAACCCCCGGTATCCGCCCGGATCCGCCAGAAAATGTTCGATCTCCGCCCGCAGGGCCGGCGTGATCCGCTCGTCTGCATCGAGCACCATGACCCACGGATTCGACGCCTGCGGTATGGCCCAGTTCTTCTGCGTGGCAGAGTTCACATATTCGTGCTCCAGCACGCGGACGCCCGCTGCCCGGGCGATCTCGACCGTGCGGTCCGTGCTGAATGAGTCCACCACCATGACCTCATCCGCCCACGCCGCCGAAGCAATCGCGTCGGCAATGTTTCGCTCTTCGTTGAATGTCGGAATGATGACAGTCAGCGGCTGACGCCCTGAGGCCATGGCCTCACCTCCGGTTGCTTACCGCCGCCTGCCGTGCCACGCGTCAGCAGGTGCTCACCAATCGGCCGGTCTGGCCGGACGCGAGCCGCCGGCGGCGGCGCCCATCGGACCACATCAGCGGCCTATTCAAACAGATTCTTGCGGCGCTTGAGGAACGGCGGCGTATCGAGGTCGTCCTCAAAATCCTCGCCGGAGGTCGCCGCAACCGCGGGAGCGGGAACTTCCTTTTTGTCATCGTCGGCGGGAGCACTCGCCCCGGCACGCAACGGATTATTCGGCCTGGAAAAGTCCAGGACATCCGCATCCCGCTTGGCTTCCGCCGGCGGAGGCGTAGCCGCAGCCGCCTCAGGCTTCACATTGGAAAAGACGGCCTTGGCCGTTGGCGTCGGTTCGTGCGTGGTCGGCGCTTCGCGGCGCGGTGCAGACGGCGCCGGCTCCGGTGCACGGGCGGCAGCCGGTTCGCTCTTTGCCACCACCGTGGCACTGCGCCGCTCGCCGAGGATGTCGAGACGATCCCTCAGGCTCGATCCACTCGAACGCACCTCTTCGCCGCCAATCTTCGAATCGGTGCCGCGTAAATGTTTGTCATCAAAACCCGTCGCGATGATCGTGACCCGGATCTCATCTTTGAGGCGTTCGTCAATCACGGCGCCAAAGATAATATTGGCATCAGGCGCCGCCGCCTCGAAGACCATCGTTGTTGCCTCGTTGATTTCGTACAGAGTCATGTCCGGGCCGCCCGTCACGCAGATGAGCACGCCGCGCGCACCATCTATGACGATCTTGTCCAGCAGCGGACTCGAGCAGGCTTTCTTGACCGCCTCCGTTGCGCGGTTCTCGCCCTTGCCCACACCGACGCCCATCACGGCCCCGCCCGTCTCGTTCATGATCGAGCGCACATCGGCAAAATCCACATTGATCAGGCCGGGCACGCTGATCAGGTCGCTGATGCTCGAAACTCCCATCGTCAGCACATTGTTGGCGACTGAAAACGCCTCTTTCAGCGTGGCCTTGGGCCCGACCACTTCGAGCAACCGGTCGTTGGAGACAATGATGCAGGTATCCACGAATTGCCGCAGGCGGTCGAGCCCCTCGTTGGCTTTCTTCATGCGCTGCGGCCCCTCAAACCGGAACGGCCGGGTCACCACGGCTACCGTCAGGATGCCCAAGGATTTTGCGATCTCGGCCACGACTGGCGCCGCTCCGGTCCCCGTGCCGCCGCCCAAACCTGCAGTGATAAAAACCATGTCGGCACCCTTGAGGGCCTCATGCACGATGTCCTTCGCTTCCATCGCCGCCTGAGTGCCGATCGAGGGATCCGCCCCGGCGCCACGCCCCTGCGTGAGGTCGCGACCGATCTGGATCTTGGTCGGCACTTTACTACGCGCCAGCGCCTGGGAGTCAGTGTTGATGACATAAAACTCTACACCGCGAAGGCCGGACTCCACCATGCTGTCCACGGCGTTCGTTCCGCCCCCGCCCACACCCACAACCTTAATTTTGGCTCCGGGCGTAAAATCGCTCTCGAATTCAATCACATCCGGCATCGTGCTGTCTCCTCATCGGGCATCTGCTGGCCACCGCATCTTGTACTGTCAGCGCATCGCAAGCACAATATTTACTGTCCCATACGCCCTCATTCAGACTCAGAATCAAGCCCAAACAAAGACTGGGAACAAGCAATTGGACAACGCCGCGCCGTCCATGTTCGCAGGCTTGACGAAAAAGCGTACGCGGCCGCCGTCGGGAAACCTGCCCAACGGCACCGCCGCAGAGCCGCCCCCGCCAGTGCGAAAGGCATCATCGCCGAAATCGCGACACCGCTGCCTCGGCACAATTCCGTACTTCAACCAGAGGTAGCGCACCGCGGCGCCTAAAGACCCGACTCGATCGGGCCGATAATCCGGATTTTGGTGTAACAAGCGCTGATGCCAGACAACAAAAATCCTTGAGTTCACACAATCAAATCCGCGAAAAGCCTTGCCGCTCATCGCCGGGGAGAACGCAAGACTGTGGGAGGACCAATCGTGAGACTTCGGTGCCTGACAGCACGGCTTCAGTTGACGACGGCCGCGCAAATGAGCCTGCCGCCATTCCCAGTGTTCACCCTGCGGGGCGGATTCGGTCACGCCTTTCGCAAAGTCGCATGCGCGTTGCGCCGGGCCGATTGCACAGCCTGCCCCATCATTCACGAATGCGTTTACTCCTATGTTTTCGAGACGCCCCGACCCCCCGACGCAGCCCTCATGCGACTCTATCCGACTGTGCCGCATCCTTTCGTGTTGGCCATGCAGCCGGTCCCCCAGGTTGTGCCGGCAGGGTACCCCCTCGAGGTCAGCGTCACACTGATCGGCCGCGCAACCCGGCATCTCAACTATTTCATTTATACCTTTGAAGAATTGGGCCGTCTCGGCCTTGGGCGAGACCGGGTTCGGTTCAACCTGTCCGATGTTTCGGTCATCGCCGCCGACGGGAAGGTTGAAAGCGCCTTCGATCCCCAAACCGGGGATCTCTATCTGCCAGATTCCAACTTATCACTGGACATCACGGCCGACATCGCAAGCGTCCGGCCCGGCCGGGTCACCATCGAGTTTGTCACTCCCACCCGCCTCAAAACCCAAGGGCGCATAGACGGCAACCTGCCGTTCCATGTCCTCATGCGCAACCTCATGCGCCGCCTCCGCGCACTGGCCACATTCCACGAAGGCAACCCCGGTCACGAATACCCGGCGCGCGAAATGATCGCCATCGCCGAAACCGTAGCCGACGCCGGCACCTTACGATGGGTTCCCCTTGAGCGCTTCTCCACGCGCCAGAAGCGGCGCTTCAGCATGGACGGCTTCGTCGGCACCAAAACCTACGAGGGCAACCTCGGCCCCTTCCTCAATCTGCTCCGTGCCGGCGAGGTCGTCCATGTCGGCAAAGGCACTGCATTCGGACAAGGCCAATACCGCATCAAGGAGTTAACCGTATGACTCAACCGCTCTCTCGCGAAGAACTGCTGCTTGCCGTGTTGCTCCATGACGCTGGAAAGGTCTCCCAGCGGGCCAGCGTCACAATTCCCTTTCGCGACGACGGACCGGAAGCGCAAACCATCCTGCCGTCCGACGCCAACAAAACCTATTTTTCCCACCAGCACGCCCTGCACACGCTGGCGTTCTTCACCGCCTTGGCCCAAGCCCCGCCCCACGGCACCGATTCCTCGCTATGGAGCCGTCTCGATCCGGTCGCATCCAAGCATCACAACCCCTCCGACGAAAACCCGCTCGAATGGATCGTGGCCGAGGCCGACCGTCTCAGCAGCGGCATGGACCGCCGCCCATGCGACGAAGCCGACGCCCTCAACCGTGCCCGCGGCGACTTTCGTCGCGTCCGTTTGCGTTCGATTCTCTCGAGCCTCGCGATGGGGCCTCACAAATCCCCCCCACCACCAGCCTATCATCGGCTCGCCCCCCTCGACCCCACCGATGACTCAGCCTTCCCGATCCACTCCGAGCCAAAAGATGACACGATGGCCGCCGAGTACAAAACCTGCTGGGAAGCGTTCACCGCGGACTTCCGAGCCACACCGTTCGCGGACTGGACCCAGTACTTGAACGCCGTGGACGCCGTGCTGCAGCGCCACTGGTGGTGCGTGCCCAGCAGCACCGTAGACCAGCCAGACATACCGCTCTACGACCATTCGCGAACCGCGGCAGCCATCGCCGGGGCCCTCTGGGATTACCACACCGCGGCCGGCGACTGGAGTGTCTCCGCCATTTGCGACCGCAGCCGCCCCAAGTTCCGTCTCGTCGCCGGCGACCTCTCGGGCATCCAGCGCAGCATCTTCCGCTTCAACCGCTCCAACTCCCGCGGCGTGGCCAAGGTCTTGCGCGCACGCTCCTTCGAGTTGTCGCTCATCACCCGCGCCGCCGCCGTCCTCATCGCCTCCCGCCTTGGCCTCTCGCCCCTTCAGGTCATTATGGATGCCGGGGGCCGCTTCGTCATGCTCACCGGCAACACCCCCGAGGTGGACCAAATCCTCACGGCCGTGGACCGCGAGATCGCTGCATGGATGAGAACCCGCTACGCAGGCGAACTCTCCCTCAATCTTGACTGGTCCGTGACGCTCGCGGGCCAAGACTTCCAACCGGGGAGTTTTGGCGCCAAACTCGACCTGCTCGCAGACACCCTCGACGAGCGCAAGGCGCGCCCGTCGGCCGCACTTCTTCAGCAAAACAATCAGTGGCAGCACGACGCATTGATTATTGACAACGACTACGCTCAATACGGCGCGGAAGTATGCCCGGTGGCCGGATACGGAGCCCCCACCGCCACCATCACCATGGGCAACCGCACCATTCGGGTTTCCCCGACAACCCGCGAGCAATTCGAACTGGGCGGACGACTTGTCAGCGCCGGTCGCGTCGAAATTGCCGTCGGGAATCTCTCCAACGCCGACCTCACGCTCTTTGGCGGGGGTATTTCCATCAGGCTGCGCGACCGCGACGACAACGCTCCCCCCGCACAAGGGAACCTCTCCCTCGCCCTCAACCGTTTCCTTCCGGGCCACGGCATCTGGTACTTGGCCAACTATGTGCCTCGAGTCACTCGAGAGGATCTTAAGAAGCCAACCGAGGACGATTTGTACCCCGGCCAACCCCGACCCTTTGATGTCATGGCCCGCCAAGCGCTGCGCTGCGAGGGCGACAGTACACGCGGCACCGCCATGCTGGGCCTGCTCAAGGCCGATGTGGACAATCTCGGCGCGCTTGCCTCACTGGGCTTGGGTCCGGCCCGTCCCCTCTCCCGCTTCGTGGCTTTCAGCCGCATGTTGCACTTCTTCTTCGCCGGCGTTTTGCCCGCACGCCTCGAGACCCAAAAACGCCTGAACAACACTTACACGCTCTACGCGGGCGGCGACGACCTGTTTTTCGTGGCTGACTGGGAGACCGCGTTCGAGGTGGCCGGCGTTCTCCGGGAGGAATTCCGCCGCTACACCGGCGCCAACCCCGCCGTCACGATCTCAGCCGGCATCGCCATGCTCAAACCCGCGCAACCCATCGCCGAGGGAGCACGCCTCGCCGAAGAGCAACTCGAGACGGCCAAAAACAGACCCGGCAAAGACTCTCTATGCGTCTTCAATACCACCGTGCCGTGGTGCGCCTGGCCGCCCATATGGGAATACCGCGATTTCCTCAAACGCCACCTCGCCACCGATGGCCAAAAGATCGGCCTTCGTCGCGGCTTTCTACACCGCCTGCTGCGCTACGCCCGCAGCCACGCCGACTCGGACCGCAAACCGCGCAACCTGCTCTGGCGCAGTCGCCTCGCTTACGACATCGGCCGTAACATCGCCAACAGCGACAACATCGCAAAACTCCGGCGCAAAGAGGACCTAACGCCCGAGCAACGACGGTTGCTGGACCTTCACGGTGGCCTGCTCCGGCTCTTCAGCACCGAGGGGAAAGACAAGGTTTTGATGGATTATTTAAGGGTGCCCGTTTCCTGGGTGCTCTATCACATTCGAGGAGGTCAGTAACATGCCACATCCCCAGCAACAGCATCCAAAAGGAGGAGGCTCTTGGTCCGGCGGACAGCAAAAGAATCAACCGCCCCAGCCAAAGCCACCTGCACCCATCCTATTCGAACCGAACAAGGACGGGCAGATTCACTCCACCCTGCTGACCGATCAGGTCAAAAAGTGGATGGACTATGTCCCACGCGGCAAAAATAAAGGCCAACTCAACTCCCATCAGTTACGCCGCTTCTACGGCGAATTCAAACGGATCGAACAAAAAATCCGCCAAGACGCCGGAAACTTCGACAAGTACCGGCCCCTTGTTGCCATGATCAAAGCCCGCGCCGCGTATGCCGTGAACCCCAAAAACCCTCGGATTCCCAAGGAATTCCGGGAGTTCTTGGACGACCTCGTCACCCAAGCCTTAAAAGACGAGGAACACTTTAAAGCCGCCGCACTCGCGTTCGAGGCATTTGTTGGATACTGCTACGGAGAAGGCATGGAGGAGTAACAAACGATGAAACTCGATCACATCAAACAACTGACTGGCACCATAACGGTCGTCACGGGCCTGCACATCGGCGCCGGCCGCGAATCCATGGAAATCGGCGGCATGGATAACCCCGTCATGCGCGATCCCGTCTCCGATAAGCCCTACATTCCCGGCTCCTCCATCAAGGGTAAGATGCGCTCGATCATGGAAATTAGCACAGGCAAAATCGGTCGCGACGGCGCGGTTCAGACTAACCCCAAGATCGCGCCAGACATCTGTCGTATCTTCGGCACGACGGAAGAGGCCGATTTCGGTCCCACGCGTCTGATCGTCCGCGACGCATGCCTCAATCGCGAGAAAACCGCGAAAGCCCTCGATCTGCCTGACGACTTCGTCCCCGAAGACATCATCGAAATCAAATACGAGAACACAATCAACCGCATCACGGGAACTGCAAAACACCCCCGCCCCATCGAGCGCGTCGTCCCCGGATGTGTCTTCGACCTCGAGATCCTTTTCAAGGTGTTCGTGCTCGACAACGAGACCTCGGATAACTGCGAGGACCTGAGACTGTTCGAAAAAGTGCGCGAACTGCTCAAGGTTCTCGAGCATGACGCCCTCGGCGGCAGCGGCAGCCGCGGCTCGGGCAAGGTCAAGGTCTCCCTGAACGATCCCGTGGACATCCGGGTCTCGGAACTCCTCTCCCAAGGCGCATGACCATGAATCCCCTCGTCATCTACACCCTGCGCTGGCGCGCCACCATGGGCACCCCGCCGCGGGGCGACACCCTATGGGGCGAGGTGTGCTGGGCCATCCGCGAAATGCACGGCGAAGCCACCCTCGTGCGCCTTCTCGAGCAAATGCGAGCGCCCGATGGCCAACCTTTCACCCTGTCAGACGCCTTGCCGGCAGGTCTCCTCCCGCGACCTATTCTGCCCCCGCTACCGCGCCGCGAGCGCGAGCAAGTGTGCCCCCCGGGCGACAAACCCCTTGAGGCGCTCCAGCGCCTCAAAAAGGCCCGAAAAGTCCGCTGGCTCGACGCCGACTGGTTGCGCCAACACGCCGCCGACTTCTGCGAGCGCGACGCCACAACCCAATGCCTCAGCGCCTGTCGCATTCCCACCCTCCGCGACGAGCCACGGGTTCATGTCACAATTAACCGCTTCACCGGCCGAGCCCTCGAGGGCGCGCTCTTCCTCGACTCCGCCCTGTGGCCCGACCCGCCCGATGCCCCATGGCAGATCATCGCCCACCCGGGCGTTTTGGGTTCTGAAGCCCTCGGCGAGGCCCTGCGCATCGTCGGCCTGACCGGCCACGGCGCCGACGCCTCCACCGGCATGGGGGGGTTCGACATCGAGCCGCCGCAACCCTTCAGTTGGCCCGATATCCCCGAGCCTAATGCCCTGCTCGCCCTCGGCCCCTTCGCCCCCGCACCTAACGACCCCGCCCGCGGCTTCTGGCGCCTCGAAACCCGCTTCGGCCGAGTCGGCAATGTCTACTCCTGCCGCGATGTCAACGGCATCCGCCCCACACCATTTAAGAAACCCCTCGTCATGCTCCAGCCCGGATCGCTCCTCGGCCCGGCCACACCTCACCGCTGGCACCTCGGCCGCCTCGTCACCGACATCCACGCACTGCCCCAAGTCGTCCATGGTGCCATCACCCCGGCCTTGCCCATCCGCGTCACCGATCCTCGTTGGCCCAAGGAGAACTGACCATGACCCAGACCATGAACAAACATCTCGTCCGCATGCGACTCATCGGCAGAATCCTGTGCCCGCTCCATGCCGGCACCGGCGAAACCCTTGACCCCTTCTCACTCGTGCTCCATAAAGGCCGCCTGCACCGCGTGGACCTCGAGGACATCCTCACCAACCTCGACCCAGCCAAAGCCCGCGTTGCAGCGGACCTCATCAGCGACAACAAACTGGTCGCTTTGCGCCAGCGCCTGCAGGAGTGGTACGACCCCACCCGACATCCCGCCCGCTGGACTGTCGGCATGTCCCCCGCCTTCGCAGGGCAATACCAGCAAGCCATGGCCCACGACCTCAACCGCCTCGAGATCGCTGCCCACCGCCGCCACCCCGTCACCGGCCAACCCTACATTCCCGGCTCCACCATCAAAGGCGCCTTGCGCACAGCACTCGTGGCCCAGCGAGCCGCCGCAGCGCACGGATCCAAACACCATGAACTCATGCAAATGGCAGCAGACAAACGCCGCCAAGGCGACTTTGAGCCCACCCTGTTTGGGCGCAAGCCTGGAGAGATGCACCGCGACCCCTTCCGCGCCCTGCGCATCAGCGACGCCGTCGTTACCTCCGGCCCACCCCACCCAGACGGCACCCCGCGTCCCGACCCCATGATCGTCGGAACGGTAACCGTGCGCAGCCTCAGCACTGGTGCTGTGAATCAGCCCCCCGAGCCCGGCATCCCCATGCAGTACGAGTACATCCGGGGCGAACTCATGGACCAGAACCTTGCCACCCGGTTCGAGTGTTCCGTTGCCTTCGATGAGCACGCCCTCAAGGAAGGCAACTTAACTGGAACCTTTCGGCCCCCGGAACTGGCCAAAACCGCACACGACTTCTACCTCGCCAACCTCCACTATGAGCGCGAGCGCTTCATGACCCCTTGGAACCTGACAGGGCGGTTGAAGCGACTTTACGACGAGGCCGCCGAACTGAAACCCGAAAAAGGTCAATTTCTCCTCCGCCTCGGGCGATTTAGCCACTTGGAAAACCTCACTGTCCGTCCGCCTCTACGCCATGCTTACAGCCCGCAGAAAAAATCCGAGATCACAGAAGGCAGCGGACGGGGACTGGCCGAGGACGCATGGCCGTTCGGCTGGGTGCTCTGCCGCTTCGCCGCCGCAAAAGAATGAGCGCGACCACGCCCCCATGCCCTACCTCCACATCACCGAACAGGGCGCCACCTTGCGCAAAACCGGCGACCGCCTCATCGTCGAGAAAGACGACCAGCAACTGCTCGAACTCGAATGCCGGCATGTCGAAGGCGTCCTGCTCTACGGCAATGTCCAAGTCACCACCCAAGCCCTCGCCGAAATGCTCGAGCACCGCATCGAACTGGCCCTCCTCAGCGAATCCGGCAAACTCCGCGGCCAACTCACCCCGCCCGCCTCCGCCAATGTCTCCCTCCGCCTCGCCCAATACGCCCGCCATGCCGACCCCCCCGCACGCCTCCAACTCGCCCGCACCATCGTCCAGTCGAAACTCCTCAACGGCGCCCATGTCCTGCGCCGCGCCGTCCACCACATCCCCAACCCCGAAGTCACCGCCACCGCCGAAATCCTCGAAAACGCCGCCAAACGCGCCAGCGTCGCCGCCGACACCGACACCCTCCGCGGCATCGAAGGGTCCGCCGCCAAACAACTGTTCCAAGCCTACTCACTCCTCTTCCGGGGCGAACTGCCCTTCGAGGGGCGCTCGTCGCGCCCACCCCGCGACCCCGTCAATGCCCTGCTCAGTTTCGGCTATGTCCTGCTCGGCAACCAAATCCTCTGGCAACTCGACGCCATCGGCCTCGACCCCCACATCGGCCTTTACCACGAACCCCGCCACGGCCGACCCGCCCTCGCCCTCGACCTCGTCGAAGAATTCCGCCACCCGTGCGTAGACCGGTTGACCCTCACCCTCGTCAACCGCCGCATCCTCACCCCCGGAGACTTTCAGCCCCCAGACCCCAACGAAGGCGTCCGCCTCACCCGGCCCGGCCTACGCAAATACCTCACCCACTGGGAACGCTGGATGCAATACCCCGGCCGGCACCCCGTCACCGGCGAGCCCCTCACTTGGCGCGGCGCCATCCGCCGGCAAGCCGAACTCCTCGCCCGAGCCCTACGCGACAACACCCCCTACCAACCCCTCATCCTCCGACCCGGCACAGAGAGCGAACCATGAACCTCATCATCGTCGCCTACGACATCCCCGACGACAAACGCCGAACCCAACTGGCCAAAACACTCGAAGACTTCGGCGACCGCGTCCAGTTCAGCGTCTTCGAGTGCCTGCTCGAGCCCCCCGACATCCTCGGCCTCATCACCGCCATCAACGCCGTCATCAACCCCAACGAAGACTCCGTCCGCATCTACCGCCTCTGCGCCGCCTGCGAACGCGAAATTCGCTTGATCGGCCGCGGCGAGCGTACCATACTTCCCGACGCATGGATCCTCTGACACCCCGCGCCATCCCAACCCCTCCCGCGGCCTCCCAAGGGGGGGATTGGGAAGGCACGCAAACAACTGAAAAAACAAGACTTATAAAAATTGGCACGAAAATGATAAGCGGCCCGAAGGAGGACAGAAAATACATTGCAAAAAACTGCCTCGCAAGTCCAGCAAAATGAATAGCGCAAAAACGCTGCTGTAGCAAACAAGACCCTGATGTAGAAGGGATTGCGACAAGCGTCATGAAGCGCGGGGTCAAGGATGTCAAAAGCGGAATTGTAGCAAACAAGACCCTGATGTAGAA
>JAOAAY010000057.1 GCA_026418615.1 Candidatus Sumerlaeaceae bacterium | reverse complement strand
TTAGACCACCTGATCGAAAGATCAGTATTGTGGCGCCGCCCCATGGGGCTTCGTTGACCTACGATGTGCCCGTGCGGTTCGAAGCCCGGCCAGAGGGAGTGGGCGTTAAGGCGGTCGAGTGGCTCATAGTAGACTCGGCCTCTTCAACCGTCCTCGAGCGTACCAAAGTGCCCGCCACTCCGGACGGCAATCCCTTGTTTGAACATACGATCGCGGAGGCGTCGGGAGTGAAGTCGGTCACAGTTGTGGCGCGTGCGGTCACTGACGGCGCTGCTGCTCCGGCTGAGGATAGCGTGTCCTACCGGCTTGTTGCCCCGGAGCGAAAAATCGCTTTGACGCAGCCGGCCCGCCGCACTCAACTCGTGCTGGGACAACCGGTTCAGTTTGAGGCCCGCACAGAGGGGCCGGGACTGGACGCCATAGAATGGGTGTTTGAAGACGCCGTATCAGGTCGCTTGTTGAAACAAGAGAAGATCCCGGTAACGCCCGCCGGCACCGCTTCGATTACGCATGTTGTCGAGGAGGAACTTGGTGTTCAGGAAGTCCGGGTTGCCGTGCGCGGGTTAGCAAAGAGCGGTCTACCGGTGACCGAGGATCGTGCTGTCTATACTTATACGCCTCCCGCGCGTGAGGTGCGTATTGTGCAACCAGCGGACAATATCTTATTTTACGAACAACCAGTCACCTTTACCGCGGAAGTGAGAGGCGACGATCTGCAAAGTGTCGCGTGGAGCATCAGCCGAGTAACCCCTAGCGAAGTCCTGAAGGAGACATCCTCGCCAGTATTCGGCTCCGGTGGTGTTCGCATTTCGGAGTTCCCGTTTATACTGCCCTTTAACGATAAAGCCGGTGAATACCGGGTGGTAGCCACGGGTCTGACGGAAACCTCCAAACCGGCCAGTCAGGTTCCCGCCGCGGAAAGGGTCTTTCAGGCACGGCATGCCCCCTTGCTGGCCAAAATCGAGGCCCCGGGGCTGGCCTTCTTCGACCGCCCAGTCACTTTCACGCTTAACGCGTCGGGGCGTGTCAAGTCGGTCGTGTGGGACTTTGGCGATGGAACCCGCGATGAGTCCGGAGTGCTCAATCCGGTGCATCGCTTCCAGAAATACGGCCGTTTCCGTGTCTCAGCACTCGTTACCGGAGCCGGCGACTCAGGACAGGTCTCCGCCGAAACCATGGTGACCGTAGAACCCGCCAAGCCTGTTGCTCGCCTTTACCTAACCGTTCGAGGCACACCAGTCACCAGCGTGAAACCGGGCACTGTTGTGAATCTTGTGGACGAATCATCGGGAGACATAGCGACTAGGACAGTCTATCTGAACGACAAGCCACTTACGGCTGGAGTGGCGACAATTACGCTCGAGCAACGAGGGGACCATGTGGTCCGGCTCGATCTCGCCAGCCCGCCCGACACTCAGGGAAACCGCTTCACGGACAGCGTGGCCGTCGCCATCAAGGTCAGGCCCACCCCGAACCATTTGGTTTTTGTGGGAGGCACTCTCTTTCTTGTGCTGATGCTAATCCTTTTGTATATTGCTATTACAGGCAACACACTGCGCCAGTACTATTTCGAGTTTCAGCAGCCAAACAGGCCGCCCAGTTGGAATTACCAAATTGCAGAAGTCAATTGGATCAAGTGGGACTGGCTCAACAAGGCGGCGACTATTCCGTTGAGCGAAGCCTTGAACGGTTTCCCTGGGTGGACAAACTTGGAAGGGGAGTGGCTTAGGTTAAGGCTCAACCATGGAATGATATCATGCATTGTAAGCGATAAGGACAAGATCGCAGTAGACGAACCCATCCATGGCGACGATTTTTGCCATATTATACTGCGATTCTTGCCGGGTCAGCGGTCTGAAAATTCGCAGATTGAACTGAGACTGAAGCCACCCGCCGAGGAGACTGGCTTTAAGTCTCTCGTGCCGCTCTTCATATTTTTGGTCGTATTGGTGGCGGTGGGGGCGGTCATCAACCGGCTATGGCAATGGGTTTACGGATAACATGCGCCTAGATTGAGATGAAATATGAAAGGAGTCCATCATGGATAATGGCGTCGGCATGGCGAAGCCAAAGGTATTTATTGCGTGTGGCGGTTCAGGCCTCGCAACTCTTGATCGCATGTGCCAGTTGTTGGCCGAAGATCAGTATTGGCGCCGGGAGGCCCAGACATCACTGTACTTCCTGCTCATTGATACCGACGAGAGGGATCTGCAGACATTCAATCAAACTTTCCAAATGCGATTTGGCGAACTTGCCGGCAACATATCCAGGCAAAGCGTACTACTCTCTCAAGGGGTGACCGATATCGGGTATTTGCTGACGCGCTGGTTCGTAAGGCCATTCGAGAATCAGACCGCGGCCCCTGCTTTGGCTGCAAAGGAAAGGCTCTACAAGCACTGGTGGACCGCTAGCGGTGAACCAGAGTGCCCCATGCTCGAGGAATCTCTTAGATACGGAGCCGGTCAGTGTCCGCCGATTTCCTATTTCTTGGCGTGGCATCAGTTCCCGAATATCACCAACGCGATCAGTCGAATCATGTCGGACATTGTGACGAAGCGGGGAGGTGGAAATCAGGGAGATATCGATATCTACTTGCTTGCTGGTCTGGCTGGCGGCACTGGGCGCGGCTGTTGGATGCCAGTCGCTTATGCCATGCGGGATTATATTGTCCGCAGACAACTGGGAGCGCCGCAAATTCGGGGTGTGTTTTTCGACTTTAGTGTGCTTCGTGATGTGTATGAAAAATCTGAGCAAGCAGAAAAACGCAGGATGCAGATTAATGCGATTACAGGCTGGTCGGAATTGTCCTGCTGGGTAGAGCAGGATAACAACATTGCTGGCTCTGATAAGTTCACATATGAACTTCCCAGTATGGAAAATCCCGGGTCAAACCTCGCCGATGTGCTAACAGTGGAAATAGACATCCGCCGGAGAACATCTCCAATTACGCAAGTCTATATGATGTTTGCCGACTGTAACTCGGCCGTTCTTCGTAAGAAGAATGATTTCTATTCAATCGCCGGCAACGCTCTTTACACCCGCTTGCGTGCTGAGCGCATCCAGCAAGGGGAAATCAACCAAGACCGTCGGGCTTATAGAAACATCGCTTCGGCGATCATCGAGGTTCCGGCGAGTTCTTTGCGTTTGTATATTGAAGTTGAGTCACAGGCTCGGCTTCTTGATCCGCCAAAGGTTAAAGACTCAAATATAGAATCCCTCGTTATCGACTTCCTGAAAGACACGCGTCTCGGTCCTGGCTCTGCCTCGAGCGTCGGCATTGATCGTCCTGAGACCGAGTTTTACCGGCATGCGATAGAGAGGCTTTACGATTCAAAGTGTAAACCTGTAAGGGACGGCTTGAATTCGGCTTTGTCGAAAAACGACAAGATCGGTGTGGTCTCGCAACTGACAAAAATCGAAAATATTTCGCTAAAAGATCAGGATATAGAACCGCTATGGTCTGCGGACAATGATATAAAGAAGAGGCTCGAACAAGTGTTCAAGGAGCGCAACGGCGGGGGGGTCTTGGCGGCACGGGAATTTGCTCAGCGACTCTCTGAGAGACTGAAGACGGTAGCAGTGAATTTGCCGGACGACATAAGGATCCCGGGTGATCAGACAGCGATCAAACACCGAGTGGACGAGTTGGCGAGTAGGACCTTTGTGGAGCAGCTTACCGGGAAGCCTTCGTTCAATGAAATGGATCGCAGGGCGGTGCTGGATCAGGCACGACACCAGTTTGAGGCCATCCATGACACATCAATTTTAACATTCATGAAAACGCGGCTTAACGGGCTGATTGATGTTTTAGAAAGGTTTCAGCGTCGTTGTGATCAGGTTATCCGATGCAATTATTCAGTGGCCAAAACACTGCGGGATCAGTTGCGGAGAGGCTTGGGGCTTCAGCCTGATCAGGATGTGTTTAAGACTTTGTTTGTTTCACCAAATGAGCCTGAGGAAACCCTACCCGCCTTGGATGACGAAAGTATATTTGTCAGGCGCGTGCTTCGGCCAATGATGACCAGTGAGGATTTTGACACATTGCTCAGGGATAAGCATGTAGTCAACGCTGAGCCACTCGCTGATTATTGGTTGACTGTCTGTTTGGGTGAAAGCGAGCCTCCGGGCGAAACGACAATGAAGCAGCAGATCGCTGAGAAGGTGGCAGCCGCCGTAGACCACCGAAGTGATTTTATTGTGGAGAACTTTGGTCTGCTTCCTGTTTTGGAGCGCGCGCGCTCGTGCTGGAGCGAACGGCGCAAACAGTTGGTGAACCAGCGGGACAAGTTCGACGCCATCAACGCGCGCTTTACGAGATTCTATGGTTTCTCCATGCCGTATAATACGCATGAGGACTTTCCAGATCCCGAGGAGATGCTTTGCAGCATGGCGAAGGCCTTGGCGCATGCGTGTCAACCCTTTTGGCTTCGGAGACATGTGGGGGAGGATGTGGCGAGGGTTACTGTGATTCTCCCACCTGGTTCTGCAAACATCTCGATCAATGACGATCCGACAGTCAAATATGTTGTTCCCGCCGTGGGCGGGGGTTCCGACGGGAACCCATTCGTGGTTATGGCTTATAGCAGTGACGGGGTCGATGACATAGACCAGATTGCATCGCTGGATTATTACGGCGAGGTGGCTAATGATTTACGATTGCTGGAAAAATCTCATGAGGACAAAGAGGCGGCTGATCAATTTAAGAAAAGGCGGGTGGGTTATGCCACGCCGATATACTTGAGAGAAGAGGCTCTCCGTATCAATCGCTGGTGCCCATGGGCGGATTCTTCCGTGGACGACAGGGTGAACAGCGATCTGCTGGCCGCAGTGGAACATGCCGTGTTCGATTTTCCAGAAGGCTTCGATAATGTCCGAGACAAGGTGGCCAGCCTGGGCTGGTCTTTCCCGCTGGTCAAAGTTGGCCAGAATAAGTGGATGCAGTTTACGCGTCGCGCGCTACGCTTGTCTGCCCATGGACCCTCGGCAAGGCCGGAGGAGGACATCATGGGCTGCGATTGGCCCATTGGCGAGAATTTCGTTCAAGGACTGGTGAAGTTCCGCGACCATCTTCGGGACAAATCCGGTTATATCCGGCTGCTGCTTGAGGAGCGCAAGGCGTTTGAGGAGATGATCTTGCATCACTTAGGAAAAGCCAAATGGAACGAAATCGTTAACGCCCGCATTAAAGCCCTTGACGAGGAGATTCGAAAAATCCAGCGCGATGACCCACAAACGGCCGACTGTTTGAAAGAGTTGAAGACCTACTTGGCCAAGCAGTTGGCATTGGCTGCCTGAGTGCCGTGGCCATGGAGACGGATGCTCATCCGGCATGGGATCACCGGTAACCATCGTTGCCAGCCAGTCAGATTGGGAGGAGTTGCGTGACCACTCCTCCCTTCCTGTCCGCTTGTTCGGCACGGTAACGGCATCAGGCCAGAACGATGACCCTGGACAGGATTGTTGCTTCCGTCATATGGCGCCCGAGGACTTTCCGAAAGACATCCAATCGTTGCATTCTGCGCCTACGGACAAGCGCGAGGAGTTTGACGAGTTTGTACACAGTCTGCTGGGAGCGACGGCGGTTCACCTCGTCGTGGTTAGGCCCGAGAGCGACAAAAACACGCTGGCAGAAGTGAAAAAATTTCACTCATGGCTGCGGGCGACTCTGCAGGGGTCCGACGTCGCCCATCGGGCGCAGGAGTTCCGCCTTGTCTTGGTTCTGGTGTTCTGCGTGGATTTTGATCCTACACACGAGCAAGAACTGACCACAATTCAGCAGCAAGGCATGGTTCGGCGGGTGTACCTTATGGGGAACCGATTGGAGGCCATTAACCAGAGTGTGCTGCATGCGCGACATGTTTGGCCGGTGGCTGTAGGCAGACTCTTGCTAGTGCTGGGCACATGGGCAAAGGGCAGCAAATTCCCAGTGGGCGGGGGCGCCTACGCTTGGCGGACCTTCGTTTTGGATCCTTATGAATCGGTCCAGGCTGCCGAAGACTCAGAGAATCCGGAGGCTCTGCAGGCCAAGTGGGTTAAGAACGGTTTCAACGCGCTTTTTGGCGAGAACCCCTCGAATGGCGACAATTGCTTATCGTGGGACTTAAACCCGTACGGTCCGAAACTGTCTGACAAGCCCCCGATCCCGAAGGATTCGCCTGACTGGATAAACTATGACCCCGGATCAGCATGGCGGACATTGTCGAAAACTTGGCGGGATGCCATAACTGAGCACGGCAACGATTCCGAGTATCTGTATCGTTTGGACACGGCGTCAGCGAGCGGTTCTTTCTGGGCAAGCATGGGCGAAAGGCCTTCCGCCGTCAAAAACCTTGAGAGGGTTGTTCCTGACCAGCCAACGGCCCCCGCAGACACGCCTCCTCAACTTCCCGTGGACACGGGCGGGCTCGACTCCTCCCGGAGGGAGGCAGATCGCCTCAATGCCGTTTTTCAGTCATTGGTTAGGCATCGTGCTCCGGGTATGGCCGGGTGGACACTGGTAATCGGCGTGGTGGTGCTATTTGTCGGGGTGTTCGCCACCTCCGGTCTCAGGTTGCTTGCGGCTAACACTCTATTACCGAGCCTCGTGGCGGTCGTCTCGGCCTTCGCCGGCAGTGTGTGTGCCTGCCTTCTCGTGATCTACCTTGAGGATCGTGCCGGCGCAAAAGTTATGGAGCGTTCACGGGAGCAAATCCGAAGTTGGTGGGGAGCGTGGGAAAAGTTGGCCAAGGTCCTATCCGATCGCCGTGAAGCAGCCGCAAAATATCAAGCATTTATCCGGCGCCTTGGGTGTTACTGGCAACTTATCCACCTCGGCAAGCGCCTGCGGCAAGTCTTGGACTGGGCGGTCAAGGTTGCGAGGACTGTAAGAACCAACGATGGGGCTGAAGTGTCAGGTGAGAACCGTCAATCAGGTCAGGAGAGTGACAGCCACGCTCGGACCGTTTGGCAGCGCCACGCATACCGGGCAGGAACCGTTCTGCATGTGTCCCGACAGGGCCCTCGTGGAGACAAAAACACGCCCGTGCGACCGCCCGGGCTGATCACCGAGGATCAAGGCAGAAAACTAATCGAAGAATGGAAAGAACATTGGCGGAAGAAGTGGAATAGCACCTCCGGTAAATTAGATTCACATCGCATGGGGGCAATCCCAGTTGCGGAGGTATTCAAGTATGTGAGCGACGCGGCTGAGGATCTGGAGGCACGAATTGACAAGGCACTCAGCGCAGCAATTCGGCAACAGTTGCCTCATACGGAGGCACAATGGCAGGTCACGAGCACAGCCCAAGTGAGAGTCTTCCTGTCCGGACTCAGTTGCGTCGGAGTGCAGGGATTCAAAGAAGGCGATATCATTCGTGATGTCGTCTGGGCACCGTGGACTGGAAATGACACGCTGAACTATCACGGAAGTAGGTTTAGGCGGGATAACGATTCCACCATGGCTGTCCCGGATAACTGCGATGTTCCGCTCGGACTCTATCACGAGGAGGTTCGCGTGAAACTACAGTCGGAGCAGTCATCTGCACAGTCTATTTCAATCGTATTGGATAACGGTTGAAGGTGTCCGACCGTGACCGCCAGCAAGGGTGATGAGACGATGGCGCCTTTAGCATGGCCGTGGTGGGCCAGCCATCCTGACTGTTTGCGTCGCCGGGTTCGCGTCTCTCTTGTCCTGTCCGCCGTAGTTACCGCGTTTCTGGGATTTGTCATCTTGGCCTATGAGGCTCTTCCGCGTGTTTACGGTCTCGCATGGCTGGCCTCCATGTCGGCGGCCGCTGGGTTCTTTCTTTCGGTGGCCTTAGGGGGGCGTCTGGCTCTGCGCCGCGGCCGGCGTGGGCAATCGGCTTCCGGCGGGTTGGACGATGCCGTGGTGGATTGGCGCATTGTGTTGGCTGGCCTGCTCACCGGCCTTGTACTAGTCACGCTTGGAATCCAGTCGGCAAAAATCTCCGCAACGGGGCGGCTGTTACTACAGTTATCTGCAGCCATGCCGATCGTGATTCTGTTTATTGCCACCGCCCCACCTCTACGCTTGCGGTCGCGTCTTGGCATCCAATTGACCCGTCTGCTACTCCTGTTAGCATTCATTGTCACAGGCGGCTTTGTTTTTGTGGCCCTCGTGGATAGCATTGCGAATCAGGTGATGCAAGTTCCCGCCGTTGCCACCTTGGTCGCGGCTATTCCGTTCCTCGACGAGGTGCGGCGGTCGTTTGAGTTGACGCTGATTTTTACCGTCGCGGCGGGAGTGGTCGCTACTTTGTTATTCCTGCTTCAGGCAGAATCGCTGGACAGTAAGAAGCCCGCGCAAACTGACGAGCAGTCGCAAAAAGACCCGACTATGACTGCCGAGACGGCCGCCGGAGGGCCTCCATGGCACCGGCAAGTGTGCGAGGCCTTGCGCGACACCGGCTTTACTGTCACAGATCCGGAGGAACTCCAGATAGCGATGTCCGTGGCACCGCTCGCGGGTTCGGAACCGGAGTCTATGTGGTTTGTTGGTGTGACGCCGACGGTGGACCAAATCGAAGTTCTCAGACAATTCGCTCGCAAATATCGGTCGCTTTTGGACGGGCTGCCAGTTCCACTGCCAAATAAGAATCGCCCCTCTCCAGACCTTCTTGTTTCTGGCTACCCGGGTTCCGGCCGTACCACGACCGCCATCGCCTGTGCCGTTTTTGCTGCCGTCTGCCGCGGGCAACGGGTGCTCTTCATCGCATCTTCGGAGGAGCGAGCCGATCGGACCTGGATGCGCCTGAATGGACGATTGGCGCGACTGCATCTTGGAACGCACTTCAGTGCCGGCCGGGTTCCCCAAGTTCAGATAAGGCCGGAAGCCGTGGTCCCGTCCATACTGGTTGGCACCGTCCCCGAAGTCGAGGACCACCTATTTAAGCACCAATCTCAGGATCCGGACCTAACCCGCAGCCTCCTGATCAGCACGCAGGTCATCATTGTGGATGATTTGCTTGAGATTCCCGAGCCTTCGCGGTCATATGTCCCTTTCATCCTCGATCGTCACCGCCTGCTTCTGGGCGCAGAGTTCCTGCCCGTTCAGTCGCTTCTGATCTGTTCCAACATTGGCGGCAGTGTTGCCGAGGATGTTGTCGCGGAGCGCCTCTTCCCCGGCTTATTAGATGGGCCTATCTTGCAGTTGCGCCCGCGCCAACCGGGCAAATGCTGGATCAGTAAGGTATCTGGAAATGAGGGCGCTGGTGACCTCGGGCCGGACACTTTCGATGTGGCCCTCAAGCAAATTGCCCGTTCATGTCTTTCCGAGTCTCGATCGCTTGTTGTCATCGAGCCGCGTTCTGATCGCGAGGAGAGGCACAGGCTGGAGCAGACTTTGCGTGGACTCGGAACTGGCTTCGTCAAAGTGGTGGCCGACCCGGACGAGTTGGTCGCCCCCTCCGCGGTCCCGGATCTTCTAGGTATCGAATCGTACCCGGAAACACCTGAGTCCTCCATAGATGTCGCCGTTTACCGCAGTATTGGCCACCACTGCTCGTCTATAGCAGTGCGTCTTAACATGGGACATGACGACCCCCTGCTACTTGTTCTTGGCGGGCAAGACGGGGCAGACATGCAGCAAGACTCTGGCGATATGGGAGTACCGCTTTTTGTTTCAGCCAAATCTCCGGCGCTTCAGGCTGCTTTCCTTTATTCCGCCCTCAGGTTCATGCCCGAGGGAGTGCCCATTCCCCTTCAGATGTTCGCCAACTTTGGTCTGCGCCCCGACGAGCAACCGACGAAGCAACTCAGACGCTCTGATACAGAACAGATGTATCCGCTCATCGAACTCGACATCCCCCCGCCGGATATCCAAACGCTCGAGCATGGGTGGCCGACGGCCATCGTGCGTCAGCGACCTGACGGCGGGACCGGCTTTTCAACGCTTTCGCCCTTGGGTACTGAACTTAGGGTTCACACCTATCTCAATCATGCCGGCGTCCCGATTGCTACCATCAAGGATCAGCGTCGCCCTGGTGAGGTTCCCCTGCCGTTGGCCCTATGGTACTTTCAGGACCAACTGAAGACCACAACAGATCTCATCCATCTCTCCGAATTGCGTGTCAATATCGGGACTTCTTCGTTAGTTGCCGAGTCTTTGGAAAGAGTCGAACAGGGACTGCGCATCAACACAGTCCGGATTCGCCCCGGCAGTCGGGCTCAGTATCTACCCGTTTGGGACCTGCGCTGGGATGTATCCCCCGACTTCATGCCTGGCGACGAGCAACTCGGGCCGGACTATGCCCTTTCGTGGATCGTTTGTTATGAATCTGAGCGAAAGCCGCTCATCGCCACGGCTGAGGCCGAGTTAATAGGTCAGATGGACGAATACGGCGGAATCACGAGTCGCCATGATATCCGCTTTGATTATCGAATCACTCCGTGGCCCGTCATACTCGCGCCCGAACGCTATCCGCGTGAAGAGGCTGACTCGATCATCAGGCAGGCCCTGTCCGGACATTGGGAGACCGGCAAAGGCTCAGATCCAGGCGTCCGATTCATGCCCGCGCTCACGGGTGCTTTCAATTACGCGCTTAACCGATACTTGGACGGGGCCGCTTACTACGGACGCTACCTTGCGTTTCGTCTCTCAAACAATCGCGCTCGTTTAGGGAAGGTCGTCATCTGGTGTCTCGAGCCAGAGGTCTCCTCCGAGACTGTGAGCCCCGTTCTTGCCAAAATACTGCGCGATTTACCGATGCGCCGCTGTTTGTTTGCCCGCATGGACTACATGCTCACCGTCTTAGCCAGTCAAACGCCCGAAAAGCGCGTCCGGCTCCTCCGCGGCGAGGCCCGCGTGGGATTCGAGGGCGACGAGGACACTTGGGATGTGGAGGAGGCCCAGACCTTAGTGCATTCAGTCCTCTCCGCCACTGATGAAGGCTCGCCGCTGGAGCGCATCGAGTAATTGTCAACTCTTATCAGGTTCGGGGGAGATAACTGATCAACTCGCCGTTGGGCATGTCCGTTAGTTAGGTTGCGGACCGTTCAGCCACTCGGGTCAGCCAACTGCGATCGCGCCAGCCCGCATGTCGCCAACTGCGATCGCGCGCCAGCCCGCATGTCTCGGAAAAACCACGCATCCCAAGGTTCGCCCCCTTGGATCCTCCCTAGCCGAGGGAGTCACCAATAGAACGGGTTCGCGCTCTGGCACCTTTAGTCCTGCCGCGCACTCAGCGTCCGTTCGCCGTCCGGAACAGCCCCAGCCCGTAGCGTGTCAGGTCGCCCAGTGCCAGCGGTCCCCACACCGGCTGCTCAAAGACCACCCTTACCCTCAGCGCCCTCCGCGACCGCTTGTCGCGCGCGTTGCGGTCGCCGCGTGGCGGCCCCAGCGCCCATGCCGCCGCTTGCGGATAGGGCTCCACCTGCGTCTCCCGCACGATACGGTCCGCGGTCGCTTTCCGCGACGCCAGCCACCCCCGCAACTCCACCTCCAGTGCCAGCCGCCCCAGCGCCACCGCATTGCTCCTCAGCGTTGCCACCTCTTCCTCCGTCAGTCCCCGTCGCCGGAATTCCGGCCAAGTGTCGTAAGCAATGAACGGCGTCGCCGAAACCCATTCGCACGCCGGCCCGAATGTTGGCCAGTCGCGCCAGTCCTCCGGCCGTCCGAATGACGGAGGCGTCAGGTTGATCGTCGTGTCTAAGGCCGTCACCAGCACTCGCCGCAACTCCCACATCGCCCGTTGCTCTTCGGGCGCGAAGCCCCGGCCGGCCATCAGCACCACATGGTCCAGCCATCCATCGCCGTCTTCATCCAGCGCCAGATACCGCAGGTGCTCGCGCTCCCACTGGCCCTCCACCCGGGCTGGTCTCCCCGTGGCCGCGTCGTGGCCGCCGAGCAACTCCGACGGTCGCCCACCCGTCAGCCGCCCCCACACCCCGTAGGCCGCCCGCGCCAGCGCCTCGCCCACCGCAGCCGTCCGCTCCACCCGCAGCCGTCTGGCCCCCCGTGCCATCTCGTAACGCGCCACCGTCGGCAATTCCGCCGAACTCATGATCTCGCGTCTCCTTCGGCGTCTCCGGAATCGCGGGATGCAACATGGATCGGCGGGACAGTCCCTTGTCAAGCCCCCGGGTGGCAGCGCCCGACTCCCGTGCCTTGCGGGTGACCTCGCTCCCGCCTGACAGCGCCCGTCGGCCAGGCCTGCAACTCACTGATAGCCGTCCCAAGCCTCCGGGATGTCGTCCGCGGGGAATTCGTCGTAGGCGGTGGCACCCGGCTCGCCACGGCCGGCGGACGCCGCGGTCTGACGGTCGCGTTCCCAGCGGTCGTGGAGGCTCATGGGGGCAAGCCGGCGGCTGGCGGCGGCGAGCACGCCACTGAGCCGCCTGCGCACCCAGGCGTCAATTTCAGCAAACACGGCGGGCGACCCGTGGCGGAAGTACTGATACCACGCCTCGAGCAGACGGTTGATATCGGCCAAGATGGCCGCAGGCGTGCCACCTTTCCGCAGGCGATCGTTCACGGCCCCGCGCAACGCCGCCAGCCCACGCGGCGAAGGGCGGCGCGTGCCACACTCGAACCGGTAGCCGAGAAAGTCAAACCCCTCGCCGGCCGGATCGTCCTCGCGCACGAGGCGGGTCTTCTCTGGGTGGAGCCGCAACCCCGCCTTCTCCGTCCAGCCGCGCACGAGGTCCAACGCCGCCCCAACTTCTCCCCGGTGGCGCCCCAGCACCACAAAGTCGTCCGCGTAGCGCACTGGGTGATGCCCCGCCTGCAGCAGCAGGTGGTCAAGCGGGTTGGCATACACATTGGCCAGCAGCGGGCTCAACGCTGAACCTTGATGCACGCCGCGCCGCCGTACGCGGGTTCGCTGGCCGTCAAACACCGGTTGGCGCAAAAACAACCCCACCAGCCCGCACAGGTCCGCGTCAGGCACCGTCGCTTCTACCAGCCGCAACAGCGGCGCGTGAGGCAGCGTGTCGAAGAAATCATCAAAGTCCGCCTCCAGCACCCAGTGGCGGCCTGCCGCGAGGTGCCCCGCCACGGCCTCCAAGGCGCGATGCGCCCCGAGGCCTGCCCGGTAGCCGTAACTGCAATCGGCAAAGCCCGTCTCGAACATCGGCTCCAAGACGCCCCTGAGTGCCCCCATGACCACGCGGTCGCGCACCGTCGGGATGCCGATGGGGCGCATTTCCGACCGGCCCACCTTAGGCACGAAAGCGCGCAGCACCGCCTGCGGGCGGTAGTTACCGCCGAAGAGATCGTCGCGCAGTTGCTTGAGCCGCCCCTCCAAACCGCGCGCGAACACCTCCGGCGTCACGCCGTCCACCCCTGCCGCCCGGCTGTTTGCTCGCACCCGCGCAAACGCCCGCCGCAACGGCCCCAACTCCGCCACCAGCGGCATAAACGATCCCATCCGTCACCGGCCTCCTACAGGAAAGGCTGAGCAAAAAATATAACTCACCGCCAAGACGACAAGAACGCCAAGTCAGTTCGTCTGCGGCGTGTCCGTCGTATGCTGCCGCAGGCGACCCAGTGACCCGTACTCAGACACACGGTCGCACAGCCACAAAAGCAAGCGCACGCGTACTAAGCGGGCTATTTACCAAGATTCTTAAAAGGGCCATACATATCCAATCGTCGCAATGAACGATGCGCGCGCGCATCGTGTGCTACAGTGAAGCGGGATGAGACAGCCCGCATTCTTCGCGTCAATCCGTCGCAATGAACGATGCGCGCGCGCATCGTGTGCTACGGCGAGCAAGAGAAATTTGCACCTTGGAAGCAGCCTATGTCGCAATGAACGATGCGCGCGCGCATCGTGTGCTACTGAGATGGAGCACCGATTGATGAAAACAAGGTTCGTGGTTGAAACGTCGCAATGAACGATGCGCGCGCGCATCGTGTGCTACTCGTTTCAAGATGGGTCCTAACGGATCCATCTGGGTTTACCTGTCGCAATGAACGATGCGCGCGCGCATCGTGTGCTACCCCGCTA
>JAOAAY010000056.1 GCA_026418615.1 Candidatus Sumerlaeaceae bacterium | reverse complement strand
TTGCTGAAGGATGTCGTGTTGGCCGCAAGCGTGGCGATGTCGGTGTACGGACCACCGGCTGTCGTGGCGCGGGCCACGACGAAGTTCGACTCGTTCGTCGAGTTGTCCGTCCAGGTCAGGTTGATCTGCGACGAACTGGCTGCCGTGGCCGTCAGACCGCTGGGCGCAGCCGGCGGATTCGGCAGTGTTGTCGCCGAAGCCTGAGCCGAGTTAGCGGACGCCCCGCCAGCATTCGTCGCACGCACGACATAGTAGTAGGTCGTCGCGGCCGACAGACCCGTGTTGCTGAAGGATGTCGTGTTGGCTGCAAGCGTGGCGATGTCGGTGTACGGCCCGCCCGAGGTCGTGGCGCGGGCCACGACGAAGTTCGACTCGTTCGTCGAGTTGTCCGTCCAGGTCAGGTTGATCTGCGACGAACTGGCCGCCGTGGCCGTCAGACCGCTCGGGGCAGCCGGCGGATTCGGCAGCGTCGTAGCGGACGCTTCGTTCGAGGCTCCGGACAAACCGACCGAGTTGAGGGCTCTCACGACATAGTAATAGGTCGTATTTGCCGACAGCCCCGTGTCGGCATACGCCGTCACATTCACGCCGAGCAAAGCCACTTCGGTGTACGGTCCGCCGGCAGTCGTTGAACGGTAAACCACATAGTTGGCTTCGTTAGACGCGTTATCGGTCCAGGTCAGGTTGATGGCCGTCTGGCTCGCCGCTGACGCAGAGAGGCCAGAGGGCGCCGGTGGCGCCTGCGGCACATAGGACCAACGGATGGCGTCGGCAATGATGACCGTGCCGCTAAACTGATCGTCAATCGTGGTGCGGTAGGTCTGCCCCGCGGTGAAATTGTAAGTTCCGAGAGGATTGAATTTGCCGCCGTTAATCTGCTGATTGGCGGTCACGACTGCCGTGCCGCCGTTGTGCTGGATCGAGTGCCGTGCCGCCGTGGTGCGATTGGACCCGACGCTGTGCCATTCGCTGACAGTCCACTGTCCGCTGACTGGGATCGTTGCCATGAACTCCACCGTAGCCGACCCGGTCCCGGGGGCTTTGTAGTAGTAGTTCGTTCCGTACTTGTCAGCGGCCGAGGTCGCGATGGTCCATGCGCCGGTGGCTGTAGCCTGCGGATTGTCCACAATGATGTCCGCCGGCGGCTCGGGTTCTCCGGTCACCGTGACAGGGCCAGCCTGCGCTGCGGGGCCCCGGTTGTTATAGTCGTCAACCGGCACCACCCGGTAGTAGTAGGTACCCGCAAAACCCGTGGGCACGCGGAAACTGGTCGCGGTGCCGGGCACCGAGTCGGAAACAAGATTCGACCAATATTCCTTCACCGGGGTCGTTTTACTCTTATACACAAGGTACTTTGCCGGTCTCTCGCCGTCTGCGGCAGGCGCCGGCAGAGTCCATGTGAGATTGACGAACCCGTCAGCCTGCGCCGCAGCCGACAGTCCTGTCACGCCGTTGGGCGGAATGTTGTCGTAGTCTTTCTTGAAAAGGTAATCGGGGAACGGCGCCGGCGAACCGAGCACATCCGTCCCGGCGCTGGAAGCCCCAGGCGCCCGAATGAGGGAAATGTCCGGCATGAAAGTGTTGGCACGGTACAACCCCCAGCCGCTCATGGCGAGGCTGCGACTGTCGGTAATGTTTTGGGCGTTGGCGTTCGAGTTTTCCACATCGCCCGTGTTCGGGTGATAGAGCAGCGGCGAGACAAAGCACCACGCGCCGGGCATCAGTCCGTAGTCGCTGGCCAGCACGGCCACATCGCCGAATTGCGCCTTGTTCATGAGGGTCGTGTTTCCGGCCGGCCCCGTGGGCGGTAACCGATAGAACTGGGGCTGGTACTGATCCATGACACCGAAACTGATGGCCCGGTTGGCCACGACCCGTGCCGACCATGTGGGCCAGTGCTGCAGCACATAGTTATAAGTGTCGCCCAGACTTGTGCCATAGGCCACGGGAGCACTGCCGACAATCACCCAAGGTTTTGCTGTCGTCACCGACTCATAGCATTCCTTTAGGAATGTTGCGAGAGCCTCGCGGCGGGCTGTCCGGAAGGCGCTATCAGTCGGCGCAGGAGTCCCGCTAATGCCCAACTCGGCAAGTCCCTGCGGATTGTAACTGTAATCGTACGACGGCACGCGGACCCGGTCGAACACGATCCCGTCAATGTCATAATTGGTGACCAAGTCCATAAGAACATTTTTCGTGTGCTGGCGCACATCAGCCCGTGTGAAGTCGGCCCAAAGGCCCTCGGCGCTCGGATCCGATGAGGTCATGGGGCGCGGCGAACCGCCGTTGTAAAACCACATGATGCTGCCCGAGGGCAGATGGGCGGGATAAGTGTTGTTCGGGGAAACAAGGAAACAACCGAATGCCGCAAAAACTTTCAACCCGAGTTCACGCCCGCGGTCGATGGCATACTGCAACGGATCATTGGTGGGGCTGACCGCTTTAGGCCCGATGAGCGTCCCCATCGGCTCAGGGTTTGGATAGGTGGCGTTGCGACGGTTGGGAACATAGTAGGCGTCCGCGCGGAACCGGGCGAGGATCACGACACTGTTAAAGTTGTTGTTCTTGGCGTTGAGCAGGTGCTGCTCGAGTTGGGCAAGGTCCGTGTATCCGTCGCCAAGCGACAGCCAGTAATGGCGCTCCTCGCCAAAATTGCCCGGCCCGATCAGCCGGATGTTGTCAATGTAAACCGCGTTGCTTGAGCCAGCCGCCCACGAGGCCGTGCCCAAACGGTGATCACCGTTAAAATTTCCGTCAAACGAAGAGGCATTGTAATTGTTGCCCGACGGATCTGTTCCGAAATATACGGATAGAGCCGCGGGCAGAGAAGTCCCCGGCGGCACGACGATAGCCGCACCGATGGTCTGATAACCCTTGGCTGCATCGCCCGTGCCCGACAGGTTCAGGACATAACCGGCGTTGACATCCGAAATCTTGGCAGTGTTCGGGGCACCCAGTTTCAGGCCCATGCCGAAGGTTTTGATGGCCGCACTGGCATTGTCCACCTTCACATCCGCCGTCACAAGGTAATATCCGGGCTGGGTGATGGCGCCGGAAAAGGTGATGACTCCACCGTTGAAGGTGCCGTCCGCGTCCGTCATCTGCAAGCGCCGCGACCCGCCCTCGCTCACATTGGCAAAAGTAGAATTGCTCGCACCGCCAGATGAGGAGTTCGCCGTGGTCACCGCGGCAACGCCTGCCGTGCCTCCTCCCTCGAAGTTTTCCAGCATCCGCTGGAGGGGATTGCCTGTCTGCGCCGCAACCGGCAACGCGAGCAAACTGGCCAACAAAGTTGCTGCACCTGTAATGAGAGAAAGCCGATGGATCATGATCTGCGCTCCCGCGCTAAGCGTTTGGTGACATCGAAGATGGTGATGAACGCGCGGCCCGCGGCATGATTGCCGCCGCTGGAAAGAACCCGTCTCCCGAGAAGGGCGGTATCCATGCAGCGAGCCGATGGTAAATGCGACTCAGCAGATCAGTTTCGTAACATGGTTCCCCGTCTTGACGACTGGATTTCCGAGAATCTCTTAGATTCAGCCAGTCGTATCTCTGCGACCCTCCTCCGGTCACCTCGTTCCCCCCGAGCAAACTTTGGCGACCTGCCGACATGATACTTTTTTATGCACTCAGAACGGTGATGTAAGCGGATACAAAGGTCAAGTTGAATCGTAATGGTGCGATCAAGGCGACTTAATGAGAAGGCAATCGTATTTGGAGAGCCCCAAATTGAGAACGCGTTGACTCGACGATCCACCGGCGCGGTTTAAAAATCGCCCCGCCTTTGCTAAGACTTGACTGACGCGCGGCGTTGACACTAACAATATCGGTTTAGGCACTCATCGTACTTTGTAATCACGATTCAGGCTAAGGATTCGTACAGGAGGGCATTCAGTCGGCGTGACAAAGTTGGCAGCGACGCAGAGGATTCAGGTCAAATGCCAACGAGCGTTCCGGGACGCGATGTCTCAACGGTCGTACTTGTCCGCCGTGTGCCAATCCATCGTTGACGAATGGCCGTATCGCCTTGCGCTGATGACAGAACCCGTCTACCCGCCGGGGGGGCGGGCGGGATTGTTGGCCTCCGCTGGGTTCGAACAGGCGGGTATTGCTCTGGATGATTTCCTGACTCCCCCTACGGAATGCGGGCGGGGGGTAACTTTTCAGGCATACGAGACTCTCCAGACGGTCGTGGCGCAACCCTTGGCGGGTCATCCGTTGTATGCGGGATGGGATGACCGCCTGACGCGACTGTCTTTACACAGTGCCTTAGCCGCGCCCATGTTCAGTCAGGGAGTCCTCGCCGGCATTCTCACTGTTTATGCTGGGGATGCGCAAGCGTTTTCATCAGCGGACACAGACGAGTTTCGATCCTTGGCGGCGGAAGTAGCCGCCTGCGCCTTGGCGCTCCAACGCACCGAAGAGATCAGCGATGTCGAAGAGAGCCTGTACGCCGAGACAGATTTTGCCGCCGTCATTCTCAACACCGTTGATGCCGTCATCGTGAGACTCGACCCGCAAGGCAGGATCCAAACGGCAAATAAGCGCGCAGCCGAACTAGCCGGGACGAGCGACTTGGCAGCCCGCGGACTTGCGGCTGCAAACTTTGTGGCGCGCGGCTTTGAGTCGGCATTCGCAGACTTGCTCCAAGAGGCGCTGCGAACCGGCCGGTCGGCTCCGCATGTGATCGGCGCCACAGACGCATCCGGGCAGGTGCGGCTCATCGAATGGCGTGTGACAGTTCAGCGCGACGAATGGGGGGGCGTTGAATACCTTGTGGCGGCGGGACTGGATGTTACCAGTCAGCGGCGCATGGAGGCTGCCCTGCGCGAGCGCGAGCGCTATCTCGATGCTCTCGACCGAATCGCCACGCTCCTGCTGCCCGTCACTTCGAACATCCCGTACGAAGAATTTCTGGAAATTGTTGGCGAGGCGGTGGCGGCGCATCGGGCTTTTTATGTGATGACCCGCCTCGACAGGCAGGGGGATTTGCGCGTTAGCGACTATGCGGAATGGCGCGCGGACGGCTGCCCGTCCCTGCGGGAGCATTTCGCGGAGGACTCCTGCGAAGACAGCCCTTCTCGCCCTTGGTGCCGGATGCTGATGCGCGGCGACTCGGTTTGTTGCGTGGCAGGTTTGGCGTCTAACGCGGAATCCGTCCTGCTCAACGCTTTGAACACCCAATCGCTTATCATTCTTCCCATCCTGCCAGACGGACGCTTCACGGGCTTCGTGGGTGTGGACAATCTCCTGGAAGCGAGGCCATGGAGTCCAGCGCAGTTGGAGTTTCTCCGTGCGGCCAGCAATAACCTCACTGAAGTCCTCAAACGCCAGCGTGCGGTATTCCAGCGCGAGGCCCTTCAGCGTCTGGCCCGGCGCCTGACTGCACCGCTGACACCCCATGCCATCGGCGTGGTCGTCGCCGAGGAGTGTCGCAACCTATTTCTTCACGATGCTTTGGCGCTCGGCATGCTCAATCGCACCGGCGACATCATGACCGGAATTTACGAGGAGGACACGCCGGACTCAGCCGGTGCGCCGGTCGAGGCTGCGCCGACAGATTTCCCCGTGATAGACCGGAGCACAGGCCAATGCTGCTGGCGCGGGCGCTCGTTGTTGGTAAACCGGCCTGATGAGCCCGAAACCGTGCCGTTCATTCCGTTTGGTGAGCGTCAGCGCTTTTCGCGCTCCCTCATGTTTGTTCCGGTACGCTGGCAGGGGAAGTCCATTGGCTCTTTGACGGTCCAGAGTTATACGCCCAACCGGTACGACGACACGGACCTGCGTTTGCTCGAATCGGTGGCGGATCATCTGGGTGGTTCGCTGGAGCGGGCGCGCGTGGAAGATCGTCTGCGTCGTGTCACGCTGAACCTGACACAGGCCCAGAAGATAGCCCGTTTCGGAAGTTGGGAGGTTGATAAGCGGACGGGCGAGTGGTGGTGGTCGGATGAAGTTTACCGACTGTTCGGTTACGAGCCCGGGGAGGTGACGCCCTCCCGGGACCTGCTGCTGTCGCACATTTACGCGGATGACCGGAAAAGAGTTCAAGGGGCGCTAAGGGATACCCTCACGGGACGACAGTCTCACGACATCCGATGCCGAGCCGTTTGGCGCGACGGCTCCGTCCGTCACCTGCACATACTCAGCGGCGAACTCATGCGCGACGAGCACGGCGCAGGAGAAGTACTTGTGGGGACGGTGCACGATGTGACGGCACAGGTTGAGGCCGAGGAGTCATTGCGTCGCAGCGAGCGGCTGCTGGCCAAGGCTCAGGCCATGGCCCATCTGGGGCATTGGGAAGTGGATTTCAAAGCCCGGCGCGTCACTTGGTCGGACGAGTTATTCCGTATTCTGGGCCTCGATCCGGCAACCGTAGAACCGAGCATACAGGCTTTTTATGATTCGATACACCCGGATGATGTGCCGCGAGTGCGCGAGGCCGCCCGGCGTGGGCGCACGGGCGGCGGCACATTTGATGTGGAGTACCGCGTGGTGCGCCCGGATGGTTCCATCCGACATGTTTCCAGTGTGGCAGAGTTTGCTTGGGATGGCGACGGCCGTGCCATTCGTGCGACCGGCACAACCCTGGATGTCACCGAACTGAAAGTGGTCGAGCAGGCGCTGCGTCAGAGCGAGCAGTTGCTTGTTTCAGCGCAGCGGATGGCCCGCATGGCCCACTGGGAATTTGATGTCGAGAGCGAGGCCGCCGAAGCGTCCGAGGAGTTCTTTGTTATCGCCGGGCTCAAGCCTTTTTCCGTCAGGCTTACCCCTGAGTTCCTGCTGAGCATCATCCATGAGGAGGATCGGGACCGCGTCGAGGTTGCCGTCCGGTCCGCCCTGGCGGGGGATGCTGTGTTCAACGAAGAATATCGCGTCGTGCGCCCTGACAGCGAGATCCGGTATGTCCATGCCCACGCAGAACCAATCCGCCGGTCAGATGGGCAGGTCCACCGCCTCGTGGGTTTTGTTCAGGACATTACGGAACGCAAAATTGCCGAGGAGGCGTTGCGCCGGAGCGAGCAGACTCTGGCCAAGGCGCAGGCTCTTGCCCACCTCGGACACTGGGATTACGATTTTGCCAGTCAGATCGCCGTGTGCTCCGACGAAATGTACCGCATTTTCGGCCTCGAGCCGCGCAGTGTCCCCTTCTCGAACGATTTGTTCTTGTCCTGCGTTCACCCCGACGATCGGGCTTTGGTCGAAGAGCGTTCGCGGCAGGTCTTTGACCAAATGACGGATTACGAGGTCGAGCACCGCATTGTTCGCCCCGACGGCGAGATCCGTTATGTGCACAGTCATGCGCAGATTCAGCGGGATGCTCAGGGCCAGCCCGTCCGGGCGATTGGTACCACTTTGGATGTGACCGAGCGCAAGCGTATCGAAGAGCAACTGCGCGAGAGCGAACGCCGCTACCGCGCCGTCGTGGAGGCTCAAACGGAACTGGTCTGCCGCACAAAACCAGACGCCACCCTAACTTTTGTCAACGAAGCCTATTGCCGATACTACGGCAAAAAGCGCGAGGAATTGCTGGGTTCCAGTTTTCTTGCTTATGTACCGGATGAGGATTTGCCTGTTATCGCGCACGCCATGGAGGATGCGATCCGGCGCGGCGGTGTGGTGACAAGCGTTCATCAAGCGGTGACACCATCCGGCGAGGTCCGCTGGCAGCAGTGGACGATCGTGCCTATCATTTTGCCGACTGGTGAGGTCATCGAGATGCAATGCGTCGGGCATGACACGACGAACCAACGGTTGGCCGAGCGGGCGCTTGAAGACAGAGAGCGGCTGTACGCGTTAGCCGCCGAGGTTGCACGGGTGGGCGTGTGGCAGATGAATCTGGGCGATGGCGAGGTTCGTGCCGACCCCGCGCTGGCCCGTCTCTTGGGTTTTGAGCCCGGTCAGATCGGCACCGCCATGGATGACTGGCTCCGGCTCGTGGCTGCGCAGCACCGGAGCGAGTTTATGTCTGCATTGATGACTCTCCGCAGCGGACAGTGTGATTCGCTAACGACCCGTGTGACCATGACGCACCGCGACGGTACGCTCCGCCGGATGCAAGTGGGCATGAGACTGAGACGGGATGAAGACGGGATCCCACAGTCCATCATCGGCGCTGTCGCCGATATCACTGAACAGTGCCGCGCCGAGATCCCCGGTGACGAATTCAATCGCTTAAGTCGCGAATCGGCCGATCCTACCCGACGCTGAGCGTTATTGCTCGCTAACGCAGGAGGTAGTCAGCGGCTGACCCGAGACTGCATCGTGTCAAAGCGGCGGAATCCTCAAAAAGATTATCCCGGCGGATTGAAAAATGAATAACTTGGTTGGCCCTAGTGCGAATATCGGCTGGGGAGATTGCAGCCATATATCCCGTTGAATCCTTGGGGAGTATTGCATCGCGCTCAGTATGAAAGGGCACATTCCCATCCGGTCACCCGCAGGGGATCAGGGAGAGCGTTCGAGCGCCTCGGGTTTCCGCGATAGTCCGATGAGTCCCTTCCGCCTGCACTGCTAGCCGGAACAATATTGGACATCGTGGGGGGTGAAGGTGCGGGCTACGGTCGCAACAGCAACGACTCGCCGTCGTGACTTGGGTTTTTGCGTATTCAGTCAAATGGAGGCGTGGGCGTAGAGCCGTCCATGCCTGCGTATAAGGTTGACCGGCAAGCCGAACGCGCGGGTCAAATTGGCCGATGTCAGCACATGACCAATTGGGCCTGCCGCCACCGCGGTCCCCGCGGACAGCAAGAGCGCATGACTGAAGACCTTCGCGATCTCTTCCACATGATGTGTCGTAAAGATGACGGCCTTGGCCGTGCCTGAGTGCGCAGCGGCGGAAACGGTGCGCAGGAGTTCTTCGCGCCGTGCGAGGTCGAGGCCGGCGCATGGCTCGTCGAGAATGATGAGACCCGGCCGGGCCATCAGGGCACGCGCAATAAGGATGCGCTGGCGCTCGCCAGTACTCATGATAGAAAACGGTTTTTCGAGCAGGTCACCGGCATGAATCCGGTGCGCGAGGTCGCGTGCGTGAAGCACTTCAGCGGTTGTCAGCGGCTCAAACAAATTCAAGTGGGCGCGCGCGCCTGTGACGATAATCTCGAGGCCGGTCAGGTCGCGGTTGAGCAGGCCAGCCAAAGCGTCGCTGACGAGCGCAATGGACCGTCGCAACTCCCGCACATCCACCTGACCCAGCCGACGGCCCAAGACTTCTACCGTGCCGCAAGTGGGCCAAAGATAGCCATTGAGCAGTTGAAGCAGCGTCGTCTTGCCGGCACCATTGGGGCCGAAGAGCACCCAATGTTCACCGGTGCAGACGGTCCACGAAAGATTTTGGAGAATGGCGATGCCGTCGCGTTCGACGGTGACGCCCTCCAGACGGATGACAGCGCTCAAGGTTCGACAAAGGCTCCGTCGAAGTATATGTTCCCAACCGGATTCCGAACGACCCCCTTCACATAGGGCTTCTGGGCGAACTCCCGGACATAAAAGTAGATGGGTGCCACGGCCATGTCGCGGCCGATGAGCATCGCCTCTGCCTCGCGCAAAAGATTAACGCGCCGGGTGGTATCGGCCGTCATGCCAGCCTCTGCGATCAAGCGGTCGAATTCCGGGTTCTTGTAGAATGCATCGTTGTTGCCCGCATTGCTGGTGTACATGTCGAGAAAATTCACGGGATCCAGATAGTCGCCGATCCAGCCGGCCCGAGCGAACTGATAGTTGCCTTGCTTGCGGTTTTGGAGAAATACTTTCCAATCCTGCACATCCAGGTCCACGCGCACGCCCAGCGTGGACAACCACATGCCCTGCAAAGCCTGTGCAATGAGGCGGTGGTCCTCCCGGTCGTTATAAAGGTATTTGACGCGCGGGAATCGCCGCCCGCCCGGGTAGCCGGCCTCGGCAAGGAGTCGCCGGGCTTCATTGGCATTTTCACGGAACAGGTCGCCCGATGTGGCGCGGAAATCACCCCCGGCCATTTCAATTCCCGGCGGTACCAGTGCGCGGGCGGGTTGCTGGCCGCCGCGCAAGATCGCGCTGGTAATCTGGTCGCGGTCAATGGCTAGCGAAAAGGCGCGACGCACACGCGGATCGTCAAATGGTCGCGCCGAGTGGTTGAACAGCACATAGTAAGTTGCCAGAAAGGGTGCGCTGCGATACTTGCCCTCGCGCATCAGCCGGGGAATGTCCGGAAGCGGGAGGCTGTTGACGATGTCCAACGCTCCGGCCTCCCATTGCAGCAGGGCAGTGGACTCGTTCGTGATCATGGTCATGACAAGGGTTTCGAGGCGGACACGGTCAGCGGCATAGTATTCCGGATTGCGAACAAGCGTCAGCCGGTCGTTGTGGCGCCACTCGGTCAATCGAAAGGGGCCGTTGGACGGGTATTGCTGCGGCGTGCGCGCCCAATCGGGGTGGGCCTTGATGTGGGCCTCCGGCAGCGGAGAGTAGGCATAGTGTGCCAGAACGGCAGGAAAAAACGGAGCCGGGCCGCGCAAGCGGACTTCCAGCGTGCGCGAGGTGACAGCGCGCACAGCCACCGCCGCCGGGTCGGAGACTTTGCCTGAATTGTAATCTTCAGCACCGGCGACAAAAAACAATTGGTAAGCGTAGGGGCCTGCAGTCTCCGGAGCGAGGCAGCGCCGCCAGCCAAAGACGAAATCGTCCGCCGTCACGGGGGCCCCATGACTCCATCGGGCTTCGCGAAGGAAAAACCTGTACATGAGGCCGTCGTCGCTTGTCTCCCAGCGCTCGGCGATGGCAGGCACGGGGTGACCTTGCGCGTCCGTGCGGGTCAGACCTTCAATGACATTGAGGATGACATGTCCCTCTGGCTCGCCTTGCGCCTGATGGGGATCGAGAGTCTTGGGCTCGACCCCCAGATTGAAGACGATGCGCTGTTCGCGCGCAAACGCCGGAGCGGCCGGCAAGAAAAGCCACGCGGCAACCACGAAAATCGCCGCAACCATGTGCGATGTTTTCATCTGTTCCAACCCGACGCCGGAAGTGTACTTCTTCGCAGCATGGCATCAACCACCGATTGGCTTAAATCTTTTCGCCGACTGCAACGCAGAGCGGTTGCGGTGTGGATGGTGTTGGGCGCCACGGCGCTGGCGAGCGTCGCGCAGGCTAGTACGGGGCCTCTCACTCTCCGCAGTGTGTTTCCAGAGAGTGAAGTCGCCACTCGCTCGTCAGGCACCTACGAACTTGAGTATGTGCCTCGCTCGGCTGGCTGGGTGGAGGATGTCCTCTCCCGGGCCGACGCGGCACGCCGCGCGGTATCGCGCGCGGCCAACGACGCTTTCCTTGTGCGGATCGGGGTCGTCATCGCGCCGGACCAAGAAACTTTTGTCAATCTGGTTGGCGGATGGGCGGAACACAGCGCTGCCGCGGCTCGACCTTCAACCCGCCAGATTGTGATCAACACCGACGCTATCCTGCGCAGTGATGCCGTCGAACTGTCGCGGATACTCGTGCACGAGTTTGCACATATTTATGTTGGCGTGCGATGTCCCCGGCCGTTGCCGAGATGGTTGGATGAAGGGATTGCCATGCACATCGCGGGCGAATGGTCGGCGGAGGATGCGGCTGCGCTTGCGCTGACCCGCCTGCTGCGAGGCACGATCCCTCTGCGCGAGTTACAGCACTCTTTCCCGCAGGAGGGCAATCGCCAGCGACTGGCCTACCGCCAGTCCCATTCAGTGGTGGCCTTCCTTGTTTCAGAAAGATTTGGCGGTTCGTTGCCTGCTCTGCTGTCAGCGCTTCGTGATCCGCCGCACGCCGAAGAAAATATCGCTCAATTCTGGGCTGCCGACCAGAGGCAATTGCTGGAAAGTCAGTGGCTGGCCAATCTGGCCTTGTGGCGATCGTTGGCGCTGCTTCCCCTGCACTCAGGGATTTTCTGGGGTGTCACGGGAGCGCTGACGATTTTGGCGTGGCTCGTCATCCGCCACCGCCGCCGGCGTTTGCGTGCGGAGTGGGAGGACGAGGAAAAGATTTACGCGGCGCTCGACGAGGAGGAGCGTCGCATATGGGGCGATGACCCCGAGGCGGACGATTGGAGTGAAGAGGAGCCGCCCGACACGCCGCCGCGTCCGCGACGCTTTCACCACCCCCGCGGGCGTTTCTGATTCAGGAGGGCTGGCGCCGCCGGGGAGGCCAAAGGAGCACGCCCAAGGCGGCAACCCAAGCCACGGCGGATACGGCCGCCCCAACGGCGAAGCGAGGCGTGTAGTAACGCAACACGATTCGATGGCGTCCGGGGGGTATCGCCAGGGCTGAGTGAGCACCGTTGGCTTGAATCAGCGTCACAGGCCGGCCATCCATCTCGGCGCGCCAACCTTTGTGCCAAGCCTGCGAGATCACGAGCCAACCGCGCTGGTTGGCTTCGGCCGTGATTACCGCGCATTCCGGGCGCGTGCGGGTCAGCGTGGCTGTGCCAGCAAAGTCCTGCGGTCGGGGGGCATTCCATCCGGGTAAGGATTCCCGCGGCACCTGATGTTTGTTGACCAGGACAGTTGTACGGGGATCGAGGGCCGGATCGTGGTAGCGCGGAAACAAGTAATGGAAATGCTTTTTATAACTATAGGCTTCGGCGGTTGGCACTACCCACACCTCTCCCGGCGGATCCGGGCGGCGGAATAGGAACCAAGCCGGGTGGCCGGACGACACGCGCGTGTAACCAAATCCTTCGAGGGCCGTCCGAAACGCGAAGCCTGATGGGGTCTCAAGCACAAGGTGGGTGACCTCCAAGTGGACAGGCGCTGTGACGACGCAATCCGCACGGACGCACCGCAGCGGCCGGGCGGCAGGCACATCCAAGGAAGCCACATAATAGTTAGTCTGGCTTGTGACGCCATCAAAAGGACGGACGAGTGCCGGCCATGGGCGCCGATGGGCTGGTTGCAGCGGGGCAATCGAGTCGTACTTCCACTCGGCGATGTTTCGGCCCAGACTGAGCGGCATGGCGGCGACCGGTTCGCCGTCGGTGGCGACGGCGTGCAGGTCGCCTATGGGCAAATCATCCGGAAAACCGGCAGCGCAGGATGCCGCAGCAATCAGATGAACGCGGCGGATTTCCATGCCCGCGGGCACGCTCCACTCGAGGTGTGCCGGCAGGTTGGGATCGTCGGCACAAAGGCTGACGGTGTCCGCATCGGGGGCGTTCATGCTCCGGTCGCCAATCCAAAGCGTAACCTCCCGGGCCGGATAGAGCACATGGGTGACCCACCACATGTTCAATTGATTCTCCCGGGTGCGGAGCCCGCGGACCGGCTCCTCAGGCGGCAAAAATGAGGCGATATGCTCCATTTCGAGAGGATTGTAGCCGCCGGCGTAGCGCATGCCTGTCGTCAGTCCGGAGTTTCTCCCCCAGACACCCGGACGGACCATCAGCACGCGGCCTTGCTCATGTCCGGTCATGGCCTGCGCCGTTTCTGTGGCTGAGGCGGAAAAACCCGGATTGCCAATCCAAACATTGCGTCCGAAACCATACGCCCACAGTTCACCAAACAGCATGACAACGGCCGCCGTGGCCAGAACTCCACAGCGGACGCGCCGTGAGCACGCAGCCGCAAGCCAGACCAAAAGCAGCATCGTGACGGCACCACCCAGCCACAACTGCGCCGCGATGTCCCCTCGGAACGCATCGAGGCCGCGGCGGCTCTCGGCGAGACTGGCGGGAGAGTAAGTGAAGGCTTTGACAAGGGCGGTCGTCCAGTCGGGAGCCCCAGATCTCAGGGTCAATAGCCAGACCGCAAGCGCAACCCAAGCGGCAACGAGCGCCGCAGCCGCAATCGCGTACGCGCGGCGCGGGCGGAGTTCGGACAGCGCGTCAAGACCCAATCCTGCCAGTAGGGACAGCGCCAGCATCGCAACAAACATCAAACGGGGCGGTATTCGCACCTGCTTCATGCCGGGCAGATATTCATATAACAATAGATAAAGCCCCCCCGATTGGCCGAGCGACGCGATGGTCACAAGCACGGCCACCCCTGCCAGAAACAATGTCGCCGGCCGCCGCCGCGAGGACAGCACCCCAGCCAAGGCCAATGCCATCCCGACAAGGCCGAACCAAAACACATTTTCGTAATAACCATCCGCTCCCCAGCAGTAGTGCGATACATGCCAGCGTTCGGCCGGCTCCATGCGCCACCAGAGAGGCTGGTAAAGATTTGGCAGAACGAGGCCGGGCAATTGCCGCGGTTCCCCCGAGTAAAGCATGGCATGGTCGAGGTCGAGCGCGCGGCGGGCCGACGCCTTGAGGAGATCCAGGGTCGGAGCCGTCTGGACCAGCGACGCAGCCAAGCCCACCGAGAAGGCGACAGCGATCAAACCCAGCGCCAAGGCGAACTGCCGCGTATTCCAGTCGCGTGCCCAGTGCCGCAAAGCCAGTGCTGTCACACCGAACGCGGCCGTGTACCACACATAGAGCCCGGTTTGCCAATGACCGGTCAATACCACGCAAGCAAACAAAAGGCCAGCCAGCACGGCCCAACGCGGGTTTTGTCGGCGTACCGCCAGCACGAGGCAGCCCGTCGCCCAGACCCCCACGGCAATCGCATTGATGATAACCGTGTGGGACAGATGATTGACCATGTAACCGTTGTGCGTGAACGCCACCGACGCCGCCACAGCGCCAGCCGCGCCGATGTTGAGAGTGCGCGCGAGGAAAACCGTTCCCAAGGCTAACAGCAGCACATGAAAAAGAACCAGCGCATCGAATTGGGCGGATGTGCCGCAAGTGATGCCCAAAAGCCCGAGGAGAAAGTGCACAGGGTACCAGACGGCTGTTTGCGGGTCGGCCAAAAACGGATAACCGCTGTACACGGCCTCCGTCCAGTGAGGCAGGCGGCCGGCAGCCAGCGCCTTGGCGGCGAAAACGCGGTTTTGCATATTTTGGTCCAGTGAGTCTGCGAGGGCAAAGGCCGTCTGGGGAAGGAATCGCGGCGAGTAAAAGAGGAAGGTGTGCGCCGCGGCTGCAGCATACGGCAAAAGCCGCCGCCACGATGAACGCGCTTCCAAGGGATTTGCGACCAATTCTGTCACCGGTGGCCACTCACGGGCGCCAAACCGGCGGAGTCAGTCAATAACCGAGACGATCTGAACTGCTGGCTATTCCCGCTTGGCATCAGCCCCACGGCATGATTTCCATGCAGATGTCGGAAAGGAGAGAGAAATGCGTTACAAGGCTTATGCGGCTACCGGCCCGGGTGGGCGGCTGGAAGCCATTGAGGTAGAGACGGGCACACTGGGCGCGCACGAGGTGGATATCCGCGTGACGCACTGCGGGATTTGCCACAGCGACATACATATGATAGACAACGACTGGCAGATGAGCCAATATCCGCTCGTGCCGGGCCACGAGGTCATCGGCGTGGTGGAAGAGGTCGGGAGCGAGGTTCGGATGCTCAAGCCGGGCGACCGGGTGGGTGTCGGGTGGATGTGCTCGAGTTGCGGCCAGTGCGAATGGTGCGCGTGTGGCGAGGAACCCTGTTGTCCGCAAAACGGGGCCACCATCGTGGGACACCATGGCGGGTTCGCTGAGCGCGTCCGTGCGGACGAACGGTTTGCTTTCGTCATCCCCGAGGAGATTTCCAGCGCTGAAGCGGGGCCGCTGCTGTGCGGCGGCATCACCGTCTGGACGCCCTTGCGGCGCGATGCACGCCCCACAAGCCGTGTCGGCGTGATCGGCATTGGCGGGCTCGGCCACCTTGCGGTGCTCTTCGCCCGCGCCATGGGCTGCGAGGTGACAGCCTTTTCCACCTCTCCGTCGAAAGAGAGCGAGGCGCGCAAGTTTGGCGCTCATCATTTTGTGGTCTCAACGGACCCGCAACAGATGGCCCGTGCGGTCGGATCCCTCGATCTGCTGATCTCGGCAGTCACAGTGGATCTCGACTGGCCCGCGATCATGGGACTGCTGCGTCCCAAGGGAGTGCTGGCTATTGTCGGCGCCTCGCCGGGGCCTGTCGCAGTGCCGGCCTTCTCGCTCATCGTGGGCGACCGCAGCGTACGCGGCAGTGCCATCGGCGGCAGGCCGGCTATCCGCGAGATGTTGCAATTCGCCGCACGGTCGGGTGTTCGCCCGCAGGTCGAGGTCATGCCTCTTGATCGCGTCAACGACGCGCTCGATCGCGTGCGTCAAAACCGCGCTCGTTACCGGATGGTGCTGGAGGTCTGAGCGGCCTCTCGTTACCGCTTGCGCCCGACCCCGGCAAAGCAGCGGTCGAGATGCGCTTTGTCCATTGGACGGGTGGCTAAGGAGACGAGGACGGCCGTGATGGCCGCCAGCGGCAAAGCGATCACTTGGGCGTCCATGCCGGCCCACGGCAACGGCGCAAGGTTATCTTTGCCAAACAATAGTTTGCACAGTCCCAGCCCCGCGGC
>JAOAAY010000055.1 GCA_026418615.1 Candidatus Sumerlaeaceae bacterium | reverse complement strand
TGGATGGCACTGTTCTTAATCGCATTCACGGCCGCAGGGGTTCTCGGCTGTTTGCACTTTGCTTGGGCAAGGGGAGGAAGAAGCCTGTGGACCCGGCGGGGCTTTCTGGCTGCTGGCGCAGCCACGCTGGTTATCGCATTGTTCGCAGGGCCAAAGTATCGGGAGTATCACTTCGCTGAGCGTGTGGTCCTGATCTCGGACATGACCGCCGTTCGCAGCGGACCCGGCGTCAAATTCAACGAGTTGGAGCGTTTTCGTGCCGGAACCATTCTGACGCGCCTGCCTTATGACGACGGGGCTTGGACAGAGGTCCGTCTGCCGGACGGCCGCAAAGGTTTTGTGGAGAACAGCGCCGTCGAGCGTTTGTAGGCGACGATCGGGCTATCGGACGGCAGAAACGACCGGCGGGCGCGCTGCATCTCCCTTAGGGGCGCGCACAAAACCGTTCAGAGCGCTGATGCCGATCAGGAACACGATGATGCCCGCTCCCGTCATCGCGAGTGCCATGAACCTTTGCGATGTGCGCCCCACGGTGATGCCCCAGGTCATGCAAAAGGTACAAATGCCGTTCGCGAGGTGAAAGGCCGTGGCAGCCACGCCAATCACATACCACCAGTAAACATAAGGATTGGCAAACTTTTCACTCAACTTGGCATAGTAATTGATGCCGTTTTCCGGCAGATGGACATATTTCATGCTGACAACATGGTAGATGACAAATACCATGACGATGATGGCCGTCACGCGCTGGAGGAAAAATGCGAAGTTACGCGGATGGGGCTGGCGCAGCGCGTTGGATTTGCCCGTAAAAACAATCCAAAGCCCCAGCACAATGTGGAACAGGAAGGGTGTCAGCAACAGGCCCCAAGAGATGAAAGGCAAGTAGGGGAGACCCCTGAGCGAGTCCACCACACGATTGAAAGCCGCATCGCCTTGGCGCGAGTACGAGTTGGCAAAGAAGTGGAAAAAGATAAAGACTGTCAGCGGTAGGACGCCCGTCAGTGAGTGAAGACGGCGGAGTAAAAACTCGTTATAGTTCTGCTTGTCGGTGGTCATCGCTGGTTACAGACACGGGCGCCATTTAGCGTATTCAAGACTCGTCCTTCTCGTGTTCCAAGGCCGTGCAAATGCGCTCGAAAGCATGGCGGTTGGCGGTCTTGGCTCGCACGATCTGGCGCTGCAAGTCCTCCGGCGTGCCTCCTCCGCACCGGCGTGCGATAGCCTTCAGGGTTGCTGGATCAGATGGCAAGGTATGGGCGCTGGTTCCGGTGACGACGCGAATGCCTGTCTCGACTTCGCGCAGCAACATGTAACTGGCTTGCATGGATCGGAAGGCGTCGCCGACCTCCTCCCGCCGCCCGGCCAGCAGTTCCAACCTCGCGAAGTAGTCCGGTGGTCCCGGTTCCCCCGCGGTCAGCAAGTCAATGAGTTGAACCGCGAATTCTGCATCCACCAAGCCCCCGGCGGAACGCTTTAGTTCGACAGGAGCGACGGAGGCGGGCACGGACTGCTCCAAACGCCGACGCATGGCTTGGGCCTCGCGCATGATCATGGCCCGATCCAACGCCGGTCGCCGTTTTGCGACGGCTGCCATCAGTGCCTCGCGCAGGGTGTCGGGTCCCGTGATCCGGCGCAGTCGCTGCACCGCCAACAACTCCCAGACATCGGCCTGTTCGCACAGATATTCGATATACTGCTCGACGGGCGTGGCGATCGGAGAGTTACGCCCATGCGGGCGCAGGCGGGCATCGAGGGAAAACACGCGCCCGCCCTCCAAATTTTCGGACAGCACAAACGACAGCGCGTCGGCCAGCGCGCAGTAAACCTCGGCGGCAGCAACGCCGAGGCGCCGGGCCAGCCGCGCGGGAAGCGGAGGTTCGTCTTTGTAAACGAATACAACATCGAGGTCACTGAAAAAACTGATTTCCGCCCCGCCGTACTTGCCCAGTGCCATCACGGCCATGGACTTGCGCATGGTCTCCAGCAACGGCCCTGCAAGGTCGTCCGGTTTGACTGTCTCGTCTCGGGCGGCAAGCCGCTCGGCGGCCCGCCTGGCTGCAAGTGGAAGGGAACATTCCACCAGCACATCCGCGACGAGCGAAAGGTCGCGCAAGGTGTCGGGCAGATCCCTCAGCCGCACAAGGTAACGAAGGGCGCAGAGAAGCGTCTCGAAGTTGGCCGCACGGCGCAACAAAAGCATCTGACGCTCGAGCGATCGGCTTGCACGCAGAGTCTGCGAGATTCGCGCCTCCACGGCCGCATGGCTCACGGATTCGTAAAGGACCTGGCTGGAAATCAGCGCGTCAAAATACTCCGGCCGGGCAACGAGCAACTGCGAGAAATGGCCGCTGGTGCCAAATAATTCCACGAGCAGGCGCAGAATGTCCGGGTGGCGGGAAATGAGTTCATAATAATAGGTGATGCCCTTGACGGCCAAAACAAAGGAGTGAAAGCGGGGCAGCACCCGCGCCGGGTCCGGCGATTGGCTCGCGAGGCGAAGCAGGGATGGCAGCATTTGCTCGAATGACCGTTGTCCGTCGGCTGAGACAAAGATTTCCGAGGTGCCGCGGGCGAGCGCCTGAAGTATGCGGCGGGCATCGCTTCCTCCGAGGCCGAATCGCTCGAGAACCGGTTCGACCTCCTCGGCCGGGGCTTGAGGGTCCAGGATCAGCAGGATTTCCCGAAGTTCCCGATCGGCCGCTTGCGGATCATGCTGAAAAAACACTGTAAAACGGCGGTGGACACCGTCCCGCACATGATCGAGCCGGCGGAGAAACTCAGCCGTCTCGGCAAAACCAGCCGACCGGGCCAACACCGCCAGTTTCCCCGGTTCGACCGGAAGCGTATGGGTCTGGTGCTCATCGGCCATTTGCAGGCGATGCTCCACGCGGCGCAGGAACTCGTACGCTTCCAAATAAAATGCGGCTTCTTCAGCAGGTAAGAGGTTGACTTCGCGCAGCCGCTGAAGGGCCAGGAAAGTATTGCGGGCGCGCAAGGCCGGGTGCGTTCGGCCGTAAATGATCTGCATGGCAGAAACGACAAACTCGATCTCGCGGATGCCGCCGTAACCGCGCTTCAACTCGCGATGGTAAAGGTCGCCGGCCATGACCTCGCGGTCGATCATCAACTTCAGGCGTTCCACCTCGGCCACAATGCGCTCCGGCTCGGCCTGCGAAAACACGAACTGCTCGACAACCCGGTAAATCCGCTCCGCCAGATGCGTCGGGCCAGACAGCACGCGCGCCTTAAGGTAGGCGACGCGCTCCCAATCGCGGGCCTGCTGCTGAAGGTAGTTGACGAACGACTCCAGCGATCGTGCCAGCGGTCCGGTTTCACCCTCGGGTCGCAGGCGCATGTCCACACGAAAGAGCCGGCCTTCGGCGGTCCGCTCACCCAGAAACCGGACGATTGTCTCGCCCATGCGCGTGAAAAACAAATGATTGGCTTGCGGGTGTACCGCCCGACCGTCCGGCAGAGTCCCTGTTGTCTCGCCCTCAGCCTCGTACACGAAAACGAGGTCCACATCGGACGAGAAGTTGAGTTCCCGGGCGCCGAGTTTTCCCATGGCGATGACGCACATGTCGGCCGGTCGTGTCGGACCGAGCCCCGGCTCGGTCATAGGCGTGCCGAAACGGGCGCGGGTTTCCTCGTAGGCGCGGTGGGCCACCATCGCAATGATTGCCTGCGCTAGATCGGATATTTCCCGCGCGGCCTGCTCGGTACTGCTCAGCCCCAGCAAGTCGCGTGCAGCGATTCGCAAGGTCTCCCGGTGGCGCAGGCGGCACAGAGCGCTCCGAATAGCAGCGCTATCAGACAGACCGGCGGTGGCCTGACGCACCTCTGCGCGATAATGGGGTGTGCCCCGCGGCGAGTGCAGGATGGCGGGTTGCATGAGCCACGAAAACCAGCCGGGGTTTTGCACGAGCAGATCCGCGAGGTACTGGGAACTTCCCATCAAGGTCGCAAGCACCTGACGGAATTCTGCCGAGAGCAACCATTCGGCAGGACGGAGGTCGGCCTCGCCAGCCGCTATGACAAATCGTTCGATGTTATTGAGAGCCTTGTCGGGTGCCGGGACTGTCAACACCGCCTCGCATGCCAGTGCCGCCGCCTCGGCTCCCCCCGCAACCGACGCAATAGCGCGCAGGCAGGAAGCCACGGCGGCCGCATCCGTCAAGGGCTGCGGCGGAGCGGCGTCACGGCCGGCGAGAGCATCCTCGACGAAAGCCCTGACGCAGTTGTTGGCGGTCGCCATGACGCCTCCATGCGTCCGCCCGCCAGGACGACAGTCAAGCGGGCTCGGGAAGCGGAGACTGTCCCGTGATGGCCGCCTCCATGAGCGCGGCGATGGCAGCCCAGGAACGCGCCCGCTGCGCGGCTTGCGCAGACAGCCACTGCGGGTCGGGTGGCCGGCTGGCAGCGGCCTGACAGGCTGCCAAGAATTCGTCGGGCTGCGACGCTATCGTCACAAGGTCGCCGTAGTCATACTCGACATCGGGGATCGGGGTGCTGACGACCGGCTTGCCAGCCGCGAGATATTCCGGTGTCTTGGTCGGGCTGACATGGGCCACCAAGTCGGTCCTGCGGAACGGGATCAAACAGACATCAAACCCCTTGATACATGCCGGCAGATCCTCGTAAGGTCTCGGGCCGATCAGGTGGAGGTTAGGAGGCAGGTCATCAGGACGCCCCAACACCGGCCCGATCAAAACCACCGAGGCTTGCGGCATTCCCAAGCACAGGGCCCGAAGCAGATCAAAGTCCACGCGCTCGTCTATGGCGCCATGATAGCCGAACACGGGCTTGGGCAGCGCGGCGATGTCCGGGGGCACTCTGAGCAGGGGCTTCAAGGCACGGGCGAAGTGGGCGGCATCCACGCCGCTTGGGAGGCAGACAAACGGTTTATTATGCCATCTGTTGGCTGCGCGGAGCAGGGCAATCTCCGCCTCGCATGCCGCATGAAGCGAACGGCCACCCGTAAAGACGGTACTGGCCATGGCCAGCAGGTCGCGTTCCCAATGCGTGTGGCTAAAATCCCTGAGTGCGAAGGACGCGAAGCGGTCCATCACATCGTACACGATCCGGGAGGGCCGGAGCATGAGAGCCAGGGGGAGCAAGCCGGGGTGGTAAAGCCAGAGCAGAGGACCTGTCGGCCGGCGTTCCGGCCTTGAGCGAAATGTGGGTCTGACCGGCGTATAGAGCACTTCGCGGGCAGCCTGTGCGACCGCCGCGACTGCCGCAGTGCGAGCCATCCAGACCATTCGGCGTGTGTAAGGTGAATAAAAATGATTGATAAATGCGCCGCCGTTGCCGAACCGGCCGCGACGCGACCCGCGGCGCTCTTGAAGATTCCGCAACGGCTGCAACCCGATGCACCCGCAGTACAAAACGCGGTGTCCGCGTGCCTCCATCTGACGCATGAGTTGCTGGGGACGCTGAAACAGCGTCTGTTCCCATGCCAGATGCGAGAGGCAAATGATGTCGAGCAAGCCTGCGCCTGATGGCGGCATGCCAAGTCTCCGCAGCCCGCTCAGGGTGCGGCCGAGCAGGGCTCGGTCGTGGCGGCGGTCTCCTTGGGCAGCCCCAGAGAATCCCATTCCGCCATGGAACCGTCATAAACCTTTACACTCGGAAACTTCATGAGATACCTGAGCGTGAACCAAGCCTTGCTGGCGTCTCGTCCGCTGCCGCAATAGATCACGACAGGTGACGGGGTGCGCAAGTCTGTCTGGCTCAGGATGCCTTCGATTTGCTCCGGTTTGAGCCACAATGGAGACTCAGGCATGGCTCCGAAGGCGGCAGCCGGCACGCTGATGGCGCCGGGAATATGTCCGGCGGCGAACGCGGGTGCCGGTCGGGCGTCCACGAGCGTGATTCCGCCCCGCTTTTGGATGAGTGCTTCCACCGTTGCGCGGGTGACGATGACATCGCCACGACCCGGACGAAACCGTGCTTTAGCGACAGGGCGAACATCCGCGGTCAGGGGCAGCGACTCCTTTTCCCACTGCTCAAAGCCGCCGTCGAGGACGGCAAACAATTCGTGTCCGGCCGAAGCGAGCGCCAGCGCGACATAGGTAGAATTGGCGAGGTGGTCCTCGGTGCTGGAGTAAACAATGACAGGCGTGTCGTTCCCGATCCCTAATTCGGAAAACACATAGGCCAGACGGTCCGGCGGGAGCAACTGCCCCGGAATTCCTCCGGACGATAGCCGGAGGGACTCGATGTTCAGATAAACGGCGCCGGGGATGTGCGATTTGATGTAGGCCCCCACGGATGTCCGCGCGTCAAGAATACGGAGGTTCTCGAGTTCCAGGTTTGACGCGAGACAGCCGGTGCAGACCAGCGTCGGCTGCGGTTTGCCGTTGTCACCGGAGGCGAAGGCGCTGGGATTGGCGGCCGCGACGGCCACCCATAAAAACGCCATCAAACACAACGCCAGCAGTCTGGCCATGGCGCTATTCCTCCCCCAAGCGCGCGCGACAGGCCTCGATGTCCTCCCGGATTCCCGGCTGATCGGGGTTTAACTCGAGTGCTTTTTCCCAAACTTCTATGGCCTTTCGCGGCCGGCCGCGCAAGGCGAGCAGCGAGCCCAGTCTCACATAGGCCTCTGTCATGGCAGGGTCGAGTCGAATGGCCTCTTGAAACGCCTGAAAGCACTCCTCGGCCGCTTCTTCGTCGTCCGCGAGGCTCTCCCACAATTCGAGGTGTGCAAGGTCCTGCTGCAGGCGCAGGAACTGGGCGACGCCAAACTCGAAATGCGCCGTGGCGCTATCGGGATAACGCTGAACAGCCTCGCGCAAAATGGCGGCCGCCTCATTGTAGCGTCCATCTTTCGCGATCTGCTCGGCTGTTGTCAGGTATTCTTCCAAACCGTCCAGATTGTACCGGTACGACGGCAGCGAACTGCCGTCAGCCTCGTTGTCCTGAGCCTCGTTTTCAGCCATTGTCCGCGCCTCTCCTTCAGTTTGCGGGCCGCCCGCGCACTCCGGGTGCCATCCTCTGCGCAAATCTGCATGCTCCGCGCGGTGGTGGCAAGGCCGGTTTATTCGCGCACCTGTCCTTCGCCCAAGACGACAAACTTGCTTGTGGTCAGTTCCACAAGGCCCATTGGCCCGCGGGCATGTAATTTGTCCGTCGAAATGCCGATCTCGCACCCGAGACCGTACTCGCCGCCGTCCGAGAACCGCGTACTGGCGTTGACATGCACGCAAGCCGAGTCAACGCCCGCCAGAAAACGCATCGCGCAGTCATGGTCGCGCGTGATGATGGCCTCGGTATGATGTGAACCGTATTCGTTGATCCAGGCAATGGCCGCGTCCAGGTTGGGCACGACAGCCGCGCTGATAACCAGATCGAGAAACTCCGTCCGGTGATCCTCGTCGGTCGCCGGTTTTGCGGCCGGGATGAGCGCGCACACCGCGGCATCGCCGCGGATCTCAACGCCGGCACTGACAAGTTTTTCTCCGATGCGCGGCAGGAACTGCTGCGCCACAGCCTCATGAACCAGCAAGGACTCTGCCGCGTTGCAGACCCCCGGCCGTTGGCATTTGGCGTTCATGACGATGTGCTCGGCCATGTCCAAATCGGCCGAAGCGTCCACATAGACATGGCAGTTGCCGTCATAATGTTTGATCACCGGGATTCTCGACTCCCTGACAACCATCTCGATAAGTGAACGGCCACCCCGCGGGATGATCAGGTCAATGACGCCGCTCATTCCGAGCATGGCGCTGACAGCGGCCCGGTCAGTCGTTGGGACAAGTTGCACGGAGTGTTCGGGCAGACCCGCCTCGGCGCCGGCCTCATCCATCAGCCGTGCGAGGATGGTGTTGGAGTGGATCGCCTCGCTGCCGCCGCGCAGGATCACGGCGTTCCCGCTTTTGACGCACAGTGCGCCGGCATCCGCGGTGACATTAGGGCGCGACTCGTAAATGATGCCGATCACGCCAAACGGCGTGCGCATGCGGCCAACCCGGATCCCGTTGGGGCGGGTGCGCATGTCATAGATTTCTCCGACGGGATCATCCAGCCGTGCGACCTGCCGCATGGCATCGGCCATGGCGCCGATGCGTTTCGCGTCGAGGCGCAAGCGATCCAGCATGGCAGCACTTAAACCTTTGTCGCGGCCGGAGCCAAGATCGCGCTCATTGGCCGCGATGATCTCCGATGCCGACGCCTCGAAACGGTCGGCCATGGCCAGCAGGGCGCGGTTCTTGACTGCAGGCCGCAGCGAGGCCAGCCGCGCAGCCGCAGTCCGGGCACGGCGGCCAAGGGCCTCCACGATTTTTGTGGTATCCTGCTCCGTCATGCTTTCCTCTCCCGTATCAATTCCTCGCCCGTGCGCGGGGCAACGACTCGAGCATCTCGTCCGCCGGATTCTTCAAAGACGGACGCACAGCGTTCACGATTTCCGGGTGCCAGAGTGTCAGTTCCTCAGTACCGTAAAGCACGCGGTTGGCCCACTCCACGCCCTGCATAAGCGAATGATCCTGATTCGACACCTCATAACGCCAAGCACCGAAACGCCCGCGGGACGCAATGCCTGCCGCATCGAGAGCGGGAAGCAGTTCGTTGAGAAGCGGATCGCGGCCGAGAAATGGAGTCGGATAACCGTATTCCAAGCGTGTCTGCCAAGTGTCCACGATATCCTCCCGCCGCTCGATCAACCGCGTGTTGAGCATGCCTTGGATGACCTCTTCGAGCCGCTCCTCCGCCGTGGCCGGTACGGGTTTGACGGGTGACTCGCTTACCTCGGCCATGAGGCTCCAGAATTCGCGAATGTCGGGAACATTGTTGTAGGAATAATTGGAAAAAACGGTCACCCGGTAGAACGGGCAGTTGTCCTCGGGGAAGTACATCCAGCATTTCCTGGCCACCTCCGCGGGAGGCGCGCCGCGAAGGCCAATCCCGAAGATGTGCGTGGAGGAATGGACAAGCCTTTTGGCGGCCGGCTTGAGCGCCTCGAGGTCCGACCGCGCAATCAACTGGTCGAGTGGCATGGTGCTCAGCAGCCGATCGTACGCAATCGTTTCGCCGGTGGCAAGATACACCTGGCGCTGCGCCGTGTTGACAGCCGTCACCTCCGCGCCGTAACGGATCCGTTCCTGCGGCAGGCGAGCAGCGCATGCCTGCCACACCGCTCCTGTGCCCCCGCGCAGGGGGAAGCGGAAAGTGTTGTTCGGTCCCCACGATACATCGTCGCGTTCGTCAAAGATATTGTTGAGAACACGCTCGAGATCCACGACCGCCACCCGCTCGCCAATCCATGAGTACTCGAGTTCTTCGGGAGGATAAGCCCACACCTTGAAGTTGTACGGCCGCATGAAGACGCGGGCAATGCCCTCGCCGAAAGTGGCGTCAATCCATTCGCCGAAATGGCGCGGCTTGCGGCCGTTGCCGCCCTCCTTGTACAGGCGCACCAATCCGGCCACGCATTCTTTCATCTCGGGGCGCGGCAGCCGGCGGATATTCAATTGAAACGGATAGGGGACAAACCTTTCGCGCAGCCAGACCCAACTCTCGCGCTCGTGATACAGCCACCCGTCGCGTCCGAGCAGCGTGTCCATCAAATCATCAAAATAGCGGTAGTGCGAGAATTGCACATGGCCGCCAAGATCCCATGTAAATCCTTTTTCGTCCGTTACGGACGCGGCAAGGCCGCCGGGCCTGTCACCGGCCTCCAATAGGAGCCAGTTGTCGCAGCCCATCTCGTGCAGCCGCCATGCGGCCCCGAGGCCGGTCGGGCCGGCGCCAATGATCACAAGTCGTTCGCTCATCGGGTGCAAGTCTTCACGAGCAAACCCCGCGCCCAAGCGGAAAATTCGCGCACAGCCGTTGCGCCGTGAATATCGGACGCTGTTGCAGCGTTACTAAGACGCGTCGGGCGGCTCTCGGGCCGCTCGCAAAGCGGAGAGGAGGGCTCTCTCCCACCCCTTTGCGGCCTGCGGGCTTGCGTCAGGGGTTGCGTTGGACATACGCCCGGGTCTACACGGGCCTGTGGCGCCGGTTTGACGGGGAAGAGCCATATGCTCTTCCCCGTTTTGCTTTGACAGGGGCGGTCGCGGTACGCAGCAATCCGCTCGATTTTATGACGAGGGAAAGGTGATTCTTACGAGCCAGAACACAATGATTGCGGGGGTAAGGGGCCATTAAGGAAAGCATTCGCGTCAACGAAGAGATTCGGGCGCGGGAGGTCCGGTTGATTGACCAGAACAACCACCAAGTGGGTGTCGTGGCGATTGCGGACGCCCTGCGCATGGCGCGCGAGGCCGAACTCGACCTCGTCGAGGTTGCCCCTGACGCCAAGCCGCCCGTTTGTAAGATCATCGATTTCAAGAAGGTCATCTACGAACAAAAGCGGCGACTTCGCGAATCGCGCAAACGGCAGAAAACCGTGGAGGTCAAGGAAGTCAAAATGCGGCCTTCCATTGATCACCACGACTACTTGACCAAGATCAACCACGCCCGGGCGTTTTTGCAGGACGGGCACAAGGTCAAGATCACTTTCTTTTACAAAGGCCGTGAGCGCTCGCACCAGGATCGCGCCCAGCGCTTGCTGGATCAGATTCTGGCCGATCTTGCCGATGTGGCCGTGCAGGAGAATCTCTCCCGCATGAATGGCAATCTCAGTTCGCTGATTCTCGTGAAAAAGCGCTGAGTCGCCGCCCCACGCGGCACCAAACGCCCGCTTTGGGCGGGTAATGTGATGAGGTTTCAGACAGCAAGAAAGGCGGAAGACCCATGCCCAAAATGAAGACCAACCGGGGCGCAGCCAAGCGCTTCAAGGTGACCGGGACTGGCAAAATCATGCGCAACCATGGCTACCACCGGCACATCCTTGTGACGAAGACGACCAAGAAAAAACGCCAGCAGCGCAAAGCCGTGGTCGTGTCGCCCGCAGACGCGGCAAATGTCAAAAAGATGCTGCCGTACGCCTGACCCAATCGCTGCCGCCGGCTGATGCGCCGGCTCACTATCGAATGACCGACCGACTTTCCGGAGGACGACTATGCCACGCGCAACAAACAACCCGGCGTCCCGACGCCGCCGCAAGAAGGTACTCAACCGCGCCAAGGGATTTTACAGCGGGCGGCGCAAACTGTTTCAGAATGCTCGCGAGACCGTTAAGCGCGCCCTCGCCTATGCCTATCGCGACCGCAAAACGCGCAAGCGCGACTTTCGCTCGCTGTGGATCGCCCGCATCAATGCTGCGACCCGCTCAAGCGACCTCACCTACAGCCGATTTATGGCCGGCCTGCGTGTGGCCGGCATCGAGGTGAACCGTAAAATGCTGGCTGAACTGGCCGTGAAGGATCCGGCCGCGTTCAACGAGTATGTGAAGATTGCCCGCGGCGCGCTGGAGAAGCAGCAGGCTGCTGCCTCGGCCTGACGGCGCACGGACCACAGTCTGCAAGAGACGCCGCACCTGCTAACGGGTGCGGCGTCTCTTCAGTTTCATGGATGCGGATCACCTGTCTCGCCACGAGGGCCGCGCTGCCATGCGCGCGGGCAGGGGAGGAGAGGCGCCGACGCGATCGGCGATCGGTATCAAAGGCCGCTACCTATCCCACGATGTTCACCAGTTTTCCTGCGACGACGATGACCTTCTTCGGCTGGCGCCCGCCGAGGTATTCTTGCACCTTGGCGTCGGCCAGCGCGGCGGCCCGAATGTCGGCCTCGTCCGCGTCCGCCGCAACGACCAGCCGCGAGCGGATTTTGCCGTTGACCTGCAAAACAATTTCCACCTCGGCCAGCACGAGAGCCGCCGGGTCGTAATCCGGGAAACGCTGCGCCTCGATTTCGCCTGAAAAACCGCTTCGCTCCCACAACTCGCTGGCGATGTGCGGCGCGAACGGAAAGAGCAAAAGCAGCATCGTCCTCAGTCCGAACCCCAACAGCGACGGCACGGCGCGACCGGAATTCGCATAGCCTTGCAGCGCGTTTTGCAACTCCATGACGGCTGCAATGGCCGTGTTGAAATGGTGGCGCTCGCCGATTTCTACGCCGACACGCTGGATGGCGCGGTGGATCTCGCGGTTCAGATCGCGCTCCGCTTTGTCCGTCCATCCGCCCGCCGGGACATCCGGCGACGCGGCGGCACAGGCGGCCGCGTTGGCCGTCACCAAGCGCCAGACACGATTGAGGAAGCGGTGGCAGCCCTCAATGCCGCGATCGCTCCACTCCAGTTCCTTTTCGGCGGGCGCCGCGAAGAGTATGAACAACCGCGCCGTGTCGGCCCCGTAGCGATCGATCATTTCGATTGGATCCACGCCATTGCCCAGCGACTTGGACATTTTCGCGTATTTCGGCCGGCCGTTTTCATCCACGGCCAGTTTCCCGGTTGCCTTGTCTATGTAAGTATTTGTCACCATGCCTTGCGACAACAGACGCTGGAACGGCTCGGAGCATTGAACGAGCCCGAGGTCGCGCAACACCCGCGTGAAGAACCGCGCGTAGAGCAGGTGCAGGATGGCATGCTCGACGCCGCCAATGTACTGATCCACGGCCATCCACCCGGCGGCGCGCGCCGGGTCAAACGGCGCCTGCGCGTTATGCGGGTCGCAGTAGCGCAGGAAATACCACGATGAATCCACAAAAGTGTCCATCGTGTCCGTCTCGCGGCGGGCCGGAGCGCCGCACTTCGGGCAGGAGGTGTGCACGAAGGTAGGGCTCGACCCCAGCGGGTTGCCGACGCCGGAAAACACCGCGTCGTCCGGCAGGCAAACCGGCAGGTCCGCCTCCGGGACCGGCACGGTGCCGCAGGTGTCGCAGTAAATGATGGGGATCGGCGTCCCCCAGAAGCGCTGGCGCGAGATCAGCCAGTCGCGCAGTTTGTACTGCACCGTCCGCTGGCCCCAGCCCTTCTCGGCAAGGTAATCCGTGATGCGCGCCTTCGCCTCCTCGGAAGGGATGCCGTCGAAGGGGCCGCTGCGCGCCATGACGCCCGGCTCGACATACGCGGCCGTCATGGTGTCCGCGTCCAGCGTTTCGCCGGGCGGCTCGATGACCACCTTCACGGGGACCCCGTATTTTCGCGCAAACTCAAAGTCGCGCTGGTCGTGGGCCGGAACGGCCATGATGGCGCCCGTGCCGTACTCCATGAGGACGAAATTGGCGATAAAGACGGGCACCACATCGCCATTCAATTGATTGACAGCATGACGCCCCGTGAACAGCCCCTCCTTCTCGCGGTCGGCCGCCGTCCGCTGAAAGCGGTCTTCGATCACCGTTCGGTCAATGAAGGCCTTGACCTCCGCCTCGCGTCCCGTGCCGGCCACAAGTTCCGGCACCCGCGGATGCTCGGGCGCAAAGACCATGAATGTCACGCCGTAGAGCGTGTCGGGGCGCGTGGTGAAAATCTCGATGTCCGGCAACGCCCGGATGTCCGGCGCTGCAGGATCCACGCGGTCGCCTGCGCGCAGTGGCGTATCCACAGGAAGCAGTTTGAATCGCACCAGCGCCCCCTCGCTGCGTCCGATCCAGTTGCGTTGCATCGTCCGCACGCTCTCCGGCCATTCCGTCAGCGTGTCGAGGTCGCGCAGCAGTTCTTCGGCGTAGTCGGTGATGCGCAGGAACCACTGCTCAAGATTGCGCACCTCCACCGTGTTGCCGCAGCGCCAGCAACAGCCGTTTTCCACCTGCTCGTTGGCCAGCACCGTCTGACAGGCCTCGCACCAGTTGATGGCGGCGGCCTTCTTGTAGGCCAGCCCGCGCTCCAGCATCTTCAGGAAAAACCATTGATTCCACCGGTAGTAATCCGGGCGGCAGGTCACCACCTCGCGCTCCCAATCGAGGCTGAAGCCCATGCGCTGGAACTGGTCGCGCATGTCGCGAATGCAGTGCTCGGTCCAGTCGGCCGGATGAATCTGATTCTTGATGGCGGCATTCTCGGCCGGCAGGCCAAAGGCGTCGAACCCCATCGGATGAAGCACCGCGCGGCCATTCATGCGGTGAAAACGCGCGAGCGCGTCGCCAATCGTGTAAACGCGGCAGTGACCCATGTGAAGACGCCCCGAGGGGTAGGGGAACATCTCGAGGACATAGAACTTTCGGTCGCCCGGATCATCCGGCGTTGCCGAGGCCCGCCGCGCGGCCCAACGCTCTTGCTGGCGGCGCTCCACCTCCGCGTGAGGATAGCCGCCCTCGATCCAGTTGCTGCTCTGCTCTTGCTCGGACATCTCCACTTCCTGATGCATGATAGCGTATCAGCCAAAACCCCGACGCCACAGACTCAATCCGAAACTGCCACCCAGCGCTCGAGCGTCAGCAAGACTCCCGAAAGCCCACCGCTGTCTCTCGGCTGTTGTACCGTGGCGGTTTCTCAAATTGCGGGAAACTCATACATGGCAAAGACTGGAGTCCTGCGTTTTGGGCACAGTTGACGACCTCGCGACCCCGGCAAGTCGGGTGGGGCCTGATCAGGACGGCGAGAGCGAGCCGGCACCTGGGGTGAACAGTTCACCAGTTGCGCGTGCGAGCGCAATAAGCCCCATGGGACCGCAAAAAGACACAGAGGGCGAGCCGGGTCGGGGACCGAAAGCAGCAAGGGATATAAACCTTTAATCTTGAATGCGCGCAAAGTATTGGCGCCATGGAACCGCTTGAAGCACGGGGATAGCGCGAGTGCGTGGCAGCATTGCCTCTGGCGAGACCCCCACGGCGACGGGAAGAGGAGGCTGAGTGGGGACCCGATGTGACCGCGGGACTAAATGGATCCGAAGCGTCGGTGAGAGTGAGGGGACCTGACATAACCGTGGGACTCAGGTTGACCCGACATGACCGTGTGACCAAAGGTGGGGCGATGTGACCGTGAGACTCAGGGGACCCGACATGACAATGAGACTGAGGGGACCTGACATGACCGTGGGACTTAGGTTGACCCGACATGACTGTCTGACCAAAGGTGGGGCGATGTGACCGTGAGACTCAGGGGACCCGACATGACCGTGGGACCACGGCGGGGGCCGATGTGACCGTGAGACCAAAGGGAGCCGATGTGAGCGTGGAACTAAAGAGATCAGTTTCATAATGGCCTTTGTTGCAGAGCGTGTCTCGGTCGAGCCAGCATTCAGATGCCAGCGCCGGCCACCCACAACAACTCATCAACCGTCCCCAAAGATATTCTGTCCATACGAATCAGTTTGAAAACAGGCCTTGTTGCAGAGCGTGTTTCGCTCGAGCCAGCATTCGGATGTCACCGACGGTCAGCCACGGCAACCCAGTTAACCCTCCCCGAGTTGGTTCCACCGTTCCCAAGTATGTTCCGTCCCCGAGTCTGTTCCGAAATTGACCGACCTTATTCCGGGGCGGACTCCTGGAAACCAATAGCAACGGGAGCGCTTCCCCCGCCCGGGATGCATGTATACGCCTATGACAAAGCGCGTGCAACGGCTGTAAGGCCAGCAAAGAGTCCGGCCGTCGGCAGGGAGGGCCATTTGTTGCTAAAAAGAAGTCGTTAACGCCGCGGGTGGCGAGGTCCCCTGCGGCCGGCATCCTTGGAGTGCGGCAGCCATGCTGCCGCCTTGCGGGCGGCAAGCCACGCTTGCCGCCAACCGCGGGGCAACCTGTTTGGTAGCAATTCGGGGACTAGCAATTCGGAGACGGTTGATGAATTGCTCTTGGGGGAAAGAGGTCTAAGCGACCAGAGCCAGATGCTGAGAGCCTGCTGAGGCGACTGGGGAACAGGCGGGCCGACCAGAGGTTTTTCACTTTGACACGCGTGAACCCGTGTGGTTGTTATGCACGCGTATGGAATTGCGGAGGGTTTCGGGGATCACCCTGCCGGATCGGCGCTGCTGGGCGGTTTATCGAAGCCATTTGGTGATCAAGCCGGATATCAGGATGGAGGGGGACTGAATTTGAGACCTAATTCGTGGGAAAACGACCTAAGGGTTTTGCCAAAGACCGACTTCGATAGTGGAAGTATGGTTGAAATTTGGTCAACCGTCCCTGAATTGCAAATAACAAATCTATCTGGTGGAGGTGTGCTCTGATGGATAAGGAGACCGGTGGGGTTCAGGATCACTTTGTCTATTTTGGCAGTAGCATTCCTGTGCATCTGAACGATAAGGTTATATATGCTGGAGAGCCATTTGTAGTTACTGGTTTATTCTATGCAAGGACCCAGGAGGCAGATGATTGGAGTTGCTTTGAAACAGGCGGCGTGCAAATCACATCGCAATTGCGTCCCGGGCTAGTCATTGTGTTAGACGATCCTTATGACGCAGAGGACCTTGAGTTCGTTGAACGTGGCACCACGGGTGCCTTGTGATGTGTTTTTCTGCGAGTTTCGGGGACATCCATGATAAGGACTAAGGGGTTGGAGACAGGAGTCTCCACGCGGCGCAGGTAATAACATCTGCGTCGTTTGGGTGTTCCGGTTAGCCCGACCCTTGCGGCTTTTCGAGTTGTGGGGACAGTTCCCGAAATGTTTTGCCGTCGGGGCAATTCGGGGACGGTTGATGAATTATTCTTGGGGGAAAGAGGTCAGAGCGACCAGAGCCAGATGCTAAGAGCGCGGCGGGCAAGAAGTGAGTTTCTGCGGCGAATGGAGTTGGCGCGATGGGCTTGCAGCGGAGGCGCGTCCGTCCCGTGGCGGGAGCATGGCTCCCGCCGGCAAAGGCGCAAGCGTGGCTTGCGCACTCCAAGGATTTGCTGTCTGAGATCAGGCGCCGGCTGAAGCGGAGCCCGGCCCCGCTGGGATTGCCGGCCGCTTTCGGCCCGCCGCCGGACTTCCGCGACCGGCATCCTTGGAGTGCGGCAGCCATGCTGCCGCCTTGCGCGCGGCAAGCCACGCTTGCCGCCGACCGCGGGGC
>JAOAAY010000054.1 GCA_026418615.1 Candidatus Sumerlaeaceae bacterium | reverse complement strand
GCGTTCAGCGTGGATGTAAGTGCGGCGCTGGACGACGGATATTTCGTGGCGCGGCTGCGAGAGGCGTCTGCCAAACTTCAAGCGAACGACGCGGCGGCCGCCGGCGACATCTGCCGCGAGGTGCTCAGCCACCGGCCGGACGACCCCGAGGCACTGCAACTGATGTTGCAGGTTTATGCGGCGACTGGGGATTCGGAAAACGAGGCACGGCTGCGCCAGCGGCTGGCGAAGTCGGAGTCCGAGGCGATCCAGCCCGAGGAGACCGCGGAGCAGCCTGCGGCGCAAGCGGACCTGAAGCCCGACATGCCCGAGGCGCAGATGCTGCTCGGTGACTCTATGGCGGAGGCGGGCAATGCGGATGCGGCACTCGATGCCTACATGTCCGCGGCAGACCTTTTCGAGGCCAATGGCCAGCCCCTACAGGCTCTGGAAGCCTACCTGCGGTCGGACGCCCTGGATCTCGAGGTGATGGATATCATCCCGCACATCGAGCGCTGTTATGACGCTTGCGGGGCGAGCCGCGAAGCCGCCATGGCCATTGCGGCGAAGGCCGAGGACGCCCTCAAGCGTCAGCGTCCGGATCACGCGCGCGACCTGTATGCGGTGGTGGGTCGGCGCACGAGCGCGCCGGACGATTTGCGCATTCGTTACGCTCAGGTGGTGCTGCTGGCCGACCCGGCTTGCACGCATCCGGAGGACGCGCTATCGGTGGCAAGGGATTTTGCGGCGCGCGGGGACCACGAAAAGGCCGCCATCATCCTGGAATCCATCTCGGAGGCGAGTCCGGACAACGAGGATGTGCTGATCCGTTTGGCCGATGCCTACGAGGCGCAGGGCCGGATGGATGCCATGTCCGATGCCGGCGTGCGTCTGGCGCGCGTGTGGCTGCGTCAGGCGCGCTATGCCGATGCCCGGTCGCAGTTGTCGCGCGTTCTGGCGCGCGATCCGATGCACATTGGCGCGTTGGAATCGCTGGCGGACGCGGCCACGGGCGAGGGCGACGCCTATGCCCTCCATAACGCGGAAATGCGGCTGGCGTCGGCGCTTGTGACTGCCGGGCAGTTCGAGCGGGCCATTGAAATGCTGGATCGCTATGCCCAGCAGACGCCGTCGGATCCGGAAGTGCGGGAACTGCGCGCACGGGCCTTGGAGCAGTGGGCCCTGCAGGGCAACCCGGATGCGAGTCGGCGCGCGGCGGCCGAATACGAGGAACTCGGCGACATGCTCAACCAGGCCACCCGCGGCCGGCGCGCGGTGGACTATTACCAGCGGTCGTCCACTCTTTATCCGCCCACCCCTGATCTGCTGCTGAAACTCGCGCGGGCCCACTTCCGCGCCGGCGACACGATCAAGAGCGCCGATGTGGCGATGCGCGCCATTGATGAACTCGAGGCCATCGGGCGCAACGACGATGTGGTGCGGGAAGCCGAACAGTTTTCCGCCCTTATGCCGAACGAGACGGCCTTGGGCCGATTCGCCGCGGAACGGCTGGCCTCCGCCGGTTTCATTGACGCCGCGGTGGAGAAACTGTTGAAGTTGTCAGAGGTTTTTGTTGCCAAGGGCGAGCGGGCCGAGGCGGTGGCCTGCGTGGAGCGTGCCGCGGCGATCAACCCGACGGCCGCGGAGCCGCTGGAGCAACTGGCCCGGCTGCACCGGCGCGCCGGAAATGAAGAGGCTTGGGCCGCCGTTCAGTTGCGGCTGGCCGATGTCCACGAGAAGGCCGGACGGTTGGAGCGGGCTGTGCGGGCATTGACCGAGCATCTGGGCCATCACCGTCAGGCCACCCATGTCATGGAGCGGCTGGTTCGACTGACGACGGCACTCGGGGCCGAACGCGAGGCCCAGGGCTGGCGCCGGCGGCTGGCAGACACCTGGCATGGTCTGGGCAATCGCGAGAAGGAGTGGGAGACCCTCAACGAGGCGCTTGCGCATGCGCGCGACGACGAGGCGCTGCTGCAGCGCGTGGCCGATACCGGCTTCGCCTTGGGATACACGGACGACGCGGTGGCGGCGGTCACTTCGCTGGCCGCAATCTGCCGCAACGCCGGTCGTCTGCCAGAGGCGCGCAGGGCTCTCGAGGGCGCCCTCGCCAAGGCGCCGGGCGTTCCCGATTTGTTGCGGGCCATGATGCAAGTCAGCCATGCCGCCAGCGACACGGACGAGGCGTTGCAGTGGGGCCGCCAGTGGGTGAGCCGGGTGCTCGAAACGCAAGGCGCGGATGCCGCCGTGGCGGCCTTCGACGAGGTGCTGGCCTGCAACCCGCGCAGTGTGCCGCTGAAACGCGAAGGCGTGGACCTGTTGCGGCGTATCGGCCGCACCGAGGAAGCCTTGACGCGCTTGGTGGACATCGCGCGTCAGCAGCGCGCGGACGGAGACCTCACGGGCGCCGAAGCGACGCTGCGCGAAGTCGTCGAGGCCGACCCAGCCCGCATGGAGGCGCATCAAGAACTTGTCGAAGTCTATATTGGTCTGGGCGAGACGGCCTCGGCGGCGGAGCAGTTGTGCTGGATCGCGGCTGAGCACGAGGCGCGCGACGAATTCGCCTCGGCTGTGGACGCTTTGCGCCGGGCGATCAGTTTGGGCGGGGAATCAACCGGTCCACGCCGGCGGCTGGTACGCATGTACCGCGACCGTTCGATGAATGTCGAGGCCGTGGCCGAACTGCTCGCGCTGGCCGATCATCAAGCCAGCCTCGGGGACGAGTCCGGCGCCCTCGAAGCGGAGGAAGAAGCGGCCGAACTGGCCCCCGACGACACGACCATCCGTCGGCGCGTGGTCAATCGCCTGCGTCAGCGCGGCGAAACGGGCCGGGCCGCCACCGAGTTGGAGCACATCGCCGAGATTCTCGCCGAGCGCGGCAATACAAAGGATGGACTGGAGGCGGTGAACGAGGCTCTGGAGTTGGAACCAGAGCGGGTGACCGCAATGGTACGGCGTGCGGAATTGCTCGCAGCCAGCGGCCGCACCAAAGAGGCTCTCGAGGAGTTCCGGCGCCTCGCGCCCCGGATCGCGGCAGCCCCGCCTCCGGCGGCACCGGTTGAGCCTGCAACAGACGGCGCGCTCCAGATCGTACGCGATTACGACTTCGAGCATTATGTGGTCGGACCGACCAATAATTTTGCGTATGCGACAGCCTTGGCCGTGGCACGCTCGCCGGCCCGCGCCTACAACCCGCTGTTCATTTACAGCGATGTGGGACTCGGCAAGACACACCTGGCCAACGCCATTGCCAACTTCGTTTTGCGCGAGAACCCAAAGGCGCGGGTGATTTACACGAACTGCGAGGACTTCACCGCAGAACTCATTGACGCCATCACCAACAACAGCGTGAATGCATTCCGCCGCCGCTACAAGACCTGCGACCTGCTCATCCTCGACGATGTGCAGTTCCTTGCCGGCAAGGAGCGTGCGCAGGAGGAGTTCTTCCACATCTTCAACTCCCTGTTCCAGGCGGGGCGGCAAATCGTGGTGACGAGCGACCGCCCGCCGCGCGACATCCAGCACCTCGAGAAGCGGCTTGTGTCGCGGTTTGGCGCAGGCGTGATCGTGGACATCGGGGCGCCGGATATCGAGACGCGGGTGGCCATCCTCAAACGCGAAATGGCCGCCATGGGCCTCGATCTGGACCCGTCCATCCCGTCGCTGATTGCCGAGCGGGTGGAGCGCAATGTGCGCGAGTTGAAAGGCGTCCTGACCCAGGTTCGCGCCCTGCGCGACATCCAAGGCGTGGAAATCACGCCGCAGTCGGTGAAAGCGCTAATTGACCGGCTTTATCCGGCCGCCTGACGCCACGCGCTAACTGGTGATGTACTGCTCCAGATAATGGATTGTTTGCTGGTGGGAGACCACATCGTAGGCCAGCAAGTCGCCGCTGGTAATGACTCCAACGAGTTTGTTGTCCTCCATGACCGGCAGGTGCCGGATGCGGCGCTCGGTGAAGATGGCGCGGCACTCGTCGAGCGGGGTTGAGGGCGTGCAGTAGGCCACGGGCGAGGACATGACATCCCTCACGCGCGTCGCCGAGGGGTCGCGCCCCGCGGCCACCACCCGCGTCAGCACATCGCGCTCGGAGAAAATCCCGACCACGCGGTCCTCGTGAACGACGACCACTGCACCGATCCGGTGGTCGTTCATCAGCCGCGTCACATCCAGCACGCTGGCCTCAGGGTTGACCGTGTGTACGCTGGAGCCTTTGCGAGCAAGCAAATCTTTGACGGTTGGCATTGCGGGAATCCTCCTTGCCGGGAGTTCCGATTCGGCGGGAGCCGACACCGATAAGTAGTACCGGATCGGTGTTCTTTATCAAGGGCAAACGCAAGCCGACCGGCAGCCGGTCTCAGGCGAGGCGCTCCGCCCGGCCATCCTCGCCCACCCGGACGAGCACGAGGCGTGCGCGTATGAGGATGCGGCCATCGGCTTCGCTCTCGGCGGTCGCTTCCAAGGTGATGTGGCGGGGACCGATTTCGCCGACTCGGGCGCGCCCGATGAGCGGCTCGTCGCGCCGCACCGGCGAGTCATAAGTGCATTCGCAGGCGCGCAGGACATCAATACCCGTTTCCTGTCCTCCGCATGCCTCGATGGCGGCCTCAAGGGCGATTCCCAGCGGAATGCCGCTCATTGGGTGAGTGCCGCGGCCCCGGGCCGCAGCCGAGCCGTTGGGCGATGTCATGAGGAAATCCAGCAGCCCGGGCGCGAGGCGAACGGTGGCGCAGTCTCCGATGCGGACGCGCCGCGGGTCGGAGCGGATCACCTCGAGCACTTCGGGTTTGGGAAAGTTCATGGGCGAAACAATTCTGCGCCGATTTGAGGCAGCAAGCGATCCACGCTGCCTGCCCACCAGACCGTCAGGCCGGGCCATCCCGCCTCGCGCACCTGCCGGACCTGGGCGGAAAAGGTCTCCCACCCGGTTTCCGCCGACAGTCCCGGTTGCACCGGCCCGCCATCGGGAAAGGTTTTGTGCAGGAAATCCAGAGCCGGTCGGATGTTGGTGCCGTAAATCATAGGCATGATGGCATCCACATACCCCGCTCGCACCCAGGAGGGCCAGTCCTGGCCCTTCTCGTCAATGAGTTCGGGCGAGACCACACAGGCGGTCACGAGCCGGCCCGGAAAGCGGGCTCGCACCGAACCTGAAATCAATTTGACAAACTCGCGCGTCCGCTCCTTTCGCCAGCGGTCGAGGGCGGCGGCCTCCGTTGTCCCTTTGTCAAACACGGCCAGCGTCGTGCCTGTGTCTTTGAGAAAGGCGGTCCGGCAGTAATCGCAAAAGCAGTAGCGGTTGTCGGGATACCGCACGCGGTCGAGGTTCAAGCCGTCAAAAGGAAACTTTTCCAACATCTCGAGATAGAGCGCGGCGAGCAACTCGTGGGACTTGGGGTTCGACGGGCAGAGGGAGTAAAAATGGCCGATTTTCTCCTGCTTGAGGTAGTCCTGGCCATCGGCCATGCGGGCCGTCAGTTGCGGATGCTTGTCGAGGATCGGCCCGCGGCTGGGGTCGCTGGCGGCGTCGCGCGTCCAGTAGGCATAAAAACCGTATTCTGGCCACGCCTGCGCCAACATGCCGCGGTCGTGAATGGCTTTGACGAGCCACGGCATGATCTCCGCGTCGGCGTCGGCCTGTTCCTTCCACTGGGGCAGGATGGCGCTGCCGGCGTAGGTAACGAACCCGCGCACCTGTGTGGCAACATAGACGGCCGTAAAGCCGGCGCTTGAGAGCCGGTCGAGCCGTGCCGTCAATTTCTCGCGTCCTTCGAGGATTTCCGCCTTGTCGAGCCAGACGCCCCGGACCTCGGCGGGCGCGGACGGGCTATCGCCCTGAGCGAGGGCGCTGACCGCAAAGATTGCCGCCGCGAGCGTCAATGGAAGTAGCGATGGTCTCATGGGCCTCAAAAACTCATCAAGTATAGGACGCTAATTCAGCGGGCCGAGCAATTCGACCTGCGCCGTTATGAGTTCTTCTATGCCTTTGCGGCCCAAGGCAATCATCGCAGCCAGTTGGTCGTCGGCAAACGCGCCGCGCTCGGCGGTGCCCTGAAGTTCGACGAATTGTCCCGCGCCGGTCATGACGATGTTCATGTCCACCTCGGCGGCGCTGTCTTCGGCATAGTTGAGGTCCAGCATCGTCTCGCCCCGGACGATGCCCACACTGGTGGCGGCAATGTAGTCGGTGATGATGCCCGAGCCGGCGGTGCCGTCGGCTTGGAGTTTTCTGACGGCCAGCACAAGCGCGACGAATCCGCCGGTGATGGAGGCGGTGCGGGTGCCGCCGTCGGCCTGCAAGACATCGCAGTCCACGGTAATGGTGCGCTCGCCCAGGCGGCGCAGGTCGGTGACAGCGCGCAGGCTGCGGCCGATGAGGCGCTGGATCTCGTGAGTGCGGCCGCCGATTTTGCCCTTTTGGGCCTCGCGCGGGCTGCGCTCGTGTGTCGCGCGCGGCAGCATGGAGTATTCGGCGGTGACCCAACCCTGAGCCGCGTCGCGCAGGTGGGGCGGCACTTTCTCCTCGACGCTTGCCGTGCACAGCACGCGGGTGTCGCCCAATTCGATGAGCACGCTCCCCTCGGCGTACTTGGTAAAACCGGGTGTCATCTTCAGGGGCCGTTTTTCGTCGGCCGCGCGTCCGTCGGGTCGCATGCTGCCTCCGCGCAAGAATTTCTTTTTGGCTGTCATGAGAGCGCGGCAGGCATCGCCAGAGTTCAACCGGAATCACACGAAGAGTTCCGTGCGAGGCGCAGGCTGTTGAGCATGACGGACACGCTGGAGAATGCCATGGCGCCCCCCGCAATCATGGGGTTGAGCACGAAGCCGGACAGCGGATAAAGGGCGCCGGCAGCGAGGGGGATGCAAGCGGCATTGTAAAAGAAGGCCCAGAAAAGATTTTGTCGGATCACGCGCATGGCGCGGCGGCTCAGGCGGATGGCGGCGACGACGGCGCGCAGGTCGCCACCCACGAGGGTTATGTCGGCCGCCTCGATGGCGACATCGGCTCCGGCGCCAATGGCGATCCCGACATCGGCGCGGGCGAGGGCGGGAGCATCGTTGATCCCGTCGCCGACCATGGCCACCCGCCGCCCATCGCGCTGCAGGCCGGCCACGAGAGCAACCTTGTCCGCGGGCAGGGCGGAGGCATGCACTTCGTCAATGCCCACCTGCGCTGCCACGGCCCGGGCAGCCGGCTCCGCATCGCCCGTGACGAGCAGCACCCGCAGACCCAGCGCCCGCAAGTCGCGCACGGCCTCGGGCGACGAAGGTTTCGGTGGATCCGTCAGCATGAGCATGGCCACATGAGCGCCGTCCACGGCGACATGAACCACTGTGGCCGTGGCGTCGGCCGGGGGGATGAGGTCGGGCGCGGTGGTGATGCCGCGTTCCTCCAGGAGACGCCTGCTGCCGACGAGGACCGAGCGGCCCTCCACTTTGGCGAAAGCACCAAATCCTTTGATAGCCTCGAAGTCCGACACTTTTGCCGGCGGCGGCATGTGTGTCGCGTCGCTTGCGGCGGCGGCAATCGCGCGGCCCACGGGGTGCTCCGATTGGCGCTCGACGGCTCCTGCGAGCGCCAGCACGGCTTCGGCCGTCCAGCCGGGCGCGGTGGCGATGTCGCGCACGGCCGGTCGTCCCAGCGTGACAGTGCCGGTTTTGTCGAGAATGATGGTGTCCACGCGGCCGGCCAGTTCGATGGCGGCTCCGCCGCGGATGAGGATGCCGTGCGCTGCGGCGCGGCCGGTCGCGGCCATGACGGCAGTCGGTGTGGCCAGCCCAAGCGCGCACGGGCACGAGATGATGAGCACGGAAGTAAAGAAAACGAGCGCGAGAGCAAGCGGCGCGCCGGCGGCCAGCCATCCGGCAAGCGTCAGCATCGCCACGACGAGAACGGCTCCGACGAACCAGCCGCTGACCGCGTCGGCCAGCCGCGCCACAGGCGCCTTGGAGGCCTGCGCCTCCTGCACGAGGCGCACGATCTGACGCAGCGTGGTCTGGTGACCGACGCGCGTTGCCCGAAAACGGAAGGCGCCGGTGGTGTTGACCGTGCCGGCCATCACGGGGTCGCCGGGTCCGCGCGCGACCGGCAACGGCTCTCCGGTGACGAGCGACTCGTCGAGTTCTGATGTTCCGTCAATGATTTGTCCGTCAACCGGCACCCGCGCGCCGGGCCGGATGACCACTATGTCGCCCGAGGCGATGCGATCAACCGGCACCTCGCACTCTGTGCCGTCGCGCTCGACGAGGGCTGTCGGCGGCTCGCGTTCGAGCAGGCTCGTGATGGCGGCGGTGGTGCGCGCGCGGGCGCGGTCCTCCAGATGGCGCCCCAGCAGGATGAGCGTCGTGATCATCGCGGCCGCTTCGTAGTAGACATGCGGGTGTGCTGTGCCTGCACCGGAAAACACTTGGGGTGCCAGAGTCGCCGCGGCGCTGGTCCCGTAGGCGGTGCCTGTTCCGATTGCGATGAGGGTGTTCATGTCGGCCGAGCCGCGTTTCAAGCCGCGCCAAGCCCCGGCGAAAAACTCTGCGCCCGCCCAAAACACGACAGGCGTGGTGAGCGCTAACATCAGCAACTCGTTGCCGGGGAAACGCAGGTGGAACATGCTGATGACAAAAACGGGTGCCGTGAGCAGGGCCGCCACGGCGAGCCGTCGGGTCTGTGGGGCGTTTGAGGGCGCAGTGTTGGCGACCGCAGGGGCGGGCAAGTCGAGCGCCGCGTAGCCGAGTTGCACCACGCGCGCGCGGATGGCTTGCGGCGAGACCATTGAGGGATCAAAGGTGACGCGGGCCTCGCGCGTGGCCAGATTGACACTGGCACCTGCTACGCCGGGCAGGCGCGCCAACCCCTTTTCAATGCGCGCGACACAGGAGGCGCAGTGCATGCCCTCGATGAGGAAGACCTCCTCGAGGCGCTCACGAGCCGGTTTTGGTTCCGTCATGTTTTGACATTACAGCCGCTTCACGGCGACCGTTACAATCCATGGCCGGCCAACACCGGGGATTCAGTCCATAGGATCGTCAGCGATGCGAGGGGTGTCGGCTTGATGGCGACTCTTGTCGCGCCAGGCTGCGAGCCTGCCCTCGCCGCGGGAGACATAGGGGTCGCGGGCGCTGTACACCTTGCCTCTAAAGCCCTGCACCGCGCCGGGCGAGTAGGCCTGATGGGGCTGCCGCGTGGTCGCATGGATTCGGCGGCGGGCGCGAGACTGCCCGGCGGCGGAATGGGATTGTGCCGGTTGGCCTCTGCGGTTTGCGCCTTGGCGGGCTTGGTGGTCCTTTGTCCGGTGACGGGGTTGCCGGTCCGCAGGGTGCCTGTCGTGCGGCTGTGCGATGCCCGGCTTGGCTCGAGACACGGGAACGGTAGTCCTGCGCGTTGCGTCGCTGAAGGGGTGGCGCGATGGGCGTCCACTGTTTGCCATGTCGGCTTGGTGCCGGGGCGGCGTGCCGTTGTGAGGATGTGTCGTGCGGCGGCGGTGATCGTGCTCGCGGCGCGGGTGGGGTGCCGCGGACAGTGCGGCTGAGGCCTTGCCACCAGAGACAGAGCCTTGTTGATAATCAAACCCCTCCATGTGACGCCGCTCGATGGCGACACCAAGAACACGCTCGATTTCACGCACCTTGGAGGCATCCTCGGCCGTGACGAGCGTGAACGCCTCGCCCGAGCGTTGCGCGCGGCCGGTGCGGCCGATGCGGTGCGTGTAGGCATCGGTGGTATCGGGGATGTCAAAATTGATGACATGGGAGACGCGGCTGATGTCAATGCCTCGTGCGGCAATGTCGGTGGCCACCAGAATCTGGTAGCGTCCCTCGCGGAAGCCGTTGAGCGCAGCCTGACGCGCGGCCTGCGACAGGTTGCCTTGCAGCGAGGCCGCCCGATGGCCGGCGCGCGCCAAGTGTGCGCCAAGGCGCTTGGCACGATGCTTCGTGCGCGTAAAGACGAGGACCGAGCCCGTCTCCGTGCGAGAGAGAATCTCCATGAGCAGCGCCGTCTTTAGATGCTGCGCTACAGGGTAGAGCGCGTGCGAGACGGTCTCGACGGGTGCGGAAGGGCGGATGGTGAGTGTGGCGGGCTCGCGGAGCAGTTCGCGGGCCAGCAAGCGGATCTCGGCTGGCATAGTGGCGCTGAAGAGCAGGCTTTGCCGCCGGGCGGGGACATGTGTCAGGATACGGCGCACATCGGGCAGGAAGCCCATGTCGAGCATCATGTCGGCCTCGTCGAGCACCAGTACTTCGAGACGGGCGAGGTCAATCGTGCGCTGGCGGATGTGGTCGAGCAGGCGGCCGGGACAGGCCACGACGATGTCCGAGCCGCGTCGCAGTGCCTCGATTTGGCGCCCCATACCGACGCCGCCGTAAATGGCCGTGGCGCGCAGGCCGGTGCGGGCGCCCAGTTGCTGGACAGCGCCCCGGATCTGCTCGGCGAGTTCGCGCGTGGGGGCGACCACCAGCGCACGCAGCGCGCCGCGCGGCCCGCCAACGAGGCGGTTGAGGATTGGTAGCGCGTAGGCTGCCGTCTTGCCCGTGCCTGTCTGGGCAAGGCCGAGGACATCGCGGCCCTCGAGGGCTGGCGGAATGGCTTGGGCTTGGATGGGCGTGGGGGTTTTGTATCCACACGCGGCGACACCCGCGGCCACGCGCGGGTCGAAGAGGTAGGCGGTGAAACTCAAAGGGAACACTCCTTGGTGTCTGGATGGGTGCGGGGCATCGGACGATGATGCTGGCGGCAACGAACCGCCAATCCATGTCCTCGCGGGCTGGAGGCGTGCGGCGGATACAATCAGAAAATTCCGCACGATTCGGTTACGGGGCGGCATCCGCCGGGGCGGGTGTCTGCGGCAACCCTGATCGCGGTCAACCGCACCGCAGTGACAGGCACATCCGGGGGGTCTCAGGCCGGACTTGCTGACACCGTAGCGGCTCTCCGTGGCGCCGCTGTACGGTCACCGCGTCAAGGCAGGGGAATCCAGACAAACTGAATTCGGGCCGTAGGATCCCACCGACGCGCGGTCGCCGCCCCACGAGGGACGACCTACGGCAAATCCGCGCAGGTCCGGCACCATATACCGTGCATGGCACCGGTATGTTCACGGAAAGTCCTTTCACGATCTCCCTTCATGGTTTTTATCCGTAATTTTAGCATCCCTCGCTGACCTGTATGGGATGCTGTCCCTCAAATCCAACATTCCGCGCGTGGGGCGCAGATTAGACGCCATGATAGTCATTGGTTCCGTCGTCTTCATAAGGTTACAGGTGGGTGCTAAGCCGTTCGATCGGGCCGGGACCGAACAAGTTTGGGATGACGCGCTTGATCTCAAAACCCGTTGGAGGTTATCCATCACATCCCCTTATTCCTTTCCCTGTTCGCGCCGAAGTGACTCACTCAAAACCTCCAGAGTGAGTGTCTGACTCATACCGTTGAAAGACCCATGCTTCTTAACAGACGATGGCTGCTCTAAGGCATAATCCTAGCGACTTGCATGGAAGCAAATACCAACCAATTCTTCAAGAGGCCAGACGGCGGTACCTTCGTCGCGCCTAATGCGTTTTGCTGGCCTGTGCCCGGCAAGGGATGATGATTTATATGCTGTCTGGTGAAAGCAACGATCCTACGCGAAAGATGGCGTTTGATGACTATGCTTTTCAAGATTGTTGATAAACAGCGGGATCCTTGGTTTGTGTTAGTTGGTGCACAGGCATCAGGCGCTTAACAAATAGCGAGATACTTGAGTTTTACGCGGGTCTGTGCGGGCGGCTGTCAAATCATGTGGTTGCGTCTTGGGCTTGGTGGGCTTGCCGGGGGGTCTCCCATGATGGCACGGATGACGGCCACGCCGTTGGCGCCGGCGGCGAGGACTTTAGCGGCGTTGTCAGCCGTGATGCCGCCGAGGGCCACGATTATGGTGTCGGGACCGAGGGCTTGTCGCGCCTCGCGCAGCCAGTCAATGCCGCGTGGTGGCAGGAGGCCGCGCTTGCTAGGCGTGTCGAAGATGGGGCTTAGCGTGACATAGGCGGCTCCATCGGCCAAGTGCATGTGCGCTTCTTCGATCTCATGTGCGGAGTAACCCGCGGGCAGGTGAGGCGCGAGGGTAGCGCGCAAGGCCCATGTCTCGCGGCCGTAATGGACGGCATCCACCAACCCGAGGCAGTCTGCTTGGCGAGCGGCGTGAAGCAGCGAGGCATTGAGAATGAGCGGCGCGTTGCGTGCCCGGCAGATGGGCGATAACGCCCTGAGTTGTTCGGCAACGGTGACGGTGTCGGCGGACTTTTCGCGGTATTGGACCGCGGTGACGCCGCCATCGAGCGCGCCCTCCACAACAGCGACAAGTTCTGCTGTTGGACGGTTGGCGTCGTCGGTGATCAGGCAAAGCCGCAGGTCGCGGGCCTTGAGACGGCAGCCGATGTCATTCGGGCGACTCATGGACAGGTATCTTGCGCCTGTGTCCCGTCAGCGACAAGTGAAACGCGCACCCTCATTTGTGTTGCGCGCCGCAAAGACCGCAGCCATCCATGCGACGAAAACTCCCGTGAACCTTTCCCGCTTGCGACATGGCGCGCTGGCGCTCGCGGCTGCGGCCGTGCTTTTGGCCGGCTGCATTAGCGACGATGAAATCCGCGCGCTGCGATTTTCGCCCGACGGCACCCGCGTTGCCGTGGTGACAGATCGCCGGGGGCTGTGGTTTGTGGATCCGGCGGAAGGCACACCGGCCATGGTCGAGGCTCTGCCGGTGATTGGCGACGATCTTGCTTGGGACGCGGCAGGCCGTCAGGTCGCGTACGCGTCGAATCCCGACGGCCATTGGGACATTTTTGTCACGGGCCTTGACGGTGTCACGACCCGCATTACGCGCGCCTTGGGCCGCCAAAGCCGCCCTCGCTTTCTCCCCGACGGCCGGCTCGCCTTTCTCTCCACCACCTCAGGCCGCAGCGAGGTCATCCTTTACGATTCCTGCTCGCGGGTCAACCGCCGCCTTGTCGGGCGGGATTCGGATGTGACGGCCTTTGAGGTTTCGCCCGACGGCACCCGTCTGGCCTTTATATCCTTTGACAATCTGCGTCCGCAGGTCTATCTGTTCGATTTGGTCTCGGGCGTGGAATCGTGTCTGACCTCGGAGACCTCGCCGCTGGGGCTGGAATCGGGCGCGTTGGCGTGGTCGCCGGCCGGCGACAGCCTTGCGTTTGTCCGGCGCGAATTTGCGGGCGGAGCGCCCCGCGACCGTCTGTGCGCAGTGACGGCCGCCGCCCCTGCGTCTGAACGGGTGCTGGCCCGGGAAAACACGGCCATTGGTCAACCGTTTTTCGCGCAGGACCGCGCCCATGTCTATTATATTCGCGGTGGCCGCGAGTTGGTGCGCGCCGGTCGCGACGGCCTGCAGCCGCTGCGCCTCGACGGGTTTCCGGTCTCACTGGCCGCGCCGTCCGCGGCGGACGGCCGTATCGTCCTCGCAGCCGGGCAGCGGCTGTTGGCGGTGACCGACCCGGCCCTGCGTAGGGCTGAGTTTCTCCCGACGGATGTCGAAGACCGTCTGGTGCTGGCGGAGGAGTATTTGCGCCGCGGGCGCCGCGGAGAGTCGCGCGCCATCTACGAGGAGTTGCGCGCTGGGTTGGGCCCGGGCACCGACCCGTCCCTTGCCCGGCTGTTTGAACTGGCCACCTTGGTGCGCCTCGGACGCACACGGGAAGCCGTGGAAGCCTTGGAACAGATGGCTGTTGCCGGTGCCGTGCCTCCGCAGGTTCCCGCACGCTATGTGTGGCGCATGCTGGGGTACGCGCATCTGTTGTGGCTGAATAACCCGGAGAAGGCGCGCGACTGCCTGCGAGAGTATGACGCCTTGGCGCGAGCGCAGGAGGATGAAAAAACGACGCGGGAGGACACCGCCCGCAATGCTTTGGCAATCCTCGAGTCGGGCGATGCGCGACTCATTCGGCACTACACGCGCGGCCTGCGTGCGCGGCTTGCGGCGGACATGCTGGGGACGGCTCGCGAGTTCGGTGCGCTGCTCGAGGCCAGCCCCCAGTCGCCCGCTGTGCGCGCCGAGTACCTGCGTGCGCTGGCCGGGTACGACCGCGAAGTGTATTTGTTTGCCCTCAGCGAGCGCCCGTTCGAGCCTTCGCCGGCCCAGCGGATCGCCTATCTTGAACGGTTTGTGCATCTTGCACCCGATGCGCCCCAAGCCGACGCCGTACGGGTAGAGTTGTTTCAGTTACACATCGAGACGCGGTCGCCGGAACGCGCTCGCGCGCTCTTGCTCGAGGCGCTCGACAAACCGTCGGATCCCAACCCCCTCGAGGATCTTCAGGATGTCTTGGGGGCTTATCTGGAGACGGCCGAGGCCGCGCCGTGGCTGGAACCCGCGATGACCAATGTTTTTCTTCATCCGTCGGTGCGGCCGCGCATCGAGGCTTGGATCGGCGATGATCCGCGACCGGATTTTCGCCTGCGTTTGGCGGCGGCCAAGGTGCATCTGGCCGGCGGTCAGCGCGAGGCCGCACGCGCGGAACTCGACGGCGCGATGGCCGCGTGGGAGCGTCTGGGGGCGACCGAACGCACGGCCGAAGACCACCTCCACTATGCCCGCCTGCTCGTCATGCGCGGGCGCGAGGCGGAACTGGGGGCACTTTACGCCGAGGCAGCGGCGTTTTGCGAACAGGCGGCCGACCATATCCGCCGATCGCGCGCGGACGAATTCGAGTTTATGTTTGACGCGCAGTTCCATGCGGCGATGCTGCGCGCGCTGCTGGCTGACGGAACGGATCCCAAGACCGTGCTCTCCGCGGACTACGGCGGAGGCAGCGACCTTGTGAACCCATCGTGGGATCCCGTCCGCCTGACTCGCGGCGTCGAGGCGGCGGCTGCACAGCAAGAGGCGGCGCGCCGCAACGGCCAGCCGGCGCAATACCTGCACGCGCTGAGGTTGGGCCTTGCGCTGCGCGCGCTGCGTCAGGATGTGCGCGCGCGGCCGGCCCTCATGGCTGCCATCGTCGCGGATGCCCCCGAATTTGTCCGCCTGCGGGCGCTGGTGGAACTGGGCAACCTCGACGACTCGGGCGACGACCCGTGGAACAGCGCGCGATGGTTCCTCGAGGCGGGCTCCCTCCCCGCCTCCGATGCCTACGCGGAACTTTATCTGTCGTTCCGCGTAGCCGAGCAGAGATTGTCCATCAATCACATGGCATCCGAGGCGCGCACCGCGCTGCTCGCCATTGCCAGCAATGCGCCAGACACCCCACTGGCCATCCGGGCGCAGGAGTTGCTTGCCGCAAACCGGTAGCCGCGGCGCAGGCCTGACTTGATATCGGTCAAGGTTTTCCCGCCCTCGGCAAGCCAGCATCAGGGGGCACATCCGTCATGGACACGCCGAATCGAGAAACGACCCTTGGCTCCGCCCTTGATGAATGGGTGGGGCTGCGCTATGGAGCCACTGCATGAGCGAGCCGGTCCATGCCGACAAGGCGACGCCAACGGTACCGCGTCTGGTGGTGGTGGCCGTGCTGCTGGCGGGGCTGACCATTGGCGTCGCGGCGGGCATCGGCAGTTATACCTTCATCTATGCCAAGGGCGGTTCGTACATGACCGACGAGCCCACCGCGTGCGCGAATTGCCACATCATGCAGGGCCAGTACGATGCCTGGGTGAAGTCCAGCCACCATGCGGTGGCGACCTGCAATGACTGCCACACGCCGCATGATTTTACGGGCAAATACATGACAAAGGCGCTCAATGGCTACCACCATTCGATGGCCTTCACGCTGCAGAACTTTCACGAGCCAATCCAGATTACCGGGCGCAACCTCGCCATAGCGGAAGCCAATTGCCGTTACTGCCACGCGGATGTCGTGGCGGCCATTGACAGTCATGCGGCGGTCATCGCGGCGGGGGGAGAATCGGAGCCGATGTCGTGCATCAAGTGTCACCCGTCGGTGGGACACATGGAATGAGAACAAACTTCACCATGCGTTGGGAGAGGACACACCCATGAAAAAGATCGCACTGCTGCTGTTTGCCACGGCGCTTGTGACGGCCGGAGTCGCCTTTGGCGTCACGGCGCTGCTCATGAACATCTTCCAGCGCAAGGTGGAGGCGCAAAATCCGTTTTTCCGGGTCGTGGAACTGACGGACGAGACGGTGGACCCGGCCGTGTGGGGCAAAAACTTTCCGATGCAATACGACATGTACCGGCGCACCGTGGATCAGGTGCGCACGCGCTTTGGCGGCAGCGAGGCCGTCCCGCGCACGCCGACGGCCGCCGATCCGCGGTCGGTCGTGTCCCAGTCGCGTCTCGAGGAGGATCCGCGCCTGAAGACGCTCTGGGCGGGATACCCGTTCGCCGCAGACTTCCGCGAGGAGCGCGGCCACGCCTATATGTTGGACGATCAAACCTTTACCAAGCGGCAGGAAGTCGTCAAACAGCCGGGCACCTGCCTCCACTGCCACGCGTCGGTTTATGTGCCGTATATGAAGGCCGGCAACGGCGATCTGGTCAAAGGTTTTGAGGTCATGAACCGGATGCCCTTTGCCGAGGCGCGGAAACTGGTGGAGCATCCGGTGACCTGCATAGACTGCCATGACCCGGTCACGATGGCGCTGCGCATCACGCGCCCGGGCTTTATCGAGGGCATGCGCGCGTACAAGGCATCGCAAGGCGTCGAGGGTTATGATGTCAACCGCGACGCTACGCGTCAGGAAATGCGCTCCTTCGTGTGCGGCCAGTGCCATGTCGAGTACTATTTCAAGGGCACGGAAAAACGCCTGACCTACCCGTGGCACAAAGGGCTGAAGGCCGAGGAGATGCTCGCGTACTACGACGAGGTGGGTTTCAAGGACTGGACCCACAAGGAAACGAGCGCTCCCGTCCTGAAAGCGCAGCATCCGGAGTTCGAGTTGTGGAATCAGGGGGTGCATGCGCGCGCGGGTGTGGCGTGCGCGGATTGCCACATGCCATACAAGCGGGTCGGGGCGCTCAAGGTCAGCGATCACCATGTCCGCAGCCCGCTGCTCAACATTTCCAACGCCTGCCAGACCTGCCATAAAGTGCCCGAGGCGGAACTGAAGGCGCGCGCGGAACTCAATCAGGAGCGCACCTACTTCATGCGCAATCTCGCCTTGGACGCAACGCTGGATTTGATTGCCGACATCAAGGCGGCACGCGACGCCGGTGCCACGGATGAACAGTTGACAACCGCCCTGACCGCGCAGCGCCACGCACAGTTTCTGGTGGACTTCATAGAAGCGGAAAACTCGATGGGCTTTCACGCGCCGCAGGAGGCTGTGCGGATTCTGGGTGTCTCGATTGACACGGCTCGCAAAGGCCAGGCGTCGCTGCGGGGCCTGTTGCCAGCGAGGACGCAAACCGTTTCCGATGCCGAGCCTGTCCCTGCGATCCCCGAGGGGATTGCCATCGCGGCTCCCAGCCCGGCCACGGGCAGCCGATGGGTGATCGCGACCGGCGGTGACGGCCGGGGTGAGTAAAGGGGTCCCGCGTCTGAGACGCCATGCCCGCGCCCATCGGGGCGGGAATCCGGCGCGGCAACGCTCAACGATTTATTGAGCGCAAGTCCGCGTCGTCGCGGCTGCGATGGCTCCGGCGCGTCAGCGTCCTTCGCCTCACACGCAGGTTTTGATGGCGGCAGCGAGTCGGCGCATGCCTTCCACCATTGGCTCCTCGTCAATGAAACCGTAGCAAAGGCGCAGTTGATTGTCGGGCTTGGTGATTCCCGGTTCCTGCGCGTAACAGTACGAGCCGGGCACATAGAGCACCTTGCGGCGCATGGCCTCGGCACAGAGGGGACTGTCGGGGCCGGTGGCGACGCCTTCGGGCAGGGTGACCCAGACATACAGGCCGCCGCGCGGTTCGATATAGCGCACCTCGGCGGGGAAGTCGCTCTTGATGACGCTCACCATGAGGTCGCGCTTGGCGCTGTAGCGCTGGCGCAGGATCTCGATCTGTTTGTCATAGAGTCCTGTCACCATGGCGCGGTGGGCAATGTGCTGCGCGAGGTTGCTGCTGCCAAAGTCGTGGTTGCCTTTCTGGTTGAGCACATGGGGGACGAGTGCGGCCGGGACATGGGCGTAGCCGAGACGCAGACCGGGGGCAAAACCCTTGGAGAAGGTCAGGGCAAGGATGACGCGCTCGTTAGCCGGATCCAGGGTTTTCATGAACGGAATATCTGCGCCGTCGTACCGGAGGTCCACATAAGCGGCGTCCTCGAGGATGTACACGAAGTTTTCCGGCGTGCTGAAGCGCTCGATCAGTTCGTAAATCTGTTTGCGGCGCTCCCACGAGTGGGAGGTGCCCTTGGGATTCTGGTAGTAGGTCATCACATACAGCATCTTCAGGCGCGGCAGGAGTCCGGCCGCGGCAATCTCGCCGAGGCGGCGCTCCAGGGCGGCCGGGACGATGCCGTCGTCGTCCGTCTCGACGCCCATGACGCGCGCACCGGCGCTTTCGAGCACGCCAGTATACACGAAATAAGTTGGATCCTCCACGATGACAATATCGCCCGGATCCACCAGCACATCGGTCACGAGAAAGAGGAACTGCTGCGATCCGCTGGTGACAACAATATGGTTGGGATCCACGGGTGCGGCGATCCCCTGCCCTTCGAGGCGACGCGCGAGCACCTGGCGCAGGTCCTGATAGCCGATCGTGGATCCGTATTGGAGCGACTTTTTGCCCTCGGCGGCCTCGGCAAAGATCTGGCTGAAAAC
>JAOAAY010000053.1 GCA_026418615.1 Candidatus Sumerlaeaceae bacterium | reverse complement strand
AGATGTGTATAAGAGACAGCATCCGGATCCTGCCGCAAAACATATTTCAGAGCGTTGGCAAACGACAGGGTGTCCTCATGCACCTCGCGCTGCTCCACGAGGGCCTTTTTATGCGAGTGCAGATATTCGATCGGATCCTCGACCGTGATGATGTGGCAATCGCGCTCGCGGTTGATCAAGTCCACAATCGCCGCCAGAGTCGTGGATTTTCCCGAACCGGTCTGCCCCGTCACAAGCACCAGCCCGGACGGCCGCCGCGACAGTCGCTCGCACACACGCACAGGCAGGCGAAGTTCCTCAAAACCGCGAATCTTCGTGGGGATGACCCGGAAAGCCGCCGCAACGCTGCCACGCTGGTAATGAACATTCACGCGAAAGCGGCTGATCTGCGCGATGCTCAGCGAGAAATCCAACTCCTTGTTTTCCTCGAACTTCTGCTTCTGCAGTTCCGTCAGCACGCCGTACACCAGCCGCCGCGTATCCGCGGCACTGAGCGGAGGCTCGTCCATGTTCACCAGTTTCCCGTCAATGCGGATGACAGGAGGCCGACCTACGGCAATGTGCAGGTCCGACGCATCGCGTTCCACCGTCGCCCTGAGCAGTTCGGAGATTTCCACGCTTTACTCCGCTCCTCCTTCGTATTGGAAGCCCATCATCTCACCCGGACGGGCAATGTCATCAAGGTTCTTTCCGCCCTACCGATTTCGTCGCCTGAAACTCCCGGATGATCTCCCGGGCGGCCGTTGTCACATAAAAAGCATCAAACACGAGCACCGCTTGATTGCCGGTTCTCATTTCCAGCCCGCGCCGGACAGCCGCACGCGGGTCATCAATGGCCTCAATGGGCACACCGTACACTTGCTGCATGATCTTGGCCCCTTGCTTGGCACTGCGCGCACGCTCCCCCAGCGGCAGACGGCAGCATACCCCTCCGACCACATTGAGATGGCGCTTGCCAATCTCGCAGAGCAGTCTCGCATTGTTGTCGCGCGCAAACCCCGAAACCGCAATGACCTCCGGACGCCCGAACATGTCCTCAAAGGTCTTCACAAAAGTCTCCACGCTCAGCGGCTCGTGACAGCAATCCACGATCACCAGCGGGTCCAGCGACATGACTTCGAACCGGGCCGGCCACTGCGTCTGGGCCACACCTCGGCGCACCGCTTCCGGCGGAATGTCCACCCCGCACATATCCATCAGAAGCAAAACAGCAAGCACTGTACAAAGGTTATCCAGTTGGTGGCGTCCGCCCAGCGGCGAGGTCAGTTCCAACCCCGCCGCGAGCGCATCAAACAATTGCGTGTCCGACACGGGCCGGACGGCCCGCCCCTCCCGGCGACGAGCCTCCATCACGCCGTACGACCAGTCCCGGACGACCTCCGGGCTCAGACGGAATACAGCCGTAGTGCCCGACGGCTCAACACGAACGCTCTCCGGCAGGTAGGTGATGGCACTTGCAACATCCAGCAACGGCGGCTGTCCCATCTGCCGGGCCCGATCGCACACGACATTCCTCACGGGCGCGGCCCATTGCTCCCGCTGCACACCAAGCACGGTAAAGCCCTGAGGCTGGATGATCCCCGCTTTGTGGCCGCTGATTCTGTCGATCGTCGTCCCCAGCACCTGAGTGTGCTCGATACCCATGGTCGTGATGACATTGATCAGCAGGCCGTGCTTGTCCCGAGGCATATCCGTAAAAACATTCGTAAAATCAACCGTCCCGCCGATGTGCGTCTCCACCACCTTGAACTCGATGTCCTCCCGCCCCAGTTCCAGCAGCATCGCGAGGCATGTCAGCCGCTGACTGGCACGAACCGAGCCCATGACCGGCTTCACGAGGCCCGGTAACAGCCGCGCCCAGCGGCGTCGCCGCAACCAGCGACGCACATGGGCACCGCCGTCAATGATCTGGCTGGCTTCCAAGAGCCGGGCCGCGTAGGATTCGCGCGTGACCTCGTCGGGTCCGTCCAACAGCCGCTCCGTGTATGATGCCACATGAGGCGAGGTGTAGCGCCCCGTCCTGTATCCAGCCGTGCTCAGGATGCGGTGCAGAAACGCCGTTGTCGATCCCTTCCCCTTGGTTCCCGCCACATGGATCGTTGAATTCGCTCGTTGGGGTTCGCCAATGCGCTTGAGCAGCGCACGGAATTCGTCAATCTCCGGAGCCAGCCTGTCATAAGCATCGGGGCCGTGGCTCAAGGAATCCCAGTCCTTGAAACTGGCCAGATACTCGGTCGCCAACTCGTAGGTCCACTCGCCCATTGCCTGCTCCTCCTGCACGGCGTCTCGCTCGCAGTCATCAGGCCTGCGGCAGCGCAAGTTCAGATTTCAAGAACGACCGGCAGGATGACCGGGAAACGGCCTGTCTCATTCTTGATAAATTTTTTAAGTGCCCTGCGGACCGCGGTCTTGACCACCGCCCACTCCTCCTTGCTCTCGCGCTCGCATTCATCGAGCGCACGGATCACGACCTGCCGGCAGTCCTCGAAGAACTCCTGGTGCTCGTCCATGTACAGGAAACCGCGCGACACAATGTCCGGTCCGGCTACGACCTCCGCGGTTGCATGATCAATCGCCAGCAAAACCAGCACCATGCCGTCCTCGCTCAGGTGTTTGCGGTCGCGCAGCACCACCTCGTCCACATCGCCCACAGCGCGGCCATCCACGAGGATCCGGCTCACGGGGACCGGTTCGCCGCGGGCCGCACCGTCCGCGTCTATCTCCAGCACATCCCCGTCCTGAAGCACGAAAATGTTTTCCGGATCAATTCCCATGGCGGCTCCCAGCGCACGATGCTCCATCAGATGCCGGAATTCGCCGTGAATGGGGATCAGGTATTTGGGCCGGCACAGCGATATCATCAGCCGCATCTCTTCCCGCTGGGCGTGGCCGGAAGCATGCACCGGGGCCACCCGCTCGTAAACCACCCGCGCGCCGCGACGCGACAAATGATTCATCATCCGGTAAATGCTTTTCTCGTTTCCGGGAATCATGCGCGCAGATAAAATCACCGTATCATTCGGACGCAGATCATAGTCGGGATGCTCGCCAAGCGCCATGCGACTGAGCGCACTCAGCGGCTCACCCTGACTGCCCGTCGTGAGCACCACCAATTGTTCCCTAGGCAACTTGCGAGCCTCGCGCAAATCCACGAGCAGCCCAGCCGGCAACCGCAGCACCCCCAGATCCGAAGCGATGCGCACATTGCGCACCATGTTCAGACCGGCGAGCGCCAGCCGACGCCCGAATCGCCGCGCCAGATCAATCACCACCTGAATCCGGTGAAGCGACGACGCGAAACACGAGAACACAATCGCGCGCGGCGCCGACTCGAAGACCCGTGCGATGGGCTCGATGACCGCGCTCTCACTGCGCGTAAACCCCTCGCGCTCCACATTCGTCGAGTCCGCAAACAGCGCCAGAACCCCCTCCTCTCCGTACCGCGCAAAAGCATGGTAATCAAACGGGCGCCCGTCAATTGGCGTCGGATCGATTTTGTAGTCGCCCGTGTGAATGATCGTGCCGAAAGGAAGCCGGATCGCCAGCGCCACGCTTTCCATAATACTATGTGTCACATGAATGAACTCGATCAGGGCCTCGCCGACGGTGATCGTCTCACCCGGTGTCACCGGACGCAGGTCCACGCTGCGGTTCAAGTCGTGCTCGCGCAGGCGCTCGCGAACCAATTCACAAGTCAGGCGCGTGCCGTACACAGGAACATCCACCTCACGGAGCAAGTACGGCAGCGCTCCTATGTGATCCTCGTGCCCGTGCGTCAGGATCACCGCCTCAAACCGGTGTCGGTTTTCGACGACATAACTGATGTCGGGGATGACCATGTCGATCCCGAGCAGATCATCGTCAGGCAGCATTTGCCCGCAATCCACGGCAAACATCGAATTCCCTGTGTCAAAAACCATCATGTTCATGCCCACCTCGCCTAGCCCCCCCAAGGGGACGACTCGCAGGCGGCGCAGGCGATCAGCCGGAAGCGGCGAGGGTTGCGTCTGGGGCGAGGGAAAGCGATATCGCGGCTGGTCTTGAGAGTCCTGAAGCATCTAGTCGGGTCGTGTGATCCTGGAAATCGCGATCTGTGCTGTGGTGGACATCCTTTGCGGTTATCGTTTGCGTTCGTGCAACCTGAATTCGGCACGCCCGATCCAGAGAACTGCCAGCGAGTCATGAACACCATAGCCTGCCGTACGGTATGCATTTTCGGCATATGACGAAGGATTGCCCGCCATGGCCGGCGGGGATCGGGGATTGCGTATGACACACTGACAGGCAGAACGACAGATATTTGATCTTTTTCCTGCCCTCCGGTTGTCTTCGCGGTTCTCTCCCCTCCTCAAGGCTCTGTCTTCCCGGCAGAATTGCGCCTTGACCTGTCCCGGGTCTCCTTTCGAAATGTTCGCCGTTTTGTGCGTAGCGTTTTGCGCCCTCTCGGCGGAAAGCATGTGTCGTTTACTCCGGCGGGGTCACCCCCACGCCGGCTATCAATAAATGGGGATCGAATGAGGGTTCACGAGTTAGCCAAGGCGACAGCGCTTGAGAGCAAGGAAATCCTTGCCATCGCCAAAAAGCACCGGATCGCCGTCAAGCCCAGTCCGAGCGCGAACATCGAGGACAAAGATGTTCGGCGGTTGATGCCGTTTATCGAAAAGTACAAGGCCGATTTGAAGAAAAAGGCCGAGGATGAGGCGCGGCGCAAGGAAGAGGAACGCCTGCGCAAGGAAGAGGAGCGCAGACGCAAAGAAGAGGAACGGCGTAAAGCCTTAGAGGAGAAGCGAAAGGCCGAGGAAGAGGAGCGGCGCCAGCGCGAGGAGGAGATCCGGCGACGCGCCGAAGAGGAGCGCAAAAAGCGCGAGGAAGAGCGCAGGCAGCGCGAGGAAGAGGAGCGAGCCAAAAAGGCCGAGGAAGAGCGTCTGCGCAAAGAAGAGGCAGCGCGCCACAAACAAATCGAAGAACGCATGAAGGCTGCCGGTCTGCGGATCCCGCCGTCCATGCAACAGGCCATTCGCTCAGGTGCCATCCCGCGCGTTCCCGAGCCTCAAGAACCGCCGCGTCCGCCCGCACAACGCCCACCGACACCCGCTGCAGAGCAACCGCGCACGGCGAGCGAGGCGCCGCAGCGCGCACCCGGAGGCGGATTCCAGCAGCGCCAGCCCAGTGCCGCAGCCCAGCGCGGACCGGCAGGTCCGGGGCAGCGAGCCCACGGAGCCCCGCCACAGCGCGCCCCCGGAGCCCCGCCACAGCGTGGGCCCGGCGGACATCCGCAGCAACGCCAGCCCGGCTCCGGCGCGCCCTTTCGCGGCCGCGAAGGCGGCCCGCCGCGGGGATCTGCCCCAGCCTCCGGGGGGACAGCAGCGACGGGACGCCCTCGGCCAACTCGCGACGACGCACGCCCGGTCAAACTGACCTTGGATAACCTGCCGCAAATTGGGGTCATGCGCGATGATCGCGCCGGACGCCCGGGACGCGGAGGCAAGCCCGGCGCGGCCAAGGATAAGGAACGCAAAGGCTCCGAGCGGCGCAAACCGAAACCAAGCCGCATCTTTGAACTCGACGAAGACATGACCGTCACCACCCGGCCCAGATCGGGACGGCCGGGACTGCCGCCGCCCGGGACGGGACGGCGACAGCGCGACCGGCAACGCCGCCCAGAGCGCGACTTCGAAACCCCGGAGCCGACCACCCCAACAGCCGCCGACCAGCCGCCGCGGGTCGTCCGCGTGCAGGGCGATTTGACAGTCGCCGAATTCGCGGAAAAAGCCGGACTGCCGGCCACGACCATCATCCGGCAACTCCTCCTGCTCGGCGAGGCCGTGAACCTTAATCAGGTTCTCTCCCCGGACCACATGGAGTTGCTCGCAGCGGAAAATAACTTAACGCTCGACATCATCCGCGAGGACGACGAGACCGACATTGCGCCGTACTTAGTGGAAGACCACCCCGAAAAGGCCGTCCGCCGGCCGCCTGTTGTGACCATCATGGGTCATGTGGATCACGGCAAGACGACGCTGCTCGACCGTATCCGGGCCTCCAATCTCGTTGACGACGAATTTGGCGGCATCACACAGCATATTGGCGCCTACCATGTCTCGACGCCCAAGGGCGACATCGTGTTTCTCGATACGCCGGGCCACGAGGCCTTCACCGCGATGCGCGCCCGCGGGGCCTCGGTGACCGATCTCGTCATCCTCGTTGTCTCGGCTGACGACGGTTTCATGCCCCAGACCATCGAGGCAATCAACCACGCCCAGGCGGCAAAAGTCCCTATTGTGGTGGCCGTAAATAAGATTGACCTTCCGGGGGCCGATGTCAACCGCATCCGCCAGCAGGCCCTGCAGCATGGACTGGTGCCCGAGGAATTCGGCGGCGACACCATTTTCGTCAACATCAGCGCCAAGAAGGGCGACAATGTGGATCAGTTGCTCGAGATGGTGGCCTTGCAGGCGGAAATCCTCGACCTCAAAGCCGAAGTAGACCGCCCCGCCGTGGGCATCGTCGTCGAGTCTCATGTAGACCCGCTGCGCGGTGCCGTGGCGACGATCCTCGTCCAGAAGGGAACCCTGCGAATTGGCGACGCCTTCGTCGTCGGCAGTATCAGTGGCCGGGTCCGTGCGATGAATGATGATCGCGGGCGTCCGATTCAGCAGGCCGGCCCTTCCTTCCCGGCGGAAATCCTCGGTCTTACCGGCTCGCCCAGCGCCGGCGAGACCTTTGTCGTCATGCCCGACGAGCGAACCGCGCGCGAAGTGGCCGAGAAACGCGAAGTGCGCCGGCGACTCGCCGGTTTGGCGCCGACCAAAAAGCACATCACCCTCGAGGGCCTCAGCGATGTGATCGCCGAAGGCCGGACCAAGGAACTCAATGTCATCCTCAAGGGCGATGTGCAGGGCTCCATCGAGGCCGTGTCGCAGTCACTCCAGAAAATCGGCACGGACCAAGTGCGCATCCGAGTCCTTCATGCAGCCGTGGGCGGCGTCAACGAGAGCGATGTGAATCTCGCCGACGCCTCCGACGCGATCATTATCGGATTCAATGTCCGCCCAGAACCCGAGGCGGCCGCCCTCGCAGAGCGCCAAGGTGTCGAGATCAAACTCTACCGCATCATTTACGACCTGATCGAGGATGTGAAAAAGGCCCTCGCGGGCATACTCGAACCCAAGTTCCAAGAGAAAGTCATCGGACACGCTGAAGTCAGGCAATTGTTCAAGATCTCACGCGTCGGAACCGTGGCGGGCTGCTATGTAAAAGACGGAGAAATCGTGCGCGATGCCAAGGTTCGGATCGTGCGCGACAGCGTCGTCGTTTACGAGGGGCAGTTGTCCAGCCTCAAGCGCTTCAAGGACGATGTCAAACGCGTGGTCTCGGATCAGGAGTGCGGCCTGAGCATCGAAAACTACAACGACCTCAAGGAAGGCGACATTATCGAAGCCTTCCTAATCGAGCAGGTAGAGGCCACGCTCGACAGTCCCGCCTGACGCTCCGACGCCAGACGCGTCGCCGGGCGTCAGTCCATGTCGAACGGATTCACGGGTTTCGAGTCATCGCCTGACTCCTTCACCCTCTGCATGGAATCCTTGAACAAGGCGTCGAGTTTGGCCGACCGGCTCTGGCGTTCCTTTTGCATCTGGCGGAATTTGTCCTCAGCCAGCGAGGCCCGCTCGCGCACCTTCTTGGCTGCGTCCTCAAACCGGTCGCCCGTGGACTGGTCGAGGATCGGACGCCGCTCTTCGACAATCTTGCCCGTCCGCCGATCCACCACGAGGATCGTGTTGCAACACGGGCACTTGATGTTGTGCGTGTCGTTCATTCCCGCATCTCCTTCCGTCGGCTTTGTTTTTTCACCGACCGTGCGCGGAGGCAACGGCATTCGCACTCACGGCCGACTTGCCCGCGGCCGCGCCGGCGCCGGACCCGGCCCCTGAAACTTCTGGAAATGATCACACCATTTTTTCAGCACGCAACGGTCGCACAACGGCTTGCGCGCCTGACACACACGGCGCCCGTGCCAGATCGTCCGATGGCTGAAGGCTGTCCATTCTTTTCGCGGAATGCATTCCATCAAGTCACGCTCGATCTTCTCCGGGTCTGTCTCTTGTGTCAGACCCCATCGCTGTGCAAGCCGCTGCACATGCGTGTCCACTGTGATCCCCGGCACGCCAAAACAGTTGCCGAGAACGACATTGGCTGTCTTGCGCCCGACCCCGGGCAACTGGGTCAGTTCCTCCATGGTAGCGGGCACTTCGCCCCCGTGGCGCTCTACCAGAGCCCGGGCCATGCCGAGTAGCGCCTTCGCCTTATTGCGGAAAAACCCGGTCGTACGGATCAGGTCCTCCAACTCGGCCTGATCGGCTTCGGCCATCGCCGAGGGCGTCGGAAACCGCTGAAACAACGCCGGCGTGACCATGTTGACGCGTTCATCCGTGCACTGCGCGCTGAGAATGGTTGCCACCAGCAACTGAAAGGGATCGGCATGATGCAGCGCGCACTGGGCATCTGGATATTCCTGCGACAGCGCGCGGTTGATTGCCGCACCTTTGCGCGCCATGTCCGACTTTGCCGCCATGCCTCCGACATAGCCGTGGGCGGTTCGCGCTATTCGGTGGCCCTATCCGCTCTTGCACGCGAACGACCACCGCCTCAACATCCTACGCCATGCGTATCTTTGCCACATTTGACGAAGCGGCCCGGTCGGGCGGGTTTGCCAGCGGGACCGCCGTCACCATCGGGGTGTTCGACGGCCTGCACCGGGGCCATCGCGCCCTCATCAGCCATACCGTGGCGCTGGCGCGCCGGAACAACCTCAGTCCGGTTGTCATTACTTTTGATGACCATCCCCTGTCGGTTCTGGCTCCGCCCTACGCGCCGAAGAAACTCATTTATCCGGATCGCAAGGCGCGCATTGTCCGATCGCTGGGCGTGGCCACCATGATCAGCGTTCGGTTCTCCCGCGAGTTTGCCGAGCAACCAGCGGCGGCTTTCGTCGAGGAGGCCCTCGCCGGCGTCTGCCGGGCGCGCCTCGTCATCTGCGGTTACGACTTCAACTTTGGAAAAGGCGGCGAGGGCAATGCCGATCTCCTGCGTGCCCTCGGGCCGCGCCTGGGCTTCGAGACCGAGGTCGTTCATGCCGTCACAGAGGACGGAATGTTTGTCAAAAGCACCATGGTGCGTGATCTGCTCTTCGCCGGCCGTGCGGAGGAGGCCTGCCGTTTGCTCGAACGCCCCTACGAGTTGCGCGGTACCGTGGTCACAGGGTTTGGTCGCGGCTCCCGGATCGGGTTTGCGACCGCCAATCTCAAAACGGACACCACTCATGTCACCCCGGCGCGGGGCGTTTACCTGTGCATGGCCCGTGTCCCCGCCCGTCAAGTGACCCGGGCGGCCATGGTCAACATTGGCTACAATCCCACCTTTGGGCTCAATGAATTATCTGTGGAAGCCCACCTGCTCGAATTTGAGGGGCAACTCGTTGGCGAGACGGTCGAACTCCATTTTCTGCGCCGGCTGCGCGACGAGCAGAAATTTCCCTCCGTCGAGGCGCTCGTCGCGCAATTGCACCGCGATCGCACGGCGGCTCGCGACGCCCTCAACAGTCCGGAACTCGCCGCCGCCATTGAGGCCGTGCTAACCCTTGACAACCCTGAAGCCTGATCCCGCCGTTGTCAGGTGGGCGGGGACACCAGATGAAGCGTGCCGCTGCCCGTCTCGAAAGCCCTGACATTCTCCAAGGTCACCTCGGCAATTTTGGCCAGGGCCTCGGCGGTGAAAAACGCCTGATGACCGGTTACCAAAACATTGGGCAGCGTCAGCAATCGCGTGAACACATCATCCTGGATGACGCGATTGGACAGATCCTCAAAGAAAAGCCCGCTCTCCTCCTCGTAAACATCTATGCCGAGAGCGCCAAGCCGCCCCGTCTTGAGTGCAAGGATGGCGGCCCGCGTGTCCACAAGCGCGCCGCGACTCGTGTTGATGAGCATGACACCCGCCTTCATGAGCGCAAGGCGCTCCGCATTGATCAGATGCCGTGTCTGGGGCGTCAGCGGGCAGTGAAGCGTTACGACATCGGACCGGGCGAGCAATTCTTCCAGCGGGACATAAAGCGCCCCAAGCCGCTCGCATTCGGGATTCGGCTGCACATCGTGAGCAAGCACACAGCACCCGAAACCGTGCATGATCCGCACCACAATGGCCCCGATCTGACCCGTCCCCACCACGCCAATCAGTTTTCCGGCAAAGTCGAAACCCAGCAAACCGTCGAGCGAAAAGTTGCCCTCCCGGACGCGGTTATAGGCGCGGTGGATTTTCCGGTTGAGCGCCAGCATCAGAGCCACCGTGTGCTCTGCCACGGCATTGGGCGAATACGCCGGCACGCGTGCCACCGCTACCCCAAACCGGCGCGCCGCAGACAGATCCACATGATTGAAGCCCGCGCACCGGAGCGCGATCAGCCGCGTCCCGCCGGCAGCCAGACGCTCCACCGCCGCCGCTCCGAGATCGTCATTCACAAAGCAACACACCGACTCAAACCCGGCCGCAAGCGAGGCGGTCTGATGCGTCAGCCGGTCCTCGAAATACTCGATGTCGTGGCCGACCGCGGCATTGGCCGCGTCAAAGAATTGACGATCATACGGACGCGCGCTGAAAAAACCGATCTTCATCCTGACGCACGCTTACCCACGCACCGGCACTAAGTTCGCCACGAATTGTTCCACAGAGCGCTCCCAAGTGAACTGCGCCGCCAGCGCAACACACGCTTCCGGGCGTCCACGCTCCAGCGCCAGCCGAACCGCCACGCCGAGGTCTTCATCCAAAGCCCCCGCATCCGGATGGCCTTCCAAAATATCCATCGGTCCGGTGACTGGATACGCAGCCACCGGCACCCCCGACGCAAGCGCTTCAATAATCGTCAGGCCGAAGGTGTCCGTCTTGCTGGGGAAAACGAAAACATCCGCGTCGGCGTACGCGGCCTCCAAAGCCGCCCCATCGAGCGCTCCCAGAAATTGAACCGTCGAGCCATAGTGCTTGCGCAACAAATCCAGTTGCGGCCCATGCCCCACCACCACCTTCGTCCCAGCGACATTCAACCGCAGCATCGCCTCCAAGTTTTTCTCTTTCGATACCCGTCCGACATACAGGATCACCGGTCGCTCGTAACGGTTGGACTTCGGCCGCGGATGAAACCGCGAGGTGTCAACGCCCCTTCCCCAATAAACGAGGTTCTGGAATCCGCGCTCCTCCAGACGCCGCTTCATCGAGGGAAGGGCCACCATGGTGGCGGCCGCTCCGGAGTGAAAACGGCGGAGATTCGCATAGGTCAGCCCTTCCGGCACGAACAGAAGATGGCGCAAATACGCTGGGAATTGCGTATGATACGAGGTGGTGAACCGTAAACCCAATCGGCGACAAGCCGCGGCCGCGGCTCGACCTAACGGTCCCTCGGTCGCAATGTGAATGTAGTCGGCCCCGGCAGACGAAATTATCCGCGCCAAACGCCCGGCCGTCGCAAAAGCAAGGCGGATCTGCGGATAAACCGGGCACGGAAAATTCCAAAAACCATCAGACGCCGGGTGAACAACTCGTACCTGCCAGCCGGCGTCCGTCAGCCGCTTGCACATCTGGCCAAGCGTTCTCGCCACGCCGTTAATCTGAGGGGCCCAAGCGTCCGTTGCGATCAGCAGCCGTCGCGTCAACGCTGGCGGAAAATCAAAAAGGGTCTATTCGTCGCCGCCACTAATGCCTCCTTGCTCGTGCTCATCCGCTCGTAGGAAGCCAGCAAGACACGGGCTGCCCAATGCTCGTGACACAACGATGGAATCGCTCGGAAACCGTCGCGGCTGCGTCAAAAGAAGCAACATGCGCAATCTTTTGCTGATTGACAACAAAAGTTGCTGCCACAGAAGTGCCATCTTTCATCGGCAATTCTTCACTCATTCCATCTTCCAAGAAGAAAGGATTATGGCCATGGTTGTGTGCAGTGCCAGAAAAACGATTGGGGGTTTCACCCTGATCGAACTCCTCATCGTTGTCGCCATCATTGCGATTCTGGCGGCCATTGCGGTGCCCAACTTCCTCGAGGCCCAAGTGCGGTCAAAGGTGTCCCGCGCCAAAGCCGATATGCGCAGCATTGCCACGGGGCTCGAATCCTATGCTGTGGACAACAACAAGTACCCCGATGTGCCGGCGAGCAGTGTGAGTCCTCCGATTAAGTTGGGGATTCCGTACTCGCGTGCCTGCCTCATCAAGTTGTCCACGCCTATCTCTTACCTTTCGACAGGCCTGCTCACTGACCCCTTTGCAATCGGTTCCACCGACACCACTTTCTTCGGTTTCGCCAATGCGAAGGAGGCTGTTCCGTTCCTTCCTGCTGTCGGGGTTTCCGCCACCACCGAGCAAATCGACCAGTTCGAGCAGCATCTGTGGGTTCTCCAGAGCGTCGGACCTGACCGCGTGAACTTTGCGTTGGCCGGCACACCCACTCAGAACTTCCCCCTCGCCTTTGCCGCCCTGACCTCGCGCACAAGTCTGGATTTCTTTTACGATCCGACCAACGGCACTGTCTCCGTGGGCGATGTCGTGCGGACCGCGAAAAAGACGGACTGACACAACCTGAACTCGACACACGGTCTCGCGGGGAGGGGCTGCCGGAGGACAGCGGCCCCCACCCCGCGTTATTTTTATGCGCAAGCGTCAGAATGTCAGCCCAGTGTGCTGCGAAAGAAACGCAAACAATTGCTCGCACATGCGGTCCCAATGAAAATATTGCTCCGCTGCGGCTCGGACCGCCGCGCCCTCGGCACGCCAACCAGCCCGGTTGTCCGCAGCGGCAACCATGGCCTCTGCAAGCGCTCCCGCCGAGGGGGCCGCAAGACGCCCGATTCCGAACCGGCGCAGCAACCGCCCCGTCTCCCCGACATCGCAGGCTACCAACGGCCTGCCGGCCGCAACATAATCACTTAACTTGTGCGGGTAGCGCGCCCGGTTCAGCAAACGGTTTGATAACGGCAGCACCAACACATCCGCAGCGCCCAGCCACTGGCTCATCTCCGCAAACGGGCGCCTGCCCGCGTGGCACAACCTCGGCCCGATCCGGCGTTGCAAGTCCGGCGTCAGCGCCTCAAAGTCGCTGCCGACCACCAGCAGCCGCGATTCCGGCCGCGACTCGCAGACAAGCGCAAAGGCTTCCAGCAACATCCGCTCGTCCGGGTGGAAATTGCCCACATAACCAAAAACCGTCACCCCCGCAGGAACCTCGATGCCGCAGGCGCGTCGGGCATCGTCGCGTTCCATCGGCCGAATGGATTCGAGAGGCGCCCCGCTGTGCATCACAAGCGATCGTTCACGCAACCCGCGCGGCGCCGCCGGATGGGAGAAATACTCCTGCGAGATCAGCGTCACCGCGTGCGCCAGCCCGCATGAGCGACCCTCCAACCACGAATCCGCAACAAACACCGCGCGTCGCGCCCACCGGATGGGCCGCGGCAACGACGCAAACGCCGCCGACGGCAGGACTGTCGCCCGGTAGAGTCCCTCCGGCCCGGCCCACCAGTCGCTCCAGTCCAGAGCCACCTGCGCCCCCCTCAGCCGCGCCACCAGCGCCGGCAGCACACAGTCCGGCTTGTGAGAAAAACCATAGACAAAATCAGGGCGCCAAGTCAGCGCCCGCCACAACCGCCAACCGTTGTCAAAAACGCCCCACCCTTCCTGGCGCTCGTTGAACAGCGTGCGGTAACCCGCCTCGACCACCCGCAGCGTACCATCACCGATTCGCTCCTCGAAACGGATGCCTGGCCGGTGCTTGCGCACCTCGCTGATGCAGACCAGTTCCACCTCGTGGCCGCGCGCGGCCATCCGCCGCGCAATCTCGAGCGCCCGGAAATAACTCCCGCGCTCGGGCAGGTTATGGACGAGAAACAGGGCGCGCATGGCCAGGACGATCCGGGTGTTGAGCCTCGATCACAACGAACCACGCATAGCGGCGCAGCACGGGCAACAGCCGCAAAAGCCACGCGTCGAACCCATGCGCCACCGCCAGTGCGGCGCGAAACAAGCGGGGTGCACGCACCGCAAATTGGAAACCAAAGGCTAAAAACGACAGCAAATAGTAGTGGCGCACATCCGCACGCCCGTAAGCCTCCCGAACGCGCGCGATGGAGTCGTCGTCGAAATAACGGGTGATGGTCTGCCACTCCTTCGGCCCGAGCGTGCGACGGTAGAGATTGGCCAATGGATTGCGCGCCAGCGGCTCGATGAACACCCCGACACCTTCGCATCCGGTGACCCGGGCCAATTCCGGGGCGGCTTCAGCCAGCCGGGTGTGGATGAGCACAGACTTCGAGTAGACGCCATCGAACGCACCGCGTCGAAACGGCAAAGCCTCCGCACGGCACACCACGCAGTCGAGCGCGGCGTCTGACGGCGCCGCCGCCCTCAGCCGCGCCAGCCGCTCCCCCGCGATGTCGGCGGCCACAACCCGCGCTCCCCGCGCCGCCAGATATCGGGCGTTGAACCCCAGCCCGGCGCCGATATCCAGAATACGCCGCCCTGCCGGCTCACCCAGCGCCGCCAGCGCATCGCGCTGGTCGGGGGTCATATAAAACCAATAATCATCGTTACGGGCCGATGCCGTGCCCCGCGGCCTGCGGCCGAGATTGTCCGGGTCGAGGTTCGCGTCCCAATACTCGCGCTGCCCCAGACCGCCGCCGCCGTCAGGCATCGCCAAGGCCAGCCACCCAGGCGGTCATTTTCTTGGCCTCGCCCGCCCAAGCCTTATCATCAAGCCGCAGGCGCAAGAAAGCCTCAAAAACCTGCGACAAAAATGCCTCGAACTCCTCGAACAACTCGAGCCGAAGCAGCATCGCATCGCCGCCGCCCAAATTCGGCGGCAGCGGAACCTTCAGGCCGGACACGGCAAACACTGACGCATCGAACGCGCAGGTGTGGGTCTGGTTTTTCACGATCAGGCGCAGTCGGGCTTTGGCGATCTTTTTCCCCTCCCGCAACGCGCGGTGAGCCTCCGGCGAATCCAGCGGCAATCCACCGCTCACCACCACCGCAGTCGCGTCGCCCCAATCCGAGACCAGTTCCACCGGCGACTCGAACCACACCTGAAATTCCTCCACGCCGTCGAGTTTCACCCGGCTGCCGTGCGTGCTGCTGCGCCAGTAAAGCCAGGTGGCAAACTCCTGCCCAACATGCTCCGATGCCGCAGCCTTTTCCGCCAAACCCATTTCTTTCAGTTGTCCCGTCTGCCAATGATTGCGTTGCGCCCGCCACTCCGGCACCATGCATGCCCCCATACAAGCGCAAATAAACGCCCGCACGCAAGTCGGGCCTCGCCGCGCAAGCCCGCGCTGGCAAAATGAATATCTGGTCTCCTCAAAACCAAGCCGGTCGAAGCCGGCGGCCGTCCCGGCACCCCCGACCTTGTGACAACGCCGCGACACCCATGAAAAGCCTTGCGACGCAGGGCCGTCGCTCAACACTCCCGTGTTGCCAGCAAACAATGATGGAAGCCCGAGTCAAAATCTCCACGCGGGGATTAAGCGTTTACTACGGCCACCACTGTGCCGTTCGCAATGTCACGCTCGACATGCCCGAGCACCGCGTCACAGCGCTCATCGGCCCGTCCGGTTGCGGCAAGAGCACCTACCTGCGCACCCTCAACCGCATGAATGACATCATCCCCGAGGCTCGCATCGAGGGTCTGGCCCTGCTCGACGGGCAGGACATCTATGCACCCGGAGTGGATGTCATCGAGGTGCGCCGGCGCGTCGGCATGGTATTCCAAAAATCCAACCCTTTTCCGAAAAGCATCTTCGAAAATGTCGCGTATGGCATGCGCATCAACGGCATCCGCAACCCCCGCACCATCGCCGAACAGGTCGAGCGCAGCCTGCGGCAAGCCGCCCTGTGGGACGAAGTCAAGGACCGCCTCCACACCCCCGCCCTCGCCCTGTCTGGCGGCCAGCAGCAGCGCTTGTGCATCGCGCGCGCCCTCGCCATCGAACCTGAAATCATCCTCATGGATGAACCCGCCTCAGCCCTCGATCCCATCGCCACCCAGAAAATCGAGGAACTGATCCACGAACTCAAACGCGACTACACCATCGTCATCGTCACCCACAACATGCAGCAAGCCGCCCGTGTCTCCGATTTTACGGCCTTCTTCCTTCTGGGCGAACTCATCGAGGTCGGGCCTACCGAAAAAATCTTCACCGTACCCACCCGCCCCGAAACCGAAGACTACATCACCGGCCGCTTCGGCTGACACGCCCACTCCCGCCTCAAAAATCAGGACCAAAAAACAAAAAACGGTAAAAAAACGGGGACGGTTGACTATATCTAAAAAACGGGGACGGTTGACTATATCTGAGCCAGATAAAAAACGGGGACGGTTGACTATATCTGAGCCATGCAACCGTCGTCACGGGGTTTGTCTTCGAGTAAAATCCGAAGCCGGTTCTCCGATGGATACTAAAAAACGGGGGCAGTTGACTATATCTGAGCCATGCAACCGTCGTCACGGGGTTTGTCTTCTAAAATCCGAAGTCAGTTCTCCGATGGATACGGTCCCGAGCCCGTCCCCCTCATGATCCCCGTGAACCTCCCCACAGTTGCTAAGACGCTCCGCCAGCACCGGCGCTATGGCTACCGATCGCATTGTAATACCCGTGATTCTAACAAGTTTTCCTTATCAACTTGGTTTCGCGATTGTCACCGTAAACAACCCTGTCTCGGTAGTTTGGTTCCGCGTCTGCTTAACATGCTGTCCGCAGTCTGCTCTACCTACCTTTCCCGGCTCAGTCGCCCACTCTCAAATCAGTCAACCGTCCCCGTATTTTAACCGTCCCCGTATTTTACAGTCGCCCACTCTCAAATCAGTCAACCGTCCCCGTATTTTGCGTTTTGCGACTTTGCATCAGGGCTTGCCTCGGGTTCTTCCGGCGCCCCGCTGCTACTCCCCTTGGGCCACTTTTGTGGCGGACGGGTCGGTCAAGGCCGGGCCCATGTAGCGCAGGTGCCACGGTTCGGGCTTGTAGCCGGATTGTTCCATGTTCTCGCTCGTGTACGAGAAGCGGAAACCGAACTTCTCGGCATTTTCGCGCAGCCAGCGGCCTTCCGGGGTCAGGCCGAATGACGCCCGCAACACATGGCGGATGTCCGTGTTGCTCAGGTCAATGGTGGTGCCCAACTGGTGCTCGCTGTAGCCGGGCTCGGCCACGCCTGTTTGCTTGGGACCGTTTTTCTCGATGGCTTCCAGATAAAGTTTTTTCTGATATTCGAAGTCCCGGTATCCGGAAAAGATGCGCAGTTGCTTTCCCTCTTTGGCGGCGGCCCGCACCATGCGGTGGGCGGCGTCCACGACCTCGCGGCGGGCGAGGATCTCCCGACCATCAAGCACGAACTGGCGGTCAATCGGCACGAGATCGCTCGGTTTGTAGTTTGGCGGCAGCGCCGATTCTCGGTCAACAGCCTCCTGCCCAATCGGCAGGTCTTTCATGCCCTCGGGAGTTTTGTTGCGCGGATCCACCCGGATGAAATACTCCGCCTTGGCCCACCAAGCCCGCCCCTCCCGCTCAAACTTGATCCAATCGAAGTCGGTCTCATTGCGTAGTCGGGTCACCGGCCGCACCCGCTCACCCTCGCGCAAGGTGAATGGCGCGACGGGCGACTCCGCATGAGGCTCTTCGTGCGCAGGCAACTCGGCCTTGATCAGGGTCAGAACGGCTTCCTCCTCCGTCGTGGCGCCGGCTGGCAGGTAAAGATTAGGCATCACGGGTTCCGGTACGGGCGGCGGGGCCGGCGGCACGGCTGGTGCCACACTGCGCGGTTCGGCAACAGAGGCCACCACGAGGGCCGGCTGCGCAGGCAAATCGGGAATCCCCCAATCCAGCCGGTCTGCGCTGCGGATGGCTGCCAGCCCCTCGTCAGCGGGAGGCGGCTCGACGAGCACCAGTTTCGTGGCAGCCACAGGCGACGGCGACGGCGGACCTTCCAGCCGCGCGAGTTGCGCCGGCGAGGGAGGCGGCAGCGGCGCCTGGGCCGCGCGCACCAGCCGCGATGGCAGCGGCGGACACGCAAGCCGCCCGTCGGCCACCACGCGCGGGCCGCGCTGCCACAGGCCCATCACGCCCAGCACCAGCAGACAGACGAAAAACAGCAGCCACAGCAGTTTCATGGAAGCATCGCAATCAGAGACAACGCCCCCGGCGGTCAAGTTCGACCGCACAGACACACGATGAATCTTTTTTCTCTTCACCTGCCCCCGCGCAAGTTCCGAGATGAGCATCCATGGGCCAATGGAATGACATTGAATTTGTTTACTTCGATGTGGGCAATGTGTTTATTTGCGACGACCCCGCGGCGCTTTTCATCTACCGGCGACTTTACGAGTCGTTAGGCGGCGAGCGCTGGGGCACGCCGCGCGACCTGTTCAACCGGCGCCTCGAGCATGTCCGCGCCGGCGGAAACTTGTGGACTTTCGTCCAGACATGCCTCCCCGACGGATCGTTCGATTACTTTCGCACCGAAACTCGCCGGCTGCTCTTCGAGCGCTGGCACACAGTGTCGCCAGAGGTGCCCGGAATGGCCACAGCCGTGCGAGCGCTGCACAGGCGTTACCGGTTGGGGCTGCTGGCCAATCAGCCCCTGCAGGTGGAGCCGTTGTTGAAATCGCGCGGCCTTTGGGACCTGTTTGAGGTTCACGGCATTAGCGCCGCGCTGGGCATGGAGAAGCCTGACCCGCGCCTGTTTCAATGGGCCATCAAGCAGGCCGCAGTGTCGCCCGGACGCATCGCCATGGTGGGCGACCGGCTCGATCCTCGCCTGCTCGAGCTGGTCGAGCCGTTGCGCGCCCTGGTGC
>JAOAAY010000052.1 GCA_026418615.1 Candidatus Sumerlaeaceae bacterium | reverse complement strand
ATGCACGCAGACAGGCCCGCCATGAGCAAAACAGAAAACCGCGCAAACGGACCCGGCGATGTCCGCCCCTTGCACAGCCTGTGCGCGCTGCTCGAGCAGCGCGGAATCCGGTATCTGATCCACGGCGGGTGGGCGGCCGAGGATTATCTCCAGCGCGAGCGCCCCCATCGCGACATTGACCTCGCCTCGCCGGCCACTGAACGCCTCAAATACTTGGAGTGCTTTCCCGCGGCGGACGACCTGCGCAGCCGGAGCAAAATTAAATTTCTTTACGAAGGCATTCCTGTCGAGGTGACGCTCACGCCCCCGCCGCGCGGCGGCCGGCTGACAGTGCCCTACAAGAACCGCACACTGCGAGTCCCGGCAAAATTCGCCGAACCTGTTCTTGGGTCAATTCGCGGCCGGACCTGCCCGCTCCTGCCGTGTGCCATGATCTGCCTTAATACTCTGACTCGCGCGGGCGGCCGGATTGACGAGACCAGCACCTATAACGAGGACTTCAAGGCCCTGATGCGCACACTCACCCCGGCCGAGCGCGAGGAGATCGAACAACTGTGCCGCCAGCCGGAGCGTTTGCTGGACCGACTCGCGAGGTTTTTTCGGCGATGAGCACCGACGCGAAAATGCCCCCCCCAGTTTTCGTCGTGGGAGCGGCCCGGTCCGGCACCACGATGGTTCAGCAGATGCTGGCGCGCCACCCCGCGTTTTCGCTCCCTTGGGAGAGCCACTTCATCCCGGCGCTGTGGGCGCGACGCGAGCGCTATGGATCGCTGGCCGACACGGCCTCGCGCGAACGGCTGATCCTCGATATTGCCAACATCACGGACCTGATGAGGGGCCAACTGGGCCGGGAATGGGTGCCCGGTCTGCGGGCGGCCGCGTCAGAACTTGCCCGCGAGGCGGCTCCCTCCTTCGCGGGCGTGGTGGACGCCGTGTTTCGTTTTCACGCCCGCCAACAAGGCCGGATACGCTGGGGCGACAAAACGCCGGGGTATATAGACCATCTTGACACGCTCCGCACCATCTTTCCCGACGCGCGTTTCGTCATCGTTGTTCGCGACCCGCGCGATGTGGCCGCGTCCGTCATGCCTCTGTCGTTTGGCCCGAACACGGCTTTTATGGCGGGGCGCCGGTGGCTCAACGCCGTGCGCCACGGGCTGGATTTCGCCGCCCGGCATCCGGAGCAGACGCTCCTGTTGCGCTACGAAGACATCATTGACCAGCCGGAGAAACATGCCCGTCACCTGTGCGATTTTCTCAGCGAGGATTATTCGCCTGACATGCTCGAGACCCGCGTGGCGGCAGCCAGTAGCGTGCCCCTCAGCGACATTCACGCCCAGGTGCGTCGCCCAGTGAACCGCTCTGCCGAGGGGCGCTGGCGGCGGGATTTGTCCGCGCGACAGGTGCGCATCATCGAAGCCGTGTGCGGCCCCCTGATGAAACAACTCGGTTACGAGCAGAGCATTCCCGGTGCGCGCCTCTCGCGTTGGGACAAACGCTTCGGTCGCCTCGGGCACCACCTGCTGTGGTGGCGCCCGTTCACCAAGCCAGTCGGTCTTTGCGAGCGCCTGGCCATCGCTTGGCGGTCGCACCGGCTCTTGAACGGTTAGGCGTCTTCCTCGCTCACGCCGGCGTCCTCGTCCTCCGGCTCGGGCGCCTCTTCCTCCGGCGTCTCCTCGTCGCGGCGCAGATCGGTCAGTTTGATCGGCATCACGAGGTAGAGACAATCCGGCGCATCAACACCCTCGAAAACGGCCGGCTGGACGGGCGAATTGGCGTTCAACTGGATTTCATCCTGATCAATGCATTTCAGGGCTTCCTGCACAAACTTGTAATTGAAAGTGATGCGAAAGTCGCCGTCGTCGTTGGTGGCCGGCACCTCGTCACGGATGCGGCCCCTGTCCACGCTTTCGGCCTCAACCGTCACCTGCGACCCGCTGAATGTAAGGGTCACGGCGCTGGTGCGTATGTCTGACAGAACCGAGGCGCGGCGGATGGCCGTCTGCATGGCCTGTTTCGGAAACCGGAGCCGGCGCGCATAATCCTTTGGCAAAACGGCCTCGTAGTTCGGGTAATTGCCCTCAATCTGGTTGGAAATGTATTTGATGTCGCCCATCTGGAAGGAAACTTGGCGATCGTCGAACGCGGCCGTCACGAGGCCCTCGTCGCCCAAATTGCGCATCAGTTCCTCGAGCATTTTGTGGGGGATGATGGCATTGAAGTTCTGCGGGCCTTTGCGGTTGTCCACGGCCGCGCGGGCACAGGCCAGGATTTTTCCATCCGTTGCGACGACATTCAGCGCGCCATCCTTGAATTCAAACAGTGCGCCGAGGAGAACCTTGCGCGGGTCGCGCGTCGGCACGGCAAACAGTATTTTGCCCAGCAGCCGCTTCAGCCGCCGCTGCTCCATCTCGAACTCGACCGTGGGAACCATGTCGGGGAACGGCGGGAAGTCCTCCGCAGAGGCCGTGTTAAGTTCCGCGCGCACACGCCCTGCCGTCACGAACGCCTGTCTCGCCTTGGACTCCACCGTAAGGTCGGAATCTTCAGGCAATTCTTTGACCAAGTCGTGGAAATTGCGCGCCGGGACGGTCATCCGCCCCTTCTTGGCCACATCCGCCGGGACCTCGATGCGCACACGAGTCTCGTAATCGGTCGCCACCAGCGTGGCCACATTGTCATGCTCGGCAGTCACGAGAACATGGCCGAGGATGGGCAGGGTACTCTGGGGATTGGCGACACTTTGCACGATGCCCGAAGCGGGCAGCAGATCGGCTTTCTTAAACCGCACACGCACCTGCGAATCACTCCTTGCGCGGCGCACCTGTGCCGGGACGCGCGCGCGAATCGAACTGGAAACACAACCCGTAGTCTCGGACGCTGGGCAAGCGTCCCGCCCAAAACAAGCAAAATTTCCTTTGCCCCTCGACGGTCAGGTGCGCCGAATCCGGTGGCTGCGCCATGAGCATTTTCCTGATCATTAACACTTGGGGCGGGCGCCGCCAGCCAGCGCCGCGCCTGATTCGCGGTCTTCAGGAGGTCCTGTCGCGCTCCGGAACCCGCCACGAGATCGCTCTCAGCCAGTCCATTGATCATTCGGCGCAACTCGTGGAGCGCGCCGCTCAAGAAGGATTTGACACCCTATGGATCGGCGGGGGCGATGGGACGGTCCATGTCATTCTCAATCAGTCAGCCGGACGCGGATTTGCTTACGGCCTGTTGCCCATGGGGACGGTCAATGCCCTTGCCGATTCGCTCGGAATTCCGGCCGACCCTTTGGCAGCAGCCGATTTCCTAATCGCGGCTCAGCCCGTGCAGGTAGATGTGGGCAGGGTCAACGGACTCTACTTCCTGTGTTTTGCCAGCGTCGGGTTCGACGCGGCGGTGGTCCACAGCGTGTCCGACACGGCGAAAGAGCGGTTCGGACGGTTTTCCTACGCGCTGGCCGGTTTGAAGGCCGCCGCCGGTCGCGTTCAGGTGCCCCGATTCGAGTTACACATTCCGACCCAGAACGGGCTGACGGCTGAGCCGCTCGCCGGACACTCCCTTGTGGTCAGCCACATCAGCAATTATGCCGGCATGCGACTCTTTCCGCATGCGCAACCGATGTCGGGAGCCATGGAATTGGCTCTGATTCCCAGCCCCGGAGCGTCCGGCTACCTCGGATGGTTTCTCAGCGCTATGGCTCGCATGCCGGCACTCGCCCGCCGCACCGGAGTAACAATGCGCTCAGAGGCAGCCTTTACTTTAACCAGCGAACGCCCCCTATCGCTGCAACTCGACGGCGAGCCGGTCACCCCACCCAATCCGACACGCCTTCAGTTTGAGTGTTTGCCGGGCGCCGCACGCCTGCTACTGCGGAGAACCAATAAAAGTGGTTAGTTCCGAAGACACGCGCGGGCCGCAAAGACAGCCGCTCCTGTGGGCACTGCTGCTTGCCCTGTGGGTCGTGGGTGTTTGGCGCCCGCCCGACGCCTATCCCTTGGGCGGGATCCTGCTGGCCTGCGCCTTGGCTCTGTGTGCCTGTGTTGCCGCGGCTGTGGGAGGTGCGAAGAAAGCCGCCCGCAAGAAAAGTCTTGCACAGGCCGGCACCGCGGCTGCGGCCGCGTTGCTCATTTATGTCTACCTCCGCTGGCTGACTGCTGGATATCCGGCGGTGGGAGTGGAATCCGTCATCACACTGAGTTTCGGTGCTCTTACGGGCACGGCAGCCTTCCTGCTGGGAGCGTCCCGGGGCGACCGAAACAGCGTGACCGTCATGTTGCGGGTCGTGACGGGGCTCGCAATCCTCTGTGCCCTGCACGCGCTGGCTCAATACGCCTTTTTGTATGACAGGGCGTATGAATCCTTGAAGGCTTCCCTCGAGGGCCGACGGCCTACCGCGCTCGATATGGCCATGCTGCACCACTTGAAACTCAAACGGGTAGCCTCGGTCTGGGGCGATCCCAATGTGTTCGGCGGATTCCTCGGGTTGTCTGTGGCGGCCAGCCTCGCGCTCGTCCGCGCACCTCGCTCGGGGCGACGCAGGCACCCCGATGCGGACACGCTGGCCGGTGTGGCCGGGCTGCTCGCTGCTGGAGCAGGGATCGTCCTCAGCGGCTCGCGCGGCGGCATCCTGACGGCTGGTTTTTGCGGCCTGCTCATGTGGCGCCCGCGTCTGCCACAGCCTTCAATCGCAGTCGCCCTGATCCTTCTTATTTTTGTGGCTTTCCCCCGCCCCATGACCGGCGAGACCACCGCTCCGGCCACCCGATTCGAGCCCCAACCCGCCCAGCCTGCTGGCATTGCCGGCATGCTGGTCCGAAGCGATACCATCCGCGAACGCATCCACTACATGCGAATCGGAATCGGCATCTTCGCTGCGCATCCCCTGTGGGGCGCCGGACCCGGAGGCGTGGATTTGTTTTACGGGCGGTTCAAGCCGCCGGATGCCAATGAATCCAAGTATTTGCACAACTGGGTTCTGCAGGCGGGGGCCGAGTGGGGGGCGGCGGGACTGCTGATGATGATGGCGTTTGTTGCGGCACTGCTTGCGTGCGCCTGGCAAACTGCGCACATCGGACTGCAGGAACGCGCGGTGGCCGTCATGGCAGCCGGATTTCTGGTTGATGGCTTGTACTCGCTGAGTTTTCACGACACGGGACTTGTGATGCTCTTCGGTCTCGCCGTCGGAACCTTGCTCAGCGGCGACGCAGATCCCGGAGTCGCAAGCACATGGTCGCGCCCGCGCATCCTATGGATTGGCGCCCTTGCGCTGGTCATGGCAGTCCATGTCCTTCCTGCGTTAGGCGCCGAGGCACTGCGCGACGCGGCTGACACGGCCATCGAGGAGGGCGACGGGGCCCGCGCCACGACGCTCTTGCGGCGAGCGGCCGCGTTGGCGCCGCGCGATCCTCGCCCTTCGCTGGGCCTCGCAGCCGTTGCCGAAATGGAGGGCAATCCCGGACAGGCCTTGCTGTTCGCCCGTCGGGCGCTACGAATCCAGCCCGCCAGCGCGGCCATCAACGCCACCGTCGCGCGGCTCGAACTCGCCGTTGGCGACAAAGCCGCTGCCGAGTCTGCCATCCGCCGTGCCCTCGAACTGTATCCCAACAATGCCGCTTACCACGACCAGCATGCACGCATCCTCGCCGTCCGCGGCGACCGAAAAGCCGCGATCGCAGCCGCCCGCCGCGCCGTGGAACTGGGCGGCCTCGACAAGGACCAGCACGAGGCGTTGCTGCGCGAACTCGAAGGCGGACCGCCCCGGTGACGGCCGCGCGCATCTACCGCTCTCCAGCCAAGATCAATTGGTATTTGCGCGTGCTCGGGGCGCGGCCTGACGGCTACCATGAAATTGAAACGGTTTTTCAAGAACTGGATCTTTGCGACGAACTCGCCGTTGAGCCGACCAGCGAGGACCGCTGCATCGTGACGGGCCTGCCCCCCGGTATTGATCCAGCAGACAATCTGATCACGCGCGCTCATGCCCTTCTGCGTCAGGAGTGCGGGAGTGCCGTAGGCGGGGTTCGCATCCATGTGACCAAACGCATTCCTGCCGCAGGGGGGCTCGGCGGGGGCAGTTCCAATGCGGCGGCCACCCTCAAGGCTGTCAATGACGCATACGGACTCGGCCTCAGCGCGACGGAACTCGAGACCCTCGGCGCGCGACTGGGAAGCGACATTCCCTTCTTCATCCGGGGCGGGTGTGCCATTGGCACCGGACGCGGCGAGCATCTCGCGCCAATCGCCGCCGCCCTGAGAGCCCAACTCCTGCTCGTCATCCCGCCCGAACCGATGCCAACCGCCGAATCCTACCGCCTGCTCGATGCCACCCCAAACCGGCCGCCGGCAGGCCCCTTGGAGCATGTCGTGACAGCCCTCGAATCCGGCGACGAAGCGGCCTTGGCGCGTGCGATCCATAATGATTTCGACATCATCGCCGAGACCAAGGCTTGGTATCAGGCGATTCGGGCGACCTTGAGCGCGGCAGGGGCCAGCCGAATTTTCCTCTGCGGCAGCGGGTCTACGGTCGCTTCTTTTTTCGGACCCGATTTGTCACTTGAGTCCGTATTGCCTACTTGGGTAACCTGCAGGGTTCGGTTTGTACCGGCTCGAGCGGTACCTTTCTCTCAGCAGCGCGGGAAGTAAACAACCAACCGTCTTAGGGTAAAATGGGGGTCTCCGGGAGAGGGGGATATGATGGATCGAATCCGAGTCACCAGCGTTTCCGTCAAGCCTTATCATTGTTCGGATCCGCGGCTGAAAGCGTTTGCTACGATCATTCTGAACCGTGATTTTGCCGTAAAGGAACTGAAAATCATTGAACGCCGCGACGGCATGTTTGTCGCCATGCCCAATTGCCGCGGTCGAGACGGGCTGTTTCACGATCTGGCTCACCCGCTGGATCAGGAGACTCGCGACATCGTGCACTCGGCCGTACTGGAAGCCTACCATGCCGAGTTGAGCGGAGCGTCTGCCCCTGCGGACAACCGCGTCGCCCCCGCTCATGAGGATTCCTCCCAAGCCCCCGGCATCGTAGTGACACATGTGGCCATCCGCCCGCACACCAACTCGGACCCAAAACTCCAAGGCTTCGCCACCGTCATCCTGAATGGCGCATTTGTTGTCAAAGATATTAGGATCATTCATGGTCCGTCGGGATGGTTTGTCGCCATGCCCTCCCGTAAGCGGCGCGACGGACAATTTCATGATGTGGCGCACCCGCTTCGCCAGTCCGTGCGCACAATGATTGAGGACAGGGTGCTCAGCGAATTTGCGGCGCAAATCGCCCAACTGCATGACAAGGCGCCGATTATCGAGAGCCTGACGGCGGAACTTCATTTGCGCGACAGAGAAAGGATTCGCCGACAAATCGGCTGACCCAAGTCCAACCTTTGCCGATCAGCGAAAGTATTTGGTGTCTTCCGGTCGGTCAGCATAGGGGATCAACTGAGGAGCCAGTTCAATTCCGCTGCCGCCGGCACCGCCTTTGATCTCCACCGGAACAATCTGGCGCTTGAGGGCGCTGCGGCCCGACTCGCGCACCCCCATGGAATCCGCCAAAACACGGGCACCGGCTATCAGGCGTTCACGCTCAGGCTCAGGCACCGTCACCGTCACGAAGTCACCACCCTCCACCTGATAGGCAAATTTCCGGCCTTGAGGGTCAAAGGCCACGCCCAATTCGGCCATCTCGCCCCCCGCCTTGCGGCCATCCAGCAAGGAGGGCGGGATGCCAAGTTGGGCAGCAAACCCGGGATTCTCCCGCAGCATTTTACGCGTCAATACGACCGATCCCTCGCCCAGAGTCGGATGCAAGCGAGCCAATTGCTTCCGGGCAGTCGCCGCAATTTTCGTGGAGCCAAAGGTCTCGACTACATATTGCAGCAAGCGTTGGCGCTGCCAAAGGTCGTCTGCTGCCATGGCTTGATCCATCAGGCGCCGGGCACGGTCCTCGTCCAATTTCCGATCCTTGTCCGGCGTACCCCCGCCGGCCAGCGCCAAGAAACGGCCGGCACGGTCAGGATCCCCGGCCTTTTCGCACAGTTGCGCCAATTGTCCCGCGATCTCGCGGCTGCGTGCACCGCCGGGATACCGGCGTATGTATCGCGCCCCCGCATCCACGACAAGGTCGGTCTCGACCTGCGTCTTAAAGTGCTCGGCCACACCGCGCACAAGGACATCGGTCAGGAAAAGGGCCGGCAGACCTGCGAGGCCTTGGCCGCCAGACTGAATGGCCGCACTGCCCCAGACATAGCCCTGGTCCTCAGTCGAGCGCTTTCCGGTCAGAATAAACTGTTTCCGCTGCGTTTTGAGCGCTTCCATGGCCAGTTCAAAGCGCTCGTCAAGGTTATATGAGGTATTGGCGAGCAGCGCAGCGGCGGCCTGGCCGCCGGGCGTGCCCCGAAACGATTCAGCGGTGAAGACAAGTTGCTGGATCGCGGCCTCATGGCGACCCTGCATCTCGAACCACGCTGCCGCAGCGTAGCCGACGGAATCTGTCACGCCGGACGGGGTTTGCGCTGCCCGTGCCAGCGGTTCCGCCCGGCCTGTCAGCAGAGCGCGGGCCGCCTGACCGAGCACCTCCAAATCCTCACGGCTCAATTGTCCCTCCGTCCCGGCCACCGCGACCGCCGCGGCTGCAGACTCCTCACGCTGACGCCGCTCCGTGCGCACCGACTCGACGAGCCGGCTCAAGTCCTTGTTATCGGGTGCGAGCAGCGCGGCATTCTCGTAGTGGAATTCCGCCGCCGACAAATTTCCGCGCGCCCGGTAGAGGTCGCCGGCGAGACGCTCCCGCTCCAACATATCATTTCGCAAGCGCTCGCGCAACTGCGCCTGAAGTTCGGCGACCTCCCCGGCTTCCGGCGCATCGGGGTACTTTTCCAGAAAAACACGACACAAAAACGCCATCTGCCGTTCGCGATCGGTCGTGGCCCGCGCCTTGCGCAGACTGTAAGCACCATCCAGCAGCAATTGGGCCGCCGCCTGCGGCTGAAGCATGGCCAGCCGGCTCAAACTGGACGAAGCCCGGTTAAAAACCCGCGTGAACTTGTTGTACCGGTTCTCGCCCTTCAATTGATTCAACTCATAGTATTCGTCCTCGAGCAAGGCTAGCAGCATCCGGTCGCGCAACGCCTTGTCCTGCGTTTGGCGCGCGGCCGTCTCCATCGCCAGCAGGAATTCGTCCCGGGAGGAAAGGGTGCTATTGAAAAGGTAGAGAATGGCCTCCGCCAGCCCGGGTGCGGATGCGGCCGCCGCCTCATGGGTGCGCGCCATGCCTTGGCGGTCATTGGCCGCCAAAGCCACCAAGGCCTGCCGCGCCAGAACATCTTCCGAACGCGCCGCCTCGGCGAGGGCTGAGGCACCGGCGCCTGTGATGACCGCCCCGGCGATGAGGAGCCTTGCGACAAGCCGTCGAATCATGCGCCCCAACCTGCACGCCGGCGCGTCAGTTCTCAACCGCATCCGTATAAGTGTCGCGCTCCGGCAAACGCACCACTTGGTAGCAGTTCTTACACACAGCCGGGATGCGCCGGTGGAGCCAATTGTCCCAATAAACCCGCAGCCGCCGGCTCAGAAGGATTTCCATGATATCCTGATCCTCAATGTTCCCAAACGCATGCGCAGGGTGCCGGTCCCGGTCACTGCGCACGGGCAACTGACAACATGGCGAAACATTGCCCATCCAGTCCACGAAAAGCGAATGGATCGGGTCCGACAAGCATCCGCCGTCGTATGACAGGTGAAACGGCAACACGCGGAATTGAATGCCGAGCCGGTCGGCCAGCGACCGGCACTCCGCCTCAACCGCCTCAAATTCCTCGCGGAAGCCCGCCCAGTCGCCCTCGACCGTATGCAGCACCTGAGCCTGCTCAAAATCCAGCGCGTTGCGCGCTATGAAATTCGTTGTCACCAGATCAAAACCGCAGTTGGCGGCGTGACGGACTGCCTCCGGCAACTCCCGGAAATTGTCGCGCATGACAACGAACGCCCATGCCGTCCCGACTTCGTATCCGCCAGCCCGTCGCAACTCATTGAAGCGCCGGGAGTTTTCCAAGACGCGTTCCCATCGGGCACCGGCGCGCACACGCTCAAAGGTTTCTTTGGTGCCCGCATCAATCGAAACATGCAGATTGTCTATGCCCGCATCGAGCAGCGCCCGCGCCTTTTCCTCGCTCAGGATCGTCCCGTTCGTCGTCAAGCGCGGCCGCGGTCCGCGGCTTCGCACCGCCGCCACAAATTCCGGCAGCCGCGGGTTCAGCGTCGGCTCGCCGTAACCCGTCAAAACCACATAATCCAAATACGGGAAAATCGGAAACAAACGGGAGAACCGCTCGAAGGGCATCAGGCCCTCCGCGTGGCCCTCCACCAGCCGGGGACACATCCGGCATTCGAGATTACACAGGAAACTCCCCTCGACATGAATGTAGCGCAGAAGATCGAACGGATACTCGTGACGGCGCGATGGGGCGGGCGCTTCGCCGGCCATGGCGGCACGCAAGCGTGCCTTGAACTCGCGTCCCGCCTCAAAGCGGTCCAGTGCGCGCGACAGGGTGGTGCGCAGACTCATGCGCCCTCCACCCGGAACGATTCGCGTCCCGGCATGCGTTTCACCTGATAGCAATTTCGGCACACCGACGGCACCGTGCGGTTGCGCCACAAACTCCAGAAGTGCTGTGCCCGCCTGCCGAGCAAAATTTCCATGATGTCCTGTTCGTCAAGGTTGCCAAACGAATGGGCGGGAAAGGTCCCCTGCTCGTTGCGCACCGGCAGATGGCAGCAAGGCGTCACATTGCCCATCCAGTCCACAAATATCATTTGCAGCGGGTCGGCAAGGCAGGTATTGTTGAATCCCAGCCGGAACGGATGGATCTCGACAGTCATGCCGTGGCGTCGCCCAATCTCTTCCACACGAGCAATCACCTCCGCGAACTCCGCGGCGTCCACCAGCAACTCGCCATCGTCCGAATGAAGGTTTTGCTGCTGCTCGTAGTCGAGGGCATTGCGTTCGATGAGTTTCGCAATAAACACCTGGAATCCGCAGCGCGCGGCGTGCTCAGCGGCCAGCGGCAGTTCGCGCCAGTTGTTGCGAAGCATCAGGAAAACCCAGCCAGTGACCACGCGTTCGTCCGCATCGCGCGCCAACTCGTTGAACCGCTCGGCGTTGCGAAGCACCCGTTCCCACTTCGCACCGACCCGGATGTGTTCAAAAGTTTCCTTGGTGCCCGCATCAATGGAAAACTGCAGATTCTCTATCCCCGCATCAAGCAGTTGCCGGGCTTTCACCTCGTTGAGCAGCGTACCGTTGGTGGACAATCGCGGTTTGGCTCCGCAACTGCGGATGACCGCTGCGAACTCGTGGAGGTGCGGGTGAACCATGGGCTCGCCGTATCCCGTCAGACCCACCGCATCCAGGTGGCGCATCAACGGGATCAGACGCTGGAAGCGCGACAGAGGCATGAGCCCCTCTGCGTGTCCCTCAATCAGACGCGGACACATGCGGCACTCGAGGTTGCACAGAAAACTCGCCTCCACGAGCATGAAGCGCAAATTGGCCAAGGCCGGGTGGATGCCCGGTCGCGATCCGCCCGCTTGCTCGTGCCACGCCGAGCCGAGACGGGCTTTAAACGCCCGCCCCGCTTCGAAGCGCTCCAAACAACCCGATACCAGCGTCTTGAGCGACATGCCGATTCTTGCAACAGGAACCGCGGGAAAATTCAACAACAGGAAGTCCTGTTTTTGTTGTCCTCAGACCTCGCGCCTTGACCTCAGAGACAGCGATCGCGCGGTCCCAAGGCCACATGGCCATGCGGGTCCATCTGCCACCCTTCGCCGGTATTGATCGGATTGCGGGGCAGCGTGGCATCAGCCATGACCGACAGCGTGTAATCCCAATCGCGAATCCCGGAGATCGCGTCCAAGCCATGGAGATTCTGGTAGCCCAGAGCATTGCCCGCGGCGACGCAGCGTTCGGGCGATTCGCCTTTAAGAAAAGCCGTCGTGAAACCGGCCAGACTTGAGTCGCCAGACCCTGTGGCGCTGGCAATCTGGGCGACATGATAGGCAGGCGACCAAATCTCCCGCCCCGCCCACGCCGAGGCGTCCTCGGGCTTGGCACTGCCCATGGCTGCAATCCGATCAGCCGAACCCGTGCGCAGATAAAATCCGCGGTGGCCGGATTTGAGCGTTACCATGGCGCACCCCATGCCCAGAAGCAGGTCGGACATCTCCGTGTAATCGGGTCCTGTGAGCAGATCCAGCACTTCGCCGGTACCGGCCCGCTCGCGCAGGCTCTGCCACTTTTCGCGCCGGGCCATGAACAGGGCTTCCTCGGCGCTCGGATGAAAGATGTCGACATATGGCAGCAATCGCTCGAAAATCCGCAGCCAGTCCGCCCGCCCCGCCTCGCTCGACGGATCCGGAAGAGCCATGTCCAGCGAAGTCGTCGTCCCTCGCTCTTTCACGCGCCGGAAAATCTCGACCAATTCCTCGCCATGGTCGCTAAACAACCGCCGCATCAGAGGCGGATACCCGAGATGAAACACCCGGGCCCGCTCCACGAGATCATAATTCACATTGTCAGCCCCAAAGGTGTGGTTGGTGCCGGGCGAGTGAAAAAAGATCCGGTCAATACCCGGCGGAGCCAACGCCACCGTGTAGGAACTCGACTCTTCGTTGCTGATGAAAAGGCCCGCCGTATCGGCCCAAGCCTTGAGCAAATCCAGCGTCATGCGTCCAATTTGATCGGCACCGACCTTGGCCATGAACGCGACTTTCATCCCGAGTTTTGCGAGCCCGATGCCCGTATTGGACACAGGCCCCCCCGTCGAGATGGCCAGCCCGGCCGTCTCGACTAATTTGCCCGGCGTGAAGACATCCTCGATCCGGTAGGTCCGGCCTGACGGAAAGCCGGGAATAATATCGAGGCACACATGCCCCGCCACAACAACATCAAGGGAACGATTCGACATTAAGCGAACACCTCATGGGCACTGATTGGGGGCAGTTCGGACGGCCAGTTTGAGCATGTAAAGAGCGAATCGCAAGCGCTTGCGGCCTAGTCAGGCCTCAACACAAATCCGTCGTCCTGAAACCGCGATTAGAAACTGAAAACGGTTTGCAAGAACACGAAATTCGCGCTGTCGTCACGGCCGCGGTCACGCGCGGCCTCGCCCGGAATGAAGTGCGCCGCACCCAACTCAAATGCCCAGCGTTTGTTGGGCTTGTAGTAGAGCGTGATGTCAAACTCGGTTCCCGCCTCGCGAGCCCAGTCACCCGCCGCATTGCGGCCGAAGGTTGTCCCGATGGCCGTATTCCAAGCGTCACTCTCGGAGTCGAGCCAGAACTGATGAGCCTCAAGTAAAACCTTGACCGATGTCGTGGGGCTCACGCTGCCCGTGATGGCCAATTCTCGAAGGTTCGTCAGCCGGAACAGATCCATGGTGCCATAGCCGTAGTGCGACGCGCCATAATACGGGCTGAAGGTATTGATCTCATTGTCGCCCACACGATTATCGCCGGATGCCCAGTTGGCCAGCAGTGTCACCTTGGGCTTCCACGGATGCTCCCACTCATAATTGATGTCCCCGTGCAGCATATACGCATTGATCCGGTCATCGCCAATGTGGCCGAACTGATAGGCTGCCTCGAACCCGTAACCAAGCGTGCCGCAACCCTCCCACTTCTTGATGGGACCGCGCCAACAGGTGCCGATCGAGATACGATCCTCGTTGTCGAAGGTCCCGTCCTCATCACGCGAACCCGGCGGAAAATCCCGATCGTCACCATGGTCGCTAAAACCAAGAACATAAAGGTCGTAGGTATGGGGGGCGAGATTCTTGAACTGGCTGTAAATGCCATAGTGCCACGCGTCGCTGACGCGGTAGAGCGTGTCGGAGTAAACGATGCCTGTGTCCTCATCAATGTGGCGCGAGGTGAGGGGCTTGAGCAGGAAAGTGTGCACCTCGGCGGTCTTCGTTTTGTAGTCGAGCATGACCCCGTCGAAGACAGGAAGAAGGTTGAACCAATAGTACTCCAGCGGGGGCCGACCCCACTGGCGTCCCTCGGAGACGACGGGAAGTGCCTGACGCCCGAGGCGTAGCGTCCATGGCGAGTCCTCGCGAGCCTTCAACTCCACAAAAGCCTGAAACACATCCCACCGGTCGTTCTGCAACGGATCGAGTCGCCAGCCCGTCGCTTGCGAATCAACAAACTCCACAAAAACGCGGGTCAATTTGCGGTACGACAGGTCGAGATTCACAAAGGTGCGAAGAAAGGTCAGGTCGTCGTCATCATCCACGGCCTTGTTCAGGTCGAGATTGCGGCGTTTCTCGAAGCGCGTCATGATGCTGCCGCCCAGTTGGAGTTTCCACTCGCCCTCGCAGCCCCAAACAAGGGGCGGACAAATGTTGGGGCGCTCGGTCCACGGCAGGGTGGACGGGTCAGGAGGTTTCGGGGCTTCAGCCGGCTTGGCCGGTTCGGCTGGCTTGACAGCCGCCGCCTCCATTGTATAGGTTTTCGAGACTTTCGCCACCGGCTCAGCCTCGGCAGCACCGGCCGGCCGAACCGTCACCGGCGCGATTAGCAGGCCAACCACAGCCAAGCACCAAACACCGCGCATCACTGTCCCCACCTCCGTCATATGTGCCGGATTCGTCAACCCCGGCACGACCTCTAACCCCGCACCGCGCCGAATCTAAAGGCCGGCGTCAAGAAAAGAAAGGATGCCAGCGCCTATTGATGACTGTCCGGTCGTCAATTCACGAACGGCCGATCGAGCACAAAATGTGATTGTTTTTGATTGCAGACCGAGTGATGGCGATTGGGTTTGACGCTTTGCACGGGGCTGCTAAGCAGCGTCAAACATCTCGAGTCAGACCACTCACCGCCAAGGGAGACGCTCCACATGCAGCCATTCGCGCCAGCCCGCTCGCCCGCCGCCGGATTGTCGTGCGCATCCGCCGGAGAAATGGTTTACGGAACAGCATTAAAACCCGTGACATGCGGTCACGGCGTCGTGATCGGGGGCGGCTGCGTTTTGCCCGAGGTCAACTTTACTTTGCCGCCCATGGAACTGTCCGACAGTAATCTGACGGAAGTCCGCAAGCGTTTCATCGGGATGACCGATCGCATCCTCACGCGCGCCGCAGCGCTCGGTCAGGAGGCGCTTGTGCTGGAATTTGAGCAACTCTACGAACTGACGCGCAATCCGGCTTGGGGAGCCGCCATCACGGCTGACATCAAGGCGGTCATGGATGAACATCATGCGGCCCGCGGCATCCGCTCGGCCCTGCGCGTAACAGTGGCCGACACGCGCGAGCAGGACCGCCCTCCGCGGATGCGCACCGGCGCCCAGTTGCAAAACATGTTGCAGGCTTTCGACCAGTGCGCCGAACGCGGCGCGGACATCCTCTCCATCGAAAGCACCGGCGGCAAGGAACTCTCCGACCCGGCCCTGTTGCAAGGCGATTTGCCAGCCATCGTGTATGCGCTGGGCGTACTCGCCCACCGCGATATGGAATTCCTCTGGGGTCACATCGTGGACATCGCCGGCCGGCGGGGTGTCGTGCCGGGTGGCGACACAGCCTGCGGGTTTGCAAACACAGCCATGCAACTGGCTCATCAACGAATGGTGCCCAAAGTGCTTGCCGCCGTTTTGCGGCTGCTCGTTGCCCCGCGGTCGCTGGTGGCCGTCGAAATGGGCGCCCGCGGTCCCCTGAAGGATTGCGGATACGAAAACCCGGTCATCAAGTTCATCACCGGAGTGCCCATTAGCATGGAAGGCAAGTCGAGCGCCTGCGCCCACTCGTCACCCCTCGGCAATATTGCCGGCTGCCTGTGCGACCTGTGGAGCAACGAGTCCGTGCAGGATGTACGCCTGCTCGGCGGCTATGCGCCCGAGGTATTCACGGAGATCCTCGCTTACGACTGCCGACTCATGAACGCAGCGGCTCAGGCCGGACACGCCCGGCTTCTGCGCGATCTCATGGCCCGATCCGACGAATCGGAGGATGTCCAGGCGCTGATGATGACCCCCGCTGTTATGCACGAGGCGGCGCAGCGCATCGTGGCGGCCGGCCCCGACGGTTACTCCCGGACGGTCGCTCTGGCCCGTTTCGCCATCGAGGTCATCGCCGCAGCGCGCGACGAAAAACGAGTCCCAATGCCCCCCGCGGAGGAACGCTGGTTCGCACGCATGGAAAAAGCAGTGGCCGCGCTCCCAGACGACCCGGCACAGTTGCGCGACGAGGTCGAGGAAAACTATCCCGGGGTGTTTCTGCCCGCGGAGTACGGTCTGTAGCCCAGCCCGTCAGAAGGACAGGCTGCCCGCAAAAGGCCGGAAAGAACTGGCTGGCCCGATGGAGGCGTAGGTCACCGGACGACCTTTGAGGTAAGTTTCCGCCACTCGGAGGACATCATCCTTGGTCACCGCGTTGATCTCGGCGATCACCCGGTCCACCGGCATGTACTCGCCAAAGTATATCTCGTACTCGGCAAGGCGGCTCATGCGCGACGCACTGTTTTCCATGCCCAACAGGACCGCGCTCTTGATTTGCTGGCGAGCGCTCTCCACATCTTCATCCGTCACGCCGTCCGTGTAGAGTCGCTTCACCTCGTCCAGACACAGCCCCACGACCTCCTGAATGTTGGCCGGGCTGGCCCCTCCCGTGATCACGAAACAACCGGAATCTTTGAACGACATGTCGAAACTGCCAATCGAATAGGCCAGACCGCGCTTCTCCCGGACCTCCTGAAAGATACGCGACGATGTCCCGCCGCCCAAGATCGTATCCATGATGCCAAAGGCGATGCGGTCGGAACTCGTGCGCTTGGGGCCGTCTGTCCCCATGCAGAAATGGACCTGCTCGAGATTCCGGTCCTCGTTGAAACTCGAATACGACGCCGTAGGATGCGTGAGCGGATTGCGCTCCCACCCATTGGGCTTGATTGGCTCAAACACGCGCCGCAACTGCGGCTCGACCCGGCGCAGATCAAAATTGCCCGCAATGGAGATGACCAGCCGATCCGGCGCAAACTCACGGTTCAGATACGACTGGATGTCCTGCCGCTGGAATTTCTCGATATTGGACGGCGGCCCAAGAATCGGACGACCCAGCGGATGATCCGCGTACAGGTGGCTCATGAAACTGTCCACCACGAGTTCGTCCGGCGTGTCATTGTACATCTTCACTTCTTCGAGCACGACATTGCGCTCGCGCTTGATCTCCTCCTCGTCGAAGAGGCTCTCGAGGTAAATCTCCGCCAGCAGGTCAATCGCGCGGCTCAGATGCTCGTCCACCACCTTCGCGCTCAGGCAGATGTTCTCCTGCGTCGTGAACGCGTTCACATTCCCCCCGATGAAATTCATCTCGTTCGACAATTGGAACGCGTTCTTCGTGCGCGTGCCCTTGAAGAACATGTGCTCGATGAAATGCGAAATCCCGTTCTCCCGCTCGACTTCGTTGCGGCTGCCAACCTCTATCCACAGCCCCACCGAGGCACTGCGCACATACGGGATGCGCTCGAGCACGATGCGGACGCCATTCGAGAGGACTATTTTCCTGACCTGTTCCATACGACTTGTTCAAACCTGCAACATAAGCGGCACCCGAGCGCACCTCGCCGCCAAAACAGATGACCGATCGGGGACGGAGCGGCAGATTGCGATACGATGCGCCATCGGGAAATCTCCAAATGCCGGCAGACGCAATGATACGCAGTCTTGCCCTCGGAAATTCCGCAACAATCAACAGCCAGCGGGCGGCGAAAGCGCTTAGATTTCTGAGAATACTGAACTTACATCAAACATACCAGACCGCATGTGTTGTTTTGATACAATTTGAAGCCAGTCCCACGCCTCACAGCAACCGGTGTAAGATTCATATGTTTATATGTCTCGCGCAACACTCCGCGGTGCTTGCTGCTGTCCGCCGCATTCCTCGAACCGCGTCATCCGCCAATCAGTCAGCGCCCACTTGCATTCCACACGCGCATCATCCGTCGCCCAGCAAATCAAACCGCTCGCTAGAAAGGGCATCCCCCCTCATTCTTCACTTGGCACTTCACGCCGACAGTGTTTCATGCACCGACAATCATGACTGGTGAGCGGGACCATAGTCAGCCGAGTCAAGGCAGCCAACCCTCGCATCATGATCGAACCGTCGTGGTGGAGGTGCCGTCGCAGATAGGCATCTACCGCCTCGGGCGCCTGCTCGGTCGCGGGGGTATGGGCGAAGTGTGGCTCGCGTTTGACACAAAACTCGAACGCGAAGTGGCGCTGAAGGTCATGCGCCGCGAACTTCTCGCAAACGAGGAGGCCGTAAAACGCTTTTACCGCGAAGCGCGCGCCGTGGCCCGCCTCAATCATCCCAACATCGTTCAGGTGTATTCGATCGGCGAGGAAAAGGGCCTTATCTACATGGTCATGGAACTCGTCGAAGGCGACACCGTGACCCAACGCCTGCGCGCGGTCGGCCGCCTGCCCATCGAGCCGGCTGTATCCATCATCCTCCAAGCCGCCGAAGGCCTCGGATACGCCTGCTCGCGCGGCATCATCCATCGCGACATCAAACCCAGCAACCTGATGGTCACCCCCGGCGGTCAGGTGAAGATCGCCGACTTCGGCCTCGCTAAGATGTTGCAAGCCGATACGCAGGTCACGCAGGCCGGCACCACGATGGGCAGCCCCAACTACATGTCCCCTGAGCAAGCCCGCGGCGAGGAAGCCGACCATCGTAGCGACATTTATTCCCTTGGCATCAGTTTTTACCAAATGCTGACAGGCGAGCCGCCATTCATCGCAGAAACGCCCCTCACCGTCTTGCTCAAACATATTCAGGAACCGCTGCCTGAGCCCCCCTCCCTCAAAGCCATCTGCGAAGGCCGCGCCCTCGAAGTCATCAAGCGCATGACCGCCAAGCGCGCCGAGGATCGCTACAGCAACTACGAGGATCTTGCCAACGATGTGGCCGCTTTGGCGCCCAGCGTTCGCGTCAGGCCCGCGAGTTTTATTTCCACGGGCACCATGGCCTCGCCCGCCCCCCCTGCGGACGGGGCGCCAGCACCCACCCCGGTCACGACGCCCACAGCCGCACATCCC
>JAOAAY010000005.1 GCA_026418615.1 Candidatus Sumerlaeaceae bacterium | reverse complement strand
GAAATATGTTTTGCGGCAGGATCCGGATGTGATCATGGTGGGGGAGATGCGCGACCTTGAGACCATCTCGGCCGCCATCACCGCCGCTGAAACGGGCCACCTCGTGTTCTCCACGCTTCACACAGTGGATGTGGCCCAGACGATTGATCGAATCATTGATGTGTTCCCGCCGCATCAGCAGGAGCAAGTCCGGGTGCAGTTGGCGGGTGTGATCGAAGGCGTGCTTTGCCAGACGCTGCTGCCCAGCGCCACGGGACGGGGCCGGGAACTGGCCGTCGAGATCATGATCGGTACGGACGGCATCCGCAACCTGATCCGCGAGGGCAAGACGCATCAGATCTACACGCAGATCGAGGCGGGCGGTCAGATGGGCATGCAAACCATGGACAGAGCCATCGCCGACTTGTACAAGCGTGGGCGCATTTCGCGAGAGACGGCGCTCATGCATGCGCGCAAGCCCGACGAAATGAAACGCCACATGCAGGTTTTGGTCTGATACGCGCCGCAGAATGGAGTGACAAAGATGGCCGAAAATTTTGTCCGAGTCGAGTTGCGGGAGTATCAGATCGTTGACGACATGTCCCACACGCAGGTGATCATTCTGGGCGAGGTGGACGGGCCGCGGTCGTTTCCGATTTTTATCGGCTTTAACGAGGCCGTGGCGCTGGATTTTGCGGTGGGAGGAGGGGTGGCTCCGCGGCCCATGACTCACGACTTGGTCCTCAATGTCATCCGTGATCTGGGGGCGGTGTTGGAGCGCGCTCTGGTGGTGAAACTCGAGAAGGATACTTTCTACGGCGCCCTTGAGTTGCGTACGGCGGACGGCCGGATTGTCCGGGTGGATTCGCGACCGAGCGACGCGATCGTGATCGCCACGAAAAAGCGCGCGCCGATATATGTCGAGGAGCAGGTGCTGCAGGAAGTGAGCCGGCACCAGCAGCAAATGGCGTCGGACGCGGATGCCGACGCCACAGAACCTGATGACATGGATGACGACTCGCCGTTCTAGGGTTCAGGCTGCCGTTCGATAATCAGGGGTGGGGGCGGAACAGTTTGCCCGCCCACCGCTATGGCGGCGCGCAGTCGGGCGAGGCAGTCGTCGAGACCGCGGCCGCCGCGATGCCAGATGCGAACGAGGGACGCGCCCTTTTCCACGCGGTCGCCGATGCGAACGAGCATCTCGAGGCCGACACCGTGATCCACCTGGTCCGTCACCCGCGTTCGACCGGCACCCAAGACCCCCGCGGCGACGCCGACGGCTGCACAATCCATGGACTGAACCCAGCCGTCGCGGTCCGCGGTCAGGACGGCCACATCCGGCGCGACATCGAGGCGCGAGGTATCTTCCAGAGCGCGCCGATCGCCGCCCTGCGCCTCTACAAGCCGGAGAAATGTTTCCCATGCCGACCCCCCGTCGAGGGCTGCACGCGCCTGCGCGCGCGCGGCGTTCAGGTGGTCCGGGCCCTCGCGCCCAGTGGCGAGACAGATCATGACAGCGGCTTGCTCGATGACAAGTTGCCTCAGGTCGGCAGGCCCTTCGCCCCGGAGGCAGTCCACTGATTCGATGACTTCAAGCGAGTTACCCACACGGCGCCCGAGGGGCTGGCTCATGTCTGTGATCATCACGCGCACGGGCAGGCCGAGGGCGGCACCCGTGTCAATGAGCCCGCGCGCGAGTTCGCGTGCCCGGTCGAGCGTTTTCATGAAGGCGCCGCTGCCGCATTTGACATCCATGACAAGGCCTTCGGCGCCCGAGGCGGCCTTCTTGCTCAGTATGGAGGCGCAGATCAGGGCGACAGATTCCACCGTCCCGGTCACATCCCTCAGGGCGTACAGGCGTTTGTCTGCCGGCACGAAATTGTCTGACTGCCCGGCCATGACGACCCCGATCTCGCCCAGTTGACGGCCGAACTGCTCGCGGGTGACGCGCACACAAAATCCGGGGATAGACTCGAGTTTGTCGAGTGTGCCGCCGGTGTGGCCGAGTCCGCGGCCGCTGACCATTGGGACGGGCACACCGCAGGCGGCAGCGAGGGGTGCGAGGACGAGCGAGACTTTGTCGCCCACGCCGCCTGTGCTATGCTTGTCCACAGGCCGCCAGCCATTGCGTGCAGGCCAGCGGTAGGTTTCGCCGGAGTTCATCATGGCACGCGTCAGATGGGCCGTCTCTTCGGGCGTCATGCCGCGCAGGAATGCGGCCATGAGCCATGCGCTGACCTGATAATCCTCGATGGCGCCCGCGAGGTACTCGCGAATGAAAAACTCGAGTTCTTCGCGCGAGAGGCATCCGCCGTCGCGCTTTTTTATGATGATTTCGACCGCGCGCATCGAATCAGACCGTCCGGAATGAAAGATGTTGCGGGGCGACCGGTGGCGCCCCCTGTCGGGAAACGCGTCTTACTGGCCGGACAGAAGCCATTTGGCAAGTGCCGTCTGTGGACGAACGGCCCCGGCTTTCACAAACAGAATTTCAGCGCGACCGGTCTCCAGTTGCTCGGGCAACCTGGTCCACGGCGCGCTGGCGAGAGGGTCTGCGCCCTCGAAAACCTCGCGCGAAAACAGCGTGACATGGTAGAGTCCGGGCAGCCAGAGGTTGGCCATGCCGGGAAAACACACTTGGGCTTGTCCGCCGCCGTCCGGAGCCTGAAACGACTCGAACACCTCGATGAGGTGCAGATCTTGCGCCTCGTCCTCAATGTCGTGCCAGATGGCGAGAAGCAACTCTCCGTGCTCCGCCGGCCGCAGGATTTGCTGTTGAATCAGGGCGACGAGGTTGGTGCGGGCTTCTTGTCTCGTAAGGGGCATGGTTATTAAGAACCAATTTGACGGAAATTTGCGGTGACTTTTCCAATTCGAATATCAATGTTTCGCTAAATTTCCGATGAAGACCGGAGTTTGACATCTGTTGCCAACGACACACATTGCCGAGCCTCTGGCATTCGGCAGCGTTGAGGAACGGGAGCAAGGACGCCCATGACGAGGGCCCTCGAACAAGCAAGCCCGCTCGGGTATGTGCCGCCGTTTGACACTTACACGCTGGGCGAAGCGTACGACGAGATGTTCGATGGGAGCGGCAAGCCGCGCGAGTCGTACCGGGCACTGTTCGAAAGCCTCTTGCAACTGCCTCCCGAGGAGATGCGCCACCGGCAGGATGCCGCCAACCTCTATTTCCTCCATCAAGGGATCACATTCACGGTTTACGGGCAGGAGGAGGGGACGGAGCGAATTTTTCCTTTCGATCTTTTGCCGCGCATCCTGACGCATGACGAATGGGCGCATGTGGAACGCGGGCTGGCGCAGCGGATCACAGCGCTTAACCTGTTTCTGAAAGATATTTACCACGCTGGACGCATCCTGGCGGACGGTGTGATCCCGCGGGAACTGGTGCTGTCGTCGCGTCATTTCCGCCGCGAGATGCGCGGTGTGTCAGTACCGCGCGACATCTATGTGTCGGTCGCCGGGATTGATTTGATTCGGCGGCCGGACGGCCAGTTCGTGGTTCTCGAGGACAACCTGCGGGTGCCGAGCGGTGTTTCCTACATGCTGGTCAACCGTCAGGTGACCATGCGGGTCTTCCCGCGGCTGTTCCGCAATTATGGTGTACAGCCCATCGAATCGTACTGTCAGTCGCTCGTCGCCACGCTACGCAGTCTTGCACCACCCAATGTGGCCGAGCCGGTCATCGTTCTCCTGACGCCGGGAGTGTACAATTCGGCGTACTTCGAGCACGCCTACCTTGCGCGGCAGATGGGAGTGGAACTTGTCGAGGGCCGCGACCTGTTGGTGCATGATAATACGGTTTACATGAGAACCACCTCGGGGTTGCGGCGGGTGGATGTGATTTATCGCCGGATTGACGACGATTTTGTGGATCCGCTGGCTTTCCGGGCGGACTCGATCCTCGGAGTGGCCGGGCTGTTCAATGCGTATCGCGCGGGAAGCGTGGCGCTGGGAAATGCCGTTGGGACGGGAGTGGCGGATGACAAGGCGGTCTACGCGTATGTTCCTGTCATCATCAAGTATTATCTTGGCGAAGAGCCGATTCTCCCGAATGTGGACACCTTCCTGCTGGCCGATGAGCGTCACCGGTCGCATGTGCTGGGGCGGCTTGAGGAGATGGTCGTCAAGCCGGTCGGAGAGTCCGGCGGATACGGCATGCTGATCGGTCCGCACAGCACCGCGCGCGAGCGCGAGGAGTTCCGCCAGCGGATTCTGGCGCGGCCGCGCAACTATATCGCGCAGCCGACCGTTGCTTTGTCGTCGGCGCCCTGTTTTCTGGACGGTCGGGTGGAGCCCCGTCATGTGGATTTGCGTCCTTATGTTTTGTTTGGCGAGGATGTGAAAATTGTGCCGGGCGGTCTGACGCGGGTGGCGCTTCGGCGCGGATCGCTGGTCGTGAACTCGTCGCAAGGCGGCGGCAGCAAAGACACCTGGGTTTTGCAGGCTGGCGCGCAGCCCCAGCCGATCGGCAGCGGGAACTGAGATGCTGTCGCGAGTGGCCGATAACCTTTACTGGCTCAGCCGCTACCTCGAGCGGGCGGAGCATATGGCGCGGGTTCTGGATGTGAACTTGCAGCGGATGCTCGAGCAGGATGCGGAATCGGCGTCGCGCCGTTGGGACCGTCTGCTGCGCAGCCTGCGCATTTCCACGGTCCGGGTTGCCTCGCGGGACCCGTACGAGGTGACCCGCGCGCTTGCCTTCGATGCAACATCCGTCGAAAGCATCGTGTCGTGCGTGGCGGCGGCACGCGAAAATGCGCGGCAGGTGCGCGAGCAGATTTCCAGCGAAATGTGGGAACAGATCAACCGCTTATACCTGCAGATGCGCAGCGTGCAGTTCGACACGATATGGCAGGGCGAGCCGCACCGTTTTTTCCGCGAGGTCATCATGGGCTCGCACCTGTTCGAGGGCATCACCGACTCGACGATGACCCATGGCGAGGGCTGGCTGTTTGTGCAGGTAGGGCGCTACATCGAACGGGCACAGGCCACGGCCGTTTTGCTGGATGTCAGTTTGCGGGACTTGGGCGAGGGATCCGACCAATCGCCGCGTGTAGATGATTATTATGAATGGATCAGCCTGCTCAAGTCCTGCACGGCGTTCGAGGCCTATTGCCGCCAATACACGGCGGATCTACGGCCCGACCGGATCGCCGAGTTTCTCCTGCTCAATGCGGAGTTCCCGCACTCAGTGCATTTTGCAGCCATCGAGGTGCAAAAAGGTTTGGAAGCCATCTCCGCACCCATTTCGGGTCGGTTGGTGGCCCGCGTCAACCGGCTGGCCGGACGCCTGCGGGCGCAACTGGGGTTTGGCCAGATCGACGAGATTCTCGCCGGAGATATCCATGCCTATTTGACGGATATCCAGCGGCAATGTGCCCAGATCGAGGCGGCCGTGCGCCACGCGTTCGTGGCTTATCCCATTGAGACTGCGCTGGCGTCGTGAGGGGAGCCCGGAGGAAGGCATGAATTACCGCATTTCCCATGTGACACGCTTCAAGTACAGCAGTCCGGTCAGCGAGAGTGTGACCGAAGTGCGTATGCAGCCCCTGACCGATGCGATCCAGCACTGCCTTTCGTTTGATCTCAAGCCCTCGCCTCGGGCGCGGGTCTTTTCGTATCGGGATCACCTCGGCAATATCGTCCATCATTTTGATGTGGCCCGGCATCATACCATGCTGGTCATTGCGGCCAACTCGCTGGTGGAGGTGGATGCACCGGCGGGTGTAAGCGTCGAGAACGGCCGGTCCGTCTCTTGGGAGGAATTGGAGTCGGCTCTGGCGAGTGGTGATTTCTTTGACATGCTGGCTCCGAGCCGCTTTGCGCAGCCGACACGGCTTCTGCACGAGTTTGCGGACGAATTGAAACTGGGGCGGGGAGCGGATCCCCTTTCGGCTCTCCGACGCATCAGCACCGCCATCTTTCGCTCGTTCGAGTACCAGCCCCAAAGCACCCGTGTGGATTCTCCGATTGACGACGCCCTGCGGTCGAAGCGGGGCGTCTGTCAGGATTTCACCCACATCATGATCACTTTGGCTCGCGGACTGGGTATTCCCTGCCGGTATGTCAGCGGGTATCTCTTTCACCGCGTGGAGGATCACGACAGGTCTGAGCCCGACGCATCCCATGCCTGGTGTGAGGCATGGCTTCCGGGACTGGGATGGACGGGATTCGATCCGACCAACAATATTCCGGCAGGACCGCGCCACATCCGGGTGGCGGTGGGACGCGACTATGCTGATGTGCCGCCCACGAAAGGAGTATACAAGGGCGAGGCAACGGCGGAATTGTCTGTCGCTGTGAGCGTCACGCTGGCCGACGAGACGGCAAACGCTGCGGATCTTGAACGGATCATGAACTGGAACCAATTCGAGTTTTCTGCGGAGACCGAGGCCGAAGCCCTTCTGACCCATCAGCAACAACAGCAGCAACAGCAGTAACCGCATGAGGCGGAGGACGGGGCGTCCATCCGGCTGTTGGCTGTTGACCGCCTTGCAAGTGACCTGTCTGAGTCGTGCCGGTCCTGGCTGCTGCGGGGACTGCGATGATCTCAGAAGGAGTTGCCCCCGTGAGGTTTCTGCCCGTGCGTTGCCGCGTTGCATTGTTTGCCGCTGGGCTGGCGACAATTGTTTGCATTCCCATTTCGGTATCCGCAGGCGCGGAGCCGGCCCCGTCGGCCATGCCGGGACGGTTGCTGATCGAGTTCAAGGATTCTGGGGCCAAACCGCGTCGGGCGGCGGCGGCAGCAGCAGCGGTCGCCGGGCGTCTGGGCGGCACGATTCATCGAATCTTGGGGCGGGAAGGGCGGTTCGCCGTGCTGGCAGTTCCCGCCCGCGAGCCGATGGAGGCGCAGGCCCGACGGGCTGCGGCCATGCCGGAGGTTGCGTCTGCCGCGCCAGCCTATCGGCGCCGACTCTACGCGACCCCAAACGACCCCCTGTTCGCCACGCACCAGTGGTCCATGAATAATGTGGGTCAGACCGTGCCGTTCGATTCCGGCGCCGCAGCGGGTGCCGTTGATGCCGACATTGACGCACCGGAGGCTTGGAATCTGACAACCGGCTCCGCGTCCGTGGTGGTCGCAGTCATTGATACCGGAATAGGGTTGGGCCACGCGGATCTTGCCCCTGTGGTCTGGGTCAACCCCGACGAGATCCCGTCAAACGGTCTTGATGACGATGCCAACGGTTATGTGGACGATGTGAACGGCTACAACTTCAATGCCCATACTCCCAACCCGGCGGATGACCACGGGCACGGTTCGTTCTGCAGCGGCATCATTGGCGCGCGAGGCAACGACTCGACGGGTGTGGCCGGGGTGAACTGGACCGTGCGGATTATGGCCCTGAAATCATTTGATGCGTCGGGCAATGCTTACGACCCGGAACTGGTCGAGGCCATCCTCTACGCTGCGGACAACGGGGCCCGGGTGATTAACGCATCGTGGGGCGATTGGCTGTATTCGCCGGTCGTGGAGGCTGCCGTCCGGTATGCAGGCGAGCGCGGGGTTCTGTTTGTGACGGCCGCTGGCAACGATTCGTCCAATCTGCGCGAGCAAACCAATTATCCGGCAAATTTTGCGCTTCCCAACCTGCTTTGCGTCGGATCGTCCAATTTCCGTGACCAGTGGTCCTCGTTCAGCAACTTCGACGATACGCTGGTGGACATTTTTGCGCCGGGCGAGAACATCTACGCGACACGCGCGACAGGGTACAGTTTTGGTAGTGGCACCTCGTATGCGACGCCGCATGTGGCGGGGGTGGCCGCGCTGATGCTGGCGCACACGCTGTCGTTGAGAGTGGCGCAGTTGCGTGCGCGGCTGTTGGCGGCCGTCGAGGGGCGCTCAGCGTTGACCGGCCGATGCCGCACGGGCGGGCGGCTGTCGGCGTTCCGCGCGCTTTCGGCCCCGCTGGCCGACTCGACGCCGCCCGCGCCGGTAACTGATCTTGCCATTACCGCAACCGGCACGAACGGCTTCCGAGTGACCTTTACCGCCCCGGGTGACGATGCGGGACTGGGTTCCGCGCTCTATTACGACATTCGCGTGTCCACGCAGCCGTTGACCGACGCGAATTTTCTTTTTTCGCGACGCGTGCCCGGCGTGCCGACCCCCGCGGCAGGCGGTTCGCTGGAGACCGTTTTCGTGAACCAACTGGATGCTGACACGGATTATTATGTCCGTCTGATCGCGAGTGACGACGCCGGCAACACGACGCCGCTGAGCAACATGGTCAGCGGTCGCACCGCCAACCGGACTGTGATTTTTGCGGATAACATGGAGGCGGGGGCCGGGCTCTGGACGGCGGCCGGCGGCTTTGCGCGCACAACGGAAACGGCTCACAGCGGATCGTGGTGCTGGACCGAGTCGCCCGGCGGGGACTACAGCAACAATCAGGTGGCCACGCTCACCTCGGTCGCATTTTCGCTATCCGGCGTTTCCAACCCGTGGCTTACCTTCCGGCACCAATTTATTTTTGAGAATGTGACGACGACCTTTTACGACGGTGCCGAGGTGCAGGTCTCGACGAACGGAATAACCTTTGCCAATGTCGGGTTTTATTACGACGGCGCGACCCCTTGGCAACGGGCTATGATCAGCCTTACCGATTATGCCGGCCAGCCTGTGGTTTACCTGCGGTTTCGCTTCCACTCGGATTCCCTTGCGGTGGCGGACGGGTGGCACATTGACGATGTTGAGGTTTTTGAGCCTGTATCGCTTGTGCCGGAGCCCGCGGATTTCGCTGTCGAATCGCGCACGCCGTTTGCTGTGTCGGGCGCACCGGCTTATGCTGAAACCACGGACGGGGGGACGTGGCTCGACAGTGCATCGAAGGCGGTGGCCTGGCAGATGCGTGCGTCGCGCTCGCGGTACAATGTGACGACATCGCTCGGCTCGACGGCACAGTTTATTCCCAATTTCCCGGTCAGCGGTGTATACGATGTGTTCGCCATCTGGGGCATTTCGGCGAATGCGACCAATGTGCGCCACCGCGTCCGCCACGCACAGGGCGTGACGGATGTTTATCTGACGCAAAACGGCAATACGAACGCGAACCAGTGGGTGCCGCTCGGAACCTTTGAGTTTGGGCGCGGTCGAAACGCCATGGCAGGATCGGTGATTGTGGACGAGTCCACCGTGTCGGGAAAACCCATCCCCGCATCGGAGGGCCGTGTTTACGCAGATGCTGTTCGGTTTGTTTACCGTGGGCCGATTCCGGCCGCATCTGTGGCTGAGTGGCCACTGTACTGACAAAAGGGGATTGCCATCGTGTCCGGACTCGGAGCCCAGACTCGCATTCTGCACATCATCTCCCACACGCATTGGGATCGGGAATGGTATCTGTCGTTTGAGCATTTCCGGGCGCGGCTGGTGGACCTCATGGACAACCTGCTGGACCTGCTCGAGGGGGATCCGGAATTTCGGTTCTTTCATTTGGACGGGCAGACGGTGCTGCTGTGGGACTATCTGGAAATCCGCCCGGAGGCCCGACCGAGGTTGGAGAAGTTGCTGCGGGACGGCCGCCTTGTCGTAGGGCCGTGGTTTTTGCAGAATGATTTCTACTTGACAAGCGGCGAATCCACGGTGCGCAACCTTTTGCTGGGGGCGCGCATCTGCCGCGGGGAGTTCGGCGTGGAGCCCATGCCGGTGGGGCTTGTGGCGGACCAGTTTGGTGTGGCGCCGCAATTGCCACAGATTTTGGCGGGCTTTGGCATTGGATCAGTGGTTTTTGGCCGTGGCTACGGCGATCAGGCAGGTGTCGAGTTCGTATGGCAAGGCAGCGACGGAACCGAAATCTTTGCTGTTCATCTGGCCGAGTGGTACAATAATGCGCAGCGGTTGCCGCGGGATCCCCATGCGGCAGTGGAGTTTCTCCGAGGTGCCATCGAAAGGTTGGAACGGCGCGGTCCGGGCACGCGGCATCTGCTCATGATGAACGGCGTGGATCATTTGGAGGCGCAGGAAAATCTGCCGGCGATCCTGCGCGAGGTGTCGCAGTGCTCGCCGGGTTTTGAAATCCGTCACAGTTCGTTGCCCGAGGCGATAGAGGCCACCCGCCGCGCTCTTGGCAGTCCCAAACAATTTTCAGGGGAACTAAGATTGGGTGACAATGGTTATGTGCCGCCATCAACGGGGAGTACGCGGGTTCACCTGAAGTTGATGAACCACGAGTGCGAACAGATCCTGTCCCGGTGGGCAGAGCCGTTCGCTGCGTTCGCGCGAGCGGCCGGCAGCGCTTACGATGCAGAAGGTGCGTTGCGCTATGCGTGGCGCGTCTTGCTCGAGAATCACCCGCATGACTCCATCTGCGGTTGCTCCATAGACGAGGTTCACTTTCAGATGGAGGCGAGGTTCCGGCGGGTTCTGGATGTGGCACGCGATCAGCGCGAGCGGGCGCTGCGCTATCTCGCGTGGGCCATTGATCCTGGAGGTCGCGACCATCACAGTATGCTGGTTGTTTTCAACGCCCGCCCGCGCCGTTGCAGCGAAGTGATGGAAGCCGAGTTGGATCTGCTGCCGCATGAGCGCATCGAAGACATGGAAATATGCGACGGAGAGGGGCGGACTGTACCGTTTCAGGTTTCGAGTCGGAGGCCTTTCATGGCGCATGTGTTGAATCCAAGAAGGCTTCCGCGCCGACTGAGGGTTATGCGCTACCGGGTGGCTCTCGAAGTGCGCGAGATCCCCGGCTGCGGTTACGCCGCACTATTTCTTGTCAATGCCGGCCGGCCGGCCTCGAACCACCCGCCGCAGACGGGGGTTCGGCCGTGTGCCGGGGGAGTCACGATGCGGAACGAGCACCTTGCGGCACACATCAGGCCCGACGGCACAGTGGATGTGGAGACGGCATGTGGTGTGCGGTTTGCGGGGCTTCATGTTTTTGAGGACGAGGGCGAGCGCGGCGACGAGTACATCAGCATGCGTCCTAAGCGCGACGAGATCGTCCGTTCGGCCGGCTGCCCGGCCGAGGTCGAAGTGTTGGAGGACGGTCCGCTCCGCCAGCGTGTGGCGGTCGTGTACACGATGAATTTGCCCGAGTGCCTTGCGGCGAACCAGGAGTCGCGGTCTGAAGCCCGCGTTCCGCTTCGGATCGAGTCCATCTTTACGCTGGCGCGTGGCAGCAGACGCATCGAAGTCGAGACCCGCTTGCACAACTGCGTGAAGGATCACAGGCTGCGAGTACTGTTCCCGTCCGATGTGAAAGCCTCTCATGCCGTAACTGGAGGGCCTTTCGACGCCATCCGACGGCCGTTTGATCTGGGCATCGAAAAGCGCAACAACGACCATCCGTGCAGCAGTTATGTGGCGATCTGCGGCCGAGAGGGCGGCCTCGCCGTGTTGCTGGATGGACTGGCCGAGTACGAAGTTTATGCAAAGCGCTCGACACTCGCCGTAACCCTGCTGCGGTGCGTGGACATTCTGGGCGATATGCCGCCTGAGTTTTGGGACAAGGAAGCCAACGAAAACGATTACTGTCCGGAGGCGCAGTGCCAGCGGCGTTATGTCTTCCGGTATGCCATCCTGCCGCTGCCGGCGGGCACGCCTGAGGAGCGAGTGGCGGAGGAAGCGGACGCGTTTCAAACGCCCCCGATTGTTCGTCAGGTGCCGCGCGATCGGGTTGCGTGGGAAGGGACGCGGCATTGGGAGCCCGAATGGTTCAAGTATTTTTGTGACTCTACGACTGCTGCCGTGGAACCGCCCCAGACGGCGCCGCGGGAGTTGTCTTTTCTGTCGGTTGATTCGCCGGCGGTGCAACTGAGCAGTGTGAAGCGGCCGGAGAGTATGGGCTCGGCGCCGGGCGACATGATTGTGCGGGTGTACAATGTTTCAGAGGCAAGTGTTTCGTGTCGTTTGGTGGGCGGTCTGCCCGTCCGGAGTGCGCAGCGTGTTTCTCTTTCTGAAAGGCCGCTGGAATGTTTGGAAGTTCAGGAAGACACCACTGTTGCGCTGTCGCTAAGACCGAAGGAGATCGCGACGGTGCGTTTGCTTCTGGAAGCGCCGTGGCGCGTCATGGGTGGCTGAGGGGTGCGGATGTCGCCAATTCGCGCAGCGCGATCTGCAAGTTGTGACGGATGTCGTTGGAACCGGGAAAGCGCTTGAGTCCGCGTGTCCAGACCTCCACGGCCTGCGTCGTTTGGCCGTCGGCCGCGTAGAGCAGTCCAAGGTTGACGAAGGCGGTCTCACCTTCTGCGCGGTTGCTGCGTGCGGCACGGGTGTAGTATCGGATGGCCAAGGCCTTGGAGCGAGGATTCCGGGTCGCGAAATAGTCATTGTCGTAGTGATAGGCAAGATTCACGAGGACGCTGGGTTTGCGTGCTCCATTCGCCGCAGCCGTTCGCAGCGCTCTCAAAGCCTCATCATGCCGGCCTTGTTTGTTCAGACTCATCGCAAGTATGACATGCATGGAGGGGTCATAGGACTCGACGCAATTGGGCGCGACAGCGGCGAGGCCGAGCCGTTTCATGCGGTCCGTTTCCCGAAGCATGAGGTTATCGAGTTCATCGGCAGTGCGCAGGGCCTCGCGGGCGTAGCCTTCAGCCGCTTTGTAATGACCCGCGTTGTATGCATCGCGGGCCAGCATCGTCCAGGCGTACGGATGCCAGGGCACGGCTCGAGCAATGTTGCCGAACAGAGACGCATCGGTGCGCCATCCGGCGTGGAAAACATTGGACGCTGCAATGGCCCCGGCGAGCCAGGAGAGGGCGGCCACGCGTGTTATACGCCACGCAAGCCCGCCCCGCATCATGGCTTCGGTCACGGCCCAGCCCGCCAGCAGGGCCAGCCCGGTACCGCCGTGCGCCAGGTAGCGGACTCCGAACAGGTTGTTTCCCGTGTAAATAATATTTAAGACCGGAAGCATTGGCACGATGGTCATGAGAACGGACAAACGCGGCAGGTCGAGGCGACGCGGCCGCCGAACAAGCCACGCAACCAGTGCTGCAGCCCCTAAAAGCCCCGCCAGCGTCATGGGCAGCAGCACTGTGGGGCGGCGGTCGTATTCAATATAATACATCCATCGGAACGGGGCTGCAAAATACACGACATGCTCGAAGAAACTACGCGCGGCGTGGAGCGAAAGCACCCACTCCGGATAAATCGGCGGAATGAGTTCCTGTCCCCAGTCGCGCGCGGCAAGCCGGTTGTAGGCTGTGAAGGCCAGTGCGAGACCGAGATGAACCATCCAAACAACCCCCATGGGGCGTTCGACGCGGCCGCATCGAGCGACGATGCACAGCAGTGCCACGAAGGGCGTGACCACCGCGTCTTCCTTCATGAAGAGCGCGCCTGCGAGACACGCCGTTGCCAGCAAAAGATCTTTCACATGCCAGCGCGCGGTCTGAGCCAGGCGCAGCATGATCAGATAATACGGGAAGGCAAATGCGACGAGTGCCGTTCCGTTGACGGCGGAGAACCACCCGGTCGCCTCGACATGTAGAGGGTGCGCAGCGTAAGCAAGCGCCGCCGCGAGAGCCCCGGCCGGCGGCAGGAACTCCCGCGCAAAGCGAAGCAGGGCCAGTGACGCAGCAATGAGGATTAGGAGGGACAAGGCCTGCCATCCGGGCGCCCAACTGCCAAATAAAGATGCGGCAATTGAGAACAGCGCGACCTTGCCCGGCCGGACAAACCCGAAGTAATCGGGCTGAAAAATGCGCCACAGGCCGGTCAGACGCATGTGATCCCGGATCATGGGATCATCCCACACGAGTCCCCGCGACAGGATCATGAAATGCGCAGCAATCGCGACTGCGACGACGATCCCAGCCTGCCGATGGAAAGGCACCGCGCGGCAGGGGCGCGTGGCAACGCCGCCGGCTTCAACCCCACTGCTCATCAGGTCCTCGGTGTGGAAAGATGATTGTGCCTTAACGCCTGAAACACTCTCCGTCCATTACAGGGTTTCGGCTGCCGCGCTTGTGTGGGGTTTTTGAGTTTTCGGCTCGAGCGCGAGTTCGCTGAGTTCAGCCAAGGCGTCGCGCAACATGCGCACCTTGGCGCGATACGGCAGGAAGGAACTTTTGAACCCGAAGATGATCAGGTCGACAATTTCCGGGAGCGTGAAGCCCAAGTGCTTGTGCGCCAGGTAGAGTTCGCGCGTCACCGTGGTGTTACTCATCAGTCGGTTGTCAGTATTGATGGTCGTACGCAGACCGTAATCATAGTAGAAGCGCAAGGGATGCTCGGACAAAGACGGGACCACGCGGGTCTGGACATTGGAAGTCAGACAAATTTCCAGAGGAATGCGGTGGTCGTTGACATAGTTCAGCAGGTCTCCGTCCTCCTTGAGCCTTGTTCCGTGGCCGATGCGGTGGGTGCCGCAATAGTGCAACGCCTGATGAATGGACTCGGGGCCGTAACTTTCACCGGCATGAAGGGTGCAGTTGATATTGTTGCGCAAGATGAGGAAAAACGCGTCCTTATGTTTCTTGGCGGGATAGTCTTCCTCCGCTCCAGCGAGGTCGAAGGCTACGACTCCGCGGTTCTTGTAGGCGATGGCCAACTCGGCCAGTTTATAGGATGATTCCGGGCTGATGTTGCGCATTCCGCAGATGATCGTTCCGGTCTTGATGTGAAACCGTTTTTCCCCGAGCGCGAGCCCCTCGAGAACGGCATCCACGATTTGTGTCTCTCGAAGCCCCCGTTTCGTATGCAGGATTGGGGAGTAGCGCACCTCGAGATAGCGGACATTCTCGGCGGCGCAGTCCTCGCACAACTCGTATGCGGCGCGGAACAAGGCCTCTTCGTCCTGCAACACCGACAGGGTGATGTCGAAGGCTTTCAAATAATCGACCAGGTTGTGCACGGATTCGCCGGCCACAATGTGCCGCGCGAGACCGTCCGGGTCGTCGGCGGGCAACCGGACTTTGCGTTCGGCGGCGAGTTCCAGAATGGTTCCGATTCGAAGCGAGCCGTCGAGATGGCAGTGGAGTTCCGTCTTGGGAAGCCTGCGGATGAATTCCTCGGTCACCTCGGCGTTTGCTTGCGGGCGGTTGTCCGGGCCATACTCATCAGTCATGGGTGTCTCCGTTGGGCTGCTGCAAAATAAACACGCATTATTTGCCACCCGACACATTTTACGCAATGAGAAAAACTCCTGTTTTGCTGCCCGTGCGAATGATTTCAGCCATGCGGCCAGACCGACGGCCGATGCGCCTGTGAGCGAAGTGCTTAAATTCCACCCAAGAAATCGTAACTGATCTTTTTCTGGACGGCGGCCGTCTGAGCGAAGGCCTGATCCAGTAGCGCACGGTCCATGTGGCTGAGGCGCCGCTCGGTTACCCAATTGCCGAGGGGTTGACCCGCGGCCAGCGCCAGCGCCTGCTGCTCAAGACGCAACCGTAGCAGGATTTCGTAGGCTGCCGCCGTGTCCTCGTGGCTGGACTCGCTGATCGCTTGCTTGCCGACCATCGAGGCCAGTCGTTCAAGGGTGTTGGTCTCGGTCAATTCGTGCCGGAGAGCGTAGAGGCGCGCGAAGCCCACGATGGGCATCATGGCATCCTTAAGGTTGATTTGTCCGGACGGTTCAGTGCCGGCGGCGGCAGCCAGAAAACGCCCGAGGGCGCGCGGGGGAGGCTTGAAGAGAAGGGCGTTTGCCGCCAGATGCGGGAAGAACGCGGGGCTTTCGCGCGCCGTCTGGTGAATGTGTCGGCGCAAATCCTCTGCGAACGCCGGCATCCCGGCCACCGTGCGGAAGTCAAAAAAGATGCTGAACTCAAGCAATTCCTGCGGTTCCGCCTTGCGGATCCAGTCACTGAAATAGTTTTTCCAGACGGCGAGGGGCTGGCACCACCGCGAGTTTTTCGCCATCACCTGACCCGGACAGTGCGTGAACCCGGCTTCGTGCAGCCAGTCGCAGACAAGGGTGCCTATTTGCAGGAAGTACTCGGCGGCCGCCTTGGCTTTGGATGAATCGAGGATGTCGGCAAACACGATGGCGTTGTCCTGATCCGTATAAAGAGTTTGCTCGTTTCGTCCCTGACTTCCCAAGGCCAGAAAAGCAAAGTCTGCGGGCGGCGTGCCGATGCGCCGGATTGCCAGTTCGAGAAACCGCGCGCTTGCCGCATCGCACACCGCGGACATGATTCTCGCCACATGGCGCGGCCGTGCGCCGCTGGAGATCAACGCCCGGATCAACTCGGGCGCGCGGCGGCATGTGCGGATGACCTCTTCGGCCGAAGGCGCCCGCTCAATTTCGCGCGTCAGGACGATGGCCCCATATCGGTGGAATTGGAGCAGTTCCTGATTGCGCACCACACCAATGATGGATCCGTTCTCGTCGCGCACAGCGAGGTGCTGGATGCCGTGTTCTTCCATCACGAGCAGAGCCTCGTAAATCAGGGCGCTCTCCGGGACACTCACCAACGGGGCACTCATGATGCGGGCCACAGGCGTAAGGGCGTCCGCACCGGCTGCGAGCAAGCGGGTTCGCAAGTCGCTGTCGGTGACGATGCCCAATGTGACTCCAGATTCGGATTTTACGAGGGCGGCGCTGGATCCTTGGGCGGTCATGGCGGCCGCCACTTTGCCGGCCGGCGTCTCGGGCGCACAAGACACGGCGCCGCGGAGGAAATGCCTAATGGTTTCATGTAGAAAAAGCAGCGATGATTGCAGTCGTTCGACCATCTGTTCGCGCTCGGCGTCCTGCCGGTCGTGCTCGGTAATGTCCCGAATCGTGGTCTCGAGGCAGTCGGGTTGCCCGTGCTCGTCGCGCACGACAAAAGCCGAGATGGAGAGCACCTGTGTCCGGGCGTCCTTCCCGGGCCGCTGCAGTCGCCGACACTCGGCGCGGCCGTGCGTCAAGGCTTGCTGCAGGAACCGATCCCATTCGGCCGGGTCATGAAACAGGTCGGCAAGCGCCGGACTGCCCGAATCGTCGGGGTCGCGACCGCTCCGGATTAGGTCGAGAGCCGCTTTGTTGGCTTCAATAATTGTTCCCCGGCGTGCGGCGCGTGCCCGCACGAGGCCCGTGTCGGTCCGGTCGGCCATGGTGCCAAGTCTGCGCAACCGTGCTTCGGCCAACGGCCCGCCGTCGTCATCATGGGCGCTTTCGCGAACACTGACATCTTTGGCAAGAAGGATAAATCCTTGGCTATCGCCGAAGGAGATGGGACTCAGCGCGAGGACGCATTCGACGGGGCTGCCGTCGCGACGACGGAGTACCCCTTCGACCCCACCTTTGGGTTCCCTCCCCGTTGTGGGGGCGTCTAATTGTTGCCAAGCCGCCTCGTTTGCCTCGTCGCGCGGCAGGATGTCGGTCACATCCAGCAGACCCAGTTCATATTCGGTGCGCCCCAGCAAGGCCAGCATCGTAGGGTTGGCGTATCGGCATCGTCCCTCGAGGACCAGCATCGTCGCCTCCGTGGCTGCCTCCACGAGCGAGCGGTAGCGTTCCGTTGACTCGTGCAGGCTCTCCACGGCTTCCGACCGCTGGCGTTCGATGCGCAGACTTTGCTGCACGACAAAGAGCAGGAGCAGGACGACGAGCCCCGAGATCCCAACCGAAACATGGATCAGGTTGCTCTCCATACGGGCGATTTCGAAGTTCACATCTTCGATATAGATGCCCGTGCCAATCACCCAGCCCCAAGGTTCAAAACCTTTGATGTACGACTCTTTGGGCACGAGGCGGCGCGGATCGTCCTTAGACTCCCACACATAATCAATGTAACCCTCGCCCTGCCGGCGCACCAGATCGGCGAATTCCACGAAAATGCGAACGCCACGGGGATCCCGGAATTCCGTCACATCCTGACCGTTGAGGTCGTTGCGGTAGGGGTGCATGATGATCCGCGGGTGCATGTCCTGCAGCCAGAAATAGTCGTTACCGTCGCGGCCATAACGGAGAAACTCGATGCGGCGGGCTGCGGTTTTTTGGGCCTGCTCGCGCGTCATCAACCCTTCGCGCTCGTCGCGCTCGTAGCCTGCGAGAATGGTCCACGCCGAGTTGGTGAGTTCCCGGATCATCTCGCGCTTGCGGTCGAGCAGGGAGCGCTCGAACGCTGGCAGAAAAACCCCAAACATGGCGGCGACAAACAGAACGAGCGCCAGCACGGCCGGGAGGATGATGCGGAGGATAAAATGACGCTTGCGCATACGCGGCGGCTGATGGCGGCCGGGTTGAGCGCGGCGGCTGGCCCAGTCGGCCGCCTCTTTGCCAACCACGCAATTGCGGAAATGCCGCCAGTCGTCGGTGGGCATTTCGATGCCGGGGGGCGGATCGCCGGCTGCGCCCGTGCCGTGAACATCGGATCCCGCGCTGACGGCCAATCCGTGGCGGGCAGCCATCGCGCGCAACTGGCTGCGGATGTCGGGCGGATAGGCTTGATAATGCGCCTCGATGCCATCCAAACCATAGCCTTTCAGGCGCTCGACTTCTGCCTCCAGACGCGCCAGGTCCTCGGACACGATCAGCGGGTGGGCGAGGAAAGTCTTGCCGCCAGCCCTATGGATGAGCGCGATGGCGTCGCCAATCCCGATGCGGCCTGCTGGAGCAGCGCTGTCGGCCGGCGCAGACGCTGCCGCGGCTCCCTGACGCCGCAGCGCCTCGGCGATGCTGTGGTGGTTACCGGTGTCGCGCGCCTGTCGCAGCGAGCGCAAGGTTTCCAATAATTCGGGGTGCGTCGGGTCAAAGCCGTAGGCCAGCAGGTGGATCTCCCGCCCATCATGCTGGGTTGTCAGTTCCAGCCCAGTGATGAATCCTACGCCGCGACGGGTCAGGACCCGGTGAAATGTTTCCAGTCCGTCAACCGTGTCGTGGTCAGTCAGGGACGCCGCCACGACACCGGCAGCGGCAATCCGTTCGGCCAGTTCATCCGGCGGCTGCCGTCCGTCACTGAGAACCGAATGGCAGTGAAGTTCAACGCGCACAGTCGCGTTCATGGGTACACAACCCTTGTGCCCGGTCACCGGCGGAAACGCAAGGGGGTTTGGGTGTCAGCGGACCCAAACCCCGTGTGCTCCGTGTTACACCTTGGCAGGCTCGGGCGCAGGCTTGTTGCGGGTGAACAGCGAAACCAGCACCAGCGTCAGAAAACTCAACGGGATCGAGACGATGCCGGGATTGCTGAACGGGATGGGTGCGGTCGTCGGGTCGAGTCCGTACTGCTTGTACAGGTCGGGCGACAGGAGGATCAGCACGAGAGACGAAACAACCCCCATGATGATGGAGGCCGTAATGCCCTTGGCAGTCGTGCCCTTCCAGAAGAGCAGCATGAGGATGGCTGGGAGGTTCGCGGAGGCGGCCACGGCAAAGGCAAGACCGACCAGGAAGGTGACATTCATTCCCTTGAACAGGATGCCTAGCACGATGGCGATAGCGCCGACGGTAAAGGCCGATATCTTGCCGGCTCTCACCTTCTGGCGGTCATCCATGCGAACCTGAAAGAAGCGATCCAGCAGGTCATGCGCCACAGCACCCGAGGCCGCAACGATGAGGCCGGCCACCGTTCCCAGAATCGTGGCGAAGGCAATGGCGGAGATGATGGCAAATAATAAATTGCCAAAGGAACGGGCGAGCAGGGGGGCCGCCATGTTGCTGTCCGCCGGGTTGAGAACGGCATTGATCATGGCGCCGAGGCCCATGAACAGCGTCAGGATGTAAAAGGTTCCTATGCCCGCGATGGCCACGATGGTAGACTTGCGGGCGCTGGCCGGGCTGGGCACGGTGTAATAGCGGATGAGAATATGGGGCAGCGCCGCCGTTCCAAAGAAAAGCGCCAGCATCAGCGAGAGGAAGTCGAGTTTTTCCATGGGTGTGCCCTGCACCTTGAACTTAAGGCCCGGCCGCATCAGCAGGTTGCCCGGCGTTGAGGTCGGGTAATAGATCGTCACCTTGGACCCGTCCTTGTCAGTAAGTTTGGTGTCCTTCCAGCGCTGCACGACGGTGTCCTTGCTGGCCATTGCCGACAGGAGGCGCCACGGCGAAACGGGTCCCTTGGGCACATCCGTGCTGCCCTCAAGTTTCTCAATGTGGCCTACCTGGCGGAGCGTGTTTTCCTTTGACGCCGGTGCGCCGTTGATGAGTTTGCGGCCATCCTTTGTTTCGACGACACTCTGGGTCTCCGTCAGCGAGACCTGACTTCCGTCGCCTTTCACCAGCCACCAGGTTTGCACGCCGTTATTAGCCAAACGGGCGAATGAGGCCTTGGCGGATTTGACTTCCTGAACTTCGAGGACCTGCCAACCGGGTTCGGCGACGGTCAACTGCCCGCCAGTCATCGCGGCTGACAAGGTGGCGTATTCGTAAAAGGGAACCTTGCCCCCTTGATCCGGCTTGGAGTCGAAGCCGCGCACGCAGACGGCAGTGACAAGGGCCAACGAGAAGATGATGAGCAAACCGCCTTTGAGAAACTGGACATAGGTCGTGGAAGTCATGCCGGCCGTCGCCACGATGGTGATGACGACCACTCCAACGAGAATCACGCCCCAGTGGTGGGCAAGCCCCAGCAGCGGCTCGACGAGGACTCCGGCGCCAACCATCTGGGGAATGAGATAGCAGATTGAAACGACAAGCGTACTGATGGCGGCGGCCAGTTTGATGCCGCGCGAGTTGTATTTCGAGTCCACGGCGTCCGTGAAGGTGTACTTGCCCAACCGTTTCATGGGTTCTGCGACCACAAAAAGTGCCACAATCCATCCTGCAAGATAACCAATGGAATAGAGAAAGCCGTCGTAGCCCATTGTGGCAATCATGCCGCAGATGCCAAGGAACGACGCGGCGGACAGATAATCCCCGGCGAACGCAATGCCATTGACGGACCAGTGGATCTGGCCGCCGGCGGCGTAATAGCCGCTCGAGGTGCGTGTCTGGCGGCCCAAGTAGAATGATAAGCCGACAACGAAGATGACAAATGCGAGGAAAACTGCGATCACCATGTCAGTTGCCCCCCTCTTTCGCGTCTTCGCGGTCTGCCAACGCGACCTCTTTGGCATGACACATGCTGTCGTAAATCAGGGCTTGGATCAGGGCGACAATAATCAGGGCAAAACCATACACGGTCGCCAGATTGAGGCCCATCAAGATGTTGGCCTCCATGAGTAGCGGCGCAGCGAGGTTGATCGCCACAAAACCGCCGTAAAAAATCGAGTAGAATAAAAACATCCACAAGCCCAGCCGGCTCTTGTACCCTGCCGCCGGATCCTTGCCGCTCTGTGCGGCCGGTTCGTGAAGCACGATTACCACCCCTCCTCAAGAATCAGTGCGGAGGAAAGGTAACAAGTGGACACTGACACTCTCACCCGCCTCCGCACCAGAGGCGACGGGGTAAGTGTTGTTTGGCGTGCAGGCAAGGCCAATCGGCCAAACTAATAGTGGACTGGCCGGGTCCACATGCGGCTTAAGAACAGGAGCAACCTACCACTGCACAAAGTCCCACGGCGGAATCATACCGCGACCGAGCACCCGCGCCTTCTTCCATGAGTCGCCCTCGGGCAGCGCCGTTGTCCATCCGTCGGCCGTCGCCGTGCTGGCCCGCCAGCCTGCATCGCCCGTGATTGTCGTGGTGTGACCGTCTGCGGAGCGCAGTTCGAGGGTCAGAGCGACGCCAGCGCTGCCATAACCATTGTCCGCCTCGATGGCTATTATGTTGACACCGGTGGTCAGGTGGTCGCGCACCTGGGCGCTAATAGGCGGTTTGGAATACTCGGCCTCGAGGACAGGCTGGCCGTTGACGAACACGCGGGCGCGATCGTCTGCCCAGCATTTAAGCGAGGCGTAAACCGGTTCGCGATCGAGTTCGACAGAGCGCACAAAATATCGCGTCCCCTCGGGAGCCCCAGCAGCGGGATTGCCCTCGTCGGTCCATATCCAGGCCACATGATCATGGGCCAGTGCCAATTGCCCAGCCTGTGCGGCAGCCACGAGACCCTGCAGTGCGGCGAGTTGCCGTTGCAAACGCTCAAGGTTGTCCTGGAACATCGGGTACTTGTATCTGCGCATCCACAAGCGCTGGTACTCGGCGATGATCGCGTGGAGTTCGTTGCGCAACAGCGCCAGATCATCATGAATCTCACGGCGGTCGGCGGCGGTCAGCGAACTCATTGGGGCGGAGGTCACGGCTGCTGCGATGGAGTCCATGAGCAGGTCGCGTTCGGCCATCCAAAGATAGCGTCGCGCGGCCAGGTCGAGGCTTTCGATCTGATCGCGGTGGCGCCGGATGCCGGCCGTGGAGGCTGCGATCAGTGCCCGCGCCCGCACCATCTGGTTGCGCAGGCGGGTGACCTTGTCGAGCCACGCAGCATCGAGACGCCGCACGGCCGGCCCCTTGTGAAAGACTTTTGCGGGATACGGCATTTCGAGTGTCCGGCCTGCGTCACCGACAAGCAGGTGCGCTTCGGCCAGCGAGGGCGAATCGGCTCCGTACACGGCTGCAACATATCGCCGGAAAAACTCGGTCGCGGTGGTGGCGTCCTGTTCCCACTCCGATGCCGCGGCAAACGCCCAGCCGGCAAAATTGTTCAGCCTCAGGTTTTCGGCGCCCTCGTCGCCCCAAGACGACGCGATGCAACCCATGAGACCTTCGCGTTTCGCCACGGCTGCGGCGTTTGTGATGTTGGCAAACGCTATGTCCCAGTTGGGGTAGAAGGCGGTCCAACTCCACAATCCCGGGCTGGTGAAGATGTTACGAAAACCGGCTTTCTTGAAGGCGGGCACAGAGGTGAACTGGTCGTGCTTGTGGTAGTGCCAGTCGACCAGGATGGCCTCGCGCGGCAGGAGGTCCAGCGCCTCGGGATGCCGGATGAGCATGTCCGCGTATAACATGGACTGGCGGCCGTGATTGGCTGCGAGATGGCGGATCATCGTGGTGAAGTAGTCCACATGCACCCGGCTGACGCCTAATTGCTTTACGAGTTCGGCGCTTTGACCTTTTCCGATGTCAAAAGATTCATCGCCGCCAATGTGGAAAAATGGCCCGGGGGTGGCGGTGGCCACCTCGTCCACGAGGGTTTTGACGAATTCAACGGCTTCCGGCAACGCCGGTGAAAAGGACCACGGTCGCGTCGAGGGATCCTGCAGTTCGGCATATTTGCGGTTGTGGGGCAGGCTCAGCAAGCGATCCTGATGTCCCAGCGTCTCGAACACCGGCGTCAGGGTCACATGGTTGCGGCGCGCTTCCTCGAGGATCGCTGCCATCTCGGCCTTGGTGATGGCGCCGCGCTCCCTGCCAATGGCCGGGTCTGCATCAAACTCAAACATGTCTTCGATGTAAGGCTGGTAAAGGTTTTTCTTGTGATAGGCGAGTTGCCGTATGATGTCGCGGAAGTCGTCGAGCGTAGAAACCTGGCCGCGGCTGATATCGTCCGACACGCCACGCCACTCGAGGGCGGGCCAGTCGCGCACTTCAAGGGCGGGCAGAGCCGGTTGGGCAGCCGCGCGGATCAGTTGCCTGAGAGTCTGAACGCCGTAAAAGCGTCCGGCGGGGGTGGCGGCTTCGATCAGGATGCGGCCTGGTTTGATGACCAGGCGGTAGCCCTGAGTGGCGAAAAGCGGCGGATCATCCGCGCCTGCGGCGCTCTCACTGAGGCGGACTTGCGCGGCGGGTGTTGCTGAGTTGGCCAGTGCCCAATTCCAGCCGAAGCGGTCGGATACCTCCTCCGCCAGCAAAGCGGCGGCGTACCGGTCCGCATCAGTGTCCGGCGTGACAATGACCCATGAGGAGGCGATGGGCACACTGTCGGCAGCGGTCCGTGTTATTTGGCGAGGCATCGGTACCAGCGGGAGGGTCGTGGTGGAAGAATCCACTTTGGCCAGCGATGGAGCGGTTAAGACCAGCACGGGCAGAATGGCAAACGCGAGACAGTGTCGCATTGAGGTCCCTCCAAAGGCGACTGCATCTGCGGCGGCAGCCGCGCGAAAGTTGTCTAATTCAACTCTTCGAAACCGGTGATGGCCAGCAGGATGGGCGCGGAGTACTGCTTCGCGCTTTTAAGAGTGATGCTTCGTATCGGCTTCGACGGTTCGGGATTGATCCATGCTGCATCCCAGAGACCGACGGGCGCGCCGAGCGCCGTTTCGCCCTGCCATGCGAGCCATGTCGTTCGGCTCATGCGGAAGTCATCAAAAGCAAATACATTTTGACCGTAAACGAGAGGCATGGTTTGCGTGGAGCCGTCATCATAACCGACCGCGATGTCGCCGATGACGGTGCCGTCATTCGTCCGGGCTGTGGCGGTGATCAGGAAGCGGAGTTGAGACACCCGCCGCGGCGCGATCTCTGCGGTGACGGCATCCGGAAACTCGCCAGTCGGGTTGCCCAGGCCCGCAAGCACGACGGCCGTCTCGCCGTGGGCATTAGGTGCCGTCACGAACCGGTGGCCGTGGAAGAGGTGTTCGCCGGGCTTGAAAGCCGACAGGTCCGCGTTTGGCCCCCGCCCTGCCCACCCGGTGCCTGCTGTCGTGTCGGCAAGGCGGCGGTTGAGTAATGGGCGGATATCCACAGTAAATCCGGGTTGCTGTTTCAGCACGGGCCGCCGTTCAAACCAGAGATCAAGAAACAGGTCGCGCGCCCGGAATGGCAGTTCGGCCGGCGGTGTATTGACCCCTGTCCAAGAGTATTGGGCTGCCAGAATATAGGCCCAATACTGGAGCCAGGAAACATCGTTGTCGTCTATTTTGAAGTTAAAGCCGGCCCATGTTGTTTGCAAATAGCCCATGGCTTGCGCGTCCACGCATGCCTTGGCGAGATTGCGGATGTTATCCGGATTGAACCACCCCGCCCCGATGACGCGCAGGCCGCAGTCCTGGAGGAGTTTGATCGAAGTAAACTTCTCCGGCGGATCGGGTGCGTAATGCCAGTCGGTGATGATGATATCCTTGGGCAGGGCGTCGCGCCGCACCTTGGCGTCTTCTGCCGTCGGGGCAAGGGCCGCATCGTTGGCGTCCCGGCCGTGCAGAAACTGGTCGCCCCAAATCATCATCTGGATGTTGCGCTTGGCTAGCCATTCTCGGCAGCGGTTGATGGTGAGCATGAACAGTTCCGTTTCCGTGCGCGGCAGGCCGCGGAAGGGGTAGCGGCCGCGCATGGTGAACTCGTCGAGCCCCGCATGAAAGATTCGCGGCTGTGTGAAATCCACAATTTCCTCGTACAGTTGGAACAGGAACTCGAACGCCCTTGGTACCGTGACGGCGAAGGCATAGGGTTTTTCCGGATCTTCGGCAATATCGAGGTTGTTGGCGCCGACAAAGGCGTACTCGGCATGGCCGAGCGATTGGAGCAGGGGGATAAGATCCAGTCCGTACCGTCGGCAGGCCTCCACGACCTTGCGGGCATCGGCCTTTTCCATGCCGTATTGCGGCGAATAGATGCGCGGATCCACATCCCATTTCACATACTCGCACTGCCACACGAGCGCATTCATTTTGAAGCGGGCCATCAAGTCGCGGATGGCTTTGGCAATCTGGTCGCCTGCGTTTCGCCCGCTCAGACAGTGGACACCGCGGAATCCCAAGGCGGGGTAGTCTGAAATCTTTGCGCCGCGGAGGAACACCCCCTGCGTTGTCACCTCGATCAGTTGTGCCAGGGTTGCGGCTCCGTGGAAAACGCCGCGCGGTGTGCGGGCTGAAACGGCGGCGCGGTCGCCGTCCACGAGCACGCAGTAGGCTTCGGCGTGAGCGTCCAAGGTTAGTCCGGCGGAAGCGCACATCTCGGCTGACGAGGTAGTGCGTCCGATGTCACCCAAGTAGATGGCGGGGTGACATGACAGCGAAATGCCTTCTTCGATGGCGAGTGTAATCCCGTAAACCCGTTTCACTTCCTCGGCGAAGAATGCTGCGGCCTTTCGTGTCAGTTCGTCGGGTTTTTCGCCGAGATTGACGATAGTTCCATCTGACAGGCGGCACGCTGTGTCTGTGAACTCAAGCGATCTCGGCGTGGGGACGATATAGTCGCGGCGGAACCCCGGCACTGCTGCCGCGTCTGTCGGAGTGACGCCACACACAGCCGACAACGATTTTCCGGCGGCAGACCCGCCTACCGGTTTGGATGCAAACTGCAAGGTCACCGTGTAGGCGCGCCGCTGCCTGGGTTCGGTCCGGGCATTGTGAACACCAACCCAGAATGTTCGCGGACCGCTCACCGCCCATTTGTCGCGCCGGTACTCAAACACGACATCGGCATCCGACGGTTCGATGCGGATGCGGACGGGCCCAAGGCGCGACTGCAACTCGAGCGATTTCACGCCAGCCAGCAGGCGCGCTTTGCGCCAGTCGGTGTCGAAGGATTCGTCGGGCAGAACGCCGCTTGTCGTGCCTTTATCCGTTACAGCACTGAAAGCACAACCGGAAAACAGATCGGCATTGAGATTCACGGGAGCCCACTCGATATTTGCCGTGTCCGTGGTTTCGAGCGAGTATTCGAACCGAACGGTCAGGTTATTGTCCGGGCCAATTTCAATGGTTTCCATGCCCTTGAAAGGATTATTGAGCACCTCCGGCAGCGCGTGGCGTACCGTCATGCGCTTGCGGCCGTCCGCATCGGTTACTGTCGCAGCCGCGACCAAGGTGTCGTTGCCCGGCGGGTGATAGACCAGTTCGCCCCATTTTCCGGGCTTGGTGACGAGCAGCCAACTGGCTCTGCTGAAGGGCGCTCCGAACACATCCAACGCAAGGCCGGAATAGGAGTATCGGACCGATATTTGACCGACATCGGCGCGAATCTCGAGGCGACGGTCTGGCCCGGCTCCGGCGATGATGACACTGGCCGCCATCATGAGGCTCGAGGCAAGGAGGGCTGGGCGGAAAGTTCGTAAGCGGGGCATGTGCTTATCCTCCGGGGTGTGGCTGTCAAACCGTTCACGGATGGGTCACCGGCCGGGCATGGTTCGCGCCGGCGCGCTGCAACATCAAGCGAAACCGGAGAGCCTTAGCCCGCGAGGGCGAGTCGGTACGATTTCATATCAACAAGCGTCTGAGTCACCCGGGCCTGCTCGGCGGCGAACGCCAGAAGATGGCCGGCAACGGCGATGTCGAGAGATTCGGCGGCGCCCTGTTTGTCATCCTCGCGCACGCAGCGCAGGAAATTGCTGATAGCCCCCGTGTCGCCGCCGTGGTGGGCATCGGCCTGACCGGCTGTGGAGAACACCCGGGGGTTCGCTTCAAGGCCCTGTCCGGGAGTGAACCGCACCACAGAGATCTCAGCCTTTTCAAGGTGGCCGTTCAACTCGCCCTCACTGCCCGTAACGCGCAGCGTCCTGCAGGGGTGAAAGGCATTGGCATGGACGGAAAAACCGAGCGAGACACCGTTGGCAAACTCGGCAATGACCGTCTGGTGATCAACTGCCGTGTTATCACAGCGGTACACGCACCGGCCGTACGGTCCGGTGAGCAGCGCCTGCCAACGGGCTTCGGCGGACGGGTCCGAAGAGATCACGCTGACGGGCCAGTCCGTGTTGTCGCCCATATACATGGCCGGAGCAAAATAAGGACAGGTCTTTTCCACCGGACATCCGTCTGTGCAGCGGTTCGGAGCGCCCTCCGGTGCGCGGTCCGGGCGGAATTCATTGAGCGCTCCGAATGATGCGACCCTCACAGGGTCGTCACCGGCCAGCCAGACGGCCAAGTCCATATCGTGGCAGCATTTTGTCAGGATGAGCGGGCCGGTTGTCGCGGCAACGCCCCAATTGCCGCGCACATAACTGTGGGCAAAATGCCAGTACCCTACATTCTCGACCATCGTCATCGAGATAACGCGGCCAATGGCGCCGCTGGTCAGCAAGTCGCGCGCTTTGGTGTAGAAGGGCGTGTAGCGCAGCGGGTGGCATATCTGGACAATTCGCCCGCGAGCGCGTGCGACCTGCGCGATGCGCAAGCAGTCGCGCGCGGTGACAGCCATCGGTTTTTCCAGAAAAATATCATAACCGGCCTCGAGAGCCATCAGGGTGGACGGCAAATGATGGGCGTCCATGGTCGTGTTGAAACACAGTGGCGCCAGTTGGGGGCGGGCCAGCAGATCCTCGTACGCGGCAAAACACATGGCGGGGTCAATGCCGTGCTGACGGGCGAATCTCCGCCGTCGCTCCTCATCCGGTTCGGCCACTGCCACAAACCGCAACTGCTCCGGGTGGCGTCGGGCAAATGCGCCGCACGCATCTGTTCCGCGCTGTCCGGCACCAAGGAGCACAGCCTCCAGTGGCGAGGTCATCGGGTCCCCCTCAGTTAGTCAAACAGATACCAATCAATGGCTTTCCGCAACCGGTGAGCCAGCCGCCCAAAGATACTGCCGTTGGAATAAAAGGCCGGGCTTACCGCCTGCGTGGCGATGCCCTGGAGGACAAGGCCGATGCAGGTCGAATAGATGGGCGACTTCACAATGCCACTTAGTCCCTTTACATTCTGCGGCATGCCCACCTTGGCCGGCAGTTCAAAGATGCGCTCGGCCAGCCGGGTTATACCGTGCATAAGCGAGGTGCCGCCGGTCAGTACCACGCCGCCGAACACGCGGTCGCGCACGGGGGATTTGTCCAGCATATCTTTGGCCATCATGAAGATTTGCTCGAGGCGCGCCTCGGTGATTTCGCACAGAAACCGCCGGCTGACGAGGTGGGGCTCCTGTTTGAGCACATCGGAAATTTCGATCTTCTCATCGGGGTCCACCTCGCCCGGAAGGGCGCTGGCATGTTTCTTTTTGATATTCTCGGCATCGTAACGGTTGACCTTGAGTCCGTACGCGATATCGTTGGTGATGCTGTCGCCGCCGAGGGGAATGACACCGCTGAACTTCACCGTGCCGCCGGAGAAGACGGCGATGTCGCTCGTTCCGCCGCCGATGTCGATGAGGATGACGCCGAGGTCTTTCTCATGCTCGCCGAGAATGGCCACAGCCGAGGCCAGTGACTCGAGCATGATTTCACAGGTTTGCAGGCCGGCGTGTTTAATGCACCGCATGATGTTTGATGCGCTGGTCATGGCCGCGAGCACGACATGGGCGCGCACCTCGAGGATCGAACAGGTCATCCCCACCGGGTTTTTGATGCCTGGCTGGCCGTCGAGGACATACTCCTGCGGGATCACCTGAAGAATCTCGATGTCGTGAGGCACGGTGATCTTGCGGGCGAGTTCGAGGACGCGCTGACAGTCCTGCTCGGTCACCCCGCGCTGCCGGTTGGGGATTTCGACGATGCCTTTGCTGTTGGTGCTGCTGATGTGCCCTCCTGCAATCCCCACATAAACCTGTTTCACGCTGACGCCAGCCACCTGCTCGGCCTCGCGGACGGCTTTCTGAATGGAATCCACCGTCATCTCAATGTCCACGACCATGCCCTTCTTGAGGCCCTGAGAGGGGTGGCTGCCTACGCCAAGCACGGTGAGCGCCCCATCGGCATCGGCGTGGCCAATGATGGCGCACACTTTCGTGGTGCCAATGTCGAGTCCGGTGACGATTGGCTGGCGGCGTTTACGCATGATTGACGAGAGTCTCTCCTTTCTTCAGCGTACCGCAAACGGGTCCGGAGATTGGGTGGGGGTGGACGGGTTAGCCTGATCGCCACCTTTGCGGCGCCAGAACGCGAACCGGCTGAGCCCGCGACGCGGCTGAGGCTCCGGCTGCTGTTGGATGATAGCCGGGGCCGCCGGCGGATCGGCCACCTGCCGCGCCGCGGGGACGCTTTCGCGGCGTTGCCCGGAACCGGTGCGCGATTTTGCCGCCGCAGGGCCGTCGGCGCGCTCGCGCGGTTTTGCCTTGGCGGGCGACGCTCCTGTCCCGCCGCTGCTCTCGCCAAGCGTCTTTGCCATTTCTTCGTGCTTCAACTGCTCCTGTTTTCCGGCCGCCATGGACAGCGCACGCTCGCGCTCCATGAATACGATTTGGTTCTCGAACCGCAGGTCAATGTAGAGCGCGCTGAAGGGGTCGCCGCCTTGCTCGCGTTTGAGGGCGATGAAGGTCTCAAGAGCCGGCAATTTGTCAATAGGATTTCCGTCTCCAAACCGCACCTCGGTCCCCCCCTTGAGATGCGCCGTCAGGCTGTCGAGCCTTGTCACCGGGTCGCTCTCGATGTGGATCTCGGAAAACATGGCGTGAAGTTCCGGATTGCGTGTTCGCAACACCTGAGCCATCAGCAACGCGCGGTAAAGCGCCGGATTGAGGATCTTCTCGCCCTGCCGCACCTCTTGCGGGTGGAGTCCGGTGATGAAGGGCAGTTCCTGTCCGCGCAACTCGGCAGGCTTGACCTTGCCAAGCACAAACCCTTCGCGATCGACAAAATAAAATGCGTCGGTGTTCACAATGGCCTCGGGCTGGCGCTCGCTGGCCCGGATGACAAGCGTGTCAGGATAAATCTTCTCCAACTGGAGTTGGCGGATTCGCGGATGCTCGCGGATGCGCCGGGTTATCTCGCCGAGGTCGAGGCTGAGCAGGTTGCGGTTGCGCGACAAGGCTTGCTCAAGAATGCGCTGCAAATCCGTTTCCATTTGCGCCGAGACGCCGTGGACCTGCAGGCGTGACAGTCGGAAATACGGCATGTCCTGCAGGAAACCCTGCGACACATGGGTTACGGCTGCAATGACGGCAGCCAGACCCACACCATAAAACAGTCCGACCACACGCCGGCGGCTCAGCGGGGTCCGCACAGGACGGCGGATTCGCCGGACCACGACGCGTTTTCGCGCCGGACCGGCGGAGACATGAGACTGCAAACTTTTTGACATGACCTGCGTCATTCTGCTGGCACTGGCATCCTAGATCCCAACGGGCGGCAAGCAACCGGGGCAATCGTCACTGCGAACAGCCGACCTTGGACAGCGCCGAAGCCAATTTCAACAACCGTAATCAGCCTTTGCGCAAAGTCACCCCCTGCCTTGCCGTTCACGAACCCCATAGACAAACCGGCCCCAATATAATCATTCGCAACGCATGAAGATCGCTCAGCACCGGACAGGCCCATGAGAACCGCCGACCTTTTCGCCCGCCATGTAGGCCCCACCTCGCCGTGGCCGCCGTCGCTCGAGGTCATGCGGGCGCAGGGGTGCCGCCTGTTCGGCGCGGATGGCCGCACCTATCTTGATTTCATCGCCGGAATAGCCGTTGTCAATGTAGGCCACTGCCATCCAGCGGTCGTCGAAGCCGTCGTCTTGCAGGCGCGCCTGTATGCCCACACCATGGTTTACGGCGAACACCTACAGCGGCCGCAGGCCCACTTGGCCGCGCGTCTGGCGGCGTTGGCTCCGCCGCCGCTGGATGCTATTTATTTCCTCACGACCGGTGCGGAGGCCGTGGACGCCGCGCTCAAACTGGCCGTAAAAATCACCGGGCGCAGCGGTCTGGTGGCTTTTGAGGGTGCCTACCACGGCGACACGGTGGGGGCGCTGGCCTGTTTTGGCGCGGCGAACTGGCGCGCGCCTTTCGCTTCGCTTCTGCCGCCGGTGGAATTTTTGCCGTTTGGCGACTTTGCCGCGTTGGAACGCATCACGAGCGCGACTGCCGGGGTCATTGTCGAGCCGGTTCAGGGCGAGGGAGGGATTCGCGTACCGCCCGAGGGTTGGTTGGCGGCCCTGAGGGCGCAGTGCACCCGGACGGGTGCCCAACTTATCTTCGACGAAATCCAGACCGGCATCGGCCGAGTCGGCGACTGGTTTGCTGCGCGACGCTTCGGCGTCACTCCGGATGTCCTCTTAGTGGCCAAGGCTGTTGGCGGCGGTATGCCTCTGGCCGGCGTCATGGCGCCGCGCGATGTCCTCCGCCGCTTCGCCGCCGAGCCCCCGTTTGCTCACATCACCACCTTTGGCGGTCACCCGGTCAGTTGTGCTGCGGGACTTGCCGCCCTTGGCGTCATTGAGCGTGAGGGATTGCTCGACAACGCCGAGCGAATGGGCGCGCGCCTCCTTGACGGCCTGCGCGTCATTGCAGCGGCAGCGCCCGCCGGCCGCGTGCGTGATGTCCGCGGCGTCGGCTTGATGATTGGCGTCGAACACGATAGCCCTGCTACGGCCCGTGCCATTGTCGAGCGTTGTCGGGGTGGCGGCCTCATTCTGGAGACGAACCTTCTAAGCGAGTCCACGATCCGCTTCAGCCCGCCCCTGATTGTCACCGAAGTTGAAGTAGACGAAGCCCTTGCCGTGTATCGGGCGGCGGTGATGGCGACGGTGTGACAGGCCAGATGCTCGGGGTGCGCCAGCGCGGCTGGCCGAAAAGCGCGAAACAGGCCCCAAACCGAATCCCCGCACAGGCCTTGCCTTGCGACATGGGAGATGGAGAGCACCGGCAGGTCGAGCGATGGGTTCTCTCAATGTCTGAGCGAGAATTACCCGGTATGCCCGAAGGCGGAGGCTGGCTTGTGAGGAGGGCGTCGGGTGAGGTTTTGTGCGCCGGGGGATTCACGGCGGCGAATAAGAGGACGGGCGGGCTCATGTTTGGCGGAACGCGAGTTTGGGCGCGGGCGGAGCGGCAAGTTGGCGACCGCGCTACTAAAAGGCGGTCTACTAAGGGCAACCTTTCGCGGGCTGGTCAGGGCTGATCCCTGCAATTGTCAGTCGGAGCAGGGGTGGACGATCAGGAGAACTTAGTAGGTCGTCGCTCGGGTTGGTTCGCCTTAAGAAGACCACGGTTTACGGGAACGGACTGGGCCGGCCCATCACTGTGATCAACGCGGCCAATCGCCATGAGGCCGCCCATCGCTTGCCAAAGTGAAGTTTCATGTCCCTCCGCTCTGGCTCAGAGTCCTTGGTCAGGCGTCCTGCGAGGTCTGAAGAGAGCGGGCGGTCGGCGGAGGGACTAACGAACGCGCTCGAATTTTTGGAAACATTGGTAGCCAAACTCGCGGGCGGCACGCGCCTGATCGGGCTGGCCGTACCAAGTGGTGTAACCTTGCTGTTCGGCGCGCCAGCGGCAGTCCCAGAGGAATTCGTAGAGGCGTTCCCCGTCGTTGACGGACAGGGTGCCGGCGAAATCACTGCAACCGCTGACGGCGACGATCTCGGCGGAACGGATTTCGAGCGTGGGAGCGACTTCGAGCAACTTGGCGATGACACGCAAGATTTTGATGGTCGGCGAGCCGGCGGGAAAGCGGATCTGGGATTGAGGCTCCCCGCGCTCGAGGCGCAGGACGGCCTCGCGGAATTCCTCCGTGGCCGCGCTCGCGGCCAGCAGTGTGTCGAGGGATTGTACGGTAAGAGTCATGGCACACTCGCTTCGGGGTTTGGCCGCGTTCGCGGCTTGACCGTGACTAACCGTTGCCTACCGGTTTATTTGGCACGGGGCGTTGTCGGCCGGGCATGGGCTCCAACCGGCGACGCCACGAGATGATTGCAAGACGGTGATCATGGTCTCTTCAAGCGGAAGCAGGCGGCAAGCGGCGCTGGCCGCCACCGTAAAAACTTTTGTCGCGATTCTTTTCGCGTTCTTCCTGATAGGATCTGCCCGCGAAGTCGGGGCTCAAAGCACTGCGGCGTCGGACGGCGTCTCGAAACCGGTGGTCTCCAGCAGCAAGAAACAGACAGCCGCCCGCAAACCTGAGGGCTCCAACAAGTCGGAAGGCGGGAAAAAACCGTCGGCAGCCCCAAAGCCGGAGGCCGGGAAAAAGCCGGAAGAGGAAAAGAAAGCGGCGGTCCAAAGTCAGAAGAAATCCGCCCGGTCATCCCGGACGAGAGCGTCCAAGCCTCCGGTCTCGCGCCCCGATCCCGTGACCTCGACCACGCCCGCCACCCTGCCGGAAGCGGTGGAGCGCATCGTAGCGCCCGTGGCGGGGCAGTCGCGTTGGGGTATAGTCATCAAACATTTGGAATCTGGCGCGGTCCTCTACTCGCACGCTGCAAATGAAAAGTTTATTCCGGCGTCGAATCGCAAGATCTTTACCGGTGCGTTGGCGTTGGATCAGTTGGGGCCGGACTTTCAGTACAGGACTTATCTGTACCGGACGGGGGCCGTGGACGCGAACGGGGTTCTTCAAGGCAGTCTTGTGATCAGGCCGCAGGGTGACCCCTCGTTCACGCGGCGGCTATGGCAGGGTCAACCGGATGATTGGATTTACCGCGACTGGGTGGAGAAGGTGCGAGCCCAAGGCATTCGGGAAGTGGCCGGGGAATTGGTTGTGGATTGCAGCGAGTGGGACCTCGCAGACCTGATCCCGCGGGGCTGGCCGGAGCGCGTCCGGGACGACTACTATGCGCCAATTCCAAGCCCGCTCACGCTGAAAGAAAATCTGCTCGAGATCCGCGTGCGACCGGGCGCTCCGGGGCAACCGGGCATAGTGGAGTTCATCCCTGCGGCGACAGGCTACCCAGTTATCAACGACACCGTAACGGGCCAGGGAAAAGCAGGCGTAACTGTCAAACGGGCAAAAAACGGACAAATTGTGGTCAGCGGCAACCCGACCGAGGCCACGGCGAAGCGGACCTTCACGATCCCGTGTGATAACCCGGGCCTCTATGCGGCGGCGGTGTTCCGGCAAAAACTGCATGATGCTAAAATTCCCGTGCGCGGGAGCCTGCGCGTGGCGTCGCGGCCCGGGACTGTGCCGCCTCCGACGACGGACAATGTCGTGGCTGTTTATCTGTCGCCGAAAATGTCTGAAATCGTGGACACCATGATGAAGCAGAGCAACAACCACTTTGCCGAACAATTGTATGTGTCCATCGGCGCTTTGAAACGGGGTCGCGGAGGATACCGTTCGACGAAAGAGGTCGAGGCCGAATTCCTCCGGCGGGCCGGCATCGAGCCGCGGGAGATGGGGTTTGAAGATGGCAGCGGGCTTTCGGAGCAGAACCGCGTTTCTCCGGCGCAGGTGGTTGCCCTGCTCGAGCACATGAGTCGGCATCCCTACGCGGCGCAATTTTTTGCCTCCTTGCCGCTGGGCGGGCGCGAGGGCACCCTGCGTGGCCGCATGAGGAATGACCACACGGCCGGCAAAGTCCGGGCCAAGACCGGATATATCAACGCGGTCAGTTGCCTTTCTGGTTATGTAACCGCGGCGCCGGGACGAACGCTGGTCTTCTCGTTCCTGTTCAACAACATCCGGACTTCGACGGACGCTGTGAAAGGCACGCAGGACCGACTTTGCGAACTGCTCTGTCTGCTTGAGATGTGATGCGCTGGTTCTTGCGGCAGACGGCGACCGTCCTCGAAATGATCAAGTTTCAGCACACGGTGTTTGCCCTGCCGTTTGCGCTGATCGGCGCCCTGCTGGCGGCGGGCGGACTGCCGCCCATGCGGACGACCGTTTGGATTGTCGCCGCGTGTGTATTTGCGCGGACGGCCGCGATGGCTTTCAACCGGCTCGTGGACGCTCCGATTGATGCGCGAAACCCGCGCACGGCAACCCGCGCGCTGCCTTCGGGGGCGTTGTCCCCCGGATTTGCGGCGGGTCTCGTGGTGCTGTCATGCGGGTTGTTTGTTTTGAGTGCCGCGATGCTCAACACGCTGGCGCTGACGCTGTCGCCCGTTGCGCTGGCGGTTCTGCTCGGATACTCGTACACGAAACGATTTACATGGCTTTCCCACTGGGTGCTGGGTCTTGCCCTTGGGCTGGCGCCGGCGGGCGCGTGGATCGCCGTGGCGGGCGGGCTGGCGGCGCCGCCGCTCCTGCTTTGTCTCGGAGTCATGTTCTGGACGGCGGGTTTCGACCTTATTTATGCCTGTCAGGACCGCGACTTTGATGTCCGCGAGGGGTTATTCAGCGTGCCGGCGAGGTTCGGCGTGGCACGCGCCCTTTGGCTGTCGTCAACATTGCATGTGATCTGTGTCGGCTGTTTTTTCGTCGCAGGTTGGAGTGCGGGCGCGGGTTGGATTTATCATCTGGGCGTGGCGGCTGCTGCGGTGCTGCTGGTCGTGGAGCACCGTCTCGTCAATCCGAACGACTTGAGCCGCATTGAGGCGGCTTTTTTCACCGTGAACAGTTGGGTGGGCGTGACGCTTCTGGCGTTCACCGCGTTGGATCTCTGGGCGGGGCGTGGCTGAGCGTTGATTGTCCGGGAACTCCAGATTATCAATTTTCGCAATCTGCGTTCTGTCCGGTCGGAGTTCGGTCCGGGGATCAACTTGATTTATGGCGCCAACGCCCAAGGCAAAACGAACCTGCTCGAGGCGTTGAGCCTGCTCGTAACCGCGCGGAGTTTTCGCACCTCGGCGGAGCGGGAATTGATCCCGTGGGTTCGCGACGGTTATGAGGCCACGCTGATTCGGGCTCGCGTGGAGAGGCTTGGAGGCGAGGACCGGCTCCTCATGACCTTCAACCAAGGCGAGAAACATGTTTTTGTGAACGGGACGCCATTGGCGCGGCTTGGCGATCTTCTCGGCCGGCTGAATGCGGTGATCTTCACCCCGCCGGATTTGGGGCTTGTTTCGGGCGGGCCGGCGGGCCGGCGACGGTTTCTGGACATCGGCCTGAGTCAGACAAGCCGGCCGTACCTCGTTCATTTGCAACATTACGATCTCGCGCTGCGCCAAGCCAACGCGCTGCTCAAGCAGCACCAGCGGCGACCCTCGCTGCGGGATGAACTGGCGGCGTGGCACGACAAGTTGGCGGCTCACGGAGGCGCGCTGTTACAGGCGCGCGCCGCGATGATCTCGGAACTGTCTGCGCTTGCCGGCCAGACCTATGCGGCCATCGCCGGCGTGGAGGAGCCTCTTCGGCTCGAGTACCTGCCCTCGCCGTCAGCGGTGCAAGCGCAGCCGGACGCGGCTGAGGCGGCGCTGCGTGAGGCGCTTGAGCGCTGCGCCGACGATGACATGCGTCGTGGGGCTATCTCGTCGGGGCCGCATCGCGACGATTTCCGGTTCCTTGTGGCCGGGCGCGACGCACGCGACTTTGGCTCCCAAGGCCAGCAGCGATCTTGCGTCTTGGCACTGAAATTGGCGGAAATGCGACGGATGACTTCCCGCACGGGCGACCCGCCGCTGCTGCTGCTGGACGACCTGATGAGCGAACTCGACGAGTCGCGCCAGCGCGCGCTCTTGGCCAGCCTTGACCCCTGCGTTCAGACCTTCATCACGGCGACAGAGCGATCTCTGGTGGCCCCCTTGGTAGAATGCCGCGGCATCTATCTGATGGACGACGGGCAACTCACGCGAGAACTCTGAAGCGGCCGCCGTTACAATGCGGCGCGCGTTTCCATCAGTCCCCCAGAGTGACAAAAGACGCACAGACATTTTCAGTCGCTTTTTCGAGGCACGCGCCCGCGCTTCAGGATGTATAATAGGATGCAGAAAGATGGCGCTGCAGGCTCGCAGACGCACGAAGCCGTCGCGATGACATGAGCGCCGCCGCCATCGCCGCGGGCCGCTTGGGGCTGCCTTGAATAGCCGCAACGCGGTTCGCGTAGCAAGCCATACGCTTGCGGGGCCGGCGCAGGTGCCGGCTCCCGGGCGGTGTGGCGGACACAAGAGAGGCAGGTAAAACTGTGTACGACAAGACGCCTTATACCCCGGGCATGCGCGAAGTGCTCAAGTTGAGCAAGGCCGAAGCGGCGCGACTTGGACATGACAACATTGGGCCGGAGCACTATCTGCTCGGCATCATTCGCAAGGGCGATGGTCTCGCGGTTCAGACTCTTCACAGTCTCGAGATTGACCTGGAAGATCTGAAAATGGAACTCGAGCGGATGCTCGAGGTTGGCAAGGGGCCGAATGTGAATCTGTTTTCTCCGAACCCCGAGGCCAAACGGGTGCTCGAGACCACCAAGGAAATCGCCCGCCAGATGAAGCACAACTGGATCGGGACCGAGCATTTGCTGCTGGGGCTGATCAAGGAAGAGGGCACGGTCGCGGCGAAATGCCTGAGGAACTTTGGCGTGGATTTCGCCCGGGCGCAGAAAGAGGTCATGAATGTCATTGACGGCAGCAACGGCACGCCAAAGCCGAAGGAGGCCTCCGAGAAGACCAAAACGCCCGCGTTGGACACTTTCGGGCGCGATCTGACCCAACTGGCGCGCGAGGGCAAACTCGATCCGGTCATCGGGCGCGAAGATGAGATTGAACGGATTTTGCAGGTGTTGTGCCGCCGCACCAAGAACAACCCGATCCTGCTCGGCGAGCCGGGAGTGGGCAAGACGGCCATCGTCGAGGGTCTCGCTCAGAAAATCGTCAATGAGGACATCCCCGAGATTCTCGCGGACAAGCGGCTGCTCTCACTAGACTTGGCCGCCGTCGTCGCGGGGACAAAGTACCGCGGTCAGTTCGAGGAGCGGCTCAAGGCGATCATGCAGGAAATCCGCCGCTCGCAGGATGTGCTCATCTTCATTGATGAACTTCACACCCTTGTTGGTGCGGGCGCTGCTGAGGGCGCCATTGACGCATCGAACATGCTCAAGCCGGCGCTGTCGCGAGGCGAGATTCAGTGCATTGGTGCGACCACGCTCGAGGAGTACCGCAAATACATCGAGAAAGACGGCGCCTTGGAGCGCCGTTTCCAGACGATCATCATTGATCCGCCGACTTGCGAGCAGACCATCGAAATCATTGGCGGGCTGCGGTCGCGTTACGAGCAGCACCACGGCGTGATCATCACTGATGAGGCCATCGAGGCGGCCGTGTACCTGAGCGACCGTTACATCACCGACCGGCATCTGCCCGACAAGGCCATTGATGTGGTGGACGAGGCCGGGTCGCGTGCGCGCCTGCAACTGAGCGTCAAACCGCAGGCCATCAAAGATCTGGAAAAGAAGATCACGGAGTATGACGAGCAGTTGCGCGAACTGACCCACCGGCAGGAGTTCGAGAAGTGTCAGGAGGTCAAGGTTAAGCGGGACGAGGCCATCAAGGAAAAGGAACGCCTGACGAAAGAATGGCAGGCCAACCGGACCGACCGGGAGACGGTCAAGACCATCACGGTCGAGGATGTGGCCTACATTGTGAGCAAGATGACGGGCATCCCGGTGAGCAAACTCGAGGAGGCGGAGACACAAAAACTCCTGAAACTCGAGGAGGAACTGGAGAAGCGGGTCGTGGCGCAGAAGGAGGCGATGTCAGCCATCGGCCGCGCCATCCGGCGCGCCCGGTCCGGCCTGAAGGATCCCGCGCGGCCGACCGCCTCATTTATCTTCCTCGGGCCGACGGGCGTCGGCAAGACGGAACTGGCGAAGGCCTTGGCCGAGTTTCTGTTTGGCAACGAGGACGCGCTCATCCGCATCGACATGAGCGAGTACATGGAAAAGTATTCCGTGTCGCGCCTGCTGGGAGCGCCGCCGGGCTATGTCGGCTATGAGGAGGGCGGCCAACTCACGGAGAAAGTTCGGCAAAAGCCATACTCGGTCGTGCTGCTCGACGAGATCGAGAAGGCCCACCCGGATGTGTTCAGCCTGTTGCTGCAGGTGTTTGACGACGGCCGGCTGACTGACTCGTGGGGCCATGTCGTGGATTTCCGCAACACGGTCATCATCATGACCTCCAATGTGGGAACGAAGAAGATCCGCAAAGGCGGGACGCTCGGCTTCACGGCAGAGGGCGAGTTCGAGGACTACGAGGCCATCAAGTCCAAGGTGATTGGGGCCATGAAACAGTTGTTCAACCCCGAGTTCATCAATCGGCTCGACGAAATCATCGTGTTCAGATCGCTCGATCGCGAGGATATTGAGAAGATCGTGGACATCATGCTGGCCCGCGTGAACAAGCGGCTGGTGGACAAGCACATCCGCATTACTCTCACGCCTGCCGCCAAGCAGTTCCTCGTTGAAAAGGGTTATGACAGCGAGTACGGCGCGCGCCCGATGAGACGGGCCATCCAGAGGTACATCGAGGACCCGATGTCGCAACTCATCCTCGAGGGATCCGTGCCTGAGGGCGAAGTGGTGGCGGATTTCGACCCGGAGCGCGACGAGTTAAAGTTTGTCGCTCCGGAGCAGTTGGCGGAGCCGGCAGGTTCGTCGAACTGAAATCGCGCTTGCGCAGTTGAGTAAGCCGGGCGGCGGCCAGGTGGGCAGCCGCCCGGTTCCCTTTTGGGTTGTGCCGGCGGACGGGGCGGCTGCACGCTTGTCAATGTTCCCATGATGCCGTCCGAGTACAAGATTGCGTCTGCCCCTCGCACTGTCTTTTGGTTGGCGGCCGGTCTCGCCGCCACGGCTACCATTCCGTATTGGAATTCTGTGACGGGGCCGTGGTTGCTCGACGACATCCCCCTGATTGCCCGCAATCCGTTCGTCCAGCGTCCTGACTGGTGGTGGCGGCTGTGGACGGGCGACTATTGGGCCTCGACGGGCGCGGCGAGCGGTCTGTACCGACCGCTGCCGCTGACAACTTACGCTTTGACTTGGTGGTTCGCCGGCGGGTGGACCCCAATCTACCATGCGACCAATATGCTGCTGCATGCGGTCTGTACGGTCCTGCTATTTCTCGGCTTTCTTCGATTTGCCGCGGCCGCGTCGGCTGTCGCCGCTGCAGCCGTGTTTGCTCTCCATCCCGTGCACGCGGAGGCTGTGGCAAACATTGCGGGGCGAACGGAGTTGATGCTGGGGGCAGGCTTATTGGCGAGCCTTCACGGTGCCGGAGTGCTTGGCGACGGGCGCCGCTTCGCAGGCAGCATGCTAACCATCTGTGGGACAGCATGCATGGTGTTCTCGAAAGAGACCGGGCTCGTGCTGAGCGTCCTCGTGATAGGCCTACTCATCCGGGGTGGTTTAGGCAATTCCGGCGCCAACCGCAACGCTGCGTTTCTTGGCGCTGCAGCGGTGGGAGCCGTCGCGGCAATTCATCTCGCTATGCGTGTCGCGTTTGCGGGAACCCGTACGCTTCTCGAGCGCACGCCTGCCGCATGGGACTGGCTTCTCTTGAGCCTATCGGCCGCGGGGAAAAACACCCAATTGCTGCTGATGCCTTGGCATCAGCAGGCTGTATGGCCGCTACCGGGTCCGGAGGGGCCGCCAAAGAGTTTTGTGATATTTGGTGTTGTGACTATCGTGGCGTTAGCGTTGGCTCTCGCTCAGTCTGGCCGGTTCGGACCGCTGACGCGATTGTCCCTTTATGTGTTGGTTTTCGCCGCGCTTCCCTTGCTTCATGTTGTGCCCAATGTGATCTGGGTATGGGAGCGAGGACTTTACCTACCGGTCATGGCGCTGTCGGGGCTGGTCTGCTCCGCGCTGGGGCATGTGCGCAGTCTCCGGACGCGCCAAGCGTTGGTGTATGCGGTCGCGCTGGCTGCCTGCGCTGGCGGCGTGCGCGCGGCTGTCATGAGCCGTCTTTATGCGGACGATCTGAGGTTTCACGAGTATCAGTGGCGGGTGAATCCAAACGACGCGGGGGCAGCGCTCAGCCTTTCGGAAAGCCTGCGTCGGAGGGGACGCACCGACGAGGCAGCAGAGTTGCGCCTGAGGGCTTACGCCTTGGCGCCCGTTCGAGGGCCTGTCGTCATGGCTGTGTCCGGGTTTTTACTGGAAGCGGGGCGGACGGTCGAGGCAGCGCGCATCCTCGAGTCGGCCGCGGCCGCCGATTTGGAGTTTCACACGCCCGAGCAGGCGGCCCAAGGTTATCAGATGCTGGCGGAGTTGGCCGACCGACTCGGGCTTCGGGAGGCGTCTCGCGCGTTTTCCGTCCGTGCGCGCAACCAGCGACCGTCCGGGGCCAGCGCAGAAAACCTGCCATGACTTGCCGCGGCCGGTGTAGAATGAGTTCGTCGCGTTCTGGTGCGCGCTCGTAGCTCAGTTGGATAGAGCAGCGGACTTCTAATCCGCAGGTCGCAGGTTCGAATCCTGCCGGGCGCGCCAGTTTACCGCTGTTCGGGCGCCGTTGACGCGCGGTAGGAATCGAACGCGAGGCAGAACGCCGCGTAGAATTCCAGCAAGACCCCGGCTTCGAATTCCGATATGGTCCCGTCTTTGGCGCTTTGCTGAACATCGCGGAACATGGAAACGAGGTGCTGATAGAGCGATTCGATTTCCTCGGGGGTTCGATCGCGAAGGTTGTTGAGGCAGAGAGCGATGCGCGGGTCGTTCGGGTCGAGTTTCGGCATGGCGGCCATTTCCGGCAATTCGCCGACGGCTTCCTCCGCAGCAGGCTTGCGTTTGGCGGCCGGGAGGTCTGCGGGCGAAGGCGGACCGGACGGGGGCGGAGCGGGCGCCGGGGGCGCGGGCGCGGGCGCCTCCTCGGCGGGCACGGCCTTGGCAGGTTTGGGCTTCGGCGGCGTCGGGCCCTTGGCTGGTGCGGCGCCCGTGCCCGGCATCAGGCCGACGGATGTCTTGAGGTCGGCGAGCCATGCTTCGAATTCACGCTCCCGCTCGTCAGCGTGCTGCTCGCCAAGGGATTTCTTGAACTCGATGGCCTGGTCAATTTTGGTGCGCATGTCCTTGAGCGCCAGATTGCCGGGCATGTAGCGCAGTCCCAATTCGACCGTCTGCTTGGCGCGCGTGAGATTGTTTTCGCGAATATAGTGGACAATTGCGCTTTGGAGTTCGTCGGCTGCCTGAAAGTAATCGCCCTGTTTCAGGAAGATCTCCCCGAGGATGCGGTGGCTTTCGGGATAATCGGGGCACATGTTGATCATGCGCCGGCAGATGTCGGCCGCGTCGCCCAGTTCGCCCCGGCGGATGTGGCGATCCACGACCCACTTCAGTTGCGCCACGGCGTCTTCGGCGCGCTTGAGCCGGGAGTACAGGGTCGCCAGTTGCTTGCGGACGGCCACATCGTCGGGGGTGATGATCACGAGGATGTTGTAAATATTGAGCATCTTGTCGAGATCGCCGCGGATCCCGAAGTGCTCGGCTGCTTTCATGTATTCGTTATATCCGGAATCCCGGTCGCCCAGTTCGAGATACAGGGCCGCCAGCCGGCATCTGGAAATCTCGTTGTCGGGATCCGCCTGCACAGCCTTTTGCAGGATCGGCAGCGCTTCGACGAGGCTGCCCTCCTGGATCAATTTGTCGGCCTGCTCGATGAGACTGTCGGCTCCGCCCGAGGCCGCGCTCATGATGTGCTGCATGGCGTCGGCCACATCCACGCCCGTGTAGGCGCTGTAAAACTCCAGCAGGTTGCCGCCTTTGTGGCCAACGCAATTCTGGTACTGGCAGCGGTACTGGTTCTTATCGGCGTAGATGATCAGCGACCGGCGGATGTGATCCTTGTGAAGCGGGCAGAACAAACGAATCGTGTTGCCCTCGCGCACGAGTTGGTGTTCCTGAAAACCCATGCGCAAGAGGAACTCCCAAGCATCAAGGGAGTCATTGAAAGCCAGTTCTTCTTCGGAAAAGAAATAATTCACGCGTCTTGCCACCACCCGGCCGCGTCTCTGCCGACGGGATTCAGAGCCATTAAGGTTGCTTACAACGGTTGCGGTCGTTCAAGTCAATGCGCAACCTCGGCAAGCGACTAACGGTACCGCCCGACGGTTCTGGAGGAAATGCGAAAATGAGTTCGAGGACATGTTCAAGGCTGAGTTGCCGGTTACGCCGCAGCCTTCTGCTTGGGTTGGCGGTATGCGCCACCTGGCCGACAGCCGCGGCCAAACTGTTTCACAACGACGGAACCGTGATTGAGGGCAAGATTACAGCGGAGACTCCTGACGATGTGCGAATTGAAACCAAATTCGGGGTGCTGACCTATCAGAAAACCGATCTGACGCGCATCGAGCGCGATGTGGATCCCGCGTCGCGCATCACGCCGACGCCGCGACCCTTGGACTACACTTCGCTGGTGACTACCGGCCCCATCAAACCGCAGGATCCGCCGCCCGTGGTGCCCTTTGCGTGGATGGCCGAGCAGGGGATCACGGCGGAAATGTTTCGGGGAGGGGCCCGTCCTGTTCCGCCCAAAATCACCACATCGGCAGTCGGGATGACAACGGCGCCCGCCGTTGCCGCCACGCCCTCTGTCACGCCGACCGTGACGCCAGTTCCTCCGCCGGAACCGGGGCCTCATCACATCGGGATCTGACTGTGCGAATGTCCGGAATCCGCATAGTCGTGAGACCTCCGAGATGACTGTGCGCGTCGCGGGACTGGGTCGCGTGCCGGCGCGGCGCTCAGGAGGATTGATTTAACAGGACTTTACTGGTTGTTTTTTCCCCGGCCGATCCTTGGCACGATTGGTATTCCTCTTGCCCCTGCAAAATCGCGGGGCCGACCGCACGCAGTCGGCATCCGACTCAGCCCAATGGAAAGGTACGAGCCATGAAAAAGCGCGTTGCTGTTCTCGCCACCGGAATTCTTGCGGCCGGGATGTTGATTTTGCCGTCTGCCAGCCAAGCACGCAGTTCGTGGAGTGTTCACTTCGACTCCGGGCCTTACTGGTATGGCCGCGCCCCGCGGGCCTATTACTATGTCCCGCCTCCGTGCGGCTACTATGTGCGTGCCTACCCGCGCTATTATGGCCCCGTCTATTATGGCGGATATTACGGCCCGGTGGGCGGCAGCATTTCGTTCAGTTATCATCACTATTGATCAGGCGGCTACTGCCGGCACGGTGGCGGCCCGGAGGGTGCAAGCCCATCCGGGCCGCTGCCATTCTCTGTGGACTTTTCAGAGGGTGCGGCTCCGGATTCTGAGCGAGTAGCGAGACTCGAGGACTTGAGTGTCCGTGTGCCATAGGAGACCGCATGAGTCCCTGCAAATCGTTTGGTCACCTGTCAGTCGTAGCCATTGGCGAAGTGCTATGGGATGTGTACGAGCACAAGCGTCATCTGGGTGGAGCACCCTTTAATTTCATTTACACCTGTTATTCCCTCGGTGCGCGCGCATCACTCATCAGCCGTGTGGGCAATGATGAGGCTGGCGCGGAAATCGTCAGGCTTATGTCTGAGCATGGCATGGTCACCGACCTGATTCAGATAGACGACGAGCGCCCGACGGGAACCGTGCAAGTGCGTCTCGATCGTGCCGGGGTTCCCACATTCACAATCGCGGAAAATGTGGCGTGGGATCATATCGAATTGCCAGCCGAGGCTATCGAGGCGGTCCGTCAGGCCGACATTGTTTGCTTCGGCACGCTCGCTCAACGCACACCGATGTCTGCCCGGACGATCACCAAGGCTCTCAACCGCACCAAACCGGGGGCTTTGCGTCTGCTGGATCTGAATCTGCGGCAAAACTTTTACACGGAATCGCTTGTGCGCGACAGCCTTAGCGAGGCGGGCATCCTGAAACTCGATGAGTCGGAAATGAAAACCCTGTGCGCCATGTTCGGACTCGAGGGGTCGAGCGAATCGTGTGCGCTGTGGCTGCTCGACCAGTTTGCGCTGGATATTGTGGTGCTCACCATGGGGGCGCGCGGGGCCAGTGCGTGGCGCGGTCGGGAGTTTGCCCATGTGGACGGGCTGCGTGTGGCTGTGCACGACACTGTCGGGTGCGGCGATGCCTTCGCCGCAGCCTTCGCGCTCAACCTTGCCTCGGGAGCGAGTCTTGCGGACGCTCTCCGCGCAGCCAATATCGTTGGCGGTTACCTGGCGCTTTGCGACGGAGCGACGCCAGCGCTTAGCCCCGAGATCCTGACAGAGTTTGAGGCCGCGGTGGGAGCCTGAGAACTTGCCGGACGACCCAGCACCGAGCCAACCATCGCGTTGGCTGGACCGCCTTATTTCAACGAACCGCGGTCTGGCTCTGCTGGTCATTTTGATTGCCGGCTTTCTCATCTTACCGCCGCTGGGGCTTCATCCCTTCTTCACAACCGATGAGGGGCAACGGGCTTACCCGCCCCTTGAAATGCTGCAAACCGGCGATTTTGCAGTGCCCCGCCTCAATGGTCAGCCCTACCTGAAAAAACCGCCTTTGCTGTACTGGCTCAATGCCGCCGTTTACACGGTGGTTGGCGCCGGTGAATGGCAGGCGCGCCTGATTCCTGCCTTATCCGGGGTGGCCGTGACCGTACTGGCCGCGTTTTGGACCCTACGGCTCGCAGACCGCAAAACGGCGTTGGTGGCGGGCGTCATCATGGCTGCGAACTACATGGTGCTTTTTAACTCCCGCGACGCTCAAATAGACATGCCGATGACAGCCGTCGCGGCCGCTGCCATGTTCGCGTGGGGACAGGCCATGAACCGGCATGCGTCGGGCGCGCCCGGCGCAGGCTGGTTTTACGCCGCTGGCGGATGTGCGCTGGCCTTGGCCCACCTGTACAAGTTCCCTGTGCCTTACCTGTTTGTCCTGAGCGGATGGGTTGGCACGATTATCGTGCTACGGCGCTGGAAATGGCTGTTAGATTGGCGCCCGTGGCTTGCCCTCGCTCTGTCCGTCGTTCCTGTTGCGCTATGGGCGTGGGTTGTTGTCGCCCGCCTCGGCCCCGCTGAAGTGCTTGCCGTGTGGAAGGTCGAAGCCCATCGCCATCTGGTAGAGGCGCGCCCTCAGAACACGGGACCGCTTTGGTATTACGCAGTCCGTCTTCCCGCCGCGTTTGTGCCCTGGATCGCGCTGTTACCCGTTTTGCTGACGCGCTCATACCGGGAATCTGCGGCGCGTGGAGGAGTCGTTCACACTCATTTATGGACCAGTGTTGCGGCGAGTTTGTCGGTGCTCTCCCTGCTTGATTCCAAGTCCACGGAATACATGCTTCCCGCAACGCCACCGCTGGTTGTGTTGCTGGCCCTTGCCTGGCGCCACGCGTCGGCGACCGCTGGGGTCGGTTGGATGCGCCTTCTGGGTTCGGGTCGGTTTCTCTGGCTGGGGCTTGCTTTGTGGTGTGTTGTGGCATGGCTGGGGCTGCCTCTGCAGACGGCCAGGCGCAGCGCGCGTTACGATGCTCGGGAAGTGGCCCGGGTTGCCCGGGAGTTGCGCCAGTCGGGGCGTCCGCTGGCAGCGCTGCGCCTGACAGACACCCGCAGTTATGTGTTTTTCTATCTTGGCGGGCCGGTCGTGAATCTCGAGACGCCCGAGGAAGCCATGCAATTCTTCGAACGGCATCCGAACGGGCTTGTGCTCACTATGGAGAAACGCTTACGGCGTCTGCAGGCCGAGTATGGCGACCGCCTGAGGATTGTTGCTCAGAGTCCCCCGCAAGCGGAGGTTTTTCTTGTCGAACTTGCTGGCTCCGACGGTGGGCGCAAGTGACCGCGGCCGCTTTAGCCGAACAGGTCCCCGGGCGACATGGGTTGTTGGCATTGCGGGTCGTCGTTAGCGGGGGAGTTGATTCGCGTGGAGATGGCCACCGCTTCCCACCCCTCGGCGGGGCATGGCTGCAATAACGATTGAATCCGCTCCGGCGAGTGACCCGCCGTGTCAAGCCACTGCCCATGTGCCTCGCGCGGCAGGATGACCGGCATGCGGCTGTGGATGGGTTTCAGCAAATCGTTAGGCTCGGTGGTCAGGATCGTGCACGATTCGATTTCTTCGCCGTTTGGGCCGTGCCAAGTTTCCCACAGTCCCGCGAAGGCAAAAGGGGCGCCGTCGCGGCGGCGGATCAGGTAGGGCTGCTTGGTGCGTCCGGGTCGGGCGGCCCATTCGTAAAAGCCGTCAGCGGGTATGAGGCAGCGGCGGCGCTTCATGGCATGGCGGAAGGCGGGCTTGGCGGCGGCTGAGTCGGCACGCGCATTGATCAGGCGGTTTCCAATCGAGGGATCCGGCGCCCACGGCGGGATCAGCCCCCAGACGACATGCGCGGCCTCACGGCTCGGGGCGGATTCGCGAAGCCGGATGATGAGGACGGGCTGTGTCGGCGCGATGTTGTAGCGGGGAGCAAGGTCAGGGATCTCCTCGGTGTCGAGGAATTCCTTTAGGTCTGCCGCAGTCGTCGTGAGAGCGAAGCGTCCACACATGCAGCCTGACACTGCCAGAAGCGCAGCGGACGGGACAACAGCAAATCGCGGCGGTTCCTCAGCGTCCAAGGATTTCCATACCGGCATTGCCGATAAACACCCCGGTGACCGCGGCCGTCTGCAGACAGGCGAGCGTCGCGGCGAGCAACGCGCGCCAACTGAGGCGGGCCAGTTCGGCCGTGCGCTCCGGCAAGAGCGCCATCAAGCCGCCGACAAAGATAGCCATGCCGGCGACATGGCTGAAACCGCACAAGCCGTAGGCAGCCAGCACGGCCGAACGGGGGGAGGTCAGCGCGCCGGCGGTGATCAACGAGGCCAGATGCTTGTAACCGGCGACTTCGGTCAGCACGGTACGCTCGCCCAAAACGGTTGCCACATGCCAAGCGTCGCGGGATTCCACACCGATGAGCAGTGTCAGGGGATAAAAGACGGCCGCGAGAATCCCTTGAATGGTGACGCCGCCGGCGGGGATCCCCAGGCGGGCCAGGCCCGAGCCCAACCAGCCCACCAAACCGTTTGCCATGGCCACCAGCCCGACAAAAGCGATCAGCATGGTGATGATCCCAATGGTGAGTTTCATGCCCTCCGTTGCGCCAAGGATGATGGATTCGGTCAGCGATGATCCGGGAGGTTTCTCGCCTTTCACCACCCGCCCCAAGGTTTCCGGCTGGCCCAATTCGGGCACCAAAACCTTGGCCATGAGGACTGCCGCGGGCGCGCTCATGAACGACGCACTGACAAGGTGGCCGGCAATGCCGGGAAAAACCTCGCGCAGCAGCAGCACATACAGCCCCAGCACGCTCGATGCGATCGTGGCCATGCCGCCGACAAGAACAAGGTGCAGTTCCGAGGTGGTCATGCGCTGCAAATAAGGGCGGACGGAAAAGACCGACTCGATGCCAACAAAAATCTGACTCGAAGTGGCAAGAGCCTCGGCGCCGCTGATGCCCATGGTGCGGGTAAAAACGCGGGAAAAGAACCGAAGGAGCAGCGGCATGAACCCGATGTAGTACAGCGCGGACACGAGGGCGGAGAAAAAGATGACGGTGGGCAACCCCTGAACAGCGAGAATGAAGCCCAGCGACGGCTCGCCGGCCGGGCCGGTCTGTCCCGGCGGCACGGCCAACGGGCCAAAAGTAAAGTAGATGCCTTCACGGGCGTAATCGAGGATGCGAACAATGGAATCGTTGACCCAAGACAGAGCGGTGCGGCCAGCGGGCAGATACAGGATGAACGCGGCCATCAGGAACTGGAGCGCGAGCGCCGACAGCACCGTTTTCGGGCGCACGGCACGGCGTGCGCTCGAGAAAAGCCATGCCAGCCCGATCAGCCCAAACACGCCGAGAAAACTGACTAACTGTCCCATGTGCGCCTCCGTCCCTGGTGCCGTCCGCGGGTTGGCTGATGCCGCGGAGGCGGATTAAGTTCATGGGAGAGCAGCCCCAAACGGCGTCAACGGTGAAGATGCCGCCAGTGGTGCTCGTGCCGCCGCTCATTATGTCGAGGTATTGCATGGTTCCCTTGGCGCGCTACCTCCAAAGATCGGGCCGCCGCACGATCCTTTTCGGGTATCCATCTTACCGGCGCGATATCCCGGATAACGGGCATCGGCTTGCTTGCTACCTGCGCGAGACGGGGGAAATGGAGTTGGATGCTGTCACCTTTTCGCTTGGTTCCATTATTCTGCGTTGGGCAGCGGCGCACGAACCGGTCCCGCGCTTGCGACGCGTTGTCATGATCGGGCCGCCCAATCAGGGTGCGGTTCTCGCGTCAAGACTCTCGCGCTGGCTGGGGCCTGTGTTTCGTCTCTGGGTGGGGCGTAGTGCGTTGCAACTGCGATACGGATCGGACGGGCTCTGCGCTCGTGCCGGCCTTTTGCCGCCGGAGACACAACTGGGAGTGATAGCAGGGGCGGCTGGCCGCTCATGGGGATTCAACCCATTGATCCGAGGTGATAACGATCGCGTCGTGGCCGTCGCGGAGACCCTGATGGATGGGATGACGGCGTTTGTGACCGTCCGTTCGGGTCACGGCCCGCTTATCGTCCGCCGTCGCGTTTGGCGGCATGTGGAACACTTTTTGGAGCATGGAGTTTTTGATCCGGCGCTGCCCGGTCCTGCGGATTTAATGTGGACCGGTCAGGGTCGAATAGGGCCAACTCGACCGGCGTAACATGCCCATGAGGGGATTTGCGACCGAAGGAGCCGACTTTGCCGACCACCGCCGCCGGTCCCGCGACCGAAACGAAGACCCCGACGCTTCCCGCCTATTGGGAAGCGCGACTGCACCGGCTGGGGCTCGGTCAAATCTATGACAAAGTGTGCTCCGGCGTACGGCTCAGCGCCGAGGATGGCGTTCGTCTGTACGCCTGTCACGACCAGAACGCCCTTGGCGCGTTGGCCAATCTGGTGCGCGAGCAAAAAAACGGCAATGATGCCTATTTCAACCGCAACCTCCGGATTGATTACACGAACATTTGCAACAAACAGTGTACTTTTTGCGCCTTTGACCGCTTGCCGGGGGAGGCAGGAGGCTATGTCCTTACGCCAGAGGACATAGAGGCGCGAGTGCGCCAGTGGGATCATGTGCGCCTGACAGAAGTGCACATGGTGGGCGGTATCAATCCGCGCCTGCCTTTCGGGTACTATCTCGACATCTTGCGAGCCATCAAGCGAGTACGGCCAAACATTCATGTGAAAGCCTTCACGATGGTCGAGATCGCTCAGATGATTCGCATTTCCAAACTCGGCCCGGAGGCCACCGTGGCGGCGTTGCGCGAGGCAGGGTTGGACTCCTGCCCGGGCGGCGGAGCCGAGGTTCTTAACGAGCGCGTTCACAAGGAATTGTTCCGGCTAAAAATTGGTCCGGACGAGTGGCTGTCGCTGCAACGACTCGTTCACCGGTGCGGTCTGCGCTCGACCGCGACGATGCTGTACGGTCATATCGAAACCCCGGCCGAGCGCATTGAACACATGGTAAGGCTGCGAGAGTTGCAGGACGAAACGGGCGGATTTCAGGCATTCATTCCGCTGGCGTTTCACCCTGCCAATACGGAACTGAGCCACCTGCCGGGAACAACCGGCTTGGAGGACTTGCGCAACATCTCGGTCAGCCGGCTGATGCTCGACAATTTTGACCACATTAAGGCTTATTGGATCATGCTGAGCCCCCCGGTTTCGCAGATCAGTCTCTGGCACGGCGCGGACGACATTGATGGCACGGTTTTGGAAGAGACAATCGTTCACGAGGCTGGAGCCACCACTCCGACGGCTCTGACCGTGGAGGCTTTGATCGGGTTGATCCGCGAGACCGGCCGCACGCCCGTTGAACGGGACACTTTGTATCGTCCGTTACAAAAGTTTTGATCCCCGCTGGCAAATCCTCGAGGATTTGTTCTCTGTAAGTTCTTTTCTGTCAATTTTCTGTGAATTTCAGGTTAGTTTTCTCGGAACTTTCGGCGAAACCCGGTTGTCACAGTTTGGTTAGAGGACCGACGAGGTCATTGGGCTTTCCGGTTTCGGCGGGGCGCGAGGTGTTGCGCGCTGGCGCTGCGAGTGTAAGGAGGAGCGAAAAAGGGTGAGTGGAGTGACGCTTGCTGCACTGCTGGCTGTCGTGTTGGGGGGGACGCTATTCGCTTATTTCTCCTATTTGGGCCCCGGCCGGTTGCGTGGCCACATTCCACGGCCTGACGGAGACTTTTTGATTCACGAAGACGAGCAAGGCCGGGCCGTGGCTGTGTCGGCGGCGGTGGGTGTTCCCGCGAACTCGGTTTACGAGCGGGCGGGCCTCATGCTTTTGCCCGTCTATTGCGCCTGCCTCGGGTTTTTGTGTGGTGTGGGGTTATCAATGTTTGCGGCGCGCCTGGCGTGGCCAGTCTCAGGAGCCATGTCGAATCTGTGGCTGTTTGGATGGCTGTGCGTCGTCATGGCTGCTTGGTGCATCACTTTTTTGTTTGAGCGCCGGATTCTGGCGCGCATGGCGGAAACAGGGGCGTTTGACGGCGTGAGCCCGCTGACTGCCGGCGTATCGTTTTTCCTTTGGATGAGGCGGTTTCGCCATTGGGCCATCCTGCTCATGTTTGGAACGGGCGGGTTGCTGATGCTGGTGGAGCGTGGCACGGTTTTTCTCGGCGTGTTGATGCTTGTGATGTGCTCGATCATCGCGGTCCGGCTGTGGTTTGATGTGAACCCCTCGGTGCGTTTGTCGGATTTGAGTCTTCAATTGATGCCGACCCACGAGTTTGTCCTGTCCGGGGGCTGGGTTGCGCCGGTCGTGATGGTCTTGTGCGCGGCCTCACTAAGCCTTGCCATATCCCTTGAAGTGCAATCCGCCCTGCTCATGGCGCTCATTAACGGTGCGCTGCTGCTGGCCTTGTGGAGCGAGCGGGCCTCGCGGGTGCGCGGTCCACATCTGACGGTGGCGGAATGGCAGGAACTGCTGCGCCGGCGTTTGGCTCCGCGTACGGGCGAGTCGGCAGGCGTCGAACCTGCTTGAGCAGGCTTCGGCGGGTCTTTCACAGAATCCGGGGTTGCGCCTGTGACTGGATTGTGGAAAGGTGTGTGTAACAAACCGCGCAAGAGCGCCCCGAGGAGGAAAACGACACTTCGACTCGCTTTGTGTTTGCAGGATTGGTGCTGTCCCGCAACAGCCGACTTCTGCATCAAGTTCCGACACCCGTTGAGTCAGCCCACAGTCCGATTCAGGTTTCTCCGATGAGCGAGCCCGGAAAAGTCATAGACACTGCGTTGCCGTCCAGCCCGGACGCCGAAAAAGCCGTGCTGGGAGCCATGATCCTTGATCCCGAGGCTATCGTAGCCGTGAGCGGCAAGTTGCTGGCAGAGCACTTTTACAAGCCCCGCCACCAGCAGATCTACGCCGCCATTCAAAGTCTGTACGAAAGCCAAGTGAGCGTGGATTTCACCACGCTTGTGGACGAGTTGAAACGGCGCAACCAACTGGAGGCCGTGGGCGGGCCAGCCTATCTGGCATCGCTTGTCGAAGTCGTCTTCACGCCGCAGAATGTGGAGGAGCACGCCCGGATCATCCGGAGCAAGCATCGTTTGCGCGAGATCGTGCGCGTGACGCAGGAAATCCACGAGCAGGCCCTGCGCGAGGACGACGAGCCGGATGTCATCCTCGCTCAGGCCGAGCAGCAAATTTTCACCCTCAGCCAGGGGCGCGAGTCGGCGGATTTCGTGGCCATTGATGAACTGACAATGGACACGATGACCGAGATCGAGAGGCGCCGCCAAGGCGGGGAGGCCCTGCACGGGGTGCAGACGGGTTTTCCTAAACTGGATGAATTGACGGGGGGATTTCAGCGCAGCGACCTGCTCATCCTCGCGGCCCGTCCCTCCGTGGGCAAGACGGCACTGGCCCTGAACATCGCGTTGAATGTGGGCGCGGGGCTTCGCAATTTCGTTGTGCATCCCGAATCGGCCCGTCCTGTAGCCATCTTTTCCTTGGAAATGAGCGCATCGCAGATTGACATGCGCATGCTGAGCACGGTGAGCAAGGTTCCGATGTACAAGATGCGCACGGGGCATCTGAACGAGCAGGACCGCAAACGCCTGCACGCCGTCGCCCGGCAACTGCATGGAATCCCCATTTATATTGATGACACGCCTGGTCTCTCGATTCTCGAACTCAGGGCCAAGGCGAGGCGGCTCAAGGCGCGGGTGCCCGGCCTCGCGCTCGTGATGGTGGACTATCTGCAATTGATGCGGGGCGCGGGGCGCGTTGAAAACCGCCAGCAGGAAATTGCCGAGATCACGCGGTCGCTCAAGGCGCTGGCGCGAGAACTGGATCTGCCCGTGCTGGCACTCAGCCAGTTGAACCGGCAGATTGATCAGCGAAAGGGCAAGAACAGCAGGCCCGTGCTCAGCGACCTGCGCGAGTCGGGCGCCATCGAGCAGGACGCCGATGTGGTGATGTTCATCCATCGCGACCGCAAATACGAGCACTTTGATAGTCGCGGTGAAGACGAACCGCCGGCGGGCCGGCCCCCGGCCGAACCGGCCGAACTCATCATCGCCAAACAGCGCAATGGCCCGACCGACATCGTGGATTTGGTTTTCTTCCGTGAACGCGCAACTTTCCATTCGATGCAGCGCGGCCCGGTGGACGATCATCCCGGCCTGTGATCGAGATGGCTCGCAAGGAGGCGCAAGATTGACCCATGGAACGCAAGTTCGTCGCCCGGGTGACCATTTTGGAGCGGCACGCCGATGGATCGGCGCGCCAATTCAGCGCGACACGCATCGTCAGCACTTCGACCACTGTGGGAGAACTGTTTCAGTGGCGCGACAAGACGGTGCACGATCCGCTGAACGGCGAATTTGCCGCTCCGGAAATCATCCTGACTCCCGATGGAGCGGCTCTCGACAACGATTAGCCCTGCCGGCGGCCGTGAGGTGAGGTTCGCTCTTGAACCTGTGGCCTTTGCCCCGCACCAAGGGGGCAATTCGGAGGTCCGGGAGGCAGTGAACGATCATGATGACTCCTGACATTTGCAGGCGAGTCAAGGAATTTGCCGACAGCGCGGATGCCCTTCTCCTCAAGGAAACCTTGGACATGGTGCTGGATGCTGCCATGGACCCGGCCCGGGCAGCGGTGCTCGAGGATGCGTTTTACTGTGATCTGGAGTTCGGAACCGGCGGCCTGCGGGGAATCATGGGCGCCGGCACCAACCGGATGAACAGCGTGGTTGTCGCCCGGGCGACTCAGGGACTTGCCTCGTATGTGCTGCGGGCCGCCGGGCCGGGGGCTTCGGTCGTGATTGCATACGATTCGCGCCTCAATTCGCAGGTGTTTGCGCGCGAGGCGGCCTGCGTGCTGGCAGGTAACGGATTGACAGCCTGCCTGTTCTCGGATGTGCGGCCGACGCCGGAATTGTCCTTCGCTGTCAGACATTTGGGCGCTACGGCGGGCATCGTCATCACGGCCAGCCACAATCCGAAGGAGTATAACGGTTACAAAGTCTCCTGGAATGATGGCGGGCAGGTCATCGCCCCCCATGATAAGGCAATCATTGCGGAAGTGCGCGGTGTCACAGGGGGCGCATCTGTCAGGTCGATGCCTTACGACGAAGCGCTGGCTGCCGGGCGTATCCGGCTGCTGGGGCCGGAAATGGATGATGCCTTCATCGCCGCCATGGATGCCGTGCGGATGCGTCAGGCTTTGACGCAGGAGAGAGGCAGCGAGTTAAAAATTGTCTATACACCTCTGCACGGCGTGGGTGCGCGAGTGGTGCCGAAAGCGCTGACGCGCTGGGGCTTCTCTCATCTTATTCTGGAACCGAGCCAGTCCGAGCCGGATGGCAACTTTCCGACAACCAAGAGTCCCAACCCCGAGGAACAGGCGGCGATGGAGTTGTCGCTGCAATTGGCCCGCCGCGAGCAGGCGGACATCATTTTGGCCACCGATCCGGATGCGGACCGGCTCGGGATCGCCGTGCGCCATGGCGGCGATTACCAACTGTTGACGGGGAACCAAACGGGGGCGTTGCTGGCGTGGTACATTGCCGAGACGCTGCGGGAGCAGGGACGGCTGCCGGGCAACGGTGTCATGATCACAACCATCGTCACCACGGGGCTGATCGAAGCGGTGGCTTCTGCGTACGGAATATCCGTGGACTATTGCCTCACGGGATTTAAATGGATTGCCAGTCTCATGCGCGGATACGAAGAAGCAGCGGCGGCGGGCAGGCCTTCCAAGACTTTCCTGATGGGTTGCGAGGAAAGTTACGGTTATCTGGTGGGCACGCATGCGCGTGACAAGGATGCCGTGGTCACGGCCTGCGTGGTGGCGGAAATGGCGCTCTGGGCCAAGACGCGCGGCCAGACCCTCGTGGATGTACTTTTCGATCTTTACGCGCGCTACGGGGTGCACCTCGAATCGCAACTGTCGAAGACCATGCCGGGGAAGGCCGGCATGGAACAGATTGCCCGATTGATGGAGTCGCTGCGGTCCGATCCGCCGAGATCCATCGGAGGCCTTGAGGTTCGTGAAATTGTGGACATCGCGAGCAACGAGGTCATCGAAGCGGCGACCGGCGCCCGCAAGCCCGGCCCGGGCCTGCCGGCCAGCAATGTCTTGTCCTTCGAATTGGCAGACGGCAGCCGAGTCGTGGCGCGTCCTTCGGGCACGGAGCCGAAGATCAAATTTTATTTCATGGTGGTCGACAAACAGGGACTGCCGGTCACGGACACGGCGGCGCTAACGGCAAAGATGGAGGCGTGCCGCGCGAAAGAGCAGAGGCTTCGGACCGATTTCGATGCGCTGGCTGCGGCGCGAGCCGGTTCGTGACACTCAGACGGGTTCAACGCGCACTTGCAGCCCGCTACTGCGCAAAATGATCGCTATGCGATCGGCCTCCTGCCGGGTCGTGATGGCGACAATCGAGCGTCCGGTGCTGTGAGCCCGCAGCATCAGGACGGCGGCCAAGTCTATCGAGCAATCGAGGGCAAGAACCAGTTGGTCCACCACCTCGTCCATCGTGTGAAAGTCGTCATTGTACAGGATGACGCGCCATCCCTCACCCGGAGTGTTTTCCTCAGGGTTCGGTGAGGCCTCTGGGCTACCCTCTGGGTGGGGCGGCTCGTGTCCCCCGAGGCAAGCAAGGGTCGTATTTGACAGATTCATGAGGTGCACCGCGATAGTATAACCGTGATCAGGAAGGAATCATCACAACTGCGCAACATCCGTCTCACGGTCGAGTACGACGGCACCCGGTATGTCGGCTGGCAGCGGCAACGGAATGGTGTGTCCGTGCAGGAGTGCCTCGAGGATGCCTTGAGCCGGCACCTTGGGGAACCGGTTCGGACGACCTGTGCGGGACGGACCGATGCCGGTGTACATGCCCGGGGACAGGTGGTGAATTTCCGCACGCGTTGCAGTCTGGCGCCGCGTGCCGTCCAGCATGGTCTGTTCCCTTTGCTTCCGCGCGACATCACGGTTTTGGACGCCTCCGAGGTGCCTGCTCATTTTGATGCGCGCAAGAGCGCCATCCTGCGTTGGTATCGGTATTTTCTGTTGAATCGTTCGGTGGCGCCGGCGGTGGGGGCTGCCTATTTGACGCATGTCCGGGGCCGGCTGAACAGTGCGGCGATGGAAGCCGCCGCATCCGTCTTTGAGGGGCACCACGACTTCAGCGCCTTTCGCGCGGTGACTTGCACGGCAGTGCGGACCCGTCTGACGATGCAGCGACCCGTGATCACTTTTGCCCCGGACGGCCTGATTGTGATGGATTTTCGTTGCCGTTCCTTTCTGCAAAACATGGTGCGCATCATGGCCGGCGCTATTGTGGCATGTGGCCGCGGAAAATTGACTCCCTCGGATATCCGGAAAATGCTCGACACCGGCAGCCGACAGAATGAGGCGGTCACGCTGGCTCCCAACGGGCTTTTCCTCTGGCGTGTGTTCTACTCGCGGTCGGATGGCGGACCGGAGCCGGATAGCGGCACTTGACAGGCGGCGCCGACTGGCGCCAGTCGCAAGGTCACCCTAATGAATGTCAGGAGAAGCCTCTCATGAATCTTTCCGGCTCCATGTGTGCCTTGGTGACGCCGTTCCGCCACGGCAAAATTGATGCGGAGGCACTGGAGCGCCTCATCGAGTTCCAGATCGAAAATGGCACGAGTGCCCTGATTCCCTGCGGCACCACCGGCGAGTCGGCCACGCTGAGCCACGAGGAGCACCGGGAGGTCATCGGTCTGTTTATCCGTTTCGCGCGGGGACGGGTTCCCATCATTGCGGGCAGCGGTTCCAATAGCACGAGCGAGGCCATCTGGCTCACGCAGGCCGCGAAAGAATGGGGCGCAGACGCCGCGCTGCTGATCACTCCGTATTACAACAAACCCACGCAAGAGGGCCTGTATGCGCATTATCGGGCCGTCGCCGACGCCGTCGCAATTCCGCAGATCCTTTACAATGTCCCGTCGCGCACGGCCGTGTCCATCAGCCCCGAGACAGCGGCACGCCTCGCCGAACACCCCAATATCGTTGCCATCAAGGAAGCGAGCGGGTCAATGGATTATGTGTCGCGCCTGCGGTCCCTATGCGACCTCACCATTCTCTCGGGCAACGACAATCTCACGCTGCCGCTCATGGCACTGGGGGCCCGCGGTGCGATCAGTGTGCTGGCCAATGTGGTTCCGCGCTTGTGTGCGGACATGATGGCGGCGGTGGAGCGCAACGACTGGGAGACCGCTCGCGCGATCCACTACAAGACCTTCGGGCTGACCGAAGCGCTATTCTGCGAGACCAATCCGATTCCCGTGAAAGCCGCATTGCACATGATGGGACTTATCAGCCCGGAAATCCGTTTGCCGCTCACGCCCATATCGGAGGCTGGGGCGGCGCGCCTGCGTCGGGAACTGGTCCGACTCGGTCTCCTCACCGGTCAGCCTGCGGAGGTGTGACATGTCCGCAGGCCTGTTGGAGACCTTGGAGGAACTGGCGGTCGGAGCGGGCGCTCTGACGCTGGAGTTATTCGGGACGAATATCGCCGTGGAGATCAAATCCGATGAATCGCCCGTCACGATCGCCGACCGACGCGCGGAGGAGTTCCTGCGTCGCGAGATTGAACGGCGTTTCCCGGACGATCTGGTGGTGGGCGAGGAGTTTGGCGAATCCGGCTCGGGCCGAAGCGGCCGGCGCTGGATCTTGGACCCAATAGATGGTACAAAATCCTTTGTCCGCGGCGTGCCAATTTACGGGGTCATGATTGGCGTTGAACAGGACGGCCGCGTCATTGGTGGCGCCATCAATCTGCCGGCATTGAAGGAACTTGTCGTTGCTGAAAAGGGGCGCGGCTGTTGGATCAATGGCCGGCGGGCCTGCGTTTCAGATGTTGCAGACCCGTCGCGCGGCCTGTTGCTGACCACCGATGTGGGCAACATTTACAAATATGGCCACGGCGGGGCGTGGGAACGCCTTTGCGAGCGCATGGCGTTTGTGCGCACTTGGGGCGATTGCTACGGCTATGTCCTCGTGGCGACGGGCCGGGCGGAAGTGATGCTGGATCCCGTTATGGCCGTGTGGGATGCGGCCCCGTTGCCAGTGATTTTGTCGGAGGCGGGGGGGCGCTTCACAGACCTGAGCGGGGTGACCCGGATTGACGGAGGCAACGGGTTGGCGACGAACGCGGCCTTGGCGGATGTCGTACGGGAGATAGTCGCCGGATAATCCGGAAAATCTGTTTCGGGAGGATGGGGTGTGACGGCGCCGCGGCCTTTGCGTGCTGATGAGTTAGACCTGCTGGGGGCGCTTTTCGACAACGCCTATCGGGTAGGGCTCGAGACGGGACGAAGTTGGGCGCGAGCCATACCGCCCGAGGAGACCATCGCGTTTGTTGAAGGCGGGCGTGTAGCCAGTGTGGTGCGGATGATTCCGTACGAGGCTTATTTCGGCGGCCGCGTTCTGCGGCTGGGGGGCATCGGCGGTGTGGCGACTTGGCTCGACCTTCAGGGGCGCGGTTATGCGGGCGAACTCATGCATCGAAGTGTCGCCATCATGCGCGAGCGCGGCGACGCGGTGTCTGCTCTTTATCCGTTCAGTGTGCGGTACTACCGGAAATTCGGTTGGGCCCACGCCGGTGACCGGATGCTCTACCTCGATGTGCATCAGCAGCAGTTGGTCGCGTACGAGGAGCGGCGCCTGGTTCGCCATTGCGAGGGGGAGCGGGAAATTCCGTTGCTGGGCGAGGTTTACTCCGCCTTTGCGGCGCGGTATAACGGTATGCTGGTACGAACCGAGGAGATGTGGCGCGGCCATCTGCGCGCCTTGTCGGGCTGTGCCGGGCACGCGTACATCATTGAGGAAGACGGGCGGCCGACGGGGTATTTTTTCTGCGAGCACAAATCCCTCGACACGCCGGGAGCACACGAGGCGCTGACGCGCGATTTTGCCTGCACGACGCCGGCGGCTTGGCGCGCGATGATGGGCACCTTGGCCGTGCTGCCGCTCAATGTTCATCGTCTGGTGATTGGGGCGCCCGTTGTGCCCCTGCTGACGGAGCATTTTCGTGAGCCGTCTCAGACGGCTCGCCTTCATCCTGTTTTCATGTTCCGGGTCGTGGATCTGGTGCGCGCCGTGGCTGGCCGAGGCTACGACGCGCAAGTACGCGGTGCCGTGCGGCTATCGGTCCACGACGCGCACGGGCCATGGAACAGTGGTGTCTGGGAAATCGAATTTGCCGACGGGCAGGGAGAGGCCCGGCCGGCCCCACCGGGGGCAACGCCGGATGCGGAACTCACCATACAGGAATTTTCCGAATTGTTTATCGGTTACGCCAACCCCGCGGCGCTGCGCCGACACGGGTTGTTTGCGAAGATGTCCGACCAAACGGCCGTCCTTTTGTCGGCGGCTTTCTGCGATCGCGTGCCGGCCCTTGCCGACGCTTTCTGACGGCTCGGCCGTGAGGTCTTAGCGGGGACGGATGGCGATGCTGTGGATGGCTGCGCCTAAAGGTTCTGTGGCGGCCGCTGCGCCGTAATGGGCACGGCTGACGCGCAGTTCAATCCGGTTGATGCCGGAGCGGGTGAACTCTTTGGGAACGGGAATCCACGGTGACTCCGCCCGTTCCGGGTCGCTCTGCTCGATGGGCCACTCGCCAGCATACCGGCCGTTCCAGTACAGAGCGATGCGAGTGGGATCAAATGGCTGGGGCGGGGCACCGGCCCTGACTTGGACGGCGATGGAACCCGGCGCCGGCAAATTGACGGCCAACCCCGACCGCGGCGGAATCAGCCAAGTGCCCCACGGTTTGTACTCCGCGAAACCGTAGCGGATGTGGGGGGTTCCAAACTTGTCTTTGAGCGGCAGCACGGCCCCCGCGGGCAACGAATACAGGGATGGTTCGCCTAACGGTCCGGCGGTGGACTCGCCGTAGGTGAGGCAGTGCATGATTTGCGAGCGTCGCCAGTTCCAGGCATTCGCCGGCTCAGTCATTTTCATGGCGACATTCCATGAAACCCATTCGCGCGAAACGCCCAAAAATTGGATGAATACAGACAGCGATAGCAGTCCCCAAGCAACCGCGGCGCGAAGCCAGCCACCGGTGAGCAGCCGGCGGGTCAAGGGGGCCATCACAAGCAAAAGCAGCGGCGACACATCCAGCATGTACCGCGAGCCGTAGCAGTGCCCGCCATGCCACAGCGGCGTGGCCCCGCGGGCGACGACAAGAAGGAGAGCCGCAACTGCTATTCTGACCTCACGGGGATGCTGCTGCCGCCGGACAGCGACGAAGATCAGGGCCGGAACAGCAAGCAGCAGGACCGGCGCGAAAATAAACATTCCACGATTTGGCGACACGAGGCTGCCCGCAATGTTACCGAGAAATGTCTGCCAGTCGAGCAGACGATAAGCGAAGGCCATGGCTGAGGCCACATACGGGCCGAGGAGGGATCCGGTTGTCATGTAATTGTAAATGGTCCACATGGCCGATCCGGCGACGGCTACGGCCAGCCCGAGACCGAGGGCCAACCAACTGCGCAAAAGCCGCGCACCCAAGATCACCGCGCATCCGGGCGCCATGAAGGGTCGGCACCAGACAGTCATGGCCAAGGCGAGGGTGCCAGCGATGGTGCGCCGCTGATGGCGCCCCTCGCTGTCGAACAAACACAGGGCAGTCAGCAGCCAGAATAGTGCGCCCGTATGCTGCCACATCATCCGGCTGGCACAAGACCAGGTCGCTGTGCCGAGGCCAAAGGCGAGCCCGAGAAAAACGGCGGTCAGGCGCCCTTCGCGCCGGACAAGCCAGGTGAGCATCCCAGCCGCGGCGGCGCAATAGAGAGAGGCGGCCAGCCAGTCCAGAAAAACGATGTTAGACGGAATAAACTCCATGCCGGCGACTCGCGCCGCGAGGAACACAACGGCTCCGGTCACTGCCGTTCCAACCGGCGTGTGAGCCGCAACCGAGCCATCCGGTCGTCGGGTAAAACTGTAATAGCCGGTGACGCCCGCGGGGAGACTGGAAAAGTCAAGACTGCCTGACCGGGCCAGCAGCAACGCCCCAAATCGCAGCGGCAGGTTGTCATTGCTTCCCTGAAGCAGGGGTTTGTAAGTGTATGTGACGAAGCAAATGATGGCAACCAGCAAAGGTGCAGGCACCCGCGCAGCAAGGGCACACGCTCGGGCTGGCAGGTTCATGGCCTGCCACGCAATGCCGGCTCGCGGTGGCGTCTGTTTAGGTACGGTCTCCATTTTATGCGGCCCATGAAACGCATGGCCTGCGGCGTGTCACGCGGTTAGTGACTGGTGCGTGAGTGTGCTTGACGGGCCAGCGGCGCGGGTGACTGACATGGGGGGAAGGAGACTTGACACGATGACAGATGGCATTGATCCGCGCGACCGCGAGTTGGCGCGCATTCTCGTGCGGCATTCGACCCGCGTAAAACCGGGTGACATGGTGTTTGTACAGGTATCGGGGCTGGAGCCCTTGGGGCTGGCCTCGGCGGTGGTGGAGGAAACGGTGGCTGCGGGCGGAGCGCCGTACCTGCATGTCATTGAACCGCGGATCCATCGGCGCCTGCTGGTGAAGGCATCCGAGGCCGTGTTCCGGCGGCTTGCCCGCTTCGAACTCAAACAGATGAAAGACGCGGATGTGTACATCGGCATTCGCGGAGCCGCCAATGTGTTCGAGACCAGCGATGTGCCGCGCAAGCAGATGGACCTTTACAATCGCCTGGTCGTGGAGCCGGTGCATTTCCGGGAACGCGTCAAGAATACGCGCTGGGTGGTGTTGCGCTATCCGAACCCGTCCATGGCCCAACTGGCGCAAATGAGCACGGACGGATTTGCGGATTTTTACTACCGCGTTTGCTGCGTGGATTACAGCCGGATGCAGCGGGCGGTCGAGCCACTCCGAAAACTCATGGACAAAACGGATCGCGTCCGCATTCGCGGGCCGCAGACAGATTTGGAGTTTTCCATCAAGGGGATCCCGTCGGTTCCCTGCGCGGGCGAGTGCAATATACCCGACGGCGAATGCTTCACGGCACCGGTGCGGACAAGCGTTGAGGGAACCGTGCAGTTCAACACGCCGACGGTATGGGAGGGCGTGCCGTACGAGAATGTGTGTCTAAGGTTTGAGCGGGGGCGGGCGGTCGAGGCGACGGCGGCCACCGCCGAACAGACACGGCGTCTCAATGGCGTGCTGGATCAGGACGCCGGGGCGCGCTATGTAGGGGAGTTCTCCATCGCGTTCCATCCGCACATTCTTCAGCCGATGCGCGACATCCTCTTCGACGAAAAAATAGCGGGCAGTTTCCACATGGCGTTGGGGCGCTGTTACGACATGGCGAACAACGGCAATAAATCAGTTGTGCATTGGGATCTCGTCTGCATCCAGAGACCCGAGTGCGGTGGCGGCGAAATCTGGTTTGACGACCGCCTGATCCGCAAGGACGGGCGCTTCGTGGTGAAGGAACTCGCGGGACTGAATCCGGAGAAATACCGGTAGCCGCGGGGCCCGAAGGGCGATTATGCACCGGGTTTATGCCGCCCTGTGTGCCGGAATGGTGTTGCTCGCGTCGGGAGGCTGCGTGTTGCTGGGGCGCACCGTTCTGGGCGGGGTGCCGCATGGTTATGATGCAGGCGCCTACTATTTTCAGGGACAAACCATGGCCACGGGCCGCTTGGTGGCCCCGGGGACCCCTTTTCCCGAAATGTTCTGGATGGGAAATGTCGTGGTCGAAGAGGGAAAACGCTTTGGCAAATATCCCCCCGGATGGCCGGCGTGGTTGGCGGTTTTCATGGCCGCTGGGGTGCCGTGGCTCGCAAACCCAGTGTTGGCCGGGGCCTGCCTCGCCTTCATCATGGCGTCGGCATGGCGGCTCTTCGGACCGCGCGAGGCGGTCGCGGCGGGCGCGCTTGGTCTTTTGTCGCCGTTTTATATGTTTATGGGTGCGGATTATCTGTCCCACATGGCCTGCGCCACCGGTCTGGCTCTCATGCTTTGGGCGTCTCTGCGTGTGGTTGCCTCGGCTGGCGGCCGGGCTTCGGCTGCTTGGGGGCTGTGTGCCGCGGCCGGACTCGGCGCTGCTGCTCTGACACGGCCTTTCAGTGCGCTGCTGGGTTGCGTAGGAGTCGTAGTCGTGGCTGTAGCCGGGAGTGGCCACCATCAAAGGATTCGTTGGATTCCCGCCGTCGCAGCAGGATGCCCCCTGCTCTTCCTTACCGTGGCGGCGTTCCTTGCCTATAATGCTGCCACGACGGGAGATCCGTTGCTGTTTGGGCATCGCTACTATGCGAAGGATTTCAGTTTTCTCGGCGAACAGGGCGAGCACCGGTCCAGCGTCTGGGAAAATCTGGCTGCCAATGCGCCGCGCGCGTTGGCCGGTTTGCACCGGCAGATCTGGGGGATTCCGCTGTCAGACTTGGCTCCTGCCGTGGCGGCACTGGCACTCATCCGCCGGCGGGAGGTGGCGGCTCTGGCTGCCGCCGTCGTATTCTTCGCTGTAGCCCACAGTTTTTACTACTTTTTCGATTCTTATTATGGGCCGCGCTTGCTCTTTGAGACCATGCCGTTTCTGCTGATTCTCTCCGGGGCGGGTCTCGTGGCACTCTGGCGAGAGTCGCGCACCCGCGGTCATAGCCTGCTGATCAGGCACGGCGTCCCGGTGGTCTGCGCCCTGCTTCTGGCGATGGCCGTAACAACTTATTTTCCAGAACGCGTGGGCTACTATTCCACGAATTACTGCGGGCAAGGCGCAGACTTGCTGCGAGTGGTGCGCGAAAAACGGCTCTCCGACGCCATTGTCTTTCTGCGCGTGCGGGACGGATTTCACTATAACAATGTGGCCTTGTTGAACAATCCGGATCTTTCGCGTTCGCGCCCGCTTTTCGCGCACTATGTCGCGGGCAAGTTGGATGCGGCGCGGGCCGTGTACCCGCGTCGCGAGGCGTGGATTCTTGAGGCTTCGTTTCGGGGCATTGTTGGTCCTGACGGCTACCCTGACCGGTTTGTGCTCGAGCGCGCCGAATGGATTCGGCTGCCGTAGATTAGTTTACGACCTTGGCGATGATGGTCGCGCTCCAAGTCTGCCGCGGCCAGCCCTCCGGCGACAGTTGGCGAATTTCGGGTGGACTTGCCATGGTTGGTATCGCCTCTTTACGCTCGGGCAAAAGGCTGTGCGTCGGGCTTGCCGGCGGCACAAACGAGGCCAGATCCAAAGCAAGGAGACAGCGTGGCAGTAGGCATGAAAAGAATACATGTGGATGTGGCGATCGCGGGAGCCGGATGCGGCGGCACGGCCGCGGCCATTCAGGCTGCGCGGGCAGGTGCGTCCGTGGTGCTGGTTGAGGAGACGCCTTGGGCCGGGGGCATGATCACCTCGGCCGGCGTGGTGGCTTTCGACGGCAACCAAGGCGCGCTGACCTGCGGCTTTTACCGCGAAGTGGTGCGGGAAATTGAAATCCATTATGGCGGCGCATCCCGCACGGCCACCGGGTGGGTGACTCTGACCGCGTTTGAACCGCATGTGGTCGCGGGCATTCTGCGCCGGCTGCTTGATCGCGAACCGCTGGTGCAGGTCTTCTTTGAGGCTCAAGTAACGGCCGTTTTGCGCGAGGGGCAACGGATCGCCGGATTTTGTTTCCGTACGCGCGGCGGCGAGGATCTTGAGGTTCGTGCACGGGTCACCATGGACGCAACCGAGTTTGGCGACCTCATCGACATGGCCGGTCTTGAGTACCGTTTGGGGCGCGAGGCGCGAAGCGAGACCGGCGAACCCGACGCGCCGGAAACGGCTGACAATGAAATTCAGGATGTGACCTATGTGGCGATTCTGGAGGACTATCGCCGCACTTTGGGCACAGATGCTCCGCCGGTCGCTGCAAGCCCTGATTACAACCCGGCGCTCTTCAAGGGTGCGACCGCGCTGGATGCCGACCCCGACGGCCCGTGCAAGGGCTATCACACGCTGCACACTTGGGAGACGTTCATTGATTACGGGCGTCTGCCGGCCAACAAATACATGATCAACTGGCCGTTCCATGCCAATGATTTTCCGGACGGGCTGTCTGTCTTTCCCCGTGCCACAAGGCGGGAAGCGTTTGAAAGGGCCAAGCGACACACCCTGGATTTTGTTCACTACCTGCAGACCAGGCTGGGGCACCCCGAATTAGGGCTTGCTCGCGGCGAATTTCCGACGCCGGACGGGCTGCCGTTTATCCCCTATGTGCGCGAATCGCGGCGGATCATCGGTGATGTCGTGATGCGCGAGCAGGATGTGCTCCCGGCCGGTGGGATTGGTCCGCGCCCGCCGCTGCGGCGCGATTCTATCGCGGTGGGCGACTACTTTCTCGACCACCACCATGCCCGGGCTCACCCGGGCCACGAGAAGTTTTTCGAGGAAAAATATCCGTCAAACGCCCGCTTTCAGGTGCCCTTCGGGGTGTTCTTCCCGCGAGGGGTGGACGGTTTCATGGCTATAGAAAAAAGCATTTCAGTGACTCATATTGTCAATGGCTGCACGCGGCTCCAGCCGATTGTGCTGCTGATGGGACAGGCGGCTGGTGCGGCGGCAGCCATGGCGGCCCGTTCTGGCATTGAGCCGCGCCAGGTCCCGATTCGGGACTTGCAACAGTACCTCCTGGTGCGCGGGGTCATGTTGTACCCGTATACGGACCTTTTGGCGGAAAGCCGTGCGTTCGTCGAGGCGCAACGCCTCGCCCTTGCGGGCGTGGTGCCGGACGGCGAGGGGTTTGAGTATGGTGCGGACAAGCCGGTGACATGGCAATTAGCCGGCGAACTGCTCATCAAGGCCGAGGGGCGTCACCGTCACGGGGCGGCTGGCACCATGGCGGCCGCGCGCGCGCGTCTTCGGGAACTGGCGGAAGGCATCCCGGAACTGATGTTTCAGGATGAGGCTTCGTTTGAAAAACCGGCAACGCGGGCGGCTTTGGCGCCCGTCATGTGTCGGGCCATGGGGCTGCTGCCGTCGGCGCAGGTCACAATCCGCATGCTCGACATGCCGGAAACGCACTGGGCCATGAAATGGATTGAGCCGCTATACAAGCAAGATCTATACATGGGCATCTGGATGCTTTTTTTCGGTCCGGACGAAAAGGTCACGCGCTCAGAATTGGCTCTTATGCTCGATCGCGCATTTGACCCCTTCACGCGGCTGCCAATCGGGTAGGCTGACGCGGAGGCGGAACGGCATGGCGCTCAGAGTGTGCATCTTTGTGCGTCACATGTACCCGGTGATTGCGGGATGGCGCGAGGGTTTTGGCGGCGCCGAGATCGAGATGTACAACGCTTGTGTGGCGCTGGCGCGCCAGCAAGGGGTGGAGGTCACCGTATTGGCGCTCGGCGAGGAGGGCAGACGCGAAGCGCCCTTTTCCCACCGGGGGATGCGGGTAGTGCCGGTGCCGTACGAACGCATCAACGCCTCAGGTCGCGGCCGACTGGGCCGGGTGTGGATGCGTTTGCGGTACGGATTGAGGCTCATGCGCCATCTCATGGCTGTGCCGGCCGATGTCTACCTCACGAAACTGGCCTCGTACGAGATGCCGTTTATTTGGCTGGCTGCCTGGCTGCGGCGGCGTCCGTTGGTGTACCGGTTCGCCAGCGACTTGGAATTGTCACGGGAGTCACTGACAGAACGGATCTTTGCCGGGCAGGCCTTCTGGGCGGGCATGTTCATTGGGACGCTCCGTCGGTGCGCGGCCCGGCTCGCGCAGACCGAGGTGCAGCGTCAGATGATTCTTCGCAACTACGGCCTTGATTCGTTTGTCATTGGCAACGCCCACGAGATGCCGGAGCGTGTAGAGCCGCCCGACGCGCGCGATACCGTGCTGTGGGTCGGCCGATGCCATCCATGGAAGCGTGCCGACCTGTTTCTTGACCTGGCTGCCCGGTTGCCGCATCGGCGGTTTGTGATGATTGCCCCGGCGCTGAAGGATCACGCGGCGCTGTTTGAACAGATTTCGCAACGCGCAGCGACGCTGAAAAATCTGGAATTTAGCAGCGGAGTGGCGCCACAGGAAATGCCCGCTTATTACAACCGCGCGCGCGTCATGGTCATGACTTCGGAGGTCGAAGGTTTCCCTAATGTTTTGATCGAGGCGCTCAAGACTGGGACGCCCACGGTCTCGCTGCATCTGAACCCGGACCATGTCCTGGCGGATGCGGCGCAGGTGGGAGAGATCGCGGCCCCCGGATTTTTCTTTCCGTCTTACACCGATGAACTTGCTGGGCTTGTGGAGCGGCTGTTCGAGGACGACGGGCTGTGGCGGCGGTGTTCGCAGTGTGCCCGGGAGATCGCCATGGAGCGCTTCTCGGCCGAGAGGGTTGCCGCCCAGTATGTACCAATTTTGCGTCGGGTGGCGGCTGCCCAATGAGCGAAGTGCGCTTTAAGTTTGGCAGTAACTGGAGCCGCTTCCTGTCCGTGTTGGATGAGCCGCGGATTGCCGAGGCCGAAGGCTCGCTACGCCGGCTGTTGGCCCGCGACCGCTTGGACGGGCTGTCGTTTGTGGATGTTGGATCAGGCAGCGGACTGTTTTCGCTGGCGGCGCGGCGACTTGGGGCCCGCGTCCACTCGCTCGACTACGACCCGCAGTCGGTCGCCTGTACATCGGAATTGCGGCAGCGGTACTTTCCGGACGACCCCCAGTGGACGGTGGAACAAGGTTCCGCACTGGATGCCCAGTATTTACGCGGTCTCGGACAGTTCGATATTGTCTATTCCTGGGGGGTCTTGCATCACACCGGCGCCATGTGGGAGGCTGTGGAACTCGTGTCGGGGCTGGTCGCGCCCGGGGGAACCTACTGTGTGGCGCTATATAATGATCAGGGGCGCCTCAGTCGCTTCTGGTGGTGGGTCAAATATATCTATAACCGACTCCCGCGGCCCATGGGACTGCTCATGGCCGCTGCCTATTTCGTTTTGCTCTACGGTGCGATTGCCGTGCGCGATCTGATGCGAGGCCGACCCGGCCACACATGGCGGGAGTATTGGCGACGCCGCGGAATGAGTCCGTGGCACGATGTGGTGGACTGGGTCGGCGGCTTTCCGTTTGAGGTGGCAACGCCGCAACAGGCGGAAAGGTTCTTGCAGCAGCGCGGCTTCCGTTTGGTCAGAAGTTTTCTGGTTGGGTCGCGGCAAGGGTGCAATGAATTCGTATTCGAGCGGATCGGCCCATGAGAGGTTGTCCGCCGGGAAGCATGCCCCGCTGGGCTGGCCCGGCTCTGGTGCTGGCGGCGCTGGCTTTGGCGCTTGTCCTGCGATTGTGGGGTATCGGACGCGAGTCGCTCTGGCTGGATGAGGCTTTCACCTACGACTTTACCAGCGGGTCGGTGGCGGCGCTCTGCGAGCGGACCGCCCGAGACGCGCATCCGCCCGGTTTCTATCTTGGTGTCCGGGCATGGCGGCAGGCTTTCGGTGATTCAGACGCGGTGCTTCGCGGGTACTCGGTGCTGTGGAGCCTGATCGGATTGTTGGCGGCCGGTGCGCTGGGGTGGGCACTCTTTGGCGGGGCCGTCGGCGTGCTCACTATGGCGGCTCTCTCCGTTCATCCGCTTGATATTTACTATGCACAAGAGTTGCGCATGTACAGCATGACCGCAGCCTTGATTTCACTGTTGGCTCTGCTTTACTGGGGCTGGTTGACCTGCGCATTTCCGCCGTGGACCGGCAAACGAATGGGATGGGCTGCGGCAGTGGCCGCCTGTTCGACATTGCTGCTGTACACGCATTATCTGGCGGTCATTGCGCTGTCAGTTATGGGCATGCTGGCTCTTACCGTTTTTCTGTGGCGGCGGGCGTGGGGCGACTGCCTGGCGCTTGGCGCGGCAGGGGGTGTTGCGGCGGTGTTGTTCCTGCCGTGGATGCGTTATGTCTTAACCTTTCGCAGCAGTCTGTACTGGGAGTCGCTGAAATGGATGACCCCGTCGCCTTGGCTGGAATATTTGGCGCCTTTGGGTCGCGAGTATCTTTGGGGGATGAGCAGCGTCATTCACGATCGTCTGTGGTTGCCGGGAGCGCTTATCATGGGGATACTGACGGTGGCAGGTGTTTTGCTGGCGTGGCGTCGCACCCCTGCAACTCGGCTGCAGTTGCTTTTCGTTCTGGCGCTCGTTGTGCTTCCTTTTCTCGCGGCTGCGGTTGTCACTTATATTTATAACCCGGTGTATGCGCGCCCCCGGTTTGCCGTATTATGCCTTCACCCCTTCCTCATACTGGCCGTGGCCGTTGGCCGCGCGGCCGGACGAGTCGGGATTACCGCTCTGATCCTGTTGTTTGCCGCGTGGTCAGCAGGCACGGTGATCCAGGAGAAAACGCAGCAGAAGAGCGACTGGCGGGAGGTCGCGCGGGTTTGGCGCACAGAGGGACCGCCGGGCCTTTATGTCTTTATGCCGCCAAGCAATGTTGTACCTGTCGCGAGATATGCGCGGATTCCGGTCGGCATCACGACGCCTGAACAGGTCAGCCGATTTATTCCGTTCATGCAGGGCCGCGAACTTTGGGTCATTACCGAAGGGGATTATCCGGGGGAGCGGGACGCAGCCGATGCGGCGTTCCTGCGCTATCTGCGCAGCCTGGGTCCGGAACGCGTGATTCCTGTCCGGCCGTGGATCACCTTGCGGGCCATACAGGTAGGAGAAGACCGGGTTCCCCCAAGCCTCGCGGACGAATTCGATTGGTGGACTTGGCCGTTTGACCACGCGGGGAAAGTGACGGGATTCGATGAGGAACATGGTTTCTTTGGTCTGGAGGTGGGCGAGACATCCGCGATGCGGTGGTCTGCGGGGCGGGCAGTCTTCAAGATCCTCAATGTGGAGGAGGCTTGCACCGTAACCTTGCGCATGGGTTGCGCTCCGCCGGCAGTAGAGAATTATCGTCCGGACGCCAAGGTTTATGTGGCACGCGTCCCGACGGATGAGGCTTTGTTTGCGGGGGCTCCGGCCGGCGAGGTTGGCGAGTTCCTAGCGGAGGACTTCGAACTCGAAATGCCCGTTGGCGCAGGAAAACTCCCCATCCGTGTTGGCTGGACTGTCAACACCGTCAACCTCGCAAAGGCAGGCGCGAGTGCCGACTCCCGCGACTTGGGCCTGCGGCTCATGTGGGTCGGTATCCGACGCTCGCCCTGAGCCGAGCCGGGGCGGGAACCGGCATTGTCACACGGCAGCCTGCGCCTGCTTGAGGTCCTCCAGCACCTTGATCAAAATCTCCTTACGGTGCTTGAGTTGCTCGCGGAAGGGGTGGCTCTCCGTTTTAACAATCTCGCTGCGCAGGTCGGGGATGGCCTGTTCAAGTGTTTCGATGAGAGCCGCCTGCTCTTCGGCCGTCAGTTCGATTTTGACCATGATTCTCCCTCCTTGCGCCTCAGGCGGCGGGGAGGTCTTCGAGAAGGCCACCCAGCACCTGCCGGCGGCGCGTTCTGTTCCCACTGGTAATAACATTTCCCGTGCGCAGGAATTCCGCGCCGGTTTTGGCAAAGCCCGGACGGTATCCGTGTTGAATTTGAGTCCGCCCAGGTTACTGCTATCCCCTCAAGATGCGGATGCCGTCACTGGATAATGCCTCGAGCGCGACCATGCGCGTGGTGCAACAGTCGCGTCTGATCACGCCCGGGCGCTTGGCTGCGCTTGCCTTGGCTTGGCTGGTCGTGATCTTGGCGGTGGCGGGCGTCTGGCGTGTTGCGCGCAACAGCGTGCTGGAAGAGGTGCGGTCCAAGGCGCGCGACACGGCGGCTTTTCTCGCAAGCAGCCTGGATGCCGGGCAACTCTCCGGTATCCGGCGTCCGGAAGACACTTCGACCACGGCATTTCAAGCCATCTGGGCCATTCTGAAGAGAGCGGAGCAGACCTACCCCGATGTCCGCTATGTTTATACTTTACGCCCGAATCCTGCCCGGGGGCCCGATTCCTGGGAGTTCATTGTGGATGCGCAGCCGTTTGCCGAGGATTTGAATGGCAACGGCGTGATTGACGCCGACGAGCAGCCCGCCCTGCCGGGAACCCTCTACGACGGTTCGGATATTCCCGCCCTGAAAGAGGCGCTGGCGCGACCGTCCGCGGCGCGCGATTTTTACACCGACCCTTGGGGAACGCTCATCTCCGGGTATGCGCCTGTCCGGGATGCCGTCACCAGCGAAACGGTGGCCGTGCTGGGTGTGGATGTGACGCGGGCATCGGTGCTTGCCAAATTCCGGCTTGTGGACCTGGCCGCTGCCGGCTCTTTGGCCGTGTTGCTTGCGGCCATCACGGCTGCCATGCTGGCATTATTCGGCAAATCTCAGGCCTTGGATCTCATCCAACAGTTGGACGAACGGGTGCGCGAGAAAAACGAACAACTTGTGGCCGCAGTGGCGCAATTGCGCGAACGCGAGCGCATCATGGAGCAGGAATTGGCCCTCGCCCGGGATGTTCAGGCGCACCTGCTGCCATCGGCCTTTCCGTTTCCCGACGAGTTGCGCTTCGCGACGGCTTACCGGGCCTGTTCCATGATCGGCGGCGACCTGTTTGATGTTTTTCCGGTGACCAATCACGCCGTGGCTTTCTACATTGCCGATGTGTCCGGTCATGGGGTCTCGGCGGCTCTGATCACGGCTATCTTCAAGGCTGGAGCGGACAGTTGCCGTGAACGCGTAGCCTCGGCAGCCCGCGAGGCTCCGGGCGGATGGCTTCCGGAGTCGGCCAGCCAGCGGGAGCCGCTGGTAGTGGCCTTCATGGACGAGATGAACCGCTGCATGGTAGAGGCGGCCCGACCGGGGACATTCATCACCTGTCTGTTTGGCTTGATGGGTCTTGATGACGGGGTGATGTCGCTCGCCAATGCCGGTCACACCCGGCCGATTGTCTACCGGGCTGCCGAGGGCGAGGCGGAGGAATTGCGGGTGCCGTCCAACATTGCCCTCGGTATCATGCCCGGATTCGAATTCGAGGTGATGCATGCGCGGCTGCACCGAGGTGACAAGTTACTGCTTTACACCGACGGAATCTCGGAGCGCCGCAACGCGGACGGTTTGGAGTTTGGCCGTGAAAGTCTCATGGCGGTTGTTGAAACGCTTGGGCGCGAGGACGCCGAGGGTCTCGCGGCTGGCGTCATGGCAGCCGCGGATTCATTTGGCAGCACCGTCGAGGCCCACGACGACCAGTCGCTGCTGGTGATGGAGTACCTCGAACGGCCTGCGCCCGCAGTTTAATGAATAACTGGTCTTGCGGTGCGTTCCCGCAGGACTTTCAGGTGAAATCGCGGGCTGGCGCCGTGCGTCCGTCGGCCTCGAACATGGCCAGAATCGCATGCGGGGGACCTGCTTCGCAGAGCCGGCTGAGCGCCGCCGCAATTCGCTGACGCAAGTCCAGGTCTGTCACATCGTTCATCATGCAAATCAGAGGAAGTATCGCGGAAGTGTCACCCGTGCGGGCAAGGGCATCAATGGTGCCCTTGAGCGCGGCTGCGTCCGGGCGTGTCAGGTTCGACAGCAAGGCGCGTAAAGCCTCGAAACTTCCGATGCGTCCCAAGGCGAGCGCTGCCGGCGTGTGAACTCCCGAGCGCGGATCTACCAGCGCTCCGGCCAGCGAGGCGGTGGCCTCCGCCGTTCCAATGCGTCCCAAGGCGCTGGCGGCCGCGTGACGAACGGGGCGGGATGGATCGCGCAGGGCTCCTATGAGCGTCGAAACAGCCAGGACGGGCCGCAGTTCCCCGAGGCGCCGCGCGGCGCGGGCCCGAACCGCTTCGTTTCGCGATGTACGCAGCCGCCGCATGAGCCAGAGCACCTCAACCAGATTGACGCGAAGCAGATCTCGCAAGGTGTCACGCGAAGAAATCTGCCGGTGAGAAGGGATCCGGCCCGCAAGGGGGATAGCGCCGAGACGCAGGACGATGGAGAGCAGGAAAACGGCATGATACAGATTCAGGTGCCAGACGCCGACCTGCCAAACGGCGGCGGGCGCCATGTCTATGAGTTTGCCGCCTAAGAGAGGTGAGATGAAGCCCGCAAGTCCCACTGCCAGAAAATTGACCGTGGCGATGTACATGGCGCGGTTCTGGCGCGGGCTGGCCTGAAGCATGGCTCCCTGCATGCCCAGCGCAAGTCCGGCATTCATCATGCCGTCAATGATCAGGATGACCGTAAACGCGGGCAGGTAAATCTGCGGCACGGGCGGGATCAGGACGAAACCGAGGATCGTAAAGATTTTGACAATGAGCGACAACTGGATGGCCGGCCGCACGCCATACACATCACAGACATGACCCCAGAACGGCGAGGCGAGCATCTGGCCAATCAGTACGCCGGTGTTGATCAATTGCGCCTGCAGCACCGGCATCTTCATGGAGGAGATCATATACACGGTGAAAAACGGGGCGGCCAACATCATGGCGAAGTGCCAGTAGAGCATGAACACGAAGAACGGCCGATAGGTGCGGTCACGCAATGGCTCTGCGACGACTTTCCAAAAGCGCTGCTCAGCCGGCCGCTCGTGGGGCGGTTCAGGCACGGGGATGAACAGCAGAATGTCTGCCACGCCCGCCACAATTCCGACGCTGGCTAAGAGCGTGAAGCCGAGGATGATCTGATCGCTCTTTTCGAAGTGACCGATCACGAAAGCCGCAACAACCGATGCGGCGACTTGGGCCGCCGTGACCGCACGCAACCGGACGCCCCACATGCGGTTCAAGGAATCCGGTGGAAGCAGGTCGGCCATCCACGACAGCCACATGGGCGCACTCAATTGGGCCAGGGCATCGTGGATAAAGAGGACTCCGATGATCCACCAGATGCGCCATCGCGTGTCCTCAAACAGCACGGGCGCAGCCAAGACCAGGGCGAACAGCATCCGGTGAACAATGCAAACGGTCATCCAAACCGGTTTTCGGCGTGGGAGGCGAGCAGTCAGCATCCCGCTTGCGATCTGAAAAACGATAACCAGCGACGCGAGGCTTGCGATGACACCAAAGTCAAAGGCTGTCGCTCCGAGTTCCGTCAGATAGCGGACGCGCGGCACTTCAAGAATGCAAAACGCGAAGTAAGAGATGCCCACCATGCTTGCGATGGTGGCGAGGCGCCAGGAGCGCTGAACGACTTCAGGACTGAGGGGCGGGTGCGCTTGTTGGTCGGGAGAAGTCACTTTTCGGCGTCGGTTCACATCCTGCGGCCAATTTTCAGCGTGCAGCGCCGGTCGGCGTCGGGGCGAGCGCAAGCGGTGTCGGAATGCCGAACATCAGAATCCTAACAGTTTCATGTTTTTCTCGCCGGTTCCGGTTCGATATTCGCATCGTCGGACGGGCGGAAATACACCATTCGCCACACCGCGAGCAAAACAACGATCAGCACCGCGCTGACGATCGGCGGATACCCAAATTCAGCCCGGTTTGACTCTTCCAGCGTTTGCACGCGACCAATGAGGAGCGAGATGCGTGCCAGCACGATACTTCCGTAGGTGGCGCCAAAGGTTAGCATGACAAACGCAATTCCGACCTGCCCGATTCGTGCGAGCACGGGCGAGCGCTTGGCCGAGAAAAAGAAGTAAGTCAGCACGGTCAGCACGCCCACGACGAGGATGATGTGGTTGAGAACGGATGCCTCCCCGGGCTTTCCGGCGGGCGGCAGGAAAGGCATCATCTCGGCCTTGCCGGTCATGTATCCGCCCAGTGGCAGAAAGGTGCCGTTGATCTGATCAATCAGGTTGGCCTGCGCAAACCCGATCAGGTTCAGACCGGCGAACGCACCCACCACGAGAGCCATGGGCCACCGGGAGATCCAGGAAATTTTCGGGAACAGCCGCGAGAGGACGAGCAGGCCCAGCACGAGGGCTCCCCAGCGCCACTGCGCGGTCCAGCCCGCCGCATCCCCCTTGTTCAAAAGTTGGATGCCGTCGGCCACATGTTGGATCAAATTGGGGTACACAGTGCCGCGAAACGCTTGATAAAAGTAATATCCGGCAGCCACGCCGACATACACATGCTCGGCCAGTTTATAAATCGGATTGTCGCGGTAGAGAAAACTGAACACGGCCAGCGTGAGCAGGCAGGTGAGCCAGATGCCAAGGCCTTCGGTAAAGGGGGAGAGGTTTTCCATGGTTTTCGTTACCTCACCTTCTCGCCATGAAGGCGCAGGTAAAAGTACGCGGCGTTTCCTGCAAGAACGAGGAGCACGATGAGCATGTGGACGGCGCTCTGTGTGTTCATGCCGCGGGTCGCAAGTCCCGGTTCGCCGGCGAGAGTCTCGTATTCTGCCGCGCCGGCAAGTCCTCCGAGGAAGCCCAGCAGGTTTTTCGACTGGTAGAAGGAGTAGAGTTGCGGTGCCAGCACCGCCGTGACGCCCGCCACCATGCGCACATTGTAACGGCTTTGTGCCTGCTGAATGTACTCGGTGGCCCCCGGATCGCCGACCGCGATCGTGATGAGCAAATCAATTCCCGAATAGTTGTCCCACCCCTGCATGATCGGCAAATCGGCCGTCCGGTTGCCCTGATAATCCACGGGGAAGGTCTCTTTGAAAGAGGATGCGATTTTCGCGATCGCAACGCGGTCGCCGGCCTTGTAGCCGAGATTCACGAAATCCACGCCGCGTTTCGGCTCGATTCCCTCCTTCTTCAATTCCTCGAGCACTTCCCGAAAGCCGCGCTCGATCATCGAGGGGCCATCGGCCCAGAGACTCGAGGCAATCACCTTCACCCGCTGGCGGAAAAACTGGCGCAGGATGACGACATGCTGGGGCCACAGTTCCGCCTGCGAACTCGGACCATAATCTATGGAGAGGTGGACACGCGCCCCCGGTGGCAGAGAGGTAATAACATTGAACATGTCCCGGGACTGCTGGGAGACGGGAATAGGCAGGCGGACATTGATGGTCAGGAAGATGAGGCTCAACGCGCCAACCGCGAGGAAAATCCAGCGGCGGTCGAGGGCCAGCAAAGCGCGGAAGAAACGGATGAGAAGCGGTTTGGGCTCGGCGGTCATCTCATCATCCCTTCAGGTACGGCCGCTCGATGCCGAAGATCACGCGAATGCCGGTCGCAATCATCCCAATGGCCGCCCCCATCAAGATAGCCCGCTGCCCGGCTGTGTTGGGCCATACCATAATCCAGTCCTGCAGTACGGGGAACTTGCTCCAAATGACTTTTCCGACGGGTACGCGCCCGATCATGACGATGACCGCGGCGATTAATAGCAGTGCCGAGTGAAGGCTCTTGGCCCGGAATGACCGGAAGGCCGCCGAGGCCACATAGAAAGCCAGCAAAGCGTAAATCGTGGCCGAGAGCGGGGTGTACACTTGGTCAAAAATAAATGTGAAAACCGTGAATTTGGCGCGCTGCTCGGCAACCTCGCTGGCCCGCCGGGCTTCCACCACGGCTGGTGGCGGTGCCGCGCCCTCGGCCACCGGGTTGGCAGCCACGGCCGCCTCGAGAGCCTTCTGGGCGCGGGCCGCATCAATGTCGCGGTACCATTTCACTCCGCCGGCCGTCATCATGCCAAACATGCAGACGAGCAGGATCAGTTTGTAGCCCCAGTCGCGTTTGCGCTCGAGAACAGCCTTCAAGTTGATTCGGGCGAGATTGAGCACTCCGAGAATAATCGCGAACGCGAGCGTCACGACACCCCACTGCTCGAGTTCGTTGGCAACCGTCCGGACGCCGTCATGGACAAGAAAAAACTTCAGGATCATGAAAACGCCGACAAAGGCGGTGATCAGGACGGGGACGAGCGTGCGCATGGATCAGAGGACCTCCTTCAGCAACTGGACTGCGCGCTGCCGCTGCGATGGCGGTGATCCGTCTTTGGGCGGCGGCTCGAAGGCCGCCAAGGTCGCCAGTAGTACACCGATCAGGATGACGGGCAAAACAACCATCTTGAGCCAATCGCTGGCCTTGATGCTCGCAAGGATGGACGGCTCCTTGGACAGATAAGCGGACGCCGCAAAAAACTCTTCCCCGATGAGGGTGTAATCGCAGGCCGCCACAAAAAAGGGCAACTGGCTGATATTGGCTGTTCCGGCCACCTGAATGGCCCCGCTGACAAAGCCAGTCTCGGCCAGGATCAGCGATTCGCTGTAGAAGCATCCCTGATAAATGCACGACGCAGGTTTTTCGCGCAGCATGATGCCGTTGACTCCTGCCGTGAACGCAAACTGATCGTCCGACAGGTAACGCATGTTGTTCGGGATGAACACCTCCGGGCGTCCTGCGGCGAGGCAGGCCTGGCGCACGGTCTCCTCGCACATGGTCAGCACCACAGACCGCCGGCAGGCCACGATCACGGGCGTGTCGTACTCTGCCGCGATGTACGCGACATGGCTGAGGATGCTGACGCCTGCCAGCGTCTGAATGTCGTCAATATCATTGAGCCCCGGGATAAAGAGCACCGGGCGCCCCATCTCTGTGGCGCGGCCGATGGCCTCCTCGATGGCGTCAATGCCCGGCAGACGGCGCAGCGCCAGGTGCGCGCCCGAGCGCGCTTTCATCTGAAGGATGAGGAAAAAGGAACCAAAAAGAACCAAGACGATCAAGACAGGCAGGCGAGTGACATCGAACTTCACGACCATCCTGTCGGCATCTGTGGAGGCAGCAGCATCAAGCCACGAAGCCGGGATCCGAAACAGCGTAACAGTTTCGGTCAGAATTCTGTCCGACGCAAATGCGGGCACGGTGAGGAAGGTCAGCAAGGCTGCCAATGCCGCCCCTCTGAGCCTTTTGACTGGGGCCGGCTGTCGGCGTCGGTAGGTCGTCATCCGTGTCATTCCTCGATCAACTCCACATTCGCACGAGGCAAGGTGTGGAGTGTGCCGTCGGGCAACTCCACGGTCATCACGCGCACAGTGGCTCCCGATTCAATGACCACGGGCTCAGGCGGCAGCGCCCGGATGGTGGCAATTGAGCCGAAATGCGGTTGACGGATGATGCGCACGCGCGCGCCAACGGCAGTCTCGGTGGAAGCCGTGACTTCGGCGCGTTCCCCGGTCTGATGGCGCGACACGATGATTTCCGGCCGGATGACGCCAGCGCGGATTTGTGTCGCGCCGTTGATGCTGGCCGCCTGCCCGTGCAGCGAGCCCAGCAGATCAAAGGTTTTCCGTGCCATGGCTAGTTCGCCAAAACCCTCGGTGAGGATCAGTGTGGTGGTAAGATCCTCGCCGCCGGTGATCGCGATGCCCAGATCGTAACCGAGGATGCTGCCAAGGTCGCTGTCATCGAAACTTCCGAGGACAAGACCCACGGCCCCGATATCGGCTGCACGCAAATAGGTTTGAAGCGGTGCGCGTGCCCCGCCCACGATGACCTTGCCGCGGCATGACTCATCAATCGCGTCCGGCTGAAGGGTGTCCTCGGGGGATTTCGCGAGGACATGGATCGTGCCGAGTTTCTCGCCCCCAATCCCGATGATGCCCTGAATGAAGGTTCCCTCCGTGGTGATCTCCACCCCTTCGTCCTCGATCACCTCGGTGACCTCGCCGGAGATGTAAGCGGTGACTTCGAGGGGTATGGGCAACTCGCGCAATAAGGCCTGCCCCGTGACCTTGGAGACGGATTCGATCGTCCCGTCGCTCGGGGCGTAAACGCTGGATCGGAACAGCCCGAACAAGCCGATGTTTTCCGCGAGCAGGTCGCCCTTGCGGATGGGTTTGTGAAGTTCCACCCGCATCTTGCTCGGGACATCGGCGGGCTCGATCCCGAGGTTATGGGCGATGTTTACCAGTTGGACATTTCCCGGCAGATCGGTGCGTGCGACAATGTCTTTCGCGGAGACACGGGCTCCGCGCGCCACCAGCACATTCCCGCGTATGGGCAACATCCGGCGTTTACGGATGTGTGCGCGCTCCGCGACGCGCAATCCGGGTGTATACGCGTGGGCCATCAGTCCATGGCTCCTATGGCGCGCGCCCATTCGGCAAGTTTGGCGCGACGGCGGACCGGATCGGGGTCAAATTGGATAGGCCGGCCGCGGCCGTCAAAGATCATGCCGACTTTCCCGCCTGTGACCGACCGGGTCACGGGCTTGCCGGATCCCGCGCCAACATTAACGCCTCGGGCAGGCTTGATGGTGATCTCCGCCTCCTCACCCTCGCCCAAAGGCACGCGCACGAGTGTCCCGCCGGTGAGGGTCACGGTCTCGGGCCGGCCGTCACCTTTACGGCGAATCGTGCATTCGAGGAGGATCCGGCCGATACGGGCCCGGCCTGCCGGTGCGACGACCGCGCCCAGCGGCACGAGGCAGTCCCGCCAGAAAACCTGCATGGCGGCCTCGGGGGCGCGCTCGCTGAGCACCCCCAGATGCGGCATCATGAAAATGCTGTCCACGGCCAGTTGCGTCACCCCGAGCGGCAGGAAGGCATCAATCATCATCAGCGCGGCCTGCTCGCGCCGGGGCGCATGGCTCAGGACGCCGCCGCTGCCGATGATGAGGTCGAGTTCCATCATGTTGACCAAGGTTTCTCCGGATCCCGACTGGGCGAACGCCTCGGCGATGGTTCGCCGCCGCTGCACGCCCTTGAGCGAGGTGGCAAAGGCGGCGTGCTGCTCCAACGACAGACGCAGCGCCTCGCGCGCCAACGCCTGCTCGATGATCAGGTCCTCCAGAAGATGGGGAATCGTGGTCGGGCGGATGATCTTGTTTTTGATCCGGTTGCGGACATCATGATCGGGCAGGTTCGTCGTCATCCAGCGTGCCACATTCGAAAAGCCCGCCGAGGTCAGCACATTGCCCACGCTGTAGGACATTCCAAGGTTGGCCGAGACCGTGCGGTTGAACTGTCCTTGAAAAACAGAAAACACATCGGTGGTCGCGCCGCCGATGTCCACGCCCAGCACAGAGATGCCGCGATCTCGGGCGACGGTTTCCACGAGTTTTCCTACCGCGCCGGGAGTCGGCATGATGGGAATGTGGGCCCAAGTCTTGAGTTTGTCGTAACCGGGCGCTTGCGCCATGACATGTTCCATGAAGAGGTCGTGAATGGCGTCCCGGGCGGGACCGAGGTTTTCGGACTCAAGCACGGGGCGCACATTCGCGACGGGGTGAATGTCCACACAGTCGGCGAGGATCGCGTTGACCTCGCTCATGGCGAGGCGGTTGCCGGCATAGACGAGCGGCAGTCGAAAGCCCAGTCCGAGGCGCGGCGTGGGACGCGCGGCGGCCACCAACTCGGCCAGTTTCGCCACATGCGACACTGTCCCGCCGTCAACGCCGCCGGCGAGCAGGATCATGTCGGGCCGCAATTGCCGGATGCGGGCAATTTGCTGGTAGGGCAGCCGCCGGTCGTTGCTGCAAATCGTGTCCATCACGATGGCGCCCGCTCCGAGGGCCGCGCGCTCGGCGCTTTCGGCCGTCATGGATTTGACGACTCCCATGACCAGCATCTGCAATCCGCCGCCCGCACTCGATGTTGAGACATAAATGTCGGTGCCAGTGGCGCCATTTTGCGGGTGAATCAGGCGGCCGCGCTCGTCGAGCAGTTTTCTGCCCGTGACTTCCTCCAACTCGCGAACGGCGTTGCAGACCCCGACGGTCACATCATCGAACGGCGCCTCAACGGTTGTCGGCGCTTCGCCGCGGGCGACGAGGCGATACTCACCCCTGTCATCGCGGGCGATGAGAATCGCCTTGGTTGTCGTGCTGCCGCAGTCGGTTGCGAGTATGGATCTCAGTTCGGGTTCGATGGCTGCTGCTCCCGTTCCTCGATTTTCTGCAAGAGGCGTTCCGCCGTATCGCGATCCTCGAGCGCAGCGGCCAGTGCTTCGATACGCTCGGGGTCGGCCAGCAGCGATAGGAGCGGCGTCAGCGCATGCAGCATTTGGCTGCCGATGAAATTCAGCGGCTTGACCGACTCAATGAAGAAGATGGCCGGAGCCGCAAGCCCCCGGCGGCAGATGGCATCCGCAAGCGCATTCAGGTCGTGCTCCGCAGGGGAGACGGCACGATCCGGTTCAAGGCTTGAGTCGGTTTGTCTCATCGAGCGCATCAGAGGGTTGCAAGGTGGCCAAAGTCGTGAGTGTCCTCCGCCCGCACTTGCAATAAGAAATGTCATCGGATAGCCGCCTTCTAATGAGAATCAGCACGGAAAGACCGCCGTTGTGTGCGGGATAGCCGGTCAATGGGGCGCTGTGGACGAGCCCAAGGTGCGCGACATGCTGCGCACGATCGCCCATCGCGGGCCGGACGCCGAGGGCGTGCATGTGTCGCCGGGCCATGGCGTCATCGGCAGTCGCCGCCTTGCCATCATGGATCCCGAGCACGGCCATCAGCCGCTCTACAGCGAGGACCGGTCGCGTGTCCTGGTGGCCAACGGCGAGATCTACAACTATCCCTCGCTCCGTCGCGAACTGTCCGGGCGCCATGCGCTGGCCACGGGCTCCGACAGCGAAATCATCATTCATCTGCACGAAGACCTCGGCGACGCTGCCACAGCCCGCCTTGACGGGATGTTTGGGTTTGCTCTGGTCGCCGGGCCCCGGCTCCTGCTGGCCCGCGACCCGTTAGGTATCAAACCCTTATACTACGGCTTCGAGACCAAGGGGGATGGTCGGCGGGTTTTGCATTTTGCCTCGGAACTCAAGGCGCTTGCCGACGCCTCATTCCCCATTCGGGCACTATCCCCCGGTTCGACGCTGGATAGCGATGGTGTATCCCATACCTTTTACAAGGTTCCCCTGCATAAACCGGAAGATCGCGATCCACTGGAGTGGGCCCGGAGAGTCCGCGAAGCGCTGGCTGCCTCAGTCGAGCGGCACCTGATGAGCGATGTACCGGTGGGGGTTTTCCTGTCGGGCGGGTTGGACAGCAGCATCGTGGCGGCACTGGCCCGGCGGTATGTGACCCAATTGCACACTTTCTCCGTCGGATTTGAGGGTTCTCAGGATCTCGAAGCCGCGCGCCGGGTCGCGGCGCATTTGGGGACTATTCACCACGAACGCATTCTGACCGTGGACGACCTGATCACGGTGATGCCCGAGGTTGTGCGTCAGATGGAGCACTTTGCTCCGGAACTCGTGACGCATGCGATTCCCACCTGGCATGCCGCAAAATTGGCGCGCGAGCATGTCAAAGTGGTGTTGGTGGGCGAAGGCGCTGACGAACTCTTTGGCGGATACGGTTATTTTAAAAGGTATTTGCGGGCCGGGAAAACGGATCTGCTTTGGCGCGAATTGCACCGCTGCACTGCAACGCTCCACGCCAACAACCTTCAGCGCGTGGATCGGATGACCATGGCTCACGGGTTGGAGGCACGGGTTCCCTTTCTCGACACTGCTCTGGTTGATTTGGCCATGCGCATTCCCATCTCTGCCAAATTTCATATGGACGCCTCGGGCGCCGACTGGACGGAGAAATGGGTGCTGCGATTGGCGTGCGATGGCTTGCTGCCTGATGAAATCCTTTGGCGACCCAAGGCTGCTTTTGGTCACGGCTCCGGAGTTGTTGAGCGGGCCGAGGTTTTATTAGATGCCTATGGGGCCCATGGTTTGGGGGCGGAGGCCGCTCGGCGTTATCCGCATTGGAGGATTGCCACGGATGAAGAGGCCATGTACCACCGCGTGCTTATCGAGGCCTACGGGGATAATCCGGTCTTCCTCAACAATTGCGACCGCTGGATTTTGGATATCTTACGATCCGATCCCAAGCGAACAGTGAAGCCGCGTCGTCGTCTTTGGCAGCGCATTCGCCGCTGGGTGGGCGACCGGATTCGTCGGTAACCGCGGACGGAAGCCAAACCGTTGATGTTTCTGCGGTGAGCCTCTTGGCGTTTCGTGCGGGCACGCCATATATTGACCTCGCGGCCATATCCAGTGTGTCAGGCCTCGAATTTTTTGCATATGTGGTACCTTTGCGCCGCGCTGGCGCATTTTGCTGTTGATTGTTGTCGTCACCTACATTTGCGATGCGACAAAACCTATCGGGGCTTGTCCAAATACTCGTTGCTCCGTTGGGAGCGCGCTCGTGCTGGAGCGCTGTTGTCCCCGATGCCATGTTGAGGTGGAATGTCGAAATGCGGTTTATCAAACGCTTGGAACTGCAGGGCTTTAAGAGTTTTGCGCATAAGACCACCATTGATCTGTTACCGGGCGTGACGGTGATCGTCGGCCCCAACGGATGTGGCAAATCGAACATTTTCGACGCCATCCGCTGGGTGTTGGGAGAGACAAGCGCTAAGAGCCTGCGTGGCGAGCGCATGGACGATGTCATTTTTAGTGGTTCCGGAAGCGTGAAAGCCACGGGTATGGCGCGGGTGGGGTTGGTTCTGGACAATGCCAAGCGGGCGCTCCCTATTGATTTTGAAGAAGTTAGCCTGATGCGTCGGCTTTTCCGCACGGGCGAGAGCGAGTATTTGCTCAATAAGGCCGTGTGCCGTCGCAAGGACATTACCGCGCTGTTTCTTGATACGGGTATCGGAACGGACAGTTACTCGGTCATGGAGCAGGGCAAAGTTGATGCGATCATCAATTCCAAGCCCCTCGAGCGCCGAGGCCTGTTCGACGAGGCGGCTGGCATTGCCAAATACAAGGTGCGCAAGGATGAGGCGCTGCGCAAACTGGAGCGGACCCAAGCGGACTTGGAGCGATTGGCTGCCGTTATTGACGAAGTTCGGCGGGCGGCCAATGGGCTGAAGCGTCAAGCCTCCAAGGCGGCGCGCCATCGGAAGTTATCGGCCGAATTGGAGACGCTCGAGATGGAACTGCTGGTGAGGAGACATTTCGAACTGCTGCTGGCGAGCGCTTCCGTTGAGGCTAACTACGCCGAGTGGCATGCGGCGGTAGAGCGTTTTGAGCAGGAACTAGCCGTTTTGGAGGAGGAGGAGACTGAGAACCGTGCGGCCGCGGAGGGTGTTCAGGCCGCGCTGGAGAACGCCCAATCGTTGCAGTTCGGACTCGAGCGCGAAATTGCCGATATCGAGGGGCGAGTCGCCTTGCTCGAGCAGCGGCGGGAGACCTGCCGGACGAGGCAGGAAGATTTGCGCCGGGAAGTGGAACGCCTCGATGGCGAGGCCGCGGCGGCGGATGAGCGGTTTCTCCAGCACGAGAGGGACATGACGGCGCAAGCCGAGGCTCTGGAGCAACTGCGGGCGGACTTTGCGGCGCGCAAAGCGCGCTACGATGAACTCAAGTCCACGGCGGACGAGGCGGCCACCCGAACCTCGGCCTTGCGCCACGCCATAGCGGCCGCAGGCCGTGAGCGACTGGAACGCGAAAACGAGGGGCGTATCGCCCGCGCCATGGTGGACAAATTGGCGGAAGAACTCGGGCGCGGCGAGGCCGAACTGGCTTTACTCGAGCAACAAATCGAGGCTCTCACGAGCGATCGGGACGAGCGTTTGTCCTCGCTCGACGAAGCCGAGCAGGTGCTGGCGGCGCTGCGCAGCGATTTGGAGTCCACAGCGGCGTCGCTCGAGGCAGTCGAAAAACAGTTTGCCACAGCCGCGGCCAACCTCGACAGTGCCCGGCGGGAAGCGCAGGAATGCCGGAGCCGCCATAAGGCTCTTGCCGAGATGCAGGCCAATTTTGACGGGTATTACCGCGGTGTTCGCGAGGTGATGCTGAAGGCCCGCGACGGCGCTTTGCACGGCGTGGTGGATGTCGTCTCTGCACTGATTCAGGCCGAGGCAGCGCACGAGACGGCCATCGAGGTGGCTTTGGGTTCGCAGGCCCAGGATATCATCGTGGAGACAGCAGAGGATGCCGAGGCAGCCATCCGGATGCTGCGCGAGACGAAAGCCGGCCGAGCCACCTTCCTTCCGCTGGATCTCGTGGAAGGCCGTCAAGCGGACAATGGCCTGCGGGCAGCCGTCGGCGAGCCGGGTGTCGTGGGGCTGGCGTCTGACCTGATTCGCTATGAGGAACGCCTGAGACCGGCGATCGAGTATCTGTTGGGCAATGTGCTCATCTGCGAGTCGTTGGACAAGGCAATCGAGTTGCGCCGGCGCGGTGTCCGGGGGCGGTTTGTTACCCTCGCCGGTGACTTGGTAAGTGCTCACGGCGCCATGACGGGCGGTTCAGTGCAGGCTTCGACGCTTCTGCACCGCACGCGGGAAATCCGCGAACTGGCGGCGCAACTCGAAACCTTGGCGCGGTGCGAGGAGGAACTGCAGCAGGAAACCGACCGGCTGCGGGACGAGCGCGCAAGCCTGCGCGAGCGCCACGAGAAGTTACAGCGTTCGACCAACGCGCAAGAGGTCGAGGTGGCGAGATCGCGTTCGGACTTTGCGTTTGTCGAACAGAAACTTGCCGATAAGACGGCAGCGCGCGATGCGCTGGCTGCGCGGCGCAAGTCCATTGAGACGGAAATGGCCCGCCACCGCGAGACGGAAGCGCAAGCCATCGAGATGGCCAGTCGCTTGGCCGAGCGGGTGGCGGAACTTGAACGCGAGGCTGAATCTGCGGAGGAGCAAGCCCTGTCGCGCCGGCGGGAGGAGGCCGAGGCTGCCGCTGAGATCAACGACCTCGCTATCCAGATTTCAACGGATGAGCAGCGGCTTTCCAATGCGCGCGAGCGACTGGCCGAGGCGCGCCGTGAGCAGGTGAGGCTGGCCGGGCTGCGTGCCGCCCGTCTCGGCGACATTGAGCAGTTCCGCCGTCAGGATGAGGAGGCTGCCGCGGAGGCAATGTCGTTGCGCGAAAGGTTGGCCGGGCTGCATGAGCGCCGCGCCGAATTGGGCCGCCAAATCACTCTGGAAACCGAGCGCCGCGACACGATCCAACTCGACCTGCGGAAACTGGGCGAGCGCGTGCATGTGGTGCAGCGCGATCTCAACGAGGCGAAGAACTCTCTTCACGAGGCCGATCTGCGCCGCACGGAGGCGCGTGCACAGCGCGAAGGGCTGAACCAGCAGGCAAGCGAACGCTTTGATAGAAGTCTGGATGACCTTGTGAAGTTGGTGTTTGCCGGAGAGCGCCTGGTCAGGAACTCAGACGATGCCGCTCTCATCGAAGAATTGGACGAAGAACCTGCGGATGAGGGAGGCGGGACATCGGAGGAGGCGGTTCAGATGGCCGGGAGCGCCATCGGTGCCGAGTCGTTGGAGTCGCTGACGCCCGAGTCGGCACTGGCTGTGCTGCCCGACCGCGATGAGGCGATGCGCCGCGCCCACGAGTTGCGCGAGAAAATTGCGCGGCTGGGGCCGGTCAACATGGAGGCCATCAGCCAGTATGTCTCCGAGCGCGATCGCTACGAGTACCTGTCCAAGCAGCAGGCCGATCTGTTGGCGGCCAAGCAGCAATTGACCGAGACGATTGCGGAGATTGACCGGACGACCACGGAACTGTTCACCTCGGCCTTTTCAGAAATCCGGGAGAATTTTCGCGAAGTTTTCCGTCGGCTGTTTGGCGGCGGGCGCGCCGACCTGATTCTTACCTCGGAAGACGGAGTGCTCGACAGCGGCATTGACATTGTGGCGCAGCCGCCGGGCAAGAATCCTCAGCACATTTCCCTGCTCTCGGGCGGAGAAAGGGCGCTGACGGCCGTCGCGCTGTTATTCGCCATCTTTATGCGCAAGCCGAGCCCGTTTTGCATCCTCGATGAAATTGACGCCCCTCTGGACGACAAGAACATCGAGCGGTTCAAGGACCTCGTGCGTGAATTCACCAGCACGACACAATTCATCATCATCACGCACAACAAGCAGACCATGGCGCTTGCCAATACGATCTATGGGATCACGATGGAAGAGCCCGGAGTAAGCCGTGTCGTGAGCCTGCGGCTGGACGAGTTCGAGGGCAGTCAGTTTGACCGCGAGACGGCGCTGGCGGGTTAGACGGGCGGCAAGGCTTGACGGCGGCGGCTTTACGGCTGCTAAGTTGTCTATCATGCCCAGACACAAAGGGAGCCCGCGATGAGCGACAGCCCAACCATCAGCCCCGAACTCATGGAAATTCTGCGTTGCCCGGTGGCGGTTCACTACACGGACAAGGGAGATGATCCGGGGCGCCTGCGGCTCGTGAAAGGGTGCTGGCTGGTGTGCGACGATTCCGGCTACAAGTACCCGATCCGGGACGGCATCCCGGAAATGCTGCCGGAAACGGGCGAAAAGTGGAAGGACACGCCGGAAGATCAACTGCCGGTGCCGCCGCCTGAAGCAGACTGACGCGCCACGCTGACCGGGTCGTCAAAACCCGTGGGCCATTTCATCTATATTCATGTGCCGTTTTGCGAGCAGCGGTGCACCTATTGCGATTTCTACACTGTGACATCGCCCGGCGATGCGGCGCGTCGTGCGGACGCATGGTTGGAACTGGTCGCCCGCGAGATGGCCCTATGGATTGCTGCGGGGGATTTGGACCCCGCGGAGCCGGTGGAAACGGTCTTTCTGGGAGGCGGCACCCCCAGCCGTGCAAGCGCCGCCGGCATTGGGCGGCTGCTCGACGCCGTGCGCGCCGAATTTGCGCTGTCCGCCTTGGCCGAAATCACTCTCGAGACGCAACCGGGAACCGCCGACGCGGAGAAGATCGCTGCTCTCCTTGCGGCGGGAGTCAACCGTTTTTCAGTCGGCGTGCAAACCTTCCAACCGGCGCTTCTTGCGCAAACCGGACGGCTGCATTCGGCGGACGATTCCCGCCGGCTGCTGGAAACGCTGCAAAGGCAAACGGCCGCAAGCAACGCCACCTATGCTATTGACCTCATTTCGTGCTGGCCCGGGCAGACTCCGGATCAGTGGCGCAAGGACCTGCGCGAGGCGGCGGCTTGGGGCGCCGATCACATCAGTGTTTACGAACTGACCTATCACGCCGGCACGGCGATGCGACGAAGGTTGGATGCGGGCGAAATCGAGCCTCCTAACGAGGATTGGAGAATCGAAATCTTTGACGAAACGGCGAACTTCCTGACTGCGCAGGGGTTCGAGCACTACGAGATCAGCAACTTTGCCCGGCCGGGCCGGAGGTCGCGTCACAACGAAAACTATTGGCGGTTGGGCAACTATGTCGGTTGGGGCGCCGGAGCACACTCGTTTCTTTTCCCGCGCCGCTTTGTTAATGAGAATTCTGCCGAGGCTTACCAACGCAGCATTGCCGCCGGGCGTCTATTCCGGCGGGAAATACCGCAACCCGACCCGCATCTGACTGCTGTGGAGAACCTGCAAATGGCCCTGCGACTGGTGGACGGTGTGGACATGGATTGGTTTGCTGACCGTTACGGTTGTGATGTGCGGGAGACCCGCGCGGCCCAGTTTCGCGCGCTGCTCGAGGAGGGGCTGCTGACACAGAACGGACCTGTCGTTCGGCTGAGTCGCGCTGGCCGTCTGCGGTTTGATTCCCTGATTGAGTATCTTCTGTGACAGCCGAATTCGCGCTTGAGGAGAAGGGACGATAACGGTATCCAAACTTGACGATGGAACAACAAGCCGCTCAATCGCAACCCGTCCCGACCCCGCCGGCTGGAGCCGCATTAGGGGCGCGTTTCACGGAATTTGTGCGCGCCGCCGTGCAGGAGGGCGCCAGTGACCTGCACTTTCGTGCGGGGCAAAGCCCGCGGGTGCGCATTGACGGCGAGTTGTACAAACTTGGCGAGGACTGGATCACGGCCGATGAATTACGCCGGTTTCTCGAGTCCATCCTGACCGATCAGCAGGTGGAGCGATTCGAGCGCACCCACGAATTGGACTTTGCCTATTCGCTGACGGGCGTAACGCGCATGCGGATCAACCTCTATGTGCAGCAGGGCCGTGTTTGCGCCTCAATCCGGCTGATTCCCGAGCGCATCCCCACGATGGAGGAAATCTATTTGCCTCGGGTGGTTTACGACTTTGTCAGCCTGCCGGCGGGCCTGATCCTTGTCACCGGGCCGACGGGTTGCGGCAAGTCCACCACGCTGGCTGCCATGCTGGATCAGATCAACCGCCACCGTCGCTGCCACATCCTCACCATCGAAGATCCCATTGAATATGTTTACGAGGAAAAACTCGCGATGATCAGCCAGCGCGAGATGAACCTCGACACGGCGGGCTACCACGCCGCCCTGCGCCATTCGTTCCGGCAGGATCCTGATGTCATCCTGATTGGCGAAATGCGCGACTTGGAGACCATGCAGGCCGCGATCACACTGGCGGAGACCGGGCACCTGACCTTCTCGACGCTGCACACCTCCGAGGCCGCGCAGACCATTCATCGCATCATTGATTCGTTCCCTCCGCATCAGCAGGCGCAGGTGCGCGCCCAACTGGCCGTGTCGTTGCATGGCATCATCTCGCAGAAACTCGTGCCGCTAAAAGATCGGCGCGGACGCGTCGCTGCCCGCGAGATTCTCGTATGCAACCGCGCCGTGCGCAACCTCCTGCGCGAAGGCAAAGTGCCCATGATTTTTTCGGCCATGCAGACCGGATTGGAGGAGGGAATGATCACCTTCAACCATTCGCTGGGCGAGTTGTACCGGCGAGGATTGATCTCCTACGAGACCGCAATACTCCACTCGCCGGACCGGGCCGAGTTCGCCAAGAAATACGGCGGCGTGGAAGGGTAGGCCGGCCTACCCCGGTTGTTTGCGGCATTCGGCGGCAAAGTCGTGCACGAATTGCTCCTGCTCGGGCGTCTCTATGGAGCCGGGCCGTCGCGCACGGACCGTTTGGATGGCTTCAGCCGGATCCGCACCCTCGGCTACGAGGTAGCACGCCAGCATGGTTCCCGTGCGGCCGATGCCTGCACCGCAATGGACTAGCACGGCGGAGTTACGCGCACGCTGCTCACGCACAAACTGCACAAACTGGCGCACCTGCTCAAGGGTGGGGATGCTAAAGTCAATGACTGGCAAATGCAGATGCCGAAGGCCGTGTTCGTGGAGGTGAGCGCGCGACAAACCGGTCTCATCCAGCGACACGATGGCCCCAATGCCGTCAGCGGCCAAGGCGGCCAACACCCGGCTCAGATTGCCGCACCGTTGCGGGTGCCCGCTGCCAGCCAAGACCCCGTCAATGAGAAAACTGTAATTTGGCGGTTTCAAACGATACGCCGCCTGACCGTGCTCATGTCGCCGAATCAGTCAGAGACTGACGCCAGCCGCAAGCGGGAATCAGACGGGCTGCCGGGCCGTCAGGACTGTGCCGGCGCCGAGCAGTACTGATCAAACGCCGCGGTCAGCGCGCGCGCCACACCGGCAGCATCGTTGCCCTCGATGTTGGAGCGCTCCAGCATGAACACGACCTTTCCGTCCTTGAGGAGCGCGATCTGGGGCGAGGACGGCTGGTAACCGGTGAAATACGAGCGCGCCCGCGCGACTGCGTCGCGATCGACGCCTGCAAAAACGGTCACAATGCGATCGGGCAGAACAGGGTGCTGTAGCGCCCGAGCGACGCCGGGGCGAGCATTGCCTGCCGCACACCCACACACGGAGTTCACGACGACAAGGACAGTGCCCTGCTTGGCACCGAGGACTGCATCTACCGCGTCGGGCGTCCGCAGATCCTCCACGCCGAGTTGCGTCAGTTCGCGGCGCATCGGTTCCGTCAACTCTACGGGATATTGCGGAGCCATGTTGAACAGCGACATCGTGAATTCTCTCCCGGTTCGAAATGCGCCCGTTTGTGCGGGCTGACATTGGTACCAACCAAGTACTATATTATTGTCGCTAATGTCGGCGGGGGTTCATGTGACAAATGATTCTTGACCCAATTATCGCATTATCCGGAGGCTGCTGGCCATGATTCCGGTTTGTCCCCAGTGCGACCGCTCCCTGATGATTTTGGCATACAAGGGGATCGAGGTGGACGCCTGCTCACAATGCGGCGGGGTATGGTTCGACGCCGGAGAGATTGAGGATTTGTTGGAGCGCACGGGTGTGTGCCTGGAGGATCCCCGGGTAGCGTTTCTCACCCGGCCGTCAGCGCGGTCTGTTCGGGGGAAGCGGTTGTGCCCGCGGTGTGATGAGCGGATGGAGGAGCACCGTGCGCCCGCCGCAGCCGGCGACGCGGAGGATTTGACCGTGGACCGGTGCCCGCGCGGCCATGGTGTGTGGTTCGACCGCGGCGAGTTCCATCGTTTACTAGCGCGCTCGTCACCATCGTCGGGTGCAAATGAGGCTCTTGCGTTTCTCAACGAGATGTTCGGCGAGGCGCTGTCATCCCCATCGAGTGATCCGAAAGCGTGAGAATCCTACTTGCCGAGGACGACCCGGTCAATCGCCTGATCGTGGAGCGTATGCTCCGTCGGGCGGGGCACGAAGTCATATGTGCTGCGAACGGGCAGGAGGCCGTGGACAAGGCCAGTCGCGAGGGCTTTGACCTGATTCTTATGGACTGCGAGATGCCTGTCTTGGACGGCTGCGAGGCGGCTCGCTTGATACGCGAGCAAGAGGGTGTCGGATGCCGAACTCTCATCCTGGCCCTGACAGCGCACGCAGGAGACTCCGACCGGGAATTGTTCCTGGCATCGGGGATGGACGGAGTGATTGCCAAACCGTTTGATATGGGGCACTTTGAGCGCCTGCTGCGCAGTCTCCACACATGTGACAGCGCCAACGCGGAGTGCTAATTGTTCTGGCATTCGGCCGCAAGTTCGGCGTTTGATCGGGCGCGGGATCTGATATTCAATTTAAGGAGGCAGTGGTATGGCGAGTGTAGGAATCGGCGTGATCGTCATCGTCGTGTTGTTTGTGCTGCCCGCGCTGTATGTGATCGCCGTGTACAACTCGTTGGTGACGCTGCGCAATGAACTCGACAATTCGTGGGCGCAGATTGATGTGCAACTCAAACGGCGGCATGACCTGATCCCAAACCTTGTTGAGACGGTGAAGGGCTACGCGGCTCACGAACGCGAAACCCTGGAGAAAGTCATTCAGGCCCGCAACATGGCAGTGGCGGCCAAAACCCCTGCGCAAGCGGCCGAGGCAGAAAACCTTCTGACCGGCGCCTTGAAAAGCCTTTTTGCGGTTTCCGAAGCCTATCCGGACCTCAAGGCCAACCAAAACTTCCTCGCACTTCAGGAAGAGTTGACCTCTACGGAGAACAAGATCGCCTTCGCCCGCCAGTTTTTCAATGACCGGACCATGACTTATAACACCCGCATTCAGCAGTTCCCTGCAAACATTGTGGCGGGAATGTTTAGGTTCGCGAAGCGCGAATTCTTTGAAGTTCGCGAGGAAGCCGTCCGTGAGGCTCCCAAGGTGAGTTTCAAGTAAGCGGCGTCGGTTCGGGAATGGCGGCAGGATAGCGCGGCCATGTGGGAACAGATCCGGGCCAATCAGCGTCGCTCGGCACTGCTGATCACTCTCATGGGCGGGCTGCTCGCTCTGATGGGTTATGCGCTGGGAGAAGTCGGCTTCGGTCCCGGCGCGGGGCTGATCGGGCTGGCTGTGGCGCTGATCATCTTTCTTGTCCAGTTGGCCATTTACTATGCTGCAGCCGAGTCAGTGCTGCTGGCGGGTATGGGTGCGCGCGAACTGTCGCGCGACGACATGCCGAGGCTGTTTAACATTGTCGAGGAGATGAAATTGGCCTCGGGCCTTCCATTCATGCCGAAGGTTTATCTGATAGATAACCCGTCGCCCAATGCCTTCGCGATCGGCCGCAAGCCCGAGACAAGCGCGGTCGCCGTCACCTCGGGACTGCTGTACCGCCTCAATCGCGACGAGTTGCAGGGGGTGATCGCCCATGAAATCGCCCACCTGAAAAACCGCGACACCCACTTCATGACTCTGGCCGGTGTCATGCTCGGGTCCATCATCATGCTGAGTGAGTTGACATGGCGAATGCTCCGTTACGGAGGGTTTCGGGCGGGGAGCCGCTCGCGCTCACGCAGCGGCAGCAGCAGCGGTCAGGCGCAACTGATCATCCTGCTCGTCGCGGTGGTCGTTGCCATTTTGGGGCCGATTGTCGCGCAAATCCTTTACTTTGCCACCTCCCGCAAACGCGAGTTTCTTGCGGATGCCTGTGCGGCTCAGTACACCCGTTATCCGGAGGGTCTGGCGTCTGCCCTGGAGCGCATCGCCGCGACACCGTCCAGGCTGGTCGTAAGCAAAGCGGTCGCACCGATGTTCATCGTCAATCCGTTAAGTGGCGCCCGCGGGGAGACGAGCAGTTTGTTTTCCACCCACCCGCCGACTTTTGAGCGTGTGTGCATTCTGCGTTCGATGGCCGGAGCGGGACTTGGAGATTATGAGGCAGCCTATCGGGCTGTCCGCGGCGGCGGGCTTATTGGCGGTGCGAGCCTGAAAGCAGCCCCGATTGTGACGCCGCGAGCCGCCTCTGGGGAGGGGCCCATCGAGTCGCGACCCGAGACCCGGATGGCGATCCAGCGGCTGGCGGGGTATGTGAGCGTCCCCTGCGCCTGCGGGATGGAAGCGCGAGTGCCGGAAGGCTTTGAGGGCGACTCTGTGCGCTGCCCCCGTTGTGGCAGTCCCAATCCGATCCCGGGTGCGGTGGCAGCAGGTGTCGCGGCACAGGCCGGCGCGGATACGGGCCGGCAGGAGGCGCCTCTCGAGTTTTTGCGGCGCGGCGGCTCGTGGGAAACATTCCGGTGCGGTTGCGGCGCTTCCATTCAATTGAGTCCGAGTTTTTGCGGTGCCCGGGTGCGTTGCGGACGCTGTGGCCGTCATATCAATGTGAAGCAGGCAGCATGACCAGAGGGCAAATCATATGATGACAGACGCACGCGATGCGAAGGGTGCCGATGAGACCCAGCCGCTTGGCTACGATTTGTCTGTGAAGGTGCTCATCCGCGACGCGCAGGGGCAGTATTTGCTGTTGAGGCGTTCGCCCGCAAGCCGTGGCAATCCGGGCAAGTGGGACTTCCCGGGCGGGAAGATTGATCCCGGGGAAGGATTTGACGAGGCCATCCGTCGCGAGGTGCTGGAAGAGACAGGTCTGGCCATCCTGCTCGAGCGCGTCGCCGGTTGGGCCGAGTCGGTTGCGCCCATGCGTCGCGTGGCGTACTTGATCATGGAGGGTTTCCCAGCCGGCGGAAAACTCCGCATCGGGCCTGAGCATGACGCTTACGAGTGGGTCCCGCGCGCCGAACTGGCGTCGCGCGACTTGTGCCGGCAGTTCCGGGATTTTGCCGTGGCTTTTGCGGCCGGCAAAAGTCATCCCGGCGGTTCAGGCTCGGTGCGCGGCGGGGCCAGCCCCGGCCGTCACGACTGACCGCCCGATGCGCTACATGAGGGCGTTTTTCTGTTTGAATCACGCGGGGCCGCTATGGTCGGTTCCCGCGCCGGGCAGAAGCGAATGACCTTGGCCGAAAACAAGAGACCGTGGCTGATCCTGCGTTTGTTGCCCGAGATGACGCGGGTCCGGTTCTACGCGCTTATTGACCACTTTCAGAGTCCCGAGGTTGTGCTCGGTGCGCCGGCCAAGGAGATTTCCGCCCTGCGCGGGTTTGATGAGGATTTGGCACGAAAAATCCTGGACGCACCTCGAACCGTCGAAACGGGGCCCGAGGAAGAGCAGATGGCCCGCCTCGGCGTGACGCTCCTGACGCTGGAGGATCCCGAATACCCGGAAAATCTGCGACAGTCCTCTTTTGCTCCGCCCTTGCTGTTCTTGCGGGGTCGCCTCGCTCCATCGGATCGCTATGCCCTTGCCATTGTCGGCTCGCGGCATGCGACGCAGTACGGCCGGGGGGTGACCCAGCAGATGGCCGGACGCCTTGCTGCCTGCGGTTTGACGATTGTCAGCGGTTTTGCCCGCGGCATTGACGCCGCAGCGCATGAGGCCGCACTGCGCGCCGGCGGGCGGACGCTGGCGATCCTCGGTAACGGTCATTCCGTGTGTTATCCGGCCGAGCATGAACGGTTGCGCGAGGACATTTTGGCATCCGGAGGGGCTCTGCTAAGCGAATATCCGATGCAGACGCCGCCTGACCGGTTCAATTTTCCCGAGCGCAACCATGTCATCGCTGCCATCTCGCTCGGCACTCTTGTTGTGGAGGCTGCCGAGAAATCCGGGGCGCTCATCACAGCGCGGGAGGCTCTCGAGGAAAACCGTTTTGTTTTCGCTGTGCCGGGCGATGTGACGCGCCTCAACTCGCGGGGGACCAACGGCCTGATTCAGGCGGGAGCCAAACTCGTGCAGAGGCCAGAGGATATTCTCATGGAGATGCGCCATGTTCTGCGCGGTTACCTGCGTGAGGAGGCGTTTGCCGAAAGCGGGTCACCGACCGGGGAGTCCGCTCAGACGCCATCCGTTTCACCGCGGGCGCCGCTGACGCCGGAGGAGGAGCAGGTGTTCCAACTGATAGCCCATGAACCGCAGCATTTTGATTTGCTGTTGTCGCGGTTGGATGAAACTCAGGTGACCCCGGCGCGGCTGTCGGCTATTCTGCTCGCACTGGAACTGAAACAGGTTGTCAAACAGATGCCGGGCAAAATCTATGTCTCGGTCGTATAGCCAGCGGGTTACTGTCGGACGGGTGTGGCGGCCGCCGGCGGCGTAAATGCCGGCGGCGTCATCGGCCGCTGTGCCGGCGTCTGTTGGGGCTGGGCGGGCACTGTCAGCCCCGGAGCCGTTTGAGGGACCATCGCTCCCGGGCGCGACGGCGGGGGAGCAGCACCGGGATTCGGGGGCGGCACCATTCGCGTGTCGGTGGCTGATGGGCTGCCCGACACACCACTTGTCATCAGTTCCATCATCAGCCGCTGCGCAGCCGCTTCGCGTTGCTTGGGGTCCTTTGGCAGGTCGGCGAGGGCCTTCTCCGCCTTGTCCAACATGGCGTCAGCCTGTTCTTTGGGGATTTCCACGGCTATGGTGGCTCCGTTAGCCCCACTCTTGGCAGTCAGGTTGGAGAGGAAGGTCGGCATCTGCTGCGCTACGCCCGCCTGCATTTTGGCCATCATGAGGGCATTGTTGAGGAGCGCTGCCAGGGCCTCGCTGTCCTCTTTGGTGTCGGTGTTGAGGACTGCCTCCACTTTGGGCGCTGTGTCCCAGTCGAAGACAATCGAAGCCGTCCGAACCTTGTTGAGAGCCGCATAACCCTTTGGATCAAGTTTTTCCACCATGGCCAGTTGGGGACGCGCCAGCGCCAGCAGGGGTTCCGTGTTCAGGACAGCGACCATTGCGTGGGTGCCTATGAGGCTGTTAAATTTCTGGAATGTGACCGAGGCCGTCGCGCGGGGATTCTTGTTGCGCGCCGTCTGCTGCATGGTGCCGAAATCTGATTGGCTGCCCGCCACCAGCATGGCAGCATCGTTGAGGACCACCATCACCGGGCCGCCCGTGACTGTGACGGCGCGCTTGCCGTCAATCTTTGTCTCGGTTGCGGAACCGGATTTTTTGGTTTCCTCGATCAAGGCTTGGCTCATGCCCGGCTGCCCGGTGACTATGCCAAAAAAGGCCGGCCTGCCGCCTACCGTCAGACTCTGTACTCCGCCAACAAACCGTCCGACCTTTTCAGACCCGCCGGCACCGGCCGGATCGAGCGCCTCCATGACCTTGAGCAGTCGCTTGGCACCCGACTGTTCCCGCATCTTCGTCGAACTGATTCCAAAATAGGCAGCGCACTCGGGCAGGTAATCCAGTGGTTCCTTCGATGCACAGCCCGACAGCAGAAGCGCTGCTATAGCATATCCTAAGAGATGGCGAGACCTCATGGCTCCCTCCGAGAAAAGTGTGGGACAAGGCTTGGGGAACAGTTACCGCGCAGTTTCATGACACGGGCCTCGCGCCGGCGCAAGTTCTTTGCTGTTCACTTACTCCTTTTTTTCCCAGTGCTGCAGGGGACGGGGCAGGCGCTTCGATACTGGTGGCAGTGCCGGGAATGGGCCGTGAGGCTCGGTCTGGTACCAGTACGCGACGCTCGACCAGTCGTCGTAGCGGGCGTTATTGTGCCCATGCTCGATTGTCACGCGGATGGATTCGCGAAAAGTGACAGGGCTTTCGAGGTGAAAGCGGTACATGGTCCACCATCCGGTGTAGTCGTCGGGATTTCCGGCGAGGGAGATACCGTGAAAGGGGCCGTCATACTTGCCCGACGGATAGCCCCAGGCGGCGCAGAAGTAGTCCTCGGTGCCCGTGCCGTGCAACGCCGGCGGCCACTTCTCGCCGTCCACAAAAATCATGTCATCGCCTTCGCCGAACCAGGTGTGGCATACATCATTGTACATGACATTTTTAATGGAAACAACGCATCCGGCATAGTGTCCCCGGCCTGTTGCGTCGAGAATCACATAATTGCCGTCGCCAGTCGTGTTTTTGTCGTCGCGGAAGTGAATCCACGGATCCTCGATCTGCCATGTTTCGTAGCCGGCGGTGGGATTCTCCCGCCGCCACTGGGCGTGAAACCGCAGCATGTCCGGCGGCAGCGCCTCGTGCTCCTCGTAATCCACATAGTAGTAAAGGCTCGTGATGTCTTGATCGGATTCATTCTCGATTTCGATGTGCGCGCCGCGCTCGAACGGCATGGGGAAAAAGCAGTTCATGGCCGCACGGTTGTCTTTCAGCGCATTGGGTCCGGTTACCATGTTGAGCGGCAGTGACATGAAATGGCTGACGCGCGCGTGCCCTACGCCAAAAAAATCCCCGATGGGCACCTCCACGCTGGGCGTCGCCTCGCCATCCCACCACATCCGCAGCACCAGTTGACGCGGCCACAGACGGTCCGAAGCAGCCACTGTCATCCAAATGTGCTTAATGATGCCGGCGCCTGAAATGTCGGCCACCACCACACGCTCGCGCGCTTTGATGGGCACCCAGTCGAGATTGCCCCCTGACCGGTCGTAACTGGAGCATCGCCGCGAGCGATAACCTCGGGCAACGGCAAGAGATGCTAACAGATCGCTTCCAAGCATGGGCTTAATCCCCTTTTCCGACCAGAGTGGCAGATCAAGACGACGGAGACCGGCGGGCCGCTCAAAGCCAAGTGCAAATTCGCCATCGCCCGGCATCGGACCGCGGGCATGATCCCACCCTCTGAATCCGTGGCGGTCTCAGTACAACATCCAGTCGTCCACCGCGGCATCAGGCACATGCTCGAACTTGACGGCCGAGATGTACATGGAGCCGCTGACATCAATGTTTTCGTTGGACATGACGACCGTTCCGCCGGGGCCGGCAGCAAACGGGAACGGCCCCGAACCCAGCCGGACCCACACATTGGCTGTCGCGGTCTGGTCAATGAGGAACACGCTGGTTCCGCTGGTGTGGTTGACCTTGTAGGTGATCGGATTGCGGCGGTTGGAACCGGCTCCCCATGTCACATAAACATTGTAGTTGCCCGCCCTCGGGAAGTTCGGGCTGACGGTGGCGCTCTTGGCGCCGGCCACGCTGCGGTAAGTCGAGCCGTAACGGCTGCCGATACCCGGAGTCACGCCCGGCGCCGAGCAATTCGTTCCGGTGTCCGCCATGCCGCTGTCCGTGTACCAAGCAATATTTTGTCCGCCCAAGCGGCTCTCGACGATGAAAGTTGTGGCTCCCGAATAAGGCGGCAGCACATTGATGCGCATCCACGCTTCGCTGTCGGCCGGTCCGATGCGTCCGACACCCAACTGCACCAGTTTGAAGTGTTCGTCAAAGGTCAGCGTTGTGCTTGTCTCTGGAGCCTTGAATCGGAATGTAAACGAGGCAGTTTGGCCGGGCGCAACGGTGGCCGGGCTCATGACCGCAGGCTCGGTGGTTCCCGGCCAGGTCGCGGGGTCGCGCAACGGGCTTGTGCGTGTGTCCGGCCGCGCGACCGACAGTTTCGTGGCGGTCGCCGTCCAGGTTTGCGTGCCGGCATTCTGATAGGTGAGCGTCACCGTTTGACTGGTCCCGCTGTCCATGAAGGCGGAAAAACTTTTGCCTGTCAGACGCGCGTCCCAAGCCAGCGGGGTCGTTGTCGGCGCAATGACCGCAACGGCATTCGAGCATGCCCGCTCTCCGAGGTGGTCGTAGACCGAGTTGTCGGACGGAAAGTTGAGCACGCCGCCATATTGCTCGCCGCGGCCCCACAGCGTTGTCGAGCCGCCGCCGTCGAGATTCATCGCGTACGGGCATCCAAGTTGGAGCATGATGTCGGCCAATTCCGTGCAGGTCATGCCGGCGGCCATGTCGGTGCGTCCATCCACGGTTACCATGATCAGGCGGCTGTCCGTCGTGACTCCCACCGCGCTGCGCGGGTGCCTCGAGGTGCAATGGCTGCCGATGCTGTTAAGATAGGCGGTCGGTATCGTTCCGGCATCCACGAGCAGCGGCCCGCACGCCATGATGTTGGGATGGGTTGTTTCCGCTGCCCATCCTCCGGTTGGCATCTTAATAATGGACACCGAGCCTGAGGAGTCCTTGGCAATCGCGCTGTCCCATCCCCACGGCGAGAACAGTGCTCCACCCGGTGGGATCACCGTGTTGTTGACCCGGAGATAGGTCCGGTGGCCTCCGCTGCCGGTGGTGTCGAAATAGGTGCCGTTGATGGCACCCGCCGCAGCAGGAAACTGCGCCGGCACCATGACACTCGTGCGCTGGCGTGCGGCGGCAAGGTATGGAGTTTCCACGGATACATTGGGATTCTTGAGGTCTACTTCAAGGTAACTAATGCTTTGCTTTGAGCCAAACATATTATCGAACAGGTAGTAGCGCCACACCACCCCGTCGGCAATTGGGCGCACGAACCAGTCGGCATCGGCCAGCGTCTGCTGGGCTTGCGCCGGTTGCAGCGGACTGAGAAGCAACAAACATACTGCAAACCACAAACGGACGGATGCCGCGACGGACAAGCGGTTTGCTTGCTTCATATTGAGCCACCGCCCTTAACGCACGAATGGTGAGGACTTAAGCGAAGCAGTTGTCCCGACTGAGCACTAACCCATCAGTCTGTGGGCGCATTGGAACAGGAGCAAGAGAATCCGGCGACTGAATCGCGCATCGGGCGTCAATACTTCGGTTTTTTGGGTGGCACGGGCACGGCCTTTTCCGGGGGATTGGCAGCGCGCCCGTAGAGAAGCGCGAGGCCGCGGATGGCTTGGGCGTGCTGGCGGTTCAACTGGCCTTCAGCCAGCCGCCAGCACCAATTGCCTTCGGCGCGGCCGGGGTAATTCATGCGGGCTTCGCTGCCCAGCCCCAGCAGGTCTTGCACCGGGACCACGGCAGTGTTGGCGACCGATCCAAAGGCTGCGCGCATCAGGTCCCAGTGGGGGGCGCTGCCGTCTGTGGCGAGGTAGGCCTGCATCGTCAGGCGCTCGGCGGGTGTAGAGGTGTTCTGCCACCAGCCCAAGGTGGTGTCGTTGTCGTGCGTGCCGGTATACACCACTTGGTTGGGGTCATGTTGGTAGGGCAAGAACCCGCTGTTGGGATCGGTGACAACAGGGTCGGTGGCGACTGGACTCCAGGCGAACTGCAGCACCTTCATGCCGGGCAGACCAAGTTTTTTGCGTCCCTCCACGACATCCTCCGTGATGTCACCGAGATCCTCGGCGATGATGGGGAGGTCGCCGAGTTGCTTGCGAATGCTCGCGAAGAATTTCTGACCGGGACCTTTCACCCATTTTCCCGTTTCGGCGGTGGGGGCGCCGAACGGCACTGCCCAATAGCCGAAAAATCCGCGGAAGTGATCGAGGCGAATGACATCTACGAGGGCGAGCGTGCTGCGCAGCCGCGCCATCCACCACGCGTAGTCGTCGCGCGCCATGCGTTTCCAGTCATAAATGGGATTGCCCCACAGTTGACCCGTTTCGCTGAAATAGTCCGGCGGCACGCCGGCCACCACCGTGGGGTTGCCGTCGCGTCCGATCAGGAACAGGTCCTGATGCGCCCAGGTATCGGCGCTGTCGAAGGCGACATAAATCGGTGCGTCTCCGATGATCGTAATGCCGCGCTCACGGCAGGCTGCGCGCAGGCGCTCCCATTGGTCGAAGAAAAGGAATTGTGCAAAGCGGTGATACTCGATGTTGGGTGCGTGGGCGGCGCGGGCGGCTTCAACCGCATCACGCTGGAAGGCGCGCAAGGCAGGTTCCCATGTATTCCACGGCTGGCCATGGTGAGCGTCCTTGCACGCCATAAAGAGGGCATAATCGTCCAGCCAGTAGGCCACATCCGGACGGTTGCGGAAGGCGGCGTAGCGATCAGCCAAGGAGTGAAAGCCTCCCGCGGCAAAGCGGGCGTGAGCGCGGCGGAGAAGGTCGGTCTTCCAGACGATGACCCAGCCATAGTCCACGGCGAGTGGAAACGCCGGCGGGGCGATGTCCTCTTGGGTGAGCAGGCCCTCGGCAACCAGCAGGTCGGGGCTGACGAGCAGCGGGTTGCCTGCAAAAGCAGAAAAACATTGGTATGGCGAATCGCCGAAACTGGTGGGGCCCAGCGGCAGTACCTGCCAGATGGATAGCCCGGCCTCGGTCAGCCAGTCGACAAACCCATGGGCTGCTGGGCCGACATCGCCAATGCCGTAGGGACCGGGTAAGGATGTGGGGTGAAGTAGCAATCCAGCGGCGCGGCGATCGAGCACCATGCGCTTCATGCCTCCGTTTGCGTATGCGGCCCGCGATCTTTGTCGAGCCGGCGAGTATGTGAACCTGTTCGCGCTACTGAAAGCCCGGGGGTTTATTTGAGCCGCGCGGGAGGTGAGTCCGTCGCCGGAGTCACCCGGACGCCCGACGGGGGAGGGACCGAACGGCGCGGCGGCCGGTCCTTGTCCGTGCGCTTGTAAAGTACATTCATGTGAAGCGGGATGTGGCGGTAATGGAACGGGCGACTGCGCTTATCGGAGGCCTCGAACCGGGCGATTTCCTCGAACCAGCCGCCCCCGATCAACTCATCCATCCCCAGCAGCGAATTCACGGGGTGGCGGTCCTCGTTGGGGACATAGAGATAGTAGTCAATCTCCTGCTCATCGAGGATGCGCAGGCGCTCGGCCGCGGGTTTGCGGTAGGCCGCTTGAATCTCCCAATCATCCAGATGAATGATGGTGAGCCGCTCATCCAACAGCAGATGACGATTCTCGTGGGTCAAGATGCGCGACGAGCGCGGCAAATGGGTTAGCCGCGCAAACATGTCCATGTCGCCATTGAAACGCAGACGGTAAAAAGTATTACGATCCATAAAAGGGTTGCGCAAGGCTGTCAGATGGATCTGGGAAAACGGTTGACCCCAAAGGATGCCGGTCGTGGTCAGTTTGAATCCCATGGCCGCCATGACGGCTCCCGGGGCGAATCCGGCAGCGAGCACAACAACAGCCAGCGCGACGCGCCCGGTTCGCAGTGCGGGAGGCGCGGCGACCCGCCACACCCAGGCGGCGAACACAGCAAAGAGGGGCAAAACGATGATGATTTGGTAAAGATAATAATCGGCTACGACATACGCGTAGAGCCACAGGATGGCAAACAGGCCGGTTGCAGCAGCCGTGAATCGGATCTCGGCGCTGGGATGTTGCCCCGGGCTGCGGCGCAGCCTGTGCAAAATGGCGGCGACCAGATAGATCAGCAAACCCGGCAGCACCAGCCCCACAAAGACTGGGGCCAGTTTGTAGGCCTGAGCGCCCGTGACGAAGTAAAGCCACGAGTTGGCCAGTTTTTCCGACAGCGTGCGGCCAACCGAAGCGAGTCCATCCCCGTTGGCGCGCCACTCGACGACGGCCGACTCCATGACTTCCGGATTCACATGACGGCTGGGGAAAATCTGATAAAAGAAGGCGTAAACGGGATTTCCGGTTAGTAGGGCGTTTCGAGTATACCACGGGGCGGCGATGATGATGGCTGCGGTTACACCTGCCCAGAAAGTCCGGGTGCGCAGCAAAACCGCAAGCGGCTCGCGCGCAGAGCGTTGCATGAAACTCGGCAATTCGAACGGGCGTGGTGCCCCGTCATCGTCGGGTAGCGAACTGTCGGGAACGCGCAGAGACTCCGGACGCGGCCAAGCCGTGTGCGCTGCAAAGACTACCAGTGCGGCCACAGGCCACAGCACCAACATTAAATAGTTGACATTGGCGGCGAGCGCGGCGGTCAGGAACATCAAGTTGCGGTATGCCGGCAGGCCGTCGCGCACATAGCGCGATGCGAGATACAGGAATGCTGCGGTGAGCAGAATGGCCACGGCGTAATCGCTCGCAAACTGGTTGTAGGCAAGGCCGTACGGAACCGTCCGCATCGCCAGCGCCGAGGCCGCCGCGGCCAGCCGGTCACGCGTGAGGTCCAGCGCCAGATAATAACACAACACAACCGATGCAAGTCCCGCCAGCGGCGGCAGCAACTGCGCAAACGAATCGCTCCAGAAACCGGCCAGAGCCGCGTTTTGAGCGGAGAGACTCGGGTAAAGATGGGGATAATTGGCTCCAAGGCCAATCCCGACCTGCCCCACAACTTTCAGCGGAAACCCGCCCTCGAGGAAGGTTTTCCGGGCATAGCCCATGTACAGGATGAGCGAATCCCAGTAGGTTTCGGGGTAGGCGACGCCGTGAATGAAAACGAGCGCGCTAATGACGCCAATCATTGCGATCATGGCGAAGTATAACAGGCGCTCGACCGGTCCGACCGGCTCGCAAATGGTCCGGTTTTCGCCCATGCGTGCGATTTCCCGCCGGGCGGCGTGCAGAATGTGCGACTCGTCCGCATTTGTGTCAGGAATGGGGCGTTCGCCCCAGCGCGCCCGGGCGACAAACGCAGCCGCCAGCATCACAATCCAAGTGCCGAGGACGACCGGTCTCGACAGCAGGTGCACCATGGCGATCATGCTGAAAACCCATCCGGCCATCCCTGCGCCGAGGGTAAAGGCTAAGGCCACCGCCGCAGCACGCGGCAGGTAAACCTCGAAACAGCCGAGCAGTGCCCACCCAAGCGTCATGTACAGACCGAGGCAGGCGCCTGCCCATGCAAGCCCGGCCCAAGGGATATTCTGCCACCAGATTCGGTACGGGCCGGTAGCATTTCGTAAAACTTCTTGAAACGCGCCCGGACGGGCGGCTGGCCCTATGAACGGGACTTCCAGCAGACCCTCGTGATGCCAGAGGTAGACGAGCAACGCCGCCAGCCAAATGATCAGCAGCCACAGGCCGGCAGAAAGCCGCCGTCCCGGCGCGGGCGGCGATACATCCGGTCGTAATGAGTCGAGCGATTCCAAAGTACCGGTCGGCGTTGACTGAATACGCTGTGACTGCCAACAGCCCCCAATGATGAAAAGCATAATCTTCACAGGTCTGATTTTATCCGTTACGCTCGGGGCCGTGGCCGCTCCGGACCGGCCATCGCCTGCGGATTTGAGCACCACACCGCCGCTGACATCAGAAGCCATCGAGACGCGAATCAGGCGCTTGGAGTCGGAACCCCAGTTACTCGCTGAGGCCGGACTAACCACGCAAGTTTTGGCGGAGTACCGGGCAGCAGCCGAAGCCATCCGAGAGGCCGCTGAGTGGTCGAAGCGTGCGGATGATTTTGAGGCTGCCGTCAACGCGGCACCGCAGGCTTTGGCGGATGCCCGTCAGCGGCTCGATGCCAAACCGGTCGAGGATGTCTCTGACCTGCCGGCGACACCCACACTGCAACAAGCGGAGCAGACGCAGCGTGCCCTGAAGGCCGCATTGGATGCTGCGCGGAAGCGCGCGGACGAACTGGCCGCCGAACAATCGCGTCGCGCCGAACGCCAGTCTCGGATTCCAGCCCTTCTTGCCGAGGCGCAGGAACAACGGAATGCGGCAGAGTCCCAACTGCGCGCTGTGTTGGGCATCCCGCAAGAGTCTCTGGCCGTCGCCAAGGCTACGGCGGCAGCCGCACGGCTGAAAGCCGCGGAGCAAAAAGACCGCGCTCTGAAGGCGGAGCAGGCGGCCTACATTGCCGAAGCGGATCTGCCCACGGTGCAGCGAGATTTGGTTTTACGAGAGATCGAATCCCTGAGCGCACGACTCGACGCGCTGCAGACCCTCCTTGCAGACTTGCGCCGTCGTCAGGCGGCCCAGAGTGCCATGGAGGCGCGCGCCGCCGCGGAGGAACTGATTGGTGCCCACCCGGCAGTGCGCGCCATCGCAGCCGAGAACGAGCGACTGGCGCAAGCGCGCACAGGCCCTCAGGGCGTAACCGAGCGAATTGCGCAGGCTGAGACACAATACAAGAAGGCTCGGGAGAATCTGGAGCGTGTCCGGCAGGACTTCGCCGCCGCTCGAGAGCGCATCAAGGCCGCAGGCCTGAATCAGGTGGTCGGTGTCATCCTGCGTGCACAGCGAGACAAACTCCCCGACACCGTGCGCCTCAAGCGCAGCATCAACGAGCGTCAGCGCGCGCTGCCCGAGTCGCAGTTGTTACTCATCGAACTGCAGGACAAACGGGCCCGGTTGGCCAGCCTCGACTCCGCGGTGAAAACCACGGTGGCTGCAACCGGCGCGGATCCGACAACAACCGCCGCCGATCAATTGACCTCCCTCGCTCGCGAACTGCTCACTACACAGCGCAACTACTTAGACAGTTTGATTGCCGACACGACCGTCTATTTCACAGTGATGGCCGATCTTGATGCGGCCGAGCGGCAATTGCTGGCCGAAACAGAGATTTTTGCGCGCTTCATAGACGAGCAGGTGCTGTGGATCCGCAGTTCTCCTCCTTTTGGGATTTCCCAACTGGGGCGCATCGGCCAGTTGGCCGTGGATGTGGCCTCGTCGGACGAACTGCTGCGCGTGGTTACCGGCGCACTGCGCCACGCGGCAAGAAGCCCTGCCGCGCTGCTGACTGTTGTTCTAACTCTTTTGTTGATCGCCGCCATTCCGGCTCGCATCGGCAAACACCTTGCCAGAACAGGGGAAACCGTGCGCCTGAGCGCGTCGGCGCCGACGCGCGTCACCCTGCAGGCTCTCGCCGCGACGCTGTTGCTGGCCGCGCGGTGGCCCGCGTTGTTGGGGGTGACCGCATGGCTGATCACCGGGGCTCCCGACTCTCCTGAGGTGGCGGACATTGCCGGCGCGGCTCTGCGTCGGCTTGCCTATGTGATTTTTGGTTTTGAGGCAGTGCGTTTGTCCTGCTCACCCGGCGGCCTGGCGGCGGCGCATTTCGGATGGCCTGAGGCCGCCCTCCAACAACTCCGTGCAGCAATACCCCGCCTGTTCTGGGTTTATCTTCCCGCCGTGTTTCTGTACCAGTTTGCTCGCTGGCATGGTTCTGAGACGGTACGGAGGGAACAACTCGATGCCGTGGGGCAGGCCGCTCTTTTTGCTGCCATGGCGGCCCTCAGCATTTTTCTGTTCAGGATCCTTCATCCAACCCGAGGCATCTTTTCCTCACTCCTCGCCGCGCAGTCAGGTGGTTGGCTGTCGCACCTCAGATATGTCTGGTACCCGGCCATCGCCGGGGCCCCCTTGGTCATGGCTGCCTTGGCGCTGGCCGGTTACGACTACGCAGCGGCCGTATTGGCTCTGAAATTTCAGATTACTCTTGGCCTCGGCGCAATCCTGATCATTGCGCACGGGTTTGCCGCGCGCGGATTGATGGTGGCGCGGCTGCATTTCGCACAGCGGCGATCGCGCGAACATGCCGAGGTGACCGCGGCGGCCGAGGGGGCTGCGCCGGCCGCCGGTGAAACGCTGTACACGGAACTGGCGGTGGCCGACACCCAGTCACGGCGCCTGCTGCGACTTATTACCGCGGGTGTGTTCTTGGTGTCCGTCTGGTTCGTATGGGTTGATGTTCTTCCCGCCCTCGGCTACCTCCACCGCCCCGAGTTCCGCCTCTGGACTTATACGGCCAAGGTGACTGAGGTCACGCGTGACGCTACCGGCGAGGAGCGCCGCCAGGTGGTAGAGCGCATGGTACCCGTAACGGTTGGCTCGGTGCTTTTGGCGCTCCTGGTCGTCGGAATCACCTTCGTGGCCGCGCGCAACCTCCCCGGCTTGTTGGAGGTTGCCGTGTTGTCACGGCTCCCCATTCAGGCCGGCGGCCGCTACGCAGCATCGCAGTTGGCGAGATATGTCATCGTATTTATCGGCATCCTGGCCAGCGCCGGTATTCTTGGAGTGGGTTGGTCCGATGTCCAATGGCTGGCCGCCGCGGCGACCGTTGGTCTTGCGTTTGGCTTGCAGGAGATCTTTGGCAATTTCGTCTCCGGTCTCATTCTTCTGTTCGAGCGTCCCGTACGCGTGGGCGATGTCGTGACCATCAATAATGTGACCGGACGGGTCACCCGCATCCGTATGCGCGCCACGACGATCCTCGACTGGGACAACCGCGAACACATTGTCCCGAACAAGACCTTGATTACCGGCGAGATTGTGAATTGGACGCTCACTGACAGTGTGGCGCGGCTCGAGTTCCGCGTGGGAGTAGCCTACGGAAGCGATCCGGATGTTGTGCGCGAGTTGCTGCTGCGCGCGGCCCGCGAAACGCCGGGAGTGCTGACCGACCCGGCTCCGCATGCGTTGCTCGACGGTTTTGGTGACAACTCGCTGCAGTTTGTCATGCGCTGCTTCATTCCGAAACTCGACATCTCCCTGGCCACGCGGCACGAAATCCAGCGACGGATCAGCGAATTGTTTGCTGAGGCCGGGGTGGTGATTCCCGTGCCGCAGCGCGAGGTGCGCGTGATCAGAGCGGGCGGCGATCCATTCGATGAGAAGCGCAGAGGGACTCGTGAGTCATGAGCGCTCCCGATAATTGACCGTGCATTTGCTATCAGTCCTGTGCACATTCGCGAGTGAAAGCGGTCTATGGACTGAGCCGGGGCATCATGTGATTCCCAAACGGAAATACGGAAAGACCGACACAAAACTGTCGGTCATCGGTTTTGGCGGCATCGTCGTGATGAATGCCGATGCACGGACCAGCGCCCGGGTAGTGGCCGAGGCTGTAGAGGCTGGCGTCAATTACTTCGATGTGGCCCCGACTTACGGCAATGCCGAAGAGATGCTGGGCCCCGCCCTCCAACCGTACAGGGAAAAAGTGTTCCTCGCCTGCAAAACGGAACGCCGCGACGCCCGGGGGGCGCGTGAGCACCTCGTCGAATCGCTGAAAAGGCTTCGGACAGACCGCTTTGATCTCTACCAGTTGCATGCTGTCACGGATGTGGTGAAGGATGTGGAAGCCGCCTTTGCGCCGGGCGGTGCGATGGACACTTTGGTGGCAGCGCGGGAAGAGGGCTTGGTTCGGTATCTGGGGTTTTCGGCTCACTCGCCGGCCGCGGCACTGGCTGCCATGGAGAAATTTGACTTCGATTCCATCCTTTATCCCGTTAACCTTGCCTGCCACTTCAAGTCGCGGTTTGATCAGGAGCCGCTGCGCATGGCGGCATCGAAAGGGATGGCGGTCTTGGCCCTGAAAGCCATGGCACGCGGGGCTTGGGACAGCGCAAACACGAGAGCAAAACGCGAGGACTACCCTAAGTGCTGGTACGAGCCCTGCACGACGCGGGATGAGGCCCTGGCGGGTCTTCGGTTTGCGCTGTCACAGCCCGGCGTAACCGCAGTGCTGCCGCCCGGTGACGAACGGCTTTTTCGGCTCGCGCTGAGTGTCGCAGCACAAATCGAGACCGCTGAACCGGATTTCGCGGCTGCGGAGGCTGCCGTGGAGGAGATCGTCCCGATCTTCCGGTAGGCGCCAGTCTTTTCAGTACGGTGCTGCTGTTAGGCGCGGCAAAGATCCCTCGACGGAGCGCCAAAGATATTGATTCCTTGGTGCGGGCTCCGGAGCGCGCAAGGCATTGTTCGCCTTCTCAGGCGCGGCGTACGATCGGTTTGTTCGGCATGTTCGGGGCAGGGGGCGCGTCACATCGTGGAATCAAACGGTGAGGCTCTCTTCGAGAAGTCGTGCCGTCACCTTGATGCTTTCGTCATGGTTGTGGAGCGCGATGCGCAGTTCTGCATGACTGTGTCGGCCTCGGATTAGGAGTGTAGGGGCCGTCTGCAGCGGACGACGGGGCCGTGGTCAAGGGCACTCGCTGCGAGCGGCGGGACCCAACGGTGGGGGCTCTGGCCTCCGCGAACGCCTGTACTTGCGATGAGAATGGGGGCGAACGCCCGGGTCGGAACCGTCTGCTTGCGATTTCAAGGAGTGCCTTGGGATTGCGCCGTGGAAGTCCCTCGCAACATACGACGAAGCACAGTCGCCCACTCCGCCGCGCTACGCCGCAGTGACAGGTTCTTAAGATTGACCGTGGCACTTTTCGTTGCATGGCGGGCGTGTGACAGTTCTCCATGGCCTGTGTGTTGCAGCAATGAAGAAGGGAGCCCTGGATGAACCCGCGCTACACGGCGCTGCCGCTGATCGCACTCGTTCTCAAAGTGCTGGCGTTTTTGTTGCTCGTGGCGGGGCTTGGGTATGCGCTGAAATACCTGGTGCTGGGCTCGTCGGCGAAGGCCCTGCTGATCGCATCGGGCGAGTCAACGATGATGGTGGCGCTGAAGGCTCACCTCTTGCCGGCCCTCTGGGCGGGCACCAAGGCGGTACTGGGTTTTCTCGGGTTTTTTACGGCGTCCGAGTTGATCCATGTCGTGCTCGATATCGAGGAAAACACGCGTCGCGCGGCGGACACCCTTGCCGGCTCGGGCACCGGTTTCACGCCCCGCCGTTAAACAATGCGGCTTGAACTCGCGCAACCGACAGCCGACTGACTTCTCATCATGGCACATGTGCTAATCACAGGCGGCGCGGGCTTTGTGGGCTCGCATCTTGCCGAGGCCCTCCTGGCTCAGGGCGATTTTGTCACGGTTATTGATGACCTCTCGACGGGCAACATAGCAAACTTGGACGGCTGTCGCGAGCATCCCCGCTTCCGGTACCACATTGCGTCCATCATGGACTATCCGCTGATGGCGGAACTGGTGGACCGCGCGGACACGGTGTATCACCTCGCCGCGGCCGTGGGCGTGAGATTGATTGTCGAGAAGCCCGTCCATACGATCGAGACGAATATCCGTGGCACGGAGATCGTCCTGCAACTGGCCGCGCGCAAGGGCCGCAAGGTCTTGGTGACTTCGACCAGCGAAATCTATGGCAAAAACACAAAGGTCCCGTTTGCCGAGGATGACGACCTCGTGCTTGGTTCCACTTCGCGGCCGCGCTGGAGTTACGCCTGCTCGAAGGCCATAGACGAATTCCTCGCGTTGGCGTATCACCGCGAGCAGGGGTTGCCCGTGGTAATCGCGAGGCTTTTCAACACCGTCGGACCCCGTCAGACTGGTCAATATGGCATGGTCATCCCTCGGTTTGTGCAGCAGGCGTTAGCCGGCGATCCCATCACCGTGTACGGCGACGGTACGCAGACCCGCTGCTTCGCGGATGTCAGCGATGTTGTGACAGCCCTAATCGGTCTGATGCGCGAGCCGCGTGCTGAAGGTGAAGTGTTCAATGTGGGTAACGACCAGGAAATTTCCATTGCCGACCTTGCGCGACTGGTGCGCGACACCGCCGGCAGCCACAGCGAGATTGCTCTCGTCCCGTTTGAGAAAGCCTATAACAAGGATTTCGAGGATCTCGCACGCCGGGTGCCCGATTTGCGCAAGGTGCGCCGATTCATTGGCTACAAGCCGCAGGTGGACACCGAGGGCATTGTGCGGCGTGTGATCGAGTATTTCCGGGCGCGGGTCTGAGAGGAAGCGGCAGATGGCCAAACGCGACGAAAAACATCAATTGTGGGGTGGACGCATGACGGAGCCCCCCGACGCCGCCAATGTCGCCTATTGTGCAGGACGCGATGTGGCCCCGCGCCCTATGGCCGACGCGGTGCTGGTGCCATTCGATGTTTGGCAGAACCGCGCCCATGTCCTGATGCTTGCAAAACAAGGGATCATTCCAGCCCGGGCTGCGGGACGACTTGTACGGGCACTGGCGGCATTCGGGCGCGAGGTGGGTGAGGGCCGGCTCACACTCGACCCGCGCAAGGAGGATGTCCACACAAACATTGAGCACTATGTCGCCGGCCGGGTAGGCGCCCACCTGTCGGGGTTGATTCATACCGCTCGCAGCCGAAACGACCAGTCGGCTACAGTCATGCGAATGTTTGTCCGCTCCCGGCTGCTCGCGTTCGGGGCCAGTCTGGATGCCTTGGTGCGTGCTCTGCTGGATTGCGCGCTAACCCACGCCGACACGCCCATGGCAGGCATGACCCACTACCAGCCTGCCAGCGTGACGACGGTCGGGCACTGGCTGGCCTCGCATGCGCAGGCGCTGCTGCGGGATCTCGGTCGTATTCTTGAAACGGCCAGACGCATCAACCTTTCGCCGCTGGGCGCGGCCGCAAGTTTCGGAACCTCGTGGCCGATTGACCGCACATTCACGGCGCGCCTGCTGGCGTTCGACGGCGTGCAGGAAAACACTCTCGACTGCGTGACCAACCGGTGGGAGGCGGAGGCAGATGCAGCCGCAGCCGTCTCGTTTGTCATGACGCACCTCAGCATCCTCGCGCAGGACCTGATCATCCTGTCGCTGCCACAGATCGGAGTCGTACGGATCGCGGACCGCTTCGTCACAGGCTCGTCCATCATGCCGCAAAAGCGCAATCCGGATTTTGCCGAGGTGACGCGCGCGAAAGCGGCGGCAGTCCACGGCTTGATGGCCACCTTGTTTGCCACCGCACGCGGCCTCGTGTCTGGTTATAACCGCGATACGCAGTGGACCAAATACGCCGTGATGGACATCTTTGCCGAGGCCGAATCCGCCCCGCGTGTGTTTGAGGGCGTAGTGGCCAGTCTCGCCGTGGATCGCGACCGCGCCGCTGCGCTTGCCGCAGACGATTTTGTGGATGCGGTGGATGTTGCTGATGCCGTGGCCCGCGATGCGGGGATCCCGTTTCGCACGGCCTACGACCTGGTCTCCCAAGCCGTTCGCCTGAGCGAGGGCCGGGGTAAGATAGACCTCGAGATTGTGAAACGCCTCGCGGCCGAGAAAGGCGCAAGCCGATTGACGCTGCGGCTCGGGTCGCCGGAACAAATTGCTGCGGCCAAGACCCACACTGGTGCGCCTGCCCCGCAAGCGGTCCGGGCCTCCATCAGGGGCATGAGACGGCGCTTGGCGACACTGTCAGCCGAGTTGACCTCGCGCGAGGATGCTATCAAGCGCGCGCTTGCCGAAACCGACGAACGCTGCCGGGCGCTGAAACCTTAGTGATTCGCCGGCGCGGGGACGGTGCGACACAGCGCTTCAAGCAAAACGCGGGCGCCCAGTTTGGCGCGCGCGCTGAGTTCGACCTCCGGCCCCACGCACGACGGACATCCCGCCCCGCAGCCGCAGCGTGCCAGAATATCCAACGACGCAATCAGGATTCGCGGGTGAAAATCGTAAACCTTGCGCGCCAGTCCGATGCCGCCCGGGTACTTGTCATATAGATAAATCGCCGGCAATTCGTCGTGCGGAGAACGCACGAGGGGAACGCACGCGACATCCCGCGGGTCGCATAGCACAAACAGGGGGACGACAGTGGACATGAGTTGCGCGACACCGCCGAGAGCGGCCGCGAGATCGAGTCGCGCTAATTCCATCCAGTCCCGCGTTTCAGGCCGAAGGGTCAGCCAGAAGGCCTCGGTCTGCATCTCAAGCGGGGGGACGCTGATGTCGCCATAACCAACATTTTCATGGGTCTCGAACCGTATCTTCTTGTATTTGGAGATGACGGTCGAAACGACGACCTCGCCAAAATTGCGCGAGAGCAGCGGGGGCGGGATGGTGAGGTTGAGTTGGTTGTCTGGCAGGCTTGACACGGGAGGCGGCTCAAGTTGACCGGTGTCGCGCTCCATGCGCTCGCGCACCGTCTCCGGGCCCGATGGCGGCAAGTCGCGGGCGGCAGGCGGCGCGCCGTCGTGCATGGCCGGCAGGGGAAACTCACCCTCCCGGGGAGCGTGGCGCGCGGGAGGTTCGGGTGTGATGCCGTCGGCCGACTCCGTCAAATCCGTTCTCAGCACGCGCAAGTCGGTCTTGGCCAGCGCGTCGGTGTAGTAGTCCACGCGCTGGGGCCGCGCATACGCGGTGCGGCGGTCCCAATCAAGGTTCTCGATGTAAAAGGTTTCACCACCGTGCATGTAAATGGCTTCGGTGTGGATGAGGAACGGCGCCGAGTCATAGTCCACCTCGGCCATGACCCTGTTGCGGTCCGCAACATTGATGACAACAAAGTTCTCCGCGCTTGCACTGCGCAGCGAGATGTGCTCGGCGGGGAAAGTGTCGCTGGACCAGTGCCACTTGTTGCCGGAGTGGTGGAGCACATGCTCGTCGGCGAGATGCTGGAGGATTGGCTCCGGATCCAACCCGCCAAAAGGTTCGCCGTCAACGAAAGGCAGTTCGAATGCGGCGCATTTGACATGGTTGGCGAGGATGGCGACATTGTCAGGGTTGACAATGGCCGACTCGGGCGCCCGCCCGAAAAAATACCCGGGATGTGTGACGACATACTGGTCGAGCGGGGATGAACTTCCGATCAGCACGACGACAGCCGTCTCGGCTTTGCGCCCGGCTCTTCCGGCCTGTTGCCAGGTGCTGGCGACCGAGCCCGGATAGCCCGCGATGATAGCCGCTCGCAACTGCCCGATATCGATGCCCAGTTCGAGAGCGTTAGTGCTGACGACGCCAAGGATTTCGCCGCTTTTGACGCCTTGCTCGATCAAGCGTCGCTCGTTGGGCAGGTAGCCCCCGCGGTATCCTGCAATCCGGGCCGGACTGCGGTGGAGTTTGGTCATCGTTTTCTTCAGGTAGTTGAGCAACACTTCGACGCGCATGCGGCTGCGGGCGAAGACGATGGTCTGAACATCAGCGGCCAGAAAACGGGTGGCAATCCGCCGGGCCTCGTTTACGACGCCCCGGCGGATGCCGAGTTCCTCGTTCACCACGGGCGGGTTATAGAACAAAAAGTACTTTTCGCCGCTTGGCGCGCCGCTCTCGGCGATCAGTTCGAACTCCCGACCTGTGAGCCGCCATGCCGCTTCCGCGGGATTGGCGATGGTGGCGGAACAACAGATAAACTGGGGACGCGAGCCGTAGAACTCACAGATGCGCGCCAACCGGCGAAGCACATTCGCCACATGAGAACCAAAGACGCCGCGATAATGGTGGATTTCGTCAATCACGACAAACCGCAGATTCTCGAACAGTTTCAGCCAGCCCGTGTGATTGGGCAAAATGCCCGTATGGAGCATATCCGGATTGGTGAGCACGATGTTGCCGGCATTGCGTATGGCTCGGCGGGCGTTGGCCGGTGTGTCGCCGTCGAAGGTGTAAACCTTCATCCCGCCGCCGGCTGCGCGCGTCAGTTCATGCAGTTCCAAGTACTGGTCCTGTGCCAGCGCTTTGGTGGGAAACATGTACAGGGCGCGGGCCTCCGGACGCTGCAGCAACTCGTGGACGACGGGAATATTGAAACACAGCGTCTTGCCGGACGCGGTGGGAGTGACGACGATGACATCGCGTCCGGCCAGAACGGCATCCACTGCGGATGCCTGATGGGTGTAAAGACGCTCAATGCCCCGGGATCGCAAAGCCGTAGCGACGCGCGGGTCAAGACCCGCAGGAAAATCGCTATACTGTGCCGGTCGGGCCGGAATGCGCTCGACATGAGTCAGGTTGCGTCGCAAGTGCGCGACATCAAGCAGGGCGCGCAGCGCCTCGTTCACACCGGACTTCCCGACATTGTCGGACGGCAACAGGTCATCGTTGGACATGGGCAGCATTCAGCGTGGAGAGTCTGACACAGGCTTGCCTACCCGCACAGGCGGCACCCTTGCAACGACGAATCGGCGCCTAAGCCCGACGCCCAACAATAACTATTTCTTGGCGATCTCGCGCAGCGTCTCCGCTATGCGGAAAATGACAATGACCAGTTCCAGCCAGACACGCAGGGCGATGACGATGACGAAAAACATCAGCACCGCAAGACCCAAAGCAAGTAGTCCTGCTGCCGCCCCGGCCCGAATGCCACCCAGAATGGTCAATAAAGCCCCGACTCCGGCCAGAAACATGCCGAGAATGTAGAGGATTTTCACAAGTCTCGTCGTGATGAACTCGGAAAACGACAGGTCAAACAGGGCTTCTACGAATCCCTTCGGTGTGTCCATTTGGTGCTCCTCCGCCAGTCAGATTGAGAGCCTCACCTGTAACCATGCTACCCCGGTCATTTCACCGGTGTCAAAGGCTCTTCCGCGGTTGGTTCGCGCTTGAAGGCAGTTTTTGATCCGCCGGTAGTGGCTCCTTGGCCATGGAACTACCCGACCGCGAGAGCACACGCCCGGCGCGCGTGAGGCTTGTCCACCGCCTTGAATACGGCGTGTGGCGACTGATCACCCTTTTACTCGGGTCGCTTTCGCGGCGATGGGCGATCCGTCTGGCTGACGCGCTGGGGTGGCTGGCCTACGCCGTCTTGCGCTTGCGCAGGCGCGAGGTGGAGAAGAACCTCGAGATTGCCTTCGGGTCGCGCAAAACGCCGCAGGAACTCCGGCAGATCGCGCTGCGAACCTATCAAAACAATCTGCTGACCTTCTTTGAGTTTGTTCAGCCCCATCTGTTGGGACCGTTGCGTGGCGGGAACTTCGAACCGATAGTAGGCTACGAGCATTACACGGCATGCAAGGGCGCTCCGGCCATCAGCCTGCTGGCGCACTTCGGCAACTGGGAGGCCGTCAGCCAGTATGCCTTGCACGAGGGGGTGCGTTTTGTGGCTTTTGTCAAACTGCTGCATAACCCCTTGATTGATCGCGAGGTCACCGCGATCCGTCGGTCCATGGGCGTGGACATCCTTCCTGTCACAGCCTCGATCAAGCGCGCAGTAGATGCTGTGCGACAGGGTAAGTGGCTGGCGGTGCTGGGTGATCAGGATGCGCGGCGCCGCGGCATCTTCGTGGATTTCTTTGGCCGTCCGGCTTCCACCTACGAGGGGGCGGCGCTGTTCTCGTGGAAACTCAACCTGCCCATCCTTCCGATGTTTTGTGTCCGCGAGGATGGACCGCTACGCAAATTGCGGCTGCATGTCATGGCGCCGATCCTGCCAGATCCTAATGCGGAGCGCGATGCTGAGGTGCGCCGTCTGACCGAGGCCCATGTTCGTGCGCTAGAGCAAATGATTGAGCGTTTCCCTGACAACTATTTCTGGTTCCACCGGCGTTGGAAAACGAAGCCGCGCCGGGCAGAATCCGCCGCTGATGGAGATTCCTCTTCGGCTTGCTAGCCGGCGCAGTTGAACATGGCGGTGCGCCCGGTTGCAGTACATGCCAACATCTTCGCACTGGGAGCGACCGCATGATCTCCACTCAGACCCTGCTCGATCAAACCTGTCAGGTGCGCCAGCGCATCGCCGACCTGATCACCAGTTTTCCGGCGGAATGCACGGATACCGTGCCTCCCGGCTGGAAAAACAACGCACGCTGGCATGCAGGACACCTTGTGGTGACGCCGCGACTGCTGACGCTGGGTCTGATGCGCGAGGCGATGGATTTGCCGGACGAGTATTGCGCCTGGTTTGCCAAGGGTACATCGCCGACAGACTGGTCAGCCGGCGGCTTACCTCCGGTGGGGCAACTGACGGCGGAGATTGTTCCCACGGCGGAAAAAGTGTTTCGTCTCTTTGGGTCGCGCATGCACGCAGCCTTTCCCGAACCCTACACAACCTCGGCGGGTGTGGTGTTGCGTTCACCGGCCGAAGCGCTGAACTTCAGTCTTTTCCATGACGGGGTTCATCTGGGCATGCTGATGGCGCTGCGGCGCGCCATCGCGCGCCCCTAACGCCGACAGCGGCATTCTGTCCGTGCTCCATCAAACCGTTGACCGCCGCGGATTGATCCGTCGTAGTCCTCCGTCTAGATCGCGAGGAGGTTTTCGGATGCCCGGTTCGTGGCGGCGGTGGGCCTGTGTTGTTGTCACGGTCTGCATGGCGATGAGGCTGGCGGCGGCGGGGGAGGATGCTGACGCGCGCCTGAAAACGGAGATGGATGCCATCGTGGAGGCGCCGCAATGGAGCAACGCCCGATGGGGTGTCATTGTGGCAGACTTGGATACCAGTCGAGTTTTGTATGAGCGCGATGCCGCCAAGGGATTCATGCCGGCATCCAACATGAAATTATTTACCACCGCAGCCGCACTCGAACTGTTCGGGCCGGATCACCGGTTTGAAACTCGCATTTGCCGCAACGGGCCGATCGCGCGCGACGGCACGCTGCGCGGCGATATTGTCGTCATTGGCGGCGGTGACCCCGCGCTGTCAGGCCGCTATGTCGAGGACACCCCCACGACGGTCATTCTGCGCCAATGGGCCGAGGCCATCCGCAAGTCGGGCGTCCGGCGCATCACAGGTGCCATCATCGGACTTGACGACATTTATCCCGATGACCCGCGCGAGGGCACCTGGCAGTTGGACTATTATCAGGAGTGGTATGCTGCCGAGTCCGGCGGGTTGGCCATCAATGACAATTGCTGGGATGCGGTCGTCTACCCCGGACCGAAGGCCGGTGCACCGGCCCGCATCAAACCCTGGCTTCCAACCCGCTATGTCACCTTCCGCAACGAAGTCCTGACAACCCTTCCGGTGGCCGCAGGAACAACGACGACTATCGAAATTGCCCGGCCTCTCGACGGCAATCAGGTCACGCTGTCAGGCGTTATTCCGGTGGATGCGCCGCCGTCGAAGCAATGGGGCAGCATTCACGACGGCACCCTTTTCACCGTCACGATGCTGCGCGAAGAGTTGTCGCGGCAAGGCGTCGCCGTTCGCGGCGGTGCACGCGATGCAGACGCCCTGCCGGACAAAGCGCGGCGGACGGATCCCGCCCGCCTCGTGACGCTTCACACGCACTGGTCTCCGCCCCTGTCGCGCATCCTGGCCATCATCAACAAACCCTCGCAAAACTTTTACGCTGACATGCTGGCCCGGGCCATCGGCCTGAAGGTCAAAGGCCGGGGCGACTATGAGAGCGCCGAGACTGCTGTGCGCGATTTTCTCACGAGTTCCTGCGGGGTGGACGCCTCGGGATTTCGCATGGCCGATGGATCCGGGCTGTCGCGGCAGAACCTCGTGGAACCGCGCCATACGATGGCCTTGCTGCGCCACATGGCCGACTCCCAATATTCCAAAGTTTTTGAGGATTCGCTGCCCGTAGCCGGCGTGGATGGCACGATCCGCAGCCGCATGCGCGGGACACCGGCGGAGAACAACGCGCGGGCCAAGACGGGGTTCATCGGCCGCGTTCGCGCCCTTAGCGGTTATGTGACCAGCGCCGACCGCCGCCGGATCGCATTCACCTTTATGGCCAATAATTTCACGGTTCCCGTCAGTCGGGCCAATGACGCGCAAGACTCGATGACCTTGCTACTGGCCAATTATCGCGCGTCCGGCACGGCCGACACACCCACCTCGCCGACAGCATCAACAGGTCACTGACGCGGCTGGCTTTCCGGATTGCGCTGGGTCCGTACGATATCGCCGTCGCTCACGGTGCCGTTGGTCGGATCGTAAATCGTATTGGTGAACTTGGCGTCGGCGCCGCGGTCGCCATCCGGACCGCAGGCGATGAGCCGCCACCGGCCGGTCTGGTCCAATAATTTGTCGCGCTCGGACTGGGGGAGCGGATGCGATGGGAAACTGAAATGGTACGGCATATTCATATAATTGTACCACCGGATGACGGGTTCCGGCCCGATGATCTTGGTCGCGAAAGGATCCTCGAACTGCGAGGAAATGTAAGCGATGGGTGTCGTCATGTGGGGGTGGGCAAACTCATGCGTGGCCGCCACGCCAAGGGCTGGCATTTGGATCCCGCCGCCCGGCAGCACCACCCCGTAAAGCGGATAATTGTTGTTATCCACCGCGTACGATTCAATGGCGGTCACCGTGGAACGCATGTCCGCCTTGCAGCGGGAGACCTTTGCGCGAACCTGAGCCTCAAGAAAGTTCGGCACGGCAATCGCCGCGAGGATCGCTATGATGGCCACCACGATCAGAAGTTCGATGAGGGTAAAGCCGAACCGCTTCATTGGAAACACTCCGTCATACGAAAATGAAATTCGTATGAACTATTCGGATGCCGCTCAAGGCGGTCAAGAGCAATCTCGTTATCACGAAACCGTCAGACTGGCTGGGGCAACAACTTGGCCTCGGCTTGTGCGCGCTCCTCTTCGTCCAACTGGCCCAGCGCGCGCCGGAAATCCTTGGGCATCACCTTGACGAACATCGGGAGCATTTCGTCCCAATGGTCGAGGATGGAAGCGGCCCGGGTGCTCCCCGTCAGGCGCGCGTGGTTGGACACCAAGGTACGCAGGATTTGGAGGTCCTTGGCATCGGTGACAGGTTCGAGGTCCACCATAGCCTGATTGCATCGTTTGGGGAACATGCCGTCTTCGTTGAGGACAAACGCGATCCCTCCGCTCATTCCAGCGGAGAAATTGCGTCCTGTCGGTCCCAACACCACGGCGACGCCTCCGGTCATGTACTCGCAACCGTGGTCGCCCACGCCTTCCACGACGGTCTTCGCGCCGCTGTTGCGGACGGCGTAGCGTTCGCCGGCGAGGCCGCGAACATACATCTCCCCGCTCGTGGCTCCGTAAAGGCAGGTGTTGCCGACAATGATGTTTTCCTCGGGAACAAACCGGGCGCCTTCGGGCGGCCGTACGACGATGCGCCCCCCGCTGAGACCTTTTCCCACATAATCATTGGCATCGCCAACGAGTTCGAAGGTGATGCCCTTGTAAAGCCACGCCCCAAACGACTGGCCGGCTGATCCATTGAATTTGATGCGAATCGTGCCCGGCGGCAGGCCCTCTTCGCCCCAGCGCCTTGCCGCCTCTCCTGACAGCATGCCGCCTGTGGTGCGGTTCAGGTTCCGGATGGGATATTCGAGCGAAATGGGCTGGCGCGTCTCGATGGCCGTCTGGCACCGGCGAATCAACTCGTTGTCGAGGGCCTTTTCCAGCCCGTGATCTTGCGACTGTACGCAGTGCGTCGCCGTGGTGGCCGGCACATCCGGCCGATGGAAAATCTGCGAGAAGTCGAGACCGTAAGCCTTCCAGTGTCCGATGGCCGGCTCCATGTCGAGCATGTCGGAGCGGCCCACCATCTCAGCCACGGTGCGGAAGCCCAACTCGGCCATGATCTCCCGCAGTTCCTCCGCCATAAAGTAAAAGAAATTAATGACATGCTCAGGCTGGCCGGTGAACTTGGCCCGCAGGCGCGGGTCTTGAGTTGCGACACCGACGGGACAAGTGTTCAGGTGGCACTTTCGCATCATGATGCATCCGATGGCGACAAGCGGCGCCGTGGAGCAACCCCACTCCTCGGCTCCCAGCAGGGTGGCCACCGCGATGTCACGCCCGGTCTTCAACTGCCCGTCGCATTGCACCACGATTCGCCCGCGCAGATCGTTCATGACCAGAACCTGCTGCGTTTCAGCAATGCCCAGTTCCCACGGAACGCCAGCATGCTTGATGGATGTCAGGGGCGATGCACCCGTGCCGCCGTCATGGCCGCTAATGAGCACAACATCGCTGTGAGCCTTGGCCACGCCCGCCGCGACCGTGCCAACGCCCACCTCCGCCACAAGTTTGACGCTGATGCGGGCGCGCGGATTGGCGTTTTTCAGATCATAGATCAGTTGTGCCAGATCCTCGATCGAATAGATATCATGGTGAGGCGGGGGAGAAATGAGGCCGACATAGGGCGTCGAATGCCGCACCCGGGCGATCACCTTGTCCACCTTGTGCCCGGGCAACTGCCCCCCCTCGCCGGGTTTAGCGCCCTGCGCCATCTTAATCTGGAGTTCTTCCGCGTTGACAAGGTAATTTGTGGTTACTCCAAAGCGCCCGCTGGCCACCTGTTTGATGGCGCTGCGCCGCCAATCGCCGTTCGGATCGCGCTGGTAGCGCTCCGGGTCCTCGCCGCCCTCGCCCGTGTTGCTCTTGGCTCCAATGCGGTTCATCGCGATGGCGAGCGTTTCGTGGGCCTCTTTGCTAATGGACCCGAAACTCATGGCTCCTGTAGCAAACCGTTTGACGATCTCCGCGGCGGGCTCCACCTCGTCGAGCGGGATCGGGTTGCCCTTCTTGAACCGGAACAAGCCGCGCAGCGTGCATCGCCGCTCGCTCTGGTCGTTGATCAGTTTCGAGTATTCGCGGAAAACCTTGTAGTCGCCTGTCCGGCAGGCGTGCTGCAATTTGAACACCGAGTCGGGATTGAACAGGTGGAACTCGCCGTCGCGTCGGAACTGGTACTGCCCGCCCCATTCGAGCAGTTCGATGCGCGTCAGCCGTTCCTCGGGGAACGCCTGCTTGTGGCGCATCAGAACCTCGCGGGCGATCGTATTGAGTCCAATGCCGCCGATGCGCGATGCCGTTTTGGTGAAATATTTCTCTATCACATCCTCGTTGAGGCCGATGGCCTCAAAGATCTGCGCGCCCTCGTAACTCTGAATGGTCGAGATGCCCATCTTGGCGATAATCTTGAGAAGGGCTTTGTCGGCGGCTTTGACATAGTTTTTGATGGCTTGTTCTACGGTGAGCGTACCCGCCGGCGCCAGTTCCTCCGGGACGGTGCCGGACTCGATCATGTCGCGGATCGTATCAAAGGCCAGGTATGGATTGATACCGCCCGCGCCGTATCCGATCAGCAGGGCGAAGTGCATGACCTCGCGCGCCTCGGCCGTCTCGACCACAATGCCGGCGCAACCGCGCAGCCCGACCCGGATGAGATGGTGGTGCAGTCCGGCGGTCGCCAGCAGGGCCGGAATAGGGGCGCGGTTCTCATCCACGCCGCGGTCGGACAGGATGATGATACTGTACCCGTCGCGGCACGCCTGCGCCCCCCGCGCACACAGCAGTTCCATGCCGCGTTTCAGACCGGTCTCGCCGTCGCGCACATCGAAAAGCATGGGCAGCGTGATGGAGCGTAGTTCGCCTGAATCGAGGGCGCGCAGTCGCTCCAACTGCTTGTTCGTCAGGATGGGATGCACGATGCGCACCACCCGGCAGTGTCGCGGCGTCTCCTCGCACAGGTTGCCCCAGCCGCCCACATAGTTCCAGGTGGACATGACCATCTCCTCGCGGATCGAGTCGATGGGGGGGTTCGTCACTTGCGCGAAAAGTTGCTTAAAATAGTTATACAGCAACTGGGGGCGGTCGCTTAGCACGGCGAGCGGCGCATCATTGCCCATGGACCCAATGGCCTCCTCACCGGTCGCTGCCATGGGTGCCATCAGGATGCGCAAATCCTCGAGCGTGTATCCGAAAGCCTGCTGCTGCTGGAGCAGACGGTTGCCCGTCATGGCTTCCGGTACCGAGTCAGGCCCTGGCGGCGGATCGGGTAGCGCGTCAAGGTCCACGATGTTTTGATCCACCCATTGCCGGTAGGGTCGGGCCGTCGCTACTGTGCGCTTGATCTCCTCGTCGCTGATGATGCGCCCTTGCTCGGTATCCACCAACAGCATCCGTCCGGGGCGCATCTTGCCTTTCGCTCGCACCTGCTCGACCGGCACATCAAGCACGCCGGTCTCGGATGCGTAGATCAGCCGGTCGTCGTCTGTTACCCAGTAACGGCCGGGCCGCAGCCCGTTTCGATCCAGCACGCAGCCGATACGCACGCCGTCCGTGAACGCGATGGCCGCGGGGCCGTCCCACGGCTCCATGAGGCAGGCGTGATACTCGTAAAAGGCGCGCTTGTCGGGGTCCATGAGCGGGTCGCCCGTCCAAGCCTCGGGGATCATCATCATCACGGCGTGCGGAAGCGAGCGCCCTGTCATCACGAGAAATTCCAGCGCGTTGTCAAAGGTCGCCGAATCGCTTCCGGTCTCCGTTACGAGAGGGAACAGTTTGGTGATGTCTTGGCCGAAAAGGGGGCTCTGAATGGTGGCCTCGCGCGCCCGCATCCAGTTGCGATTGCCGCGCAGCGTGTTGATCTCGCCATTGTGGGCTATCATGCGGTAGGGGTGGGCCAGTTCCCATGACGGGAAAGTGTTGGTCGAAAACCGGGAGTGCACGAGGGCCAGTGCGCTGGTGTAGTCCGGGTTGCGCAGGTCCGGATAGAAAGCGTCAATCTGGTCCGCAATCAGCATGCCCTTATAGATAATCGTCCGCGATGACATGCTGCATGCATAGTAGATCTCGTGGCCCGGGATCTCCTCTTCCTTAAACCGTTTGTTCGCCCATTTGCGGATCAGGTAAAGTTTGCGCTCCCATGCCTCGTCATCAGCAAACTGGCCGCAGCGGCGAATGAAAATCTGGCGGATGGCGGGCATGCAACTGCGCGCCACTTCGCCGATAGTCTCGGGCTGGACGGGCACATCGCGCCATCCCAGCACTTGCTCGCCGCTCTCAATAACGATTTGCTCCAGCACGCGCTCGGAGACGGCGCGTTCCTCCGGGTCGCGACTCAGGAACATCATGCCGACACCGTATTGCCCCGGCGGCGGGAGGGAAAACCCAAGGCGTGCACATTCCTTGGCGAGAAATTCGTGGGGCATTTGGGTCAGGATTCCGGCTCCGTCCCCCGTAGACGGATCACAACCGCAGGCGCCGCGGTGCAGAAGATTTTCGAGAATTTGAAGGGCGTCGCGCACCGTGGAATGGCTTCGCCGCCCTTTGATGTCCACCACGAAGCCCACGCCGCAAGCGTCATGCTCATGCTCTGGTCTGTAGAGACCCTGCTGCGAGGGTCGCTGCGATCCCTTCATTACCCTGCCCTCTTTTCTACAAAAAACCTGCGCCACAGACGCAGGCACTTGGCGTGAGCGCAACCCCCGTACGCACAACACCCGCCGCTTTCGCGCATCCGAAGCGGCTTGAAGACTGTACAGTCAAAACCATGCGGTTTAGTCATTCTTTTAGACCGGTCAAAAAGAACCGCCTGCTGACACGGTACTGCCGGTCAGCCTCAATGTTGGGGCTTTTGATTTTTTCTAAATCTTTGGCGGATTCTCAGCCGAATTATCCTTCGCCATGGTGTCGTATCGCCCTTGAATCCGGGCGCGGACTTCGAAAGCACCATTTTCATGATACTCGTCACCGGCGCAACCGGCCATACGGGTCAGCGGCTTACGGCACGCCTGCTCGAACATGGCGAGCATGTGCGCGTGCTAACGCGCCGTGATCCGGAACGCCTTCCGGCCCGGTTGCGTGGCGCTGAGATTGTCCGCGGCGACATCGAAGATGCAGCCTGCCTCAGGCGCGCCGTTTCCGGCTGTCGGGCTATCGCGGCCATGACCCACATCCGGTTTTCACCGCATGTTCTTGCAGCGGCTCGGGCCTCAGGGGTGCGGCGGGTCGTTTTCATGTCATCGGCGCGGCGCTTCACGAAATTTCCGGAGCATACCGCGCGGTGGGTCATCGAGGGGGAGGCGGCGGTCATGGCGTCGGGCTTGGATTGGACGATCCTGCGGCCTTCGATGATCTACGGCGGGGACGAGGACAATAACCTCACGCATTTGGTGCGGTCCCTGCGCCGATGGCCTATCCATGCTCTGCCCGACGGCGGTCGGATGCTTTGGCAACCGGTGTTCACTTGGGATGTCGTCTCGGCTGTCGTGGCCGCGCTCGATAATCCGGCCACCATCGGGCGCGACTATACGCTGGCCGGCCCGCAACCAATCAGTTACGCGGATATGGTGCGAACCATCCTCCGGGAAGCGGGCTTGCGCCGTTTGCTGGTGCCTGTGCCCCTCGGTGTCGTTATGCTGGCGGCCCGGATCCTTTCCCGGGTCATGTCCAACCCGCCCCTGCGGCCGGATCAGGTTCAGCGCATGCGGGAAGACAAAGTGTTTGATATCTCTGCGGCCCGGCGCGACCTCGGATTCGACCCGATTCCCTTTCAAGAGGGGATCAGGCGGAAATTGGCCGGAGAAGTTTGACAAGAGCGGCACCGCTGGGCGTTGGTGGCACAGACGAAATGACGCCTCTGTCCGACACTGCCGCTCCGGCGCCCGAAAGTCCTCGCCTTGGACCGGCATGCGCTGTCGTGTTTATGGTTTTTCTGGGACTATACCTGTATGGCAACGGGTGGCACAGTCTATGGGACCGGGATGAGCCGCGCTATGCTGTGGCCACGCAGGAAATGATACGCAGCGGCGATTTCGTCATTCCGCATTTCAACGGCAGCATCCGTTACAACAAGCCGCCGCTCATTTACTGGGTCATGAGCGTCCCGATGAGGCTTCTGGGATCCAACGAATTTTCGGCCCGAAGCGCGCAAGCGGTGTCGGGGGCGCTGGCTGTCGCCATTGTGGCGTGGCTCGGAGGGCGCATGGCGCGCCGTCGCGACTGCGCGTTTGTGGCTGCCGCCATCCTGGGCTTCAGCCCGCTCATGACCCTCGTGGCCAAATCTTCCACTATAGATGCGGTCCTGCTATTGCTGATTGTGGCGTGCTTTGCGTTGCATTGGCAGCAACGCTCCTGCGGGTTTGCATGGTGGCGGCACGGCTTGTTCTGGCTACTTCTCGGTTTGGCGGTGCTTGCCAAAGGTCACATTGGCCTGATGGTGGTCGGTCTGGCCGTGGTGTGTGAAGGGTTTTGGAGCCGATGGCGTCCGCCCGTTGGTTACGTGCCCGGGTCGTGGCGCGTGGCTCGCACAGCGCTCGGGTGGGTTGTGTTGCTGGCTGTCGCGGCGCCTTGGGTCGTCCTCGCTTGGTTGCGAACGGACGGCGAGTTTCTGCGCGTGATCCTGCGTGACCATGCGTTGGCCCACGCTGCCACGGCTAAGGAAAGCCACCGGGGTCCAATCGTTTATTATCTGCCGGTGCTGCTGGTGGCCTCGCTGGCTGGGTTGCCCGCGGTGCTGGTGGGCGCCGTGACAGCCTGGCGCGAGGCGCGGGCCGGATGCCCTGCTCGGCGTTTGCTCGTGTGCTGGTTTTTGCCAACATTCATCATGTTTTCCCTCGCCGGGACGAAATTGCCGCACTATATTCTGCCGGCCGTGCCGCCGCTGGCGCTCGCTGCGGCGCTCTCGTGGCCTGCGGTGTCAGCGGGTGTTTGGCCGAGGCTGATGCGCACCGGTGCTGTGCTGGGTGCGTTGGTGGGGCTGCTGGCAGGAGCCCTGTTGTGTGTTGCCGTGGTCGCCGTTCCGTTCCCTGACGCCATGATTCCAGCATTCGTCGCGGGCTTGATCGTGGCTTTGGGGAGTGCCGTTGCTGCATGGCTTTGGTGGCAACCGCGGGCCACACTCGCACTCACTGCGAATGCCGCGGCTTTGCTGTCTCTTTGGATTGTTCTCCTCCCTTGGGGCCTTCCGGCGCTCGAGCCCCTGCGGCCGTCCAAGGTTGTGGCTGACTGGTTGCGTGAACATGCGCCCCCCGGGACTCATCTCATGGCCGTCGGGTATCAGGAGCCGTCGCTCGTTTTCTACTGGGGCCGTCCCGTGGACATGCTCGGGAAAAATGAGGCCTCCACGGCGATCGAACGGCTCGCCCGAACTTCGCAGCCGGCTGCGCTCCTCATTCCCGCGGAGAGGTGGCAAAAGTGGGTTGAGCGCGGCGGTGACGATATTCCGTGCAGCGCGACGGTTCGCCTCAGCCGGCGCTTCTACCAGTTTCAGAAGGGCGGCTGGCTGGATCTGATGGTAATCGGAAATTTTTAACCGTCCGCGGCGCGGCTTGACCAAACATGCGCAGCAGCCGCAGAGTCTCTAACTGTCAGCACATCACTGCCGGAGACGATTCCCATGCGTCGAACTGCTGTCCTGCTGTCCTTGGTCGTCCTCGCCGCCGCGGCGATCTTAACCGCGTCCGAACAAATTCCCACACTTCAATCAGCCAACAAACTCTTTGCCGAACAGTCCTGGCAGATGGCGCTGGAGCAATACCAGCAAATCCGGGCTGACGAATCGGCCACCACGGCCACGCGCCGCGAAGCCCTGCTGCGGGCAGGGTGGTGTATGCTCGAACTGCACCGGCATGAGGAGGCGGAGCCAATTTTCGAGCAGGTGCTCAAGGACGGCGATTCCGATGCGTGGGCCGGCCGCGCCTACTGGCAGTTGGTACGCCTGCGTGCAAACTATTTGCCGGACGGCGATGCCCGCACGACGATGATCGAGTACCTCCGGCGGGCCGATCGCCTCCTAACCGAGGCTCCTGCCGCGGAACGCCGCCAGTTTTACCGCGAGGTGGCATACGATATCGCGGGACGCGTCCACTTTGACAACGAGCAGGATCGGGCCTTTGTCTTTGGATTTTACGACAAACTGATACCCCTGCTCGAAAACGAGCAGCAAATTGCTGAAGCGCACCTGCGGCGGGCTGATGCGTCCGGCTATGTGACGGGCAGCCGCGATACCGGGGCCTGGATCGCCGCTTTGCGGCAAATCGCGAAGGAGTTTCCGCGCACACCGTCTGCTCCCAACGCGCTCATGCAGGTAGCGCTACACTACATGTCACAAAACGACTTGCCGGCCGCGGCGGCAGAGTACGACCGGATCGCGCGCGAATGGCCAACCACACGCCCCGCCCGGGAAGCCGCGCGAATGGCCGCCCAAATCCGCGAGCAACAGGTCTTTTTTTCCATCGAATCCGCTTACAGACCCGGTGAAACCGTGGACATTGTGCTCGTTGCACGCAATGTCCCCGAGGCGGTGATCACCGTTACACCGTTCGATCCCGTGCAGATGCTCGCCTCCGATCGTGCGCCGAAACTCAACCTCAAGCGGGTGCGCGGCGAGCCGGCTAAAACCGAAACGGTAAAGTTTCAGACCAACGATCGCCACGAGCCGACAACCGCGGCGTTGGCATTGAGAATGGAAAAGCCCGGCGCCTATGTTGTGCAGGCGCGCGCCGGGTCGGCAAACGCTTATGCGCTACTGCTGGTCAGCAACCTCCTGCTGGTCACCAACAGCGGCAGCGAGGGCGTGGAGATGTGGGCTGTCGAGGCCGAAAGCGGCCGACCCAAACCGGGCATCAGCATAGCCTTTGCCTGCAATCCCAAGGATCCCATGGTCAACATGGGCGGTCAGCGCCAACCGCGGTTTTCACGGGTTGACACACTGCGGACCGACGACAGCGGCTTTGCGACGGCGGATGTCAGCCCGTATGAAAACCGAGCCTACATGGCCATTGCACGCGATGGCGATCACTACGCCATCGCCACGGGATACCACTTCGGGAACGCCGGCGGACGCGACGACGAATATAGGGTTTATATTTATTCCGACCGCCCCGTCTACAGGCCGGAGCAAGAGGTGCATTACCGCGCCATCGTGCGTGGGCGCAAAGGCGGTGACTATGTAGGCGGAGCAGGCGCACGGCTGCGTGTGACCATAGAAGACCCGCAGGGGCAGACCGTGCATGAGAGCGGAGAGGTGACCGCTAACGAGTTTGGATCCGTCAGCGGCAGCATGAAACTAGGTTCTGCCCCGCCGCTCGGCCGCTACCGCATCCGAGTGACGGATGCTTCCTCCGGCCGCGGAATGAGCGAGGAAGCCTTCCGCGTCGAAGAATATAAAAAGCCGGAATATGAGGTGACGGTCAAGGCCACGGACAAGTTGTTCCGAATCGGAAGCAAAGTCAGGGCAACCGTGGAAGCCAAATATTACTTTGGCGCTCCCGTGGCCGATGGTGAGGTCCAGTACACGGTGCGGCGTCGCGAGCGTTGGTTCCCTTTGCCGCGCCCGATGGGGCATAAGGCGGCGGATCTTGCCTGGTTTGATCTGACGCCGCCTGATCCGGGACTGCGCCACGGCTCCGTTGGCGACATCGTGGCCAGCGGCCAAGGGCGCACCGACGCACAGGGGCGTTTCGAGTTGGAGTTCGATGCCGAAGTTCCGCCGGAGCAGCCGGGGCACCCGTACCCCCCTCATCGGCGCGGTTGGTGGTGGTGGCCGCCTGAGGGGCGCGCTTTCGATTTCCAGATCGAGGTCACTGTCACCGATAAGAGCCGCCGCAACATTGACGGCAGTCAGACTATCGTGGTCAGCGACCGCGCGCTGCAACTCCGGGTCTCGCCGCAGCAAAACCTTTATTCGGCCGGCGACCTTGTTAAAGCCGACCTGACCGCAAGCAACATGAGCGGCGACCCCGTGGCAACCTCGGCGACTCTTTATGTGGAAAAGGTGGAGTGGAATCCGGACCTTGGGGAGGAAAAGGTAACAACAGTTTCCTCGGAACGCGTGGACATAGGAGCAAGCGGAACACTTACCGCCACATGGCGCGTTCCCGAGGGCGTGACCGGCCGCATGAGGCTGCTGCTTGCTGCGGACGATCCCTTTGGCGCACGCAGCCATGCGCGCGCGTGGTTTACGGTGGCCGACGAAAAAACACGCGACATCTTCATCAAGTATCAAGGTGTGGAGATCATCGCCGACAAGGAGATCCATGAGGTCGGCGAAACGGCTCGCGTACTTATCACATGCGAGTTTCCCGGCGCGTCCGCCTGGTACTGGATCGACTCGGGAACGGGCAATCTCGACAAACGCGTCCTGCCCCTTGAGCACCGGACGACCTTTGTGAAGATCCCCGTCACGGACGCTTTTGTGCCCAACAGCAAGATCCATGTGGTGGTTGTGCGCGATGGCCAAGTGTTCATGGATGAACACGAACTCATCGTTCCTCCCACGCGTAAAGTCCTGACGGTCGAAGTGCGCCCCGACAGAGAGACTTACCGGCCCGGCGAGAAGGGCGCGGTCACGGTGACGGCGCGCGACTTCGCGGGCAAACCGGTGAAAGCCGAATTCTCGTTGGCGATGTTTGATCAGTCCATCCTTTACATAGCCTCCGATACGCGCACGGACATCCGCCGATTCTTCTATGGCGAGCGGCGCGCGCTAGTGTCGAATGTCGGTAATTCCGAAGCCTTGCCCGGCCAGTATAATGAACTCGACCCGCCGATAGCGCAAAACCTGTTGTTCCGGCATGGCGCGGGCAGCGAGCACCGGCCACGCCGGCGGTCGGGAGGGCGTGGCGACATAGTCATGCGCGATGTCGCCGCGCCGGACATGATCTACGCCAATGGCCTTGTGGCCGGCGCGGTCCCCATGCCGGCGGCACCGATGGCCATGGCGGCGAGCCGCGAGATGGGTGAGGCTGCGCCTTTGGCCGAGTCCAAGGCTGCCGCAAGCCAACCTTTCCACACCAGAGACGGCCTAGCAACGGAAGACGCGAAGATGGCCCCGGCGGTCATCCGAAGTGATTTTCGGGACAGCATGTTCTGGTCGCCTACCATTTTGACGGGGGAGGACGGGCGCGCCACGGTGGAGGTGCAGTTCCCCGACTCGCTCACGACTTGGCGCGCCGTGGCCGTCGGCATCACTCCGGACACGCTGGTGGGCAATGCCTCCGTCGAGACAGTCGTGAAGAAGAATCTGCTTGTGCGGCTGGAGACACCGCGCTTTTTCCGCGAGCGCGACGAGGTGACGCTCTCGGCGAATGTCCATAATTATCTGGGCAGCGAGAAAGCGGTCACTGTGCGACTCAAGGCCAATGGCCTCGAGTTTTCCGGCGAGCCGCAGAAGATCACGGTGCCGGCGGGCGGCGAGAAGCGGGTGGACTGGACTGTCAAAGCCGCAACATGGGGCGATGCGACCCTGACCGTGGAGGCCCTCACCGACGAGGAAAGCGACGCGGCCAAGTTCGAGCGCCCGGTTCTCCCGCATGGCATAGACAAGTTTGTGGCGTGGAACGGCTCGTCGGACGATTCCAGCACTGCTGGCCTCTCGATCGAGCGCAACGGCGCCACGGTGAGGATCGCGCAGGAAATCGAGGTGCCGCGCGAGCGAATCATCGGCTCGACACGCCTGACCGTGTTGCTCAGCCCGTCGCTGGCCTCGGCGGTTCGAGAGGCGCTGCCCTACATGGTGGAGTATCCCTACGGATGCGTGGAGCAGACCATGAGCCGGTTCGTGCCTGCGGCCGTTGTGGCCAGTGTGTTTGCGCAATTGAACATTCCGCGCGACGAGTTCCTCGAGAAGAAGGTGGCGGATGTCACCGCGGCCGGCATCAAGCGCCTCGCCGACATGCAGCGGCCCGACGGAGGCTGGGGCTGGTGGAAGACGGACGAGCCCAACCCTTACATGACGGCCTATGTGATGAGCGGCCTGACCATTGCCCGCGAGGCGGGGGTGGCGGGATTAGACGACCTGTATAATCGCGGCCTTGCCGCCGTTCGGAGGTCTGTGGACGAGTTTGAGCCGACCTCGGACCGGCCCTCGCTGTATTGGCGCGACAACGACCTTCACACCCTGGCCATGCAACTCTTTGTCCTGTCGCGCGCCTCAGGCGGCGATGTGCCGGGCAAACCGCTGGATTACCTGTGGACCCGTCGCAATGACCTGTCACCGCAAGGTCTTGCCCTGCTGGCGCGTACGCTGTGGCAGACCGGCCGGCACGACGATGCGCGGGTGGCGCTGCGCAACCTGCAAAACTTTGCCGTCATTTCGCCCGAGAACGACACGGCGCGCTGGGGCCGGCTGCGGGGCGCATGGTACTGGTGGGACGATGCCGTCGAGGCGACCGCCCACGGACTGATGGCCTGCCTGGAGATTGACCCGCAAAATCCCATGGCGCGCCGCGCCATGAAATGGTTGGTCATCAACCGGCAGGGCGCCCGCTGGAAATCCACCAAGGATTCCGGCCTCGCCGTGCTCGCACTGACTGCCTATTTAAAGGACCGGCGCGAGTCGGCCGCCAGCCAGCGCATCGAGGTGACTGTAGGTGGAGGCGAACCCCGTGTCATCGAGATCACGCCGCAGAATTTCTGGGAATTTAACGGCCGCATTGTTCTCGAGGGTGACGCCGTGCCCGAGGGTTGCTACCCCGTCACAATCACCCGGACGGGCGACGGGACCCTCTTCTACAGCGTTTTTGCGGAGTATTTCACACTGGAGGAGGGCATCAAGGGGGCTGGCCATGAGATCTTTGTTGAGCGCCGGTATGAGCGCCTCGTGCGCAAGACTGTCACCGACACGACCGCCGTGGCGGCCGTGGACACCTACGAGCCCATCCGCGACGGCGACAGCGTCCAGTCCGGCGACGAGATCCGCGTGACGCTGCGCATCAAGTCGCTCAACGACTTCGAGTACCTCGTCTTCGAGGACCCGAAGCCTGCGGGCATGGAACCTGTCGCGCTGCAAAGCGGGACTGCCTATTCCGGCGGTGTGAGCAACATGGAACTGCGCGACGAACTGGTGGCGTTCTTCTTCACCCATCTGCCTCAGGGCGAGCGCGAGGTGCATTACAACATCCGCGCTGAAATTCCCGGCACCTTCCACACCATGCCCACCAAAGGCTACGCCATGTACTATCCGCCGTTGCGCGCCAACTCGGACGAACTGGTCATCAAAGTGACCGACCGACCCTAAAGTGCTGCGGAATTGGCAGGGAAGGCGTCCCTCGGAAGCGGCCGGATACCCCCCTGCATGGCTTGCGAGCGGCTCCGTCCCGCGGCATAGGCGAGGTTCGCATTAGCCAAGGCGTAATCCCCGCGGCACGCAAACAGCCAATCGCGACGCGGTAAAGGCATGCTCGTGGGCTGCTGGAGCAATTCGTGAATTTTGTTCCGACTTGTTCCCGCGCCACCTCGGTGCTTTTCACTCAGCCGGAGGCGCCGGGGCGGGCCGGACGGTGAGGTCATCCGGCTTTCCTGTTTCGCGGGGGACAAGTAAATGGCGTCGGCGCTGTAATCGGGCGCATCATGAGGTTCCGCTACAGCCGTTGGGATGAAGCACTGACGCGGCGGATGACGCTGCGCAGTCTAATGAAATTATTCACGCACTTGCTGACGCAAAGTGCGGGCAATGTGGAAAAAGCGCTCGAATGGATGGAGTATCTGGGGCGGCGCTACGGGTTTTTCGACAAGGACTTTACGGTCGAGGACTTCAAGCAGTTCCTGAAGGACGAGGGGATGGTGCGCGACAACGCGCAGACGGCGCGGATGGAACTGACGGGCAAGGGCGAGCAGCAGATTCGGGCGGATGCGTTTGAGGAGGTGTTCTCGTCGCTGAAGCGCGACTCGGCGGCGGGCGGTCACCGTCTGCCGCATGCGGGGGAGGGGGGCGACCGCCTGCCCGAGACGCGGGCGTTCCAGTTCGGCGACACGGTGGCGGATATAGATTTTACGCGCTCGATCCACAACGCAGTCCGCAAGCACGGGCTCGACTCGTTCCTCATGGAGGAATCCGACCTCGAGGTGTACGAGAAAGAGCAGGCGGCGTCGTGTGCGACCGTGATGCTCGTAGACATATCGCACTCGATGATTCTTTACGGCGAGGACCGCATCACGCCGGCGAAAAAGGTGGCCATGGCGCTGGCAGAGTTCATCCAGACCCGTTACCCAAAGGATTCGCTGGATGTGGCGGTCTTTGGCGATGAAGCGACTCAGGTGGCCATCCGCGACTTGCCGTACATTACCGTCGGGCCTTTCCACACGAACACGAAGGCGGGGCTGGACCTCGCGCAAAAGATCCTGCAAGCGAAACGGCAGGTGAACAAGCAGATCTTCATGATCACCGACGGCAAGCCCAGCGCGATTTTCGAGGATGGGCGGATTTACAAGAATCCGTTTGGGCTGGATCCGAAAATCGTGAACCAGACGATCAACGAGGCTGTGCAGTGTCGCCGCAAGGGCATCGTCATCACGACATTCATGATTACCTCAGACCCTTACCTGCAGGATTTCGTGGATCGTTTGACCAAGGCGAACAAGGGGCGGGCCTTCTACGCGACGCTGGACAATCTGGGGTCGTTCATCCTGACGGATTATGTGCGCAACCGAAAGAAGAAAGTTTGATAAGGGTGCCATCTCTGCCATTAGAGCGTAATGGCGACAGAGGGGGGATAGGGGTTGGGAGACCCACAGGGGGGATTCGCGAAGCAGCATCGGGCAGGTGGCTCAGCGGGGCTTGCATTTGTGTTCCCCGCAGGTATAAATTTCTGATGGAAACGGGGGTGAAGCATCATGGCTGGCAAGCGGATTCGCCCGGCGGTGAGCGCGGGCGAGCACAAGTTTTATCCGTCAGACCGGCGGCGGCTGGACGCACTGCTGGACGAGATGCTCGGTCCGGACGCGCCCGCAGGCCAGGCGCCCGAGGGCCCGGAGCCGCTGGCGTTGGTGGTGCCCCATGCCGGCTATCGGTTTAGCGGGCCGACGGCGGCGCGGGCTTACCGGCTCCTGCGAGGGCGCCGATTTGACCGCGTGATCGTGGTGGCGCCGAGCCATTACGCGCGGTTTGCGGGAGCAAGCGTTTTTGATGGCGATTCCTTCGAGACACCGCTGGGGCTGGTCGAGGTGGATCGGGCGTTTGTGCAGGAACTGTTGCGCGACGACTCGCTTTTTCATTTCTACCCTGCGGCCGAAGAGCGCGAGCATTCGCTGGAGGTGCAGTTGCCGTTCTTGATGCGGGTGTTGACAGATTTCCGGCTCGTGCCGGTACTGATTTCTGATCAAAGTTACGATAATGTTTCGCGCGTGGCGCGGGCGTTGCGCGACACGATGCACCGGTTGGGGGGAAAAACGCTGCTGGTGGCGAGTTCTGACCTGTACCACGGACCAAACCACCAGTATGCGATGGCGCAGAGCCGCGAGGCGGCGGCGGCGCTGGAGCGACTCAATCCGGAGGACTTTCTCGATGGGATTGAGGCGGGCGAGTATCAGGCGTGCGGGGCGGGGGCCATTGGGGCCGCCATGATGGTAGCCCTGGCGGAGGGTGCCCGGTCAGCCCGTGTGGTGGATCTGACAACCTCGTATGAGGTTTACCCGGTGCGCGATGACTATGTCGTCGGCTACCTTTCAGCCGTGCTGTCGTAAGGGGTCATCTCGTCGTCTGGCCTGTTGGAGCGGGTGAGTTTATCGGCAAACCGGATCCTGCTGACTGCATGTCTAATCACTTGACCCATGCTTCGTCTTACGGGTATTTCATCATGCAAGGACGCGTGGACTCGCGGTCGGCGGGTAACGGCCGTCTGAACAAACTCGGAAAAAAGGGGATCCAGTCCTTGAAACTCCGGATGCTGGCAGCCGCGGTTCTGCTCTTCGTGACAGTGCCTGCTGTGGCAGAGCGACTGTACACGGACACCTTTGTCGGGGGCAATGGCACTCGGCCGGGCATCTGGGCTCCGGCTGCGAACGAGGCCCCCCCACTCTGGACGCTGCAGAACAGCGAGTTGGTGAGTGGCAATGTTCAGGGGCAACCGGGCGGCGTTTCGTACGCTTTGATCAACACTAAGGAAGCCGCCGATTGGACAGATTACTTTATCCAGGCGGATTTCTGGAACCCAGAGCCGCTGGGCGGGGCGCTGATCGTCGGGCGGTGGCAAGACCCGCAGAATTATTATGAGGGTGGCGCTTTTAGCGAGGGTGGGAAGCGCTACCTGAAGATTGACCGCATCAAAGACGGCAAGCGCGAGACGCTCGTGCGCCAGGACGAAAGCGGAACCTTCCGGTTCCCGGCGATTGAAAATATGCCCGGTTCTTCGTCGCGCATCGTGATGCGGATGATCTTTGTTGGCAACGAGATCGGGCTTTTTCTGGACAAGGCTGGTCTCATTCGGACGACAGACCAGACTTTTTCTAAAGGACGCGCAGGGCTGGGCGCGAGTGGCACAAGCATTCATTTTGACAATGTGATTGTAGATAACAACTACCGCTCGGTCTTTGTGCCGTCGGCAGTGAACCCAGTCGTTGCTCAAGCAACGCCCTCGGCGGGCGCGGCGCCCACGCCGGCGGCCCCGGCGCCTGTGGCTGCCGTCCCAGCAGCACAACTGCCTGCTGTCGCACCGACCACACCAGCCATTGGGGGGGCGACCGGCCGATACCAAGTGGTCGTGGCGTCGGGTTTGGATCAGCAGGTAGCCCTCGGCATGCAGCGCAGTTTGCAAGCCGACGGTTATAGCCCGGTCGAAGTGGCGGATGTGGGCGGTCGGTTTATGGTGCTGGTGGGTAATTTTGAGGACCAGCGTCAGGCCGAGGCCTGCATGGCTGATCTGAAGAATAGCAAGGGCTACCAACCGGAGCGCGTTCAATCGGCCGCGGATCGCAGTGGCGTGCGGTCGGTCGCGACGGCCGAGGCGGGCAAATTTTACCGAGTGCTGGTCACCTCGCTGCCCACGCGCGAAGACGCCGACAAGGCTCGTGACTCGCTCGTGGCAGACGACTTCATCGGGGCGGAAGTCCTTGTACAGGACAATGCCTTCCAAGTGGTGTTGGGCAAGTTTGCCACCCGGCAGGAAGCCGACCGACTCGTTCAACAGTTGAGAGGGTCAGGTTACGCCGTTGCCAGTATCATCGAAACGGTAGAGACCGCATCGCCGGAACAAGAAAAGATCGCGACAGCAGATATTCCGGAAGCCTTTAGGACGCTTCGTCCTGATTTGCTCAAACAAGCCCTCGCCCTCTACGAGTTATCGCAACGCGTGGGTCAGGCTTCGGCCGATGAAGTCATCCAATTGCGTACCTTGCTGCGCGAGTCGTCGCCAGAAGTTCGGCAGGCTGTGGTCGCAGCGCGGACGAAAGAACAAACTCGGCGCGAGAATGCCGCTCGAATGGCTGCGATTTTCGATGAGTACGGAAAACTGTACCTGGCTGCCAAGTGGGATGAAGCCGCCAAGAAACTCGAAGAGGCGCGCGCCGTTGACCCCTCCGATCCGCGCATTCCCGTGAAGGAGCAGCAATTGGCGCGCATTCGCGCCGGCGAAGTCGGTGTTGCCACACTACCGGCAGCGCAGCAGGCAGGAGACCAGAAGGCTTCGCTGCTGGCAAATGCCCGGCGGTACGAGACAGAAGGTCAGTTGACGCTGGCTCTCAGCATGTACGAGCAACTGCGGTCGCTGGATGCCGGTAATACCGAGGCGGCTACGAAGATTGCTGAGTTACAGCGCCGTATCGAGGAGCGCCGCCAAACCCAGACAGCCAGCGGCCTGTCGCCCACAGTCTTGTACCTCATCTACGGCGTGGTTGCGGTAGTTGTCATCGGCTTCCTCGTGCTGGCCTACATGCTCTATCAGAATCGCCGGACGGAGCAAAAACTGGTTGCCACAGTCAGTGCGCTTGCTGAACGCCCCGGTGTGGCCCAGCAGCCCGCCGCCCCGGGCGCCGCTGCTCCTGCCACCCCGTCCCCGGGCCGTGGGCGTGCGAAAAAGCCCGCCGTCGCTCCGGCGGCGCCGACCGCACCGGCAGGGGCATCGTCTGCGCTTTTCGGGGGATCCATGCTCGGCAGCACCTCGTTCGGCAGCCTCGATACACAGCCGATGGACGAGCCGGTCGCCCAGCCTGCAGAAAATGTGTTTACCCCTGAGATTGAAGCGAAAATAGAGCAGCGGCCGGCGGGCGAGCCTGATGTGATAGCCTTTGATGATGTCCCGGCGCCGCCTGCCCGTGCCAAAGCGCCGACAGTCAGCGCGGTTGGTGACACATTAAATTTCGACGCGTTGGAACTTGCGCCCTCTGCTCCGTCGTCTTCGTCGGCTCCTCCTGCACTGGATTTGCCGCCGCTCCCTGAATCGGTCGTGCCCCCCAAGCCCGCTGCCCCCAAGGAGCCCAGCGTAGAGGATTTGGTGCCTCACGGCAAGCCTGCAGCGCCGGCCCCGCCCGGGCTGCTTGATCTGGAGGCCCTGACGGTGACACCACCAGAGGCGCGGGTCGAGGACATCCCGGCGGCCCCGCCGACGATTGATTTGGGTCTGCCACCGGAGGGCGCTCTGGAATTGCCGGAACTCTCGATTACCGAGACTGTTGTGCCGGGACTTGCCGACTCGACGCCTCTGGAGCCCTCGGTTCCCCCGGCTGTTGCGTCGGCGCCGCGCGAGGCTTTTGAGAGTACAGCGGTTGTGCCTCCCCCGGCTGCACCCCCTACGCCTGCAGAGTCGCCGGCGCCTGCAGCGGCTGCGGCGGGACCGGTCGCCGACGGCTTTTACTACAAGCAGGATTTCGACGACGAAACTCCCGGCCGTCCGCCCCGCAACTGGACTGGCGAGTATGATTACGCCTCGCTTACGGTTGACACTGAAGCCGCCGTGCCCGGCTCCAAAGCCTGCCTGAAATTTGAAAAGAAGACCGGCTCCGGAAGTGCGAACTATGTTTGCGCCTTCCCCAAGGCGTCGGGACGCGTCATCGTCGAGTTCGACATCCGCTGCGATGAGAAGAACAAGTATTTGCTGGGCTTCTACATTGAGCGCGACGAGGATTTCAAGCAATCGGTCCACACCATCATTCACCGGCTCGATTCCAAGTCTCAGCCGTCCCTGCGGCTTCAAGGCGAACCAGTCCCGTACGAACTTGGCACTTGGCGACATGTGAAGTATGATCTGAACCTGCTGGCGGGGATCGTTTCTGCCTATGTGGACGGCACACAGGTGGTGAAGGAGGCGAAACTGCCCACCATTCCACCTTATGTGAACACGCTGTCCATTCGTGACAACTTGGCCACAACAGGAGTCTTTTATCTCGATAACATTATGATTTACAAAGGCTGACAGATTCTGTAGGCGGGTGGTCCGGCAAGCGGGGGGCTGTCGGGCAATTTGGATAAGGGTTGGGCGTAGCGGAGCGGATGGATCTGACACAGACAACAACGCTGCTCGGCGAACTGAACGCAACGGTGGATGCGGCAGAACTGTTGCGCAGGATCGGCTATGCAACCGACAAGATTCAGGTTGTCGGCGAGACGGTCAAAGCGTTTTGCCCCATTCACCGGGATGCACGGTTCCGTTCGCTGATCATTGATGTCAAATCCAACACCTACAAGTGTACGATTAAGACCTGTGCAGGTCATGAAGGCGGGAATCTGCTCGACCTGCTGGCCAAGGTTCGCGGCGTGGATCTCATCGCAGCGGCGGCCGCGGCGATCGAAGAACTCGAACTCCAGCCCTCGCCGGAATGGGTCGAGCGTATCACGGGTGTCCTGCTCGACCTGGCCGCCCAAGCCCGGGATGCCGGAGACATCGAAGGAGCGGAAAGTGCGGCGCGGCGCGCGCTGCAGTTCTGCAGCGACAGCGTCAAGGTGCGCACTTTCCTGGCGGAGGTGCACAGTGCTACGGGCAACTACATGCAGGCCTGCGACGAGTTCCTCTCGCTGGCCGAGTCGCTCATCTCCTCCGGTCGCGCCGCCGAAGCCGACAGCATTCTTGAGCGCGCGGCTCACTTGCGGCCGGACAGCGAGGATGTTCTGTTCATGCAGATTCGCAGCGCCGAGGCCCAAGGCCAGCGCGAGCGCGAGTACGCCCTACTCAAAGAGGTTGCCCGCCGCCGCGAGCAAGCAGGCCGCGAGGCGGACAACTTAGGCATCTATCAGAAACTCATCGAGGTCAGCCCCGATGAGCCAACCCTAAGGTTGAAACTGGCCGGAATCCACGAGATGCGGCGCGACATCAAGAGCGCCACCCGTGAACTCGAGACCGTCAGTTTCCAGATGCTCGAGCAGGGCCGGGGGGCCGAAGCCATCCCCCTCATCGAGAAGGTCCTCCAATTCGAGCCCCAGCGCACGAAGTTGAGGCTGGCGCTGGTCGAGGAACTTGTCCGGGAAGGCGAGTACGAGCGCGCCAAAAATCATGTGTTCACATCCGTGGACGCCATGCTGGAGCGGTCGGATTTTGCGTCGGCCATTGAAACGGTCAACAAGTGGGTGGAGATCGAGCCCGACTGCATCGAGGCCCATGTGGCGCTCGTGCGCGCCTATCAGGGGCAGGATCAGCAGGAGGATGCCATTCGTCATCTGCGCACGGCGGCGGCCTTGGCCACCCGCGCCGGGGCTGCCGATCAAGCGCTCGAATTCCTGTACCGCGTCAAGTTTCTCCAACCGGACGATGTGTCCCTGCGACGGGACATCATCTCGCGACTTCGCGAGATGGGGCGGCTCGACAACGCGATTTTCGAAATGCTGGACCTCGCCGAGACGCTCAAGCAGCAGGATCATGCCGTGGAGGCTCGGGAGACGCTGCTGGCGGCAGCAACGATCAGCGGGTCGCCCAACGGCCGGATGCAACTCGCTTCGGTCATGCACCTGCATGGTCTGACGCCCAATGCGGCCGAATTGCTGCTGGCCGTAGCGACAGAGGCCGAGGACACTGGCGATGACGAGTCTCTTGAGGCTGCCTGCCGGTTGCTGGAGGAGATAGATCCGGACAACCTCGATCTTGCCGTCCGTCGCGCCGGGTCGCTATGGGCAGGATCGGACGCCGTTGAGGCGGCGGTCAAGGTTCGCGATCTCGCTCACCGGTTGCGCGAGGCCGGACGGGAGACCGACGCGGCCCGGCTCGCGAGCGACGCGTCGCGCCATGCGCGCGAGCACCCAGCCGCCGCGCCCGTCATGGTGAGCCTTCTCTTGGACTGTGGTCTTGCGGCACCCGCCGCCGACTTGTATCCGGCTGCAGCCAATGTTTTACGCGAAGCCGATCCGACGCAATTGGCCGAGTTAGCGCGGCGCCTGACGGCGGAACATCCGGGCGCCGTGGACGCATGGCGGGATCTGGCCGCCCTGCTGGCCGCATCAGGAGACTCCGCCGGGGCCTTGCAGGCCGTGCGTCAAGTCATGACATTGTGCGTGGAGACCGGCGATGCCGCGGGCGAATTGGCGGCCATTGACCAAGGCTTATCCGTGGATCCGGACAACCGCGACCTCCTCCAACGGCGGGTTAGTGTGCTCCGGTTACTTGGCGACGGGGAAGCGGCGCGGGAAGCGGCGCAGGCGTATCTGCAGAAGATGCGCGCGCTGCTCTCGCAAGAGGAGTTCGTTGAGGCAGCACTCGCCGTGCTGCGGGAACAACCGGATTTGCATCCGGTCCGGCTCGATACGGTGGATGTCCTGTCGCAACTTGGGCGCACAGACGAAGCCGTGGCCTTGTGTCGCGAGGTTCTGAGCCTGCCCGAGGGACAGCGTCCGCCTGACTCGGTGTGCCTGTCGGTCCGGCGCAAGTTGCTCGAACTGCAGCCCAGCGACTATGAAACCCTTTTCGACCTTGCGCGCAACCACATGGCTTTGGGCGAGGTGGAGGCAGCAGTGCCGCTGCTGGAGGCGGTTGTTCGGCAGAGTCTGGAGCGCGGCGATCACGAGACGGCCATGGCCGCGGCCCAGCAAGCCGTCGAACTGTGGCCTGCCAATACGGACCTGCTGGAGTTACTCGCAGGTGTGCAGAAGGCCTCCGGCCGGCGTGCCGAGTTTGAAAAGACCTTGACGAAGTTGATTGCCAGCGGCCGCACCGGTCTGGCCGTGACGTGGTTTGCCGAAAAATGCGCCGAGGCGATGTCCGAGAGCAATTGGAAGGACGCGGAAGCGACAGTCAGAAAATGGATGGATATCGCCCCGGATGATGCCGATGCCTGCGAGCGGTACGCGGAAATCTGTCTGCACAACCGCCGGATGCCGAAGGCGGTGGAGCACTTTGAGCGAGCGGCGACGCTGCATCGGGACGCGGGCCGCCTCGACCGGGCCGTTGCCGCGCTGACCCGCGGACTCGAAGCGGATCCCGAATCCGTGGCGCTGCGGCGGCTGCTCTGGCAGACTCTCCTCGACGCCGGCCGCGAAGATGAAGCCATCGAACACATGCAGCAGTTGGCGGATCTTCTCATAGACCGCCGCGACTACCGCGACGCGTCGGCAATTCTTGCGCGCATTCTTGAATATCGGACGAATTCCGCCGACACGGTACAGCGACTGGCCTCGCTCGTCCTTGAATACGAGGGTTTCGAAAAGGCCGCGCCCTATTTCCGGAAATTGATTGGCATCCGGGCCGCCACCTTGTCGCCGCAGGAGGTTCGCGCTGAGTACGAGAAAGTGCTGGCGCTCGACGGCGCAACCGTGGAGTTCCGCATCGAGTACGCAGAATATCTCGACCGCGCCGGCATGAAAGCCGAGGCCAAGCAGCAGTTGCTGCTCATTGCCCAGACCTATCGCGACGAGTTGAACGACCCCGTGCGTGCGATCCAGTTCTTCGGGCGCGCGACCTCGCTGATGCCTGAGCCTTCCGATGCCCGTATTTTCGAGGAGTTGGCCACGCTGCACCAGTCGCTGAATGTACCGGCGTTTGCTGGCGAAGCCCTGCGGGAGGCCGTGCGGCTGTACAAAGGGTCGGGGGATTCGGAACGGGCGCTTGCGGCGCAGCAGCGGCTGACTGAACTGCCGGGGGCCTCGGATTATAAGGACTTCGTGCATCTGAGCGAGTTGCTGTTGGCGGCCGCGCGCAGGGCGGAGGCTGCGGAGGCTCAGCGCCACGCGCTGGTCCTGGCCGAGGAAGCAGGGTCGTGCAGCCGGGCAGAGCGGCTTTCGTTGTGCGAGCGCTTGCATGTCCTCGACCCGCTGGACATTGATTGCGCAATGAAAATATTGGATCTCGTGCCGCGGCGGGAGGCGGGCCCGCGCTTGCTCGAAATGGCACGGGTATTCGCCGAGGCCGGAAAGCCCCGCGAGGCGGCTCGGCTGCTCGAACGCGGCAAGACGATGTCGCCGGATTCGCTGGATGTTCGGCGGCAACTCGCTGGCATCCGCCGTCAGGCTGGGGATACAGCGGGACTGTTTACCGAGTTGATGGATCTGGCGCGGCTGGCCGTGGAGAAAAAGGATATGGGCCACGCGCGTGAGGCGCTGGACGAGGCGGCCGCCCTGCCTGAGGCTCGCGACGCTGCCGGCGAAGTGGCCGCCATGCTGGCGGCTGTGGGAGACACGGATCGGGCGGTAGCGCTGTATTGCACAGGCGCAGAGGCGTATGCTGCCTCGGGTCAAGCGGAGGCGGCTGCCGCCGCGCTGCGGCAGGCTGTCGGGTTGGACTCGGCTGCTGTGTCCGCGTCCTCTGTGGCGTCCGTCCTCGCAGCCACTAAGGCGGCTCCTCCCGTGCGTGTGGTGGCCATGGAGTTGTTGGAGGCTGCGCTCAAGGCCCGCAGCCGCACGCGTTCCGTTGTTATCGCAACGGCCCTGCTGCGGGAGTGTCCCGTTGCTGAGCGCCGGCAATTGCTCTCGATGGTCGTCGAGCGAGCCGGGGCGGCGTTCCTCGCGGCCATTGGCGGTGCTCATGCGGACTGGCTGGTCGACAACGGCTATGTCGTGGAAGCCATTGAAACCTGCGGTTACCTGACCGAAATTGCCGGCAATTCCCCGGATATTTGGTGGCTCCGGTCGCAAATCCTGCGCAAGTTGGGTCAGCGGGATGAGGCTGCGGTTGCTGCCAAGAAGGCCGCGCAGATGTTTGCGAAGGCCGGCGCCGTCACCGAAGAGGAGCAGGCCTACACCGAGGTTTTGCGCGACTTTCCCGATGATGTGGAGACGCTGGAGACGCTGGCGTACTTCTACGAGCGCGAACAGCGCAGGCCGGAAGCCGTGCAGGCCATTCGGATGCTCATCGAACTCGCCGAAAAGCGTGGAGATCAGGCTGCCGCGGCGAAATGGCTGGAGCGTCTGGTGCAGACGGAGGGGGCGGACGCAGCCACGCGCGAGCGGCTGGCCGAGTTGCTGGCTCAGACCGGACAGGCGGATCAGGCCATTGTCCATCTGTTAGAAGCGGTGCGCATGGCTCGCGACCGAGGGGAACCCGTGAAAGCCATTGCGCTGCTGGAGCGCGTCCTCACCATGGATCCGGGGTGCGAGGCGGCCGCGACGCAATTGTTGGAGATCGCCCGGGAGGCTGGCGATTCCGGTCTTGTGGCGCGGCACACCGTTCAATTGGCGGACATCAAGGCTGAAAAGGGCGATTTACCGGCGGCTTGCGGGTTGCTCAAGGACCTGTGGAACCAGGATCCGGAAAACCTGCGGATCTTGGAGAAACTCGCGGGTCTTTACAAACGCGCATCAGATACGCGCGGCTATTGCCACGCTCTCAAGGACCTTGGCAACAAGTACGCTAAGCGCGGCGACTATGCCCGGGCCGTGGAGTTCCTCGAGTTGCTGGCGGCCGAACGGCCCGATGACACCGGCGTTCTCGAGATGATCATTGACTGCTGCGCCATGGGGGGCATGCAGCGTCAGGCCGCGCAAACCGCGCAGCGCCTGCTGGAGCGTTGTCTGGCAGGGGTGGACGCCCGCCGGGTGAAGTCCGCAGCGGAAACCGTGTTGCGGTTTGATGAGAGCAATCCGGCCGCGCACCGTGCACTCGGGGAGGCATTGATCAAACTGCACCATACGATGGAGGCCGTGCCTCACCTGCTCAAGGCCGCGGATATTTACGAGCGGGTCGGGGACACGAAGGCGGCTGTCGGCTGTGTCCAGAGTATCACGGTGGCTGATCCCGAGAACCCATCGGCATGGCGGCAGTATGCCGCGTTGCTGGCGGCTTCGGGCGATTTGGAGGCCTCGCGCATTGCTTACTTCCAGTTGGCCGATCTGGAGGCGGCTGCCGGCAATTCGACCAATGCAGAGACCGCCTTGCGCAAGGCCATGCAGGTTGACCCCGAAGACGCCTTGGCTCACGAACGCTCAGCAGGCGTATTCCGGAGGTGTAACCGCAGCGATCGTTTGCTCGAAGAACTGGTTTGGCTCACCGATCACTATTTGCGCGCGGGCGATTACCAGACTGCCGAGGAGCGAGTCGCCGAGGGGCTCGTGGTTGACCCCAAGCACCTGCGCCTGCTTGAGGCGCGAGTTGAAATTCTACGGCGTCTGGGTCGGGCGGAGGAACTGGCGCTTCGGCTGGGTGAATTAGCCCAGATGGCGCTTGATCGGGGCGAAGATGAGAGGGCGCTTGCCCTGCTGGAGGAACTCCGCGCCTTGACGCCCACGGTTGTGGCTGTCCGGAAAAACTTGGGCAATCTCTACCGGCGGCTTGGGCGGCCTGCCGAGGCTGCCGAGGAACTGTCGTTTGTCGTATCGGCCATGCTGGACCGTATGGAATATGACGAGGCCCGGGCCACAGCGGACGCCTTAACCGCAGAACATCCGCACGATCTTGCCTTGCACCTCCGACTTGCCGAGGAGTTTGCGAGTCATCGGGTGGTGGAGGCTGCTGCCCGGCTTTACCTGAAATGCGCCGAACTGACGAAGTCTGCCGGCGATTTGAAGGCCTCGCTGGGGCATCTGCGCAAGGCGCTGGAGCAGCGTCCGCGGTGGGTGGAAGGCTGGCGCGAACTGGCGGCGGAACTGGCCGCGGCGGGACAGTCCGAGGAAGCCGCCAAGGCGTGGCGACGCGTCGAGGATATCCATGTAGAAGACCGGCAGTTTGTCGAGGCGGCCGCTGCCCTCAAGGAGCAGATCCGCCTTGTGCCGTCAGACCCCGAGCCGCGCCATCGTCTGGTACGCCTCCACGAGCGGACCGGCAATCGCGAGGCGCGGGCCGCTGAACTGGCAGAACTGGCCAATCTGCTGGCTGAACGCGATGAGATCGAGGAGGCCGTCACACTTTACAAGCAACTGATTATCCTCCGTCCGGATGATGCCGAGTTGCTCCAGCGGTATATCGAACTGTTTGCCCAAGTGGGGAGCGAACTGGAAATCGTGCCGGAGTACCTGAGATTGGCCAAGGCTTACGCCCAGAGAGGGCGTTTTGTCGAGGCTACGCGCACCTACGAGCAGGTGCTGTCGATCGACCGCATCAATGTGGATGCCCGCCGGCAGTTCATTGATTTTCTGTTAAGCACAGGTCAGAGGACGCGCGGGGTTCTGGAACTCCGCAAGGTGGCCGGCATCTACCGCGCCGCGGGCAAGTACGAAGAGGCCATCGAAGCGCTAACAACGGCCCACGGCCTCGAACCCGACGACGGTGATCTGTGTATGTCGGTTGCCGAGGTTTGCGAACAGGCCGGCGATCAGGCCCGGGCTTTGGATTTCTATGCATTGGCGGCTGCCGCCTATGCCGAGTCGTTTGCTGCGAAAGCGGTGAGGGCGTATACTCGTTATCTGGAACTTGCACCCGATCATGTGGAAATCCGGCAAGCCTTTGTCAATTTGCTCCAGAAAATCGGCGACAACGCCCTGCTCAAGGAGAACGCCCGCAAACTCGCCTCCGCTTACGAAATACGCGGGGATCACGAACAGGCTGAGGCCGCGCGCAGGATTGCGGCCACCGCAGGGGAGGAGACACCTGAAACGCTGCGAGCGCGCATCGAGGCCGACGCCGATAACCCCAAGCAACAATACTACGACTGGATCCGCCTCGGGGATCTGCTGGTCGAGCGGGGGGATGTCGAGCAAGGGCTCGACGCCTACCGCAAGGCGCGGGCTATCAACGACGACGCGCCGGAATTAATCAGAAAATACATAGACGCCCTCGTGCTCATTATTCCGGAGCACGAAGCCATTCCGGACTTTTTGGCTTTGGCCGAGCGTTACTTCGGCGTGGGGGATTACACGCGGGCGGTCGAGATCTATGAGCATGTGCTGAAACTCGACCCGCGCAACAGCGCTGCGCGGGCGGGCAAGCACACCGCAGAACGCATGACAAAATTCTAGGCGTTCCCGGTTGTGTCGTCCTTTCGCGGCTGGCGCGCCGGCGAGAGATGTCAGGCCGTTGTCGCGGCTTCCTTTTTGGCCGGCGTGCGCCTGCGGCTCAGTTTGCCGCCCTTGGCCGGCTGTTCGGGCTCAGCCGCCTGCACGACCCGATCCACCAATTCGATGTAGGCCGTCGGCGCCCCGTCGCCCAGCCGCGGGCCAGCCTTCACCACGCGCGTGTAGCCCCCGTTGCGGGTCATGAAACGCGGAGCCACTTCACCAAACAGTTTCTTAACGGCTTCCTTGTCGTGAAGGTAGGAAAAGGCCAGCCGGCGCTTCGCGAGTCCCACACCGGAGGTGTCGCCCGACGCCAGACCGTCTTTGGCGATGGTGATGATGCGTTCAATAAACTGGCGCAATTGCTTGGCCTTGGGCTCGGTCGTGCGGATGGACTCGTGCTGGATCAGCGCGATGGCGAGGTTGCGCATCAGGGCGCTGCGGTGCTCAGTGGTGCGGTTGAGCCGTGAACGATGACGGCGGTGTCGCATGGCAGTACTCCTTGGCTTTCTTGACCCGTCGGCTTGCTTATTTCTCGGTTCCCGTCTGCACGGGCAGACCGGTTTCCTTGTCAATCGTCATTCCGAACCGCAGCCCCTTTTCCTTCAGGATGTTTTTGATCTCCGTCAGGGACTTGCGGCCGAAGTTGCGGTATTTGAGCATTTCGCTTTCGGTTTTCTGGACGAGATCACGGATGGTCTTGATGCCGGCAGCCTCGAGGCAGTTGTACGACCGGACGCTCAGTTCCAGTTCCTCGATGGATGTGTCAAGGCTTTGCACGAGATCCGGGATCTCCGGTCCCTCGGCACCCTCGCCGGCGGCCTTTTCCGCCTCCGGCTCGACCGCAGGCTCTTCGGGGGCGATAAAGGCGGTGAGATGGTCGCGCAGGACGGTCGCCGCATAACTGATTGCCTCGCGCGGCTCGACCGTGCCGTCCGTCATGACTTCGAGGATCAGGCGGTCATAGTCCGTGCGCTGGTGCACGCGGGCGGCCTCCACCGAGACTTTCACATTCACGATCGGGGAGAAAACCGCGTCGAGGAAGATGGTTCCAAAGGTGTCGCTCATCCCCGACTGCTCTTTCAATTGAACCGCGCTGACATAACCCCGTCCGCTCTGAACGCAGCATTCCATCGTAAGCGAAGCACCAGAGGACAGCGTCGCGATGACTTGGTCCTGATTGAGGATCTCCACATCCGAATTCGGCTCGAAATCTGCAGCCGTGACGACGCGCGGGCCCTTGGCGTCCAGAACCAAGCGTGTCTCGGTTTTGGGGGCATGCAATTTAATATTGAGACTTTTCAGGTTCAGCACGATGTCGAGAATGTCTTCCTTGACGCCCTCGATGGTATCGAATTCGTGGGTTTTCCCATCGATGCGAATCCAAGTGATGGCGGCGCCCTGAATGGTGCTCAGCAGGATGCGGCGCAACGAGTTGCCGATGGTCGCTCCGAACCCGCGCTCGAAAGGCCCTGCTATAAACTTGCCATACGAAGAGGTGAGGGTCTCCTTCTCGACGGCAATGTCTCTTGGCTTCTGGAGGTCCTTGAAGTCCATGCGTTATCTCCCGGTCACTTCGAGTAGAGTTCGACGATCAACTGCTCTTTGACGGTCACAGGAATCTGGTCGCGCGACGGGACATCGAGAAGCCGCCCCGTCATGGTCTCCGGGTTCCACTCGAGCCACGCGAGCCGGCCGCGACCGTTGGCCTGCTCAAGATTCGAGACGATCAACGGGTTGGTGCGCGAATTTTCGCGCACGGCAATCTCTTGGCCCACCTTCACACGGTAGGAGGGGATATTGACCTTGCGGCCGTCCACGAGGATGTGGCCGTGCCTGACCAATTGACGGGCCTGATTGCGGCTGGCCCCGATGCCGAGGCGGTAAACGAGATTGTCGAGCCGTTGTTCGAGCAACTGGAGCAGAACGGTACCCGTAACGCCGCGATAGCGGTCGGCCACAGAAAAGTAACGGCGGAACTGGCGCTCCAAAATTCCGTAAATTCGCTTGGCCTTCTGCTTCTCCCGCAACTGCTGCCCGTAGGTGGAGACTTTGCTGCGGTTCTGGCCATGCTGGCCGGGGGCGTAATTGCGCCGGTCAATGGCGCACTTGGCGGTGAAACACCGCTCCCCCTTAAGAAACAATTTCTCACCCTGCCGCCGGCAAAGGCGACATTTGGCGTCAGTGTAACGAGCCACGCTCTATCCTTTCTCCTTCCTGTCTTGCCGCGGAATCAGCCGCGGGTGAACCCCGGCGACCTTGCAGGCCGCCGCGGCTCTTTCGGTTTACGGCGTGACAGAGCGCCCCCGGGATCTGGCCGCAGCCGCAAGGCGGACCGGATCGGGGGCGAAACTGTGCTTGTTTCAAAGGAACGCCTTCTTCCCGAAAACTTCTTTACTTGGGGGTGTCCGGCCGGGCAGTGGCGTTGTGCAACCGCCAAATACCAGCCGCTAAAACCAGTGCGACCAAGCCTGCCAGCACCAAGTCGTCTGTACCCATATTGCCCGACCGCAGCGGCTCCGCCAAAACCAAGGCGACAGCCACCCCGGCGAGAACAACACGGGACACAGTGCCGAGCGGACGCCGGCGAAACACCAGAAGGCTTACCGCACAGACAACAACAAGAACCCCAAAAACGCTTATTACGCTCATCCCCCTCGTTTCTTCAACCGACCACGATCCGACAATCAGCCATGGTCCAGATCAGACTCGCCGGCGCTTGGGCGGGCGACAACCGTTGTGAGGGATAGGCGTGACATCCTTGATGATGGTGATCTCAAGGCCGACGGCCTGCAGGCTCCGAATGGCGGCCTCGCGGCCACTGCCGGGACCGTTCACATACACCTCGACGGTCTTGAGGCCGTGTTCCATGGCCTTGCGGGCGCTCTGCTCGGCAGCCAACTGGGCGGCGAAAGGCGTGCTCTTGCGCGACCCCTTGAAGCCGACCGTGCCGCTCGACGCCCACGAGATCGTATTGCCCTGCTTGTCCGTAATGGTGACATGCGTGTTGTTGAATGTCGCCAGCAAATGGACAATACCGGCGGAAACGCTTTTGCGAACCTTTTTCTTGGTTTTGCCGGCCTGTGCGCCGGACTTTTGGGTTTTCTTCTCAGCCATGGATTACGGATCCCGCCTGCCTCGGATTACTTCGTTTCTTTCTTCTTGGCACCAACGGTCTTGCGCGGGCCCTTGCGGGTGCGGCCATTGGTGCGCGTGCGCTGCCCGCGAACGGGCAGACCCTTGCGGTGACGCAGGCCGCGATAGCAGCCGATGTCCATCAATCTCTTGATGTTTTGCGCCACTTCGCGCCGCAGATCACCCTCCACCTTAAAGTGGTTGGTAATATAAGTGTTGAGCCGGCCAACCTCCGCCTCGTCCAGGTCGCGGACGCGCTTGGCGGGATTGATGCCGAGTTGCGCCAGAATTTGGTTGGAAGTCGTCGGGCCAATGCCGTAGATGTAACGCAGGCCGATATCAATGCGCTTTTCGCGGGGCAGGTCGATGCCGGCAATTCGGGCCATGAGCGCTTACCCCTGCCTTTGTTTGTGCTTGGGATTGATGCAGATGATGCGGATGACACCTTTACGCTTGATCATCTTGCACTTGTTACAAATCGGTTTTACAGATGCGCGTACTTTCATGATCTCCTGTTTTTCCCCATGAGTCCGCGGGTGCGAACCCCGTCTGGCTGGCCCCCTCTACTTGAACCGGTAGGTGATGCGTCCCCGGCTCAGGTCGTACGGCGACAATTCCACCATGACCTTGTCTCCGGCGAGGATGCGGATGAAATGCATGCGCATTTTGCCGGACACATGGGCCAGAACCTTCAGGCCGTTCTGCAACTCCACGCGGAACATGCAGTTTGGCAGCGGCTCAATGACAGTGCCCTCGAGTTCAATGCCCTTATCCTTCGCCTGACGGGCAGGTCTCTGACCGCCGGCGAGTGCTTTCTTGGTCTTGGTTCTCTCGTACGCCATAGTTGGCAAACCAGCCTTGCATACAGGGGGTTGCGCGATTCATTCACCGCTGCCGGGACGGCGCGCGCCGTGCGTCAATCCTCGCTGCGAAACCGGCCTGTCGTCACCACATGTTCCCGCTGCCCCCTCAGAATATTCAGCGCGTGCGTGACGGCCTCGTCGTTCGCATAAAGGTCGCGGAAAATTCCGATTTGCTGATCCAGCAGGGCCAGTCGGCGCTTTTTCTCCTCTTCGGGCGTCACCTGACCAAATTGGCGAGCCAGGCGCATCTGCCCGGCCAGGTCCTGCTGTTGCCCAATAAAAATGTTCATCTGCTCGCGCACCCGCTCCTCGATTGGCAGACTCGGATCGGCAATCGTGCTCGGGTCGGGGGTTGGCGTTGGCACCGGTGTGGGGGTCGGGACGGGCGTCGGCGTCGGGGTATGGATGACAATGGGGGGAGGCGGTTGGTGACGATGCCATCCTCGGGCCAGCATGATCTCGCGTGCCCCCTCGCGCCCCACCATGGTCGAGGTGGAGATGTAATCCATGATCCAGCGCACACTGCTCTTGCCGCGCAGCGGCAGCAATTGGCCGGTATCAAACTCGTAACTAAAACTCTCGGGCCGATGGCGCACGGTCAGCATACGGGCCCAAGTCGTGTGGGTGGCTTCGACGCTTACATTGAAAAGTCCCGTACCGTCCTGAGTCAAAGCATGGTCGGCCCACGCCGTGAGGCTGCTGCCCCCGAGCAGGGCACCGGCAGCGCACACGGAAAGGGTTCGGACGATGAGACGAACTCGTGACATAACAAGAGTCTTTGAAAGCAACTCTCGCGCCACAAGCGTATTTGTTGCAAGTGTTGGCAACGGGCTGAGCGACACCCTCGTTTTTCGATTGCCACGCAAGCGTTTTCAGTTAGCCAAGCGGGGTTGACGCCGATGAAAGTTCAGACTGTCGCCAGACGCACACCTGCCGGAGCGCGGCGAGGATTCGTTGTTCCTCTGCGCCGCTACGGTTTGGGACTGGCGTTTCTTCTCCCCGCCCTGCTGCTGTTCTCCCTGTTCAGTTGGTGGCCCATTCTTCAGACTTTCATCATTTCGTTTCAGGACTACAGCCTCGATCCGTCCGTACCGTCGCGCTGGGTAGGTTTGGAGAATTTCCGCCAGGTCCTCATCGTGGATGCGGACATTGCGGCCACGGCATGGTTTAATGTTATTCTGTTTGTTGTTTTGGGGCTGATTGTCGGGTATTTCCTGCCCGTTTTCCTCGCGATCGCCATCAACGAGATGCGCCACGGCAATTCGTTTTTCCGAATTGCCTACTACATACCCGCTGTTTTGCCCTTGGTCGTGGTGACCATCATGTGGAAATACATTTACACGCCGGAGGAGGGGTTGCTCGACAGCGTGTTCCGTTGGGTGGGGCTCGAGCCCGTCGGGTGGCTGATCAACAAGGGAACGGCCATGCTGGGACTTGTCCTGATGGCGACTTGGAAGGGGGCGGGGGCCACCATGATCATCTACCTCGCTGCGCTGCAGAGCGTGCCGCAGGAACTGTACGAGGCGGCCGAACTCGACGGCGCAAGCATCCGGCAGCGCATCCGCCACATTACGCTGCCCCAGATCCTGCCCGTGATGCTCATCCTGGCAATCCTGCAGATCATCGGCACTTTCCAGGTGTTTACCGAGCCGTTCATCATGACCCAAGGCGGCCCCGCACGGGGCACTTACACGGTGCTCATGTATATTTATGACAAACTGCTGCGCGAGTACAACTACGGTCAAGCCTCGGCCATGGGGCTGCTGCTGTTCCTCGTGCTGGTCGGCCTCACCGTGATTTACAGCCGTGTCACGAAAAGGTTAGGGCGCTGACGATGGCCACGACCGACCGCGCTCGCACGCTCGTTTCCGATGTGGATCTGCGTTCGACGCGTACGCGCATCCTGTATTGGCTGGTTTTCAGCGTTTTGTGTCTTGGTGCGGTGACAACGGTTGTGCCGTTGCTCTGGGGATTTCTCAGCGCGCTCAAACCGACCTCGGAGATCTTCGGCTACCCGCCCACCTTCCTGCCCAAACCCGCCGCCCGGCCGTGGGAATGGCAATGGGGAGTTTATGCCGAAGTTTTTGGCGGCAGCCAGTTTGTGCGATATTTCTGGAATACCTTTTTGCTCGCGGTGGGCTGCTGGGTGGCGGCCATTGTACCATCGGCGATGGCCGGTTACGCGCTCTCCAAACTTCGCACGCCGTGCAAGTGGCTCCTGCTGCTGCTTTTCTTCATGACGCTCATGGTGCCGTTCCAAGCCTATCTGGTGCCGCTATTTCTCACGGTGCGCGACCTGCCGCTGGTCGGCTGGAACCTCATGCAAGTCTTCGCCGGCTATCCGGCCATCATCCTGCCGGCCGGCGTAAGCGCGTTTAACATCTTTTTGTTCAAAAGTTTCTTTGACGATATTCCCACTTCCCTTGTCGAGGCGGCGCGCATAGACGGCGCCAGCGAGGCCGGCATCCTCTGGCGCATCGTTCTGCCGCTGTCGTACTCGGTGTTTGCCGTCGTCTCCATTTTTTCGTTCATGGGGACATGGAATGATTTTCTGTGGCCGCTCCTGGTCATCAATGATAACCAATGGAAGACCATCATGTTGCACCTTTATCAGTATGATTTGCAGGGCGACATTGGGAAGAACAAGGTTTTGGCGGCCCTCATGATTGCAAGCCTGCCGCCGCTGACGCTGTTCGCGCTCTTTCAGAAGCGCATCATGTCTGGCATTGCGATGACCGGGGTGAAATTCTGACCGGGGGGCGGCGGATCACTCCCAGCGGCGCAGTTTCAAGACGATGTCGCCGTTTTCGCGCACTTCCTCGCCCACGACCGATGCCCCGCGCAACTCCATCTCGCGCGCCATTTTATTGTAAGCAAATTGCTGGACGACCGAACGGGCGAACTCCTCGCCAGCATGCTCCAGGTCCTTTCGCAGCATCGAGACAGGCCCCATCACCTCGACACTGAACTTGCCGCGCGTATCGCGTTTGAACACGACCGTCACATCACCGCGGACAAATCGGACGACCTGCTCGCGCCCAAGTTCCTCGGCAACGACATCGCGAATGACTTGGTCGAGCGGGATCGTCACCAGTTGCAGGTTTTTCAACTCCCGGGTGAGTTGCCCCCGCAGCGGAGCGTCATCCGCGCTGGAGGTGAGGAGTTTGTAACCAAGGGCGCCAGCGGCGCTGAGCAGGGCTGGCCAGACTAACGGCAGAGCCCAACCGACGGTCGGTGTGAGGGCGAAGATCATCAGGCAGATCAATACACCTTAGTAACGCTCTGTCAAAAGGATCATTGTCGTCCAAGCCTTGTTCGCTGGATATCGCGATGACCCTACCAGACTCTGACAGCAGTCATTCCAACACCAAAGGCGAGACTTGGCTTGGCTCCGGCCATCCGGCTGTTTCTGTTTGCGTTGTGCACTGCTGCGAGCCTACAAAAGATTAATTGTCGCTGGGCGAGTTTCCGAAGCCCGAAAGAGGCTCATTTTGACGCAAACGGACGCGCTTGGACTTGCATCCCGGGTCGGCCCTCGTTGCTCCCACTGTGGTTACATGGCGGACCTTTTCTCGGCGTTGGACTCGAGTCTAAGCCTCGAGGCCGCTGCAAACTGTGTTTTGGCTACTTCGGTCCGTTTCCTCAATGCGCTGGAGGGAATTCTATGCTTGTGTGACGAGACAGGGCCTTCGTTCCTGACACTCACCTCATCGGTAGGCCAGGGGTTTAAGATGGGAGTGGGTATTCCCGTTGCGGGTGAGACGCCGACCGTGCAGCAGGCTCTCAAGGATGGTTTGCCCCGGGTGATTCAGGGTCCCCAAGTGCCCGAACTCCTCAGCGCCCGCGTTGACCCATACCAAGCCGCTGGCAGCGGGTCGAATCTCATCATTCCGATGGCCGCGCACGGCAGGGCAATCGGTACCATGGTTTTATGGCGACCGCAGGAATTTCCTGCGTTCGATGACAACCAAATTGAAGCCGCGTGGCTGGTGGGTCATGCGAGCGCGCTCATGATTCATGACCGCCTCACGACCGATCGTATGGTCCATCAAGAGCGTCTCGCCATGTTAGGTACCGTGATTGCGGGCATCTCCCACAGCATCAAGAACATCCTGACCGGCGTGCGCGGAGCGGTTGGGATCATTGCCACGGGCTTGGAGCAGGACCGGCGGGAAACCATTCAAGCAGGGCATGACATGCTCAACCGCAACATACAAACGCTGAACAATCTCGTGCTCAACCTGCTCGACATCTCTCGCGAGCAGCGTTCTGTCCGAGAATTCTTTTGTATCAATGATTTGGTCCGGCGGTCGGTCGATCTGCTTGCCCAGACATGCAAGGCAGACGGCGTCGAGATCGAGGTTCAGGCCGTCCGCGAGATCATGTGTTTTGGTGACCCCGATCGGATTTTCACCGCCGTGCTGAACCTCGTCCAAAACGCCGTGGACGCAGTCTGCTCGGTGGATTCGTGCGATCGGGGCCGCCGGGTCATCGTCTCGGTTTACGAGGCCACACCCGGTGAGATTACGCTGTCGCCAAGCCTACAGCGGCGCTCAGACCGCTGGGTCGTCGTCAGCGTCGAAGACACTGGCCCAGGCATCCCTAAGGAAGAGCAGCCTCATATCTGGCGGCTGTTCTATACGACCAAAGGGAGCAAGGGCACGGGACTGGGATTGCCCATGACACGGCACTTGATCGAGGAGCACGGCGGCAGGCTTTACTTGCAGAGCGACGGGCGCAATCGAGCAACCTTTACCATCCTATTGCCGCAGAAGGCTCCCGACCCTGGGCCGGGTCACGACAGTGCTGATCATGACCCTGCTTGACCTGCGTTTTCTTGGTTGAACGAAACGCGACATTTGGGTCCTATAGATGGTGCTAATATCTGTTTTTTGCCTACAGCCTGAGGACCCGCTATGCCGTTCTTTGCTCCGGGCCAGCCCGATTTTCATTATTTGCGACATTTACAACTCGTTTGCTGGCCGCCGGCAGCGCCTCCGACGCCGTTGGATTTGCTCGCGCAGGTCGCGCGCATATCGCCCAAGGGCAAACCGACCGCATGGTTTTTCGATTCGTTCCTGATCCTGCCGCCGCGCGCGCCATCCGGCAATTTCATTTACGCAGATGTCAACATCGGTACCACGCGCGCCGGCAGGGGAGATTTCTATGCAGTGGTCGCGCCCAACCCGGCCACGGCTGAGGATTGGACGCAGATGCTTGACGGTCTGTTTGCCCGCGGCGGCGTTCTCCATCTGCTTGATGAAGCCGTGGCGACGGCCACGCAGCGCCTCGGCCGACCGCCTCACCCGCGCAATGTGGTCATCTCAATTCCTTACCCGCACCCAAACCAGTCGCTGTTCGGCGTTATCGGCGGGCGCGGACGGCGACCCCTGAACTTCAGTGTGGCGGGCCAGAACCTCGACCGCGCCAGCGAGCAGCGTCTGGCTGCCTGCCAATGGTTTGTGGCCGCGACCCGTTCGCGATGGCGCGACGCACGGCTGCCCAACCTGCACCTGTTGGGCTTTTACTGGATCTACGAGTCTCTGCGATACTCCTGGGATGTGGACGACCATTGGGTCATGAAAGAGTTATACCGCCACATGCAAGGCGGTTCCGAGCGGCTGTTTTGGATCCCATTTTACAGTTCGTTCAATGTGAATCTCCTCGGCCCGGGACGGGGCTTTTACTTCGATGCGGCCTTTCTGCAGCCCAACCACATGTTTTACCGCGACATCCGCGGCGTGGATCGGGCCGCCGCCGACGCGTGCAAGCACGGAGCGGGTATCGAGATCGAATATTACCTCGAAGGTCACGACATCGTGAGTGTGGGGCGCGATCGCCACCGCCGGCTGCGTAACTACCTTGACGGTGGCGTGAAATACGGTTACATGACGGAGTCCGCCTGCGCTTACTACCTCGGCGCCAACGACCTGCCAAAGATGGCGCGTTCAGCCGATCCGGCCGAACGGGGTGCCTACGACGACTTGCACCGGTTTGTGGAGGGATCGTACACGCCCCGGCAATGACCCGGCAGGCCTTATTCGGCCGGTCGGAGCAACCCCGCGGCCAAAGTGCTGAGCCGGCGGAAATCCGCGAGATAGATCTTCATTCGCTCGGGGTCGGCCGTTTTGTCGGGAAACGCCCCGAGGAACCTCTCCACCTCGTAACGCACCTCCGGCCCGGCACTCCGCGCCAGCATCAGGTACTCCGCGTAGTATTGCTCACGGCGGGCGTCGTCGGCGACCGGACGCTCAAGTGATTCGAGGACATCGGAGAGCGAACTGGCGTTAACGGTGCGGCCAATGGCCCACATGCGCCGGGCTGTGATGGACTGGCGCATCGTTTGGCTGAGCGGCACGACATTCTTCAGGACAAAAAACACATCGGCGGTCTCGATGTCGTCTTTCACCCCGTAAACATTGAACAGAGCCTCCACGACGGCCTGCTCGATCTCAGCCCCTGAAAACCCCTCGCTCTCGCGTGCAAGCAGGCCGAGGTCAAACCGCCCCGGATCACGGCCGCGTTTTGCAAGGTGGATGGCAAAGATCTCGCGCCGCTCTTCCTCGGACGGCAAGTCCACGAAAAAGATTTCGTCGAAGCGGCCTTTACGCAGGATTTCCGGCGGCAAATCCTCAATCTCGTTGGCGGTGGCGATCACGAAAACCGGCGAGCGTTTCTCCTGCAGCCAAGTGATAATCGTGCCGAAGACGCGGGAAGTCGTCCCGGCGTCGCTGGCACCTGAGGACTTTACGCCGCTCAGCCCTTTCTCGATCTCGTCTATCCACAAGACCACCGGTGCCACGGTCTCGGCAATACTCAGCGCGCGGCGAATGTTGAACTCGGTTTCTCCCACCATTTTGCTGAACAGCCGGCCCACATCCATCCGCAGCAGCGGATATTGCAATTCGTTGGCAGTGGCCTTGGCCGCGAGGCTTTTGCCGCAGCCCTGCACCCCCACCAACAGCACGCCGCGCGGGGGCGGGAGGCCGAACTCGCGGGCCCGAGGATCCATCGCATGGCGGCGCTTGGCAATCCAAGCCTTTAGACGGTCGAGGCCGCCGACGCTGCTCAGCGTCTCTTCCACCTCGATATATTCCAACAGGCCGCTCTTTCGGACGATTTGTTTCTTCTCGCCATAGATGAGCGGTGCCTGGGCTGCGTCGAGCCGCTGCGACAGCACCAGTGTCTTAGCAAACACATTTTCCGCCTCGTTGAGCGTCAACCCGACCGCCGCATTCACCACAGCCTCGCGCGACTCCGCGCTCAGATCAACGCTCAGCGCCGGATTGTCGGCGATGTCGCGAGCGATCTGTTCCAGCAGGCCCTCCAGTTGCGGCCGGCCCGGCAGGGGAAAGTCCACGATGGTGAGATCTTTCTCCAGTTCTTCGGGGATCTTCAGAACGGGAGAGAGCAGGACGACGGTGGACAAGGTGGACCGGAGCATGGTCGCAAGGTCGCGCAGCGTGCGCTTGACCGACGAGTCACCAATAAAATTGTGGAAATCCGAAAAAACAAAAATGGCCGGCTCCATCGTGGCTACGACCTCGCGCAACGCCACGAGCGGATCCTTTGTGCCTTTTCTGCCCTCTACGGCTCCCTCCACCGCCGGGCGATAGCGCGCCAGTCCCTGCACAATGGTCCAATGGTAAATCTTTTTGTTGAGCGCGTTAGCCACCTCCAGCATCTCGGCCAAGGCCCGCTCCTCTTCCCAAGTCACGACATAGAGCAGCGGGTAGCGGGCGCGCACAAGCACCTCGATGCCGGCCGAATCTGCCGCATGTCGCGGTGCCTTGGAAGTCATGCTTGCGCTTTCACGGGTAACGGCCATGGCAGGCCACTCCTCGAGAGATAGGAGACCATCTGGGCGCAAACCATCCGCAGGGTCAATCGCCGAACAGGCCCGGCGTGATCCGACCGCTTGTCGTTTGACAAGTCGGCCGTGGCGCGCCGTTCGCGAGATACGGCCAAATGCTTTGTCTTGCGTTCCGTTTCCTGTGTGCGAGAACCACGATCGCCGGTGAGCGGATTCGGTGTCGGCGCGAACCGGGCTAAAGCGGTCTCATAAGCGGAAGGGAGAGCCCACGATGTCGAAGTTTGCGATTCTATATCCGGCTGCGGGTCCGGAGGATCTTCTGCGCGAGGGGTTGGAGCGTCTCAAACAACAGTCACACCGCGACTGGGTCTGTCAGGTGGTTGACCTGACGGAATCGCAGGAAACCGGCAAGAAACTGGTCGCTGAGGCCGCAGACGAGCGAGTGAAACTGTGTCCGGAACGCCTCGACACATTGGCCCGGATGATCAACTGGGCCATGGGGCATAACTCGGCCGGATATGTCACGGTGCTTCCGCCGGGGGTGCTGCTGAGGCCGGAGGCGCTCGCGCGTTTTGCCGAGGAATTCTCCAACCGCCCGCAGGCGGCATGCCTGTATTCCTGCTACTCGGAACGCAAGCCGGACGGAACAACCGTATTCAATCAACTCTACCCTCACGAGGGTGCGGTCCATGAGCGGTTCGATTTTGGTTATGTAAAGATTTACCGCGAGGCGCGGCTGAAAGAAATCGGAGGGTTTGACGAATCGCTGGTTCACGCGGCGGAATACGATGTGGATCTGAAACTCACCGACGCGCACACGCTCGAACTTGTGGATGCGGACCTGTACGAGGTGGTGCTGCCGCCGTCAGATGCCGGTGCGGATACGGCACCCAAGGCGCTCTACTCGCCCGGCAAAGGCAAACTGGGCGGCTTTTCCTATGTCTTCTATCCGCCCGATCTTGAGGCAGAGATCACCAGCGTGTTTGAGAAAATGCTGCGCCGGCGCGGAGCCTGGATTGATCACGACACCGTCCCCGTACCCTATCCTGAGCGTCCGTATCGTGTAAAAGCCAGCGTAGTGATACCGATCCTGAATCGCAAACGGTTTATTGGAAACGCCATCGAGCGGGTCTTGGAGGGAACTTTCAGCGACTTCGAAATCATCGTGGTGGACAACGGCTCGACAGACGGTACGATTGAGGAAGTTCGGAAATATGTGGACAAGGATGCCCGGGTGAAACTGGTCGTGCAAAAAGGGCCGTCCATCGCCTATGCGCTGAACACCGGAATCCGCATGGCAGCCGGAAAATATATTTGCCAACTCGACTCAGACGACGAGTACACGCCCGATACGCTGGAAAAGATGGTCGGTCACATGGAGACACACCCCAAGTGCGGCCTCGCAATTTCCTATTACGAATTGATGGAAGAGGACCGCAGCCGGGTCGAGGGCGTGGCGCCTGTCACTCATGCCGGTTACTCGCGCAACCAAATTCTTCGACGCGATGGGGCGGGCGCCTTGCGCGTTTTTCCCAAGGTCGTCCTCGAAGAAATGGGCTATTACGACGAGGAAAACTTCGGTAACTTCGGCGAGGACTACGACATGGTGCTGAAGGTCGGCGAGAAGTACGATGTCGATCGGGTCCACCATGTCTTGTACCGCTACCGTCGGCACCCGGACAACACTGATGTGACTCGGGATCCGCTGATGAAGGTGCGCAACAAAAACAACGCGCGCCTGAATGCCCTCCGGCGCCGGATCGAAATCAACAAGCGTCTGGGCAAGATTTGACAGCCCACGACCGCTGACCTGCGTGTCCACTGCCGGAGGGCTTCGTTCCAGTAGCGCGACAACGCAATCGCGCCGGGCCTGCGGGAAACATGAAAAGAGAAACATGAAGACCCGCAGCATTCACGAACCTGTCACGGTGAAATAATCCGTGGGTACAAATCTAAAATCAGATTCGGGAACAAAACGAATGCGCTTGCGCGATCTTGCCCAAGGTGTCGCGATATTGGTCTGTCTGTTTGTGGCGACCGCTTATCTGCAAGCATGCTCGGACAGGGCGAGGCGCGGTTCTCCATCCAGCGACAACTGGAAAGTTGCAGTGGGTGATGCTTTACCGGCGTTTTCTTTGAAGGACACGGAGGGCAATACGGTCTCCCTGTCGGACTTCGCTGGCCGGCCCATCCTGCTGGTGCGGTTCGCCACTTGGTGCCCCCCCTGCAAGGCGGAACTTGCGGCGATTCAAAAAGAACTTCTGCCGCGGTTCCGCGGCAAGAGCCTTGCCATTGTGGCCGTGTCGAGTGGCGAGGATGCCGCCACGGTGCGCAAGTTTGTGAAGCGGGAGGGTTTGGAGTTCACTGTGCTGGTGGACGAGGACATGTCTTATGCCGGGACGATTGGCGGCTCGTCCATCCCCAGGTCATTGCTCGCCGATCGTGACCATAAGATTCAAAGGCTGATGGTTGGATTCCATCCGCGGGAATTGGAAACAATCGCGAACGAACTCGAGTCGTTTATCTGACTTTGGCGTCGCGTTGTGACGCTGGCGCCTTTTTCGCTCCTGCAGCAAGTCCGGTGAACACATAGGCCACGCCGCCCTTGTCAAACCAAGCCTTGGCCAAGTCTTCCTGCCGCCACACATTGTGGCGGCCGAAATCTTTGGATGCCGAATCGTGGACAATCACGCCGCCGCCGGGGGCAAATCCTTCCACAACGATAATATGGCCTTCCGTACCGCGCTTTTGGTACATCCGCGGCAGATGGCGAGGGTCGAGTTCTCCGAATTTGAAACGGATGGAGGCGGCAATGACGGACCCGCGTGCGAGTTCCTCGGCAACATCATCGAAATTGCGAAACCGCCGCAGGTAGCCGCGGAGGCCCATCTGCGCAGCCCCCTGAATGTTGCGGTGCCAGACGCCAAACATGTCGCAAGAGGGGTCGTACACCTTGGCGGCCACCTCCTGTGTGGGGAGGTTGACTCCGAAATGTTCGAGCGCCGATGCCACGGAGGCCGGAGAACAAAGGCGACCGATCCACTTTGTGTTGGGCACAACCTGCGACCGAAAGGGCACTGTGGCGGAGCGCGTCGTCTCGAGTCGGGCGAGTGCAGCCGAAACGGCGGGCTTGCCAGCCCCAAAGCGTTTGGCAAGACGGCGATCGCCCGTGGAGTTTGTCAGAGCCAACGCGATCAGGCGAACCACGGGCGACGGCGCGGATGGTTCGGGGCGAAATAACTCCACGCGCACAGCAACCGTTTTCGCGGGCTGCTCGAGCACAAGATAGTCGAGAAAATAGGAACCGCCCGTCAGGGCAAGTGTTGACCTCTTTTCCGGAGTGTTTGGAACAGAACCCCAAGTTCCCGCCTCAAACCAGCCCGTGCGCCCCGCGCTGAGCGACACGCGAAAGCCAGTGCCTTCGGGCGCGTAGCCATTCCACGACGGAAGCACTTCGTTGAAGGGAATTTCTGGCGCCACGGGTTTCAATTCGAGGACTCCCGCCGTGGCACCCGCGGCCAGTTGCACCCCGCTGCCATCAGGCGACGCCTCGATGCCGTCCGAGCGCGCTGCCCGCGACAAGAGGGCCTGTGCGCCCTCAATCACAACAAGCCGGTCAACCGTGCCCGGCGGATTACCCAAACGGTTTTCCTGCGCCCACCCAGCCTGCCACAGCGCACCCAGCCACACGAAAACAAACGCAACACGCAACATGGGACCATCACCACAACCCTATTCGATGCCGTGAAGCATGCCGGCACAGGTTGCCGCGGTGCAAGCCGGAAGGGCTATGCTAACGGGGCGCGGTGAAGACGGCCCATTCAGGATTTGCGATCCGTTCCCAATCCTCGCGGCTTATCCGGATGACTTCGCGGTGGTTCCCGGCGTTGAAGGTGATTTCCTCGTCCGAGGCAAGCGCCGTGGAGGCGATCAGGCGCAACCCGTACGGCTGGCCAAACGGCGGCATCGCACCGAGTTCGCAATCGGGGAAGTCGCGCGCAAATTCAGCCTCATCCGCGAGGCGTGCGCTCTGTGCGCCCAAATGACGCTTGAGCAATGTCAGATCTACCCGAGCCGTCGCCGGCAGGGCCAACATGACATGCGCGCCGTCCACGACGGCAATGACGGTCTTAACCATCTCGCGACCTGCAACATGGGTGGCCTCGGCCACCTCTTGCGCCGTGAAAGCCGGGGGGTGCGCTTCCACGAGATACCGCACGCCGGCTGTCTCGAGCAATGATTGGATTCTTGCGGCGACAGTCATGGCTTTATCCTCCACGCTTGTACTCGCAATGGCCTGAGGTCGCGCACAAGGGGCAAGGGTCGAGCCGATCGCCCGGAGCCTCATTCCCGTGCATGGCCGCACGCCGCGCTAAACCTATTTTGACCATGATAGTCGTGTCAGAGTCAAGCACATCGCACGGTCCCATGTGCGTTGACGCGATGGCCCAGCCATGTTGCCGGCGTTGTCCGGGCCGGTCCAGCCGAGCCGGAGCACCACAAAGCGGTCCTCAAGGAGACTGTGCAACGCGGGGTTCAGCAACTCATTGTCCCCGCGCGTATCACAGGTGCCGGTGACATACAGGTCTGGGCGATTGTCAGCCACGAGGTTCGGGCAAAGGACCGCCGCGGACGACGCCCTGTGCGCGCGCACCGGCAGCAGCGGCAGGCACACGGAGCAATACAATGACAAGAGTACGCACGGTCGTGCCCTGACTCGGGCGCCCGATGCGCCCGGACCGCCACAACTGCGCGGGCTCAAGACGCGGAATCGTGCCACCGTCCCGGGTCGTTCTCAGGTCGCAAAGCAAGAGAGTCTTTAGGCTTCACCGTGGATTGTTAAACCGCGACACTTCGTGCTTTACCCAACGGTGGTACATGCGCAGGTTTGGCAGTCGTGTGGCGAATCATGCGTCACCGTCTTGCGTCTGGCATAAGCAGAGTAAGGTTAAAAGGAGCACGGGGCATGTTGGTTCAGTTCTCAGCGCGATTCAGGCTTCTGGTCAGTGCTGCGGCAGTGCGTACAGGGCTTGCGATCGGGGCGCTTGCGATTCCCGCGTTGCAGATCGCGGCGACCCCGGAGACGACTGCTTCCGGCGCTGCGGCCGTCACCACTCCTACAACCGTTTCAACAGCAACCGCCGGCTTGACCACCGCTACCCGCCCTGTGGCGCTGATGACCACGCCCATGCTCGAGCGTTTTATTCGTCCCACGACACCTCCCAAGTCGCTCGACAGCGTTGTCTCGATCATTTACAACGGCAACCGCCGTCTGGCGGTGGATCCCTGCAATTGCATTGCTCACATTACCGGCGGTATTGACCGCGAGGCCACCATCATTGACCTCATCCGCGCGTCAGGCGCGCCGGCTGTGTTGCTCGATGCGGGTGGCTTCCTGCGGGAGCCGGTGTCGCCGCCCGATGCCGCGCGGGCGGAGTGTCTGCTTGAAGTGCTGCGGGCACTGCGTGTTTCCGCCGTGAACATCGCCTTGCCGGACCTCGGGCTGGGCTTGCCCGCACTGCAGAAATTCGGCGAAACCTTCGATATGCCGTTTGTTTCCGCAAATGTGCTGGACGAGAAGGGCGGCCAACCTGTTTTCGAGCCATACCGGATTGTGCCAGCAAAACTAATAAATGGAAAGCAGGTGCGGCTCGGAATCATCGGCGTCACAAGACAGGTCGCCGATGGCGTGACCTCCATGCCGCGCGCGCGGGTCACCATCGCCGATCCCGTGGGGGCCATTCGCCGCTACCTGCCGGAGTTAAAAAAGAAATCTGACATCATTGTTTTGATGGCCTATTACAAGCGCGAGGATGCCGGGCAGTTGCTGCGGGCGTTGGGGCCTGATTGCGGAATTGATCTCGCCGTCAGCAGCGAGATGACCATTGGGCAGACGCGCGACTACTACCTGAACAATTTCCGGATCGTGGACGGTATCCCGCTCGTTTCGACCTGGATGGAGGGGCGGACGACTTCCCATCTCATGCTGGATGTGCGCGACCGAGGGACGACGGTGGTATCGAACAAGTTGATTGAGATCGAGCAGTTCATCGCGCCGCGCTCAGACATCACCACCATGGTTGCGACCTGCAAAGCCCGCGCCGCGGCGCAGTAGGGGCGGGGGGCCGGGTCAACGGGTTGGCTGCCATCGCCGACGAGGAATGCGGGGTTAAAGCCCGACATTCCGCGGCGAACCCATGGGGCACCTGTCAGCGCGCTGCTGTGTCGAAGACGATCTCCCGCGCATCGAACACCGGCCCTTGCTTGCAGGTGGTTTTGAAGCCCTCGTGCGTCCTGACGACGCATCCGAGGCAGGCGCCGAATCCACAGCCCATCTGGTTTTCCATCGAAACATAGCATGGCGGCGGCGCAGCTACCCGGGCTGCTTCATCCGCGACCGCGGCCAGCATCGGTGTCGGCCCGCAAGCGTACAGGGCGAGATTCTCGCGCGCGGCGAGCAGGTCGCGAAGCGGCCCCGTCACGCGCCCCTTGCGTGCGAGGCTGCCATCCTCGGTCGTGTAAATGATTTCGTCAAACGCCTCTTTCAGTTCATCCCGCAAATACAGTTGATCCGCCGAGCGCGCCCCGTAGATCAGCGTGCGGCGGTTGTGATCGCTGCGGTTGGCTTTCCCGAGAAAGTACACAGGCGCGATGCCGTAACCGCCCGCCACCATCACGGCGTCGCGAGCGAAGTCGTAGGGGAACGGCGTTCCCAGCGGACCGAGTAGATCCACCGTTTCGCCCTCGCGTTTGGCGGCAAGCAGGGCGGTGCCCGTCCGTACAACCTTGAAAAGCACCTGCACGCGTTCGTGCCCATCGCTCCAGAGAATGCTGATGGGGCGCCGCAGCAACGGCGCCGTCAGGTGCGACACGCGGATGTGCAAAAACTGCCCCGGCTGCGCATCTGCGGCAATCGCTGGAGCGAGATAAGTGTGCACATAGGTCTCGCGATCCAGCACGCGCACCGACTCCAGCGTGGCGGCCACCTGATGCTTCAAGGCGCGGTCATCTCCTGATGCGACATGGGTCAAGTCCATCAACAGAGCAGGAACGCGGTCAACGACGATGGCTTGGCAGGCGTACGAAAAATTCGGGACTCTAACAAACAAACATGTTTTCTCAGGCGGGTCCTCGCGCAGTTTGTCGCGTTGTGCCTCACTCCCGTTTGCAGCAGTGACGGGGGCCGGCATGCTCACTGCTTTTTCCCGCAGTCGAATTGCCCGAGACTCGGGTGCGGTCGGCACGAGAGGCCCGCATTGGACTCCAACATTGAAATCGGTGGCTGGCACATTCTGCGTGGGGTGTTGTAGAAGCATCCGGTTGCCATGATTCCCCTTCGCGACATCAACCGACATCATCATGCCCCGGTCATGCTTTGGCTCATCATTGCGGCCAATGTGGCGGTTTTTTGTCTTCAGGTGATGTTGCCAGACAGGGCGGGGGAGGAGTTTGCCCATATCTTTGGCATGGTTCCTCGGCGCATCTCGGATCCGGAGTGGGCCATGGCGCGGGGCTATCCGCCGGGGGCGTCGCTGTCTTTTTTCACCAGCATGTTTTTGCACGGCGGATTGCTGCACCTTTTGTTCAACATGTGGACGCTGGCGGTGTTTGGGGATAATGTGGAAGACCGCATGGGTCCGGTGCGGTTTTTGCTGTTTTATGTCCTGTGCGGTCTGGCGGCGGGGCTGGCCCATTTCCTCAGCGCCCCTGCGTCGCGTGTTCCCACCGTGGGCGCCAGCGGCGCGATCTCGGGCGTTTTGGGGGCGTACTGGCTGATGTTTCCGCGCGCGCGGATCATCACTTTCGTCCCGGTGTTTTTTATGCCGTATCTGATCGAGATGCCGGCGGTGGCCTTCCTTGGTCTCTGGATTTTTCTGCAGGTGTTAAGCGGTTTTGTGTCACTGGGAGGGCCTTCGGATATGGGCGGGGTGGCCTGGTGGGCGCATATCGGAGGATTTGTCTTTGGCATGCTCGTCTACCCCCTCTTTCTGAGCCGCCGTCGAATGCGCGCGGCACGGTGGTAAAGGCCGGCAGTCGCAGTGGCGGTCGCTCGGTTTAAGTTGTGGCTATACTCTGATGGACGGGCACTTGAAACTGCTCATTCCGGTTGGCACGGTAATCGAGTCCGCGGCTCTCATCATTTTCTGGCGCACAGAGGGTTTTGGTAAGACCGACGAGGGGATTGCGCTGACCGAGCCGCTGCCGTTGGACGCCGGGCTGACGAGCGGCCGCATCGAGCGCTCGTTCAGTGTCGTTGCACCGCAAATTCCTTGGACCTATTTCGGTCGGCTCATCAAAAATCCGTTGGTACGCCGGGGTCTATGTGACACCGTTGCTCGGGCCCGAGGTGGGTCAAGAAGTGGAGTTCGTGCTGCACCCGGATCCGAACTATGCAAACAGATAGGCCACACAATCTGTTTTCTGTCCAGCGCACTCGACCCGACGGGTTGGACCATAAGTTTGCCAGCGGCGAAACGGTAGTGTCGGTGGCGGACGAATTCGACCGCCATGGCGGCAGGGGGGAACTGGTTGGAGCGCATGGGGTGGGGAGATCCAGCCTTTGGCGAATGCTTGCGGTCGGGGTGCAGCGCTAGGAGCATCGGGCTGGTCGTGACGGCCCACCAGTCCGCGGGATGGGGCTTGATGCGTCGCGCGGCCGCATGGCCAGATCCATGTGAAAGCCTTGATGGGCATTTAGCGGCGACAGGCGGTTGCTGGGTCGCGCCGGGCTTGGCGACAGCGATGTTGGAGCGTCGCAGGGGCTGTGCTTGCCGGGCTTGAGCCGACTTTCACCATGCCCACAAGGACGGGTTCGACGGACTGACCGCTCGCCATGTCTCTTTTTGCTTGAATGCTCAAAAAGAAGGGCCGTTAGTCGGGATTCATTAGCAGCCTTAGTGCTTTATTGAAACAAAAGAGGACCGCGAATAGCCTTATCTGCACGGTTTTTGTTTCGATTTGGTTAAAAGCGGGCGGTTGATCTCATACGATTACAAAAGATAAAAGGGTGATCCCATGAAGGTGCTGGTTCTGAATGTCGGCAGTTCCTCGGTCAAGTTCGAGGTGATCGAGACGAGCCTCGAGGCGATTGAGAATAACACGGAGCAGAAATTAGGGCGTGGCCTGATTGACAAGATCGGCATGACGAGCGCCACGGTCAAGTTCACGCGTCCGGGGGCGGAGCCATTCGTGGACACGCCGCCCATCTGGGATCACGCGGCCGCCATCAAGCAAGTCATTAAACTGCTTACCCATCCCGAGCACGGAATTCTGAAAGACGCCTCGGAAATTGAGGCGGTGGGGCATCGCGTCGTGCACGGCGGCGAGTACTTCTCAAAGTCTGTCATCATTGACGATGATGTGGCCGCCAAGATCAAGGATTGCTTCGAATTGGCGCCGTTGCACAACCCTCACAACCTCAAGGGCTTTCAGGTCATGCACAACCTCATGCCGGACATTCCGCATGTGGCGGTGTTTGATACCTCTTTCCATCAGACCATGCCCCGCCACGCATTCCTCTACGCGTTGCCGTACTCGGTTTACCAGAAGCATAAGGTGCGCCGCTACGGGTTTCACGGCACTTCGCACCGCTACATGATCTTTTCGCTGGAGCGGAAGTTCGTGAAGAAGCCGCGCGCGGAGTTCAAAGCCATCACCGTGCATCTGGGCAACGGGTGCTCGATCGCAGCCGTGGACGGCGGAAAATCCCAGGACACCTCGATGGGTTTCACGCCGCTGGAGGGTCTGATCATGGGTACGCGTTGCGGCGACATTGACCCGGCCGTCGTGCTCTACCTGATGGGCAAGGAAGAGATCAGCATGCACGAGATGAACACGATGATGAACAAGTTTAGCGGCCTGCAGGGCCTGTCGGGTTCGTCGAACGATGTGCGGGAGTTGACCGAACAGATGCAGCAGGGCAACGAGCGGGCCGAACTCGCCCTGCGGGCCTTTGCCTACCGCACGCGCAAGTATGTGGGTGCCTATCACGCGGCGCTGGGCGGTGCGCACTACATCGCGTTCGCCGGCGGCATCGGCGAGAACTCGGTGATCGTCCGTGAGATGGTGCTGGAAAATCTCGAGCCGCTGGGCATCCACCTCGACAAGGAGCGCAACCGCAGCGTGCCGCCGGGCGGCGGAGAAATCACCAAGGATGGTTCGCCCGTGCGCGCCTTTGTGATCCCGACGGACGAGGAACTTGTCATCGCGCGCGACACGGTGCGGTGCATCGCCAAGACCCAAAAGTAAATCATTTCACCGCGGACCGGGGGCGGCGAGGCTGTCCCCGGTCTTGACCCTTGCTTTGCTGCATCCCGAGGGGCAGCGTGCCGGCAACGGTCCCGACTCTGCCGCGTGGAGGCTCGCATGGAGAGCGAATCGAAGGGAAGTGTCCACCTGGTCACGGTCACAGGCCCGGATCGCCCGGGGATAATCGCGGCGATTAGCGGGGTGCTTGCCGCGGAAGGGGTGGACATCGAGGATGTTTCGATGACACGCCTGTCGGGCAACTTTGCGATGATGTTGCTGGCGCGCGGAGGGGGGCGCGAAACCATCCGGCAGCGGCTGGAGGAGGCGGCTGCGAGTGTCGGCGTGAAGATTCATCTCGAGGAATCGGCGACGCCCGAGGCTGTGTCCGAGGAGGCTAATGTTTTTGTGTCTGCTGCCGGGCCGAACCGGGTCGGCATTGTCGCGGGTTTGTCGCAACTGCTGGCGGCGCACGGTGCCAACATCCACGAGATGACGACCCGGCTGCTCCACAAAACGCGCGTGCCTGTGTACCTCGTGCGTATCGAAGCCCGATTCGATGGCGACTGGAACGCCCTGCAAAGCGCCCTGACCGAGGCAGGGCGGACGATGGGCGTGGAAGTGCGCCTCGATCCGCTCGAGCGCGCGGATCTCTGACGGCCGCCCGGATCGCAGCCCATGGCCGTCCGCCCCATCATTCTCTACCCCGACCCGATTTTGCGCGCCCAAGCCCGCGACGCCAATGTCTGTGACCCGCAAACCGCGCGGGTGGTGGCTGACCTCTGGGATACGCTTGACTCCCACACCGGCGTCGGCATCGCGGCCCCGCAGATCGGCGAGCCGTTGCGCATCATCGCGGTAGATGCCACGCGGGCACGGCGACCCGTGCCCAATCACGGCCGCATGGCACTGATTAATCCGGAGGTGGTTCTCAGCGAGGGCGAAATCGCCTTTCGCGAGGGCTGCATGTCCATCCCTGATTTTGTTGCTCATGTGACACGCGCGCGAACCGTTGTTATTTCGGCTGTGCTGCCCTCCGGCGAACCAACCACCTTTGTGGCGGAAGGTTTTGAGGCGGTCATACTCCAACACGAGATTGATCACCTCGATGGCGTGCTGTTCATAGACCGTGTGCGCAGCGCCCGCGACCTGAAACCCCGGGGCCGCTGACCTCAGGCTCCGACGGCCGCCTTCCAAGTTTTATACGAGCCCGTCAGATTGCGAACCCGAAAGCCCCGCTGGGCGAGGATGCGGCTGGCAAAATAGGAGCGCTGTCCGCTCTGACAGTGCACAATGATTTCCCGGTCACGAGGCAACTCGCCAAGGCGGGCGCGCAACTCGCCCAACGGAATGTGAATGCTCCCGGGGATGCGGCCGGCCTCTACCTCGGCCTTTTCGCGAACATCGAGCAAAACAAATGGCGCACCATCGGCGCCGTCCGACACCTCCGACCACTGAGCCACTTCCATGCGACCGGCCACCACATTTTGCGCAATCATCCCCGCAAGGTTCACGGGATCCTTGGCCGAGCCGAACGGCGGAGCGTAGGCCAGTTCGAGTTCCGCAAGGTCGTCCACAGTCATGCCGGCTTTCAACGCCGTGGCGAGCACATCTATCCGTTTGTCAACCCCGTCGGCGCCCACAGCCTGTGCGCCCAGGAATTTCCCTGATTTCGGGCAGAACAGCACTTTCAGGGCGATGGGTTTGGCGCCGGGGTAATAGCCGGCGTGGGAATTCGGATGGAGGTGGATGGCCTCAAAGGGAATGCCCGCCCGGGTCAGTGTCTTGGCATTGGCTCCGGTGCAGCCCGCGGCCAGCCCAAACACGCGGATGATGGCGGTGCCCTGCGTGGCCGTGTAGCGCGACGGAAGACCGAAAATGGCGTCTGCCGCGATACGCCCCTGCCTGTTGGCTGGACCGGCAAGCGGGATCAGCGTCCATGCGCCGGTGGCGGCGTCGCGAACCTCGACGGCATCGCCCACCGCAAAAATATTGGGATCCGATGTGCGCATCTGCTCGTCCACGCGAATTCCACCGGCATCGCCGATCTCGAGTCCGGCAACGCGCGCAAGGTCTGTTTCGGGCCGGACGCCAAGCCCCAAGATAACAATGTCCGCGGGCAGACGGACGCCACTCTTTAGCATGACAACCGAAGCCGCAGCGGACTCGCCGGGTGCCGGCGACTCAAATGCCGCCACGGGGTCGCCCAGATGCAAAGCGATGCCGTTCGCGCGGAGTTCCGCATGCAGAAACGCGGCCATCTCCGGGTCGAGCGGCGCCATGACCTGCGGTAGTGCCTCGGCCACGGCCACCTCGAGCCCGCGCCGGTGCAACTGCTCGGCGGTCTCAAGCCCGATGTATCCGCCGCCCACCACAACCGCCCGTCGGGCGGAACGGGACTCGATCCAAGTCATGATGGACTCGAGGTCGGGGATATTGCGCAAAGTGAAGTGCCCTTCGCGGTCAATGCCCGGGATCGGAGGCCGTAACGGCGCAGCGCCGGGGGCCAGAACCAGTTTGTCATAGGTTTCAATGTACGAACGCCCCGACATCAGGTCCCGCAGTTCCACTTCGCGGCGGTCCCGGTCAATGCGCACCGCCTCGGTGTTGGTGCGGACATCAAGGTTAAGAATGGCGCGCAGCCGTTCCGGAGTCTGCACGAGGAGTTTCCGGCGTTCGGCGATTTCGCCGCCGATGTGGTAAGGCAGCCCGCAGTTGGCGAACGACACATGGGGGCCGCGCTCGACCAGAATAATCGTCGCATCCTCGCAGAGGCGGCGGGCGCGGGCGGCGAAACTGGCGCCGCCGGCCACGCCGCCAATGACGAGCAATTTGGGTCCGGTCATGGCGATCACCCTTACGCGTTTTTCGCGCGGGTCGAACAACTCACGGGAGCGCCGGCGTTCCACGGCATCCGGGCAATCCAGTTGGCCATCGGGCAATCATCCATAATGCCGGCGTAGATCATGCCGCATCCAACAAACGCGGTCAGCAGCAGACCGGCCGGGTGGACAAACGCTCCGACGGCGCAACCCACGAGAACCAGCGAACCCATCGCAACGCGGACCTGACACTCGACCGACATCGAGCGCTTGCCGCGCTGTACAGGAAGCCCGGCCTTGATCCAGCCGGCAGTGCCGCCTTCCACATTGACGAGGTTGGTGATGCCCGCCGCCGCCAGTTTCTCGCATGCTTGGCGCGAACGCCCGCCTGCCTGACAGATTACATGAATTGGCGCGTCTTCGCGACCGTTGCGGAGTGCGCGCACTGCGTCGGGATTCAGATCTGCCAGCGGCATCAGGCGCGCCTGCGGCACATGGGCGGTTTGGTACTCGCCCGGTGTGCGGACATCAATCAGGATGGCGCCGGGATCGCGATTGAGCACGCCGGCAAGTTCGTTGGCACTGATACAGGTGAAAGCCATGGTTGTGTTCCTCCGAAAATCAGTTGGACTGCCCATTTCTATTTTTGACGGCCGGGCGCCCCCCGCGATGGCGCGGCGCGCAACCCCAAAGCCCGCATCTCGCGCTGGCCATTGCGAATGACGCAGCCACAGACAATCTCGCAGATGTTAAAGACTTCTCTGTCGCTTACCGAGCACACCGTCCGGGTGCCCTCCCGGCGGACTTCGACGAGCCCGGCTTGACGCAGAACGGCCAGATGCTTCGAGGCACTGGGCTGCGCGACGGCCAGTTCCGAAGCCAGGTCGCCCACCGTAGCCGGGCCCTCTCTCAGGCGCATAAGAATCCGCAGTCGGGTTGGCTCGCCGAGAGCGGCCAGCAGGGCGGCTATGCGATCAATCATTTCCGGTGACGGCTTTGCTTTCATTGCTAACTATATGCACATATAGGAATAAAATATTCAATCGCTCTGCCTCGCCCGGCATGACCCGCCCTGAGGTCTTCACGGAATGGCGGCGTGGCTTGCGCTGTACTAACACGGCGGAGGGGATAACGGCGTGTAGGAGCCTGCCTGTGTTTCTCGTAAAAGTCAGCGTGACCTTCAGCGCAGCGCACCGTTTGTGCCAGCCGGGGCTGTCCGATGAGGAAAATTTCGCGCTTTACGGTAAATGCTCGAACCCCAGCGGTCACGGCCACAATTACGACCTTGAAGTCGCAGTGTTGGGCGAGGTGGACCCCGCTACCGGCATGGTGGCCAACTTCTACGACATCCAGCGCATCATTGACCGCGAAGTCTTTGACAAGGTGGACCATAAAAACCTGAATGTGGATGTGGATTTTTTACAAGGGATTGTGCCCACGGCGGAAAACATGGCGCGGCGATTCTGGGAGGTCCTTGAGCCGCACCTGAACGGTTGCCGGCTGTTCAGCGTGACCGTGGGGGAGCGTAATGGCAATGTGGCGACCTACCTCGGCCCGCGACCGGTCGCCCCGGAGTTGTTGCTCGCGGCGGCAGCGACCCGGCTGTGACAGAAACGGAGAGCAAGCGATGACAGAGGAAATCATGCCTGTTGATGTCAGGTCGTTCACCAACCGCGCCGACGCGATGGCGCAGGACGAGGAGCCGGGCGATGCGCGCAATTTGGAACTGGAAGCGTGCGTGGAGCGGATGCTGACGCTGCTGGGCGAGGATCCCGCGCGCGAGGGCCTCGTGCGCACCCCCATGCGCGTGGCCAAGGCGCTCCAGACGCTGACATCCGGCTACGAAATGTCGGTGGACAAGATCGTGAACAATGCGATCTTCAACGAGAAATATGACGAAATCGTTTCAATCAAAAACATTCACTTCTTCAGCATGTGCGAGCATCACATGCTGCCGTTTTTTGGCATCGCCAACATTGGCTATATCCCCAGCGGCAAGGTGATCGGCCTGAGCAAGATTCCGCGCATCGTGGACATGTACGCGCGGCGTTTGCAGGTGCAGGAGCGGCTGACCTCGCAGGTGGCGCATTGTTTGCAAGACATTCTCCAGCCCCGGGGGGTGGCCGTGGTGATGGAAGCCTACCATCTTTGCATGATGATGCGGGGTGTGGAGAAACAGGACTGCCTCACGGTGACCAGTTGCATGCTCGGCGGTTTCCGGACCTCGGTTCAGACGCGAAACGAATTCCTCACGCTTTGCGGCAACCACAGCCTCAAAGGCTGAACCGGCGCAATTGTCCGGCATCGCGCGAACGACTTTGCTGTCTGCGCGGTATTGCATGGCGTCCATGACCTGCACCCTAGCCATCTGTGTGCCTCGGAGGTGGCCATGAGCCGCCGGCGCGTGTTGTTCATCGTTCCCCCGACGGGCCTCTACATCCGGGAGGACCGTTGCCAGACGCCCATCGAGGAAATGAAAACCATCGCGTTGCGGCCGCCCATTGATCTGATGTATTCAGCGGCCAGCACGGAAGCGGCGGGATGCGAATGCCGGCTCGTGGACTATCCGGGCGAGCGTAAAACCTGGTCACATCTGGAAGCCGATTTGCGCGAGTTTCGGCCGCAGGTGCTGATGATGTCCATCACCACGCCGAGCCTTCATAAGGATGTACAGGCGGCGACGCTGGCCCATCAAGTGGATCCGCAGATGCTGACGGTCGCCAAGGGGGCGCACTTTCTTGTCCTCGATCGTGAAGCCATGCAGCAGTATCCACAACTCGACTGCGTCATCCGGGGCGAATACGAGCACACCGCCGCCGAGATTGGTGCCGGCCGCCCGCTGGCCGAAATCGCCGGTGTGACCTGGCGGCGCCCGGACGGTGAAATCGTCAGGAACGAAGACCGCCCGCTGATTCAGGACCTCGACTCGATTCCGTTTCCGGCAAGGCACCTGACCCGCAACGAACTCTATTTTCGCCCCGACACGATGGAGCCGCAAACGACCATTGTGACGAATCGCGGCTGTCCGCACTCGTGCATCTATTGCCTCGCGCCGGTCGTCTCCGGAAAGAAAAACCGTTACCGTTCGACCGACAATGTCCTGGCGGAACTCGTCGAGTGCGTCGAGCGCCACCGCATCCGCAATTTCCTGTTCCGAAGCGACCTCTTCACTCAGAACAAGAAGTGGGTCATCGAATTATGCCAGAAAATCGTCGAGCGCGGTCTGAACATTGAATGGGCGTCCAACTCTCGCGTGGACACCATTAACGCGGAAATGTTGGGCTGGATGAAACGCGCCGGCTGCTGGCTGATCGCCTACGGGGTCGAGAGTGGAGACCAGAAGATGCTGGATCTGATGGAAAAAAAGGCGACGGTCGAGCAGGCGCGTGAGGCGGTTCGCCTGACGCGCGAGGCGGGCATTAAGAGCAGCGTGTACCTGCTCATGGGGCTGCCGTGGGACACCCGGGATACGCTCGAGACGAATGTCCGCTTCGCGCAGGAACTGATGCCGGATTTTCTCGAGATTTTTTACACCTATCCGTTCCCCGGGACAAAGTTACACCAGATCGCTCTCGAGCACGGGCTTCTGCGTGACGGCGAGGTGCCGATTGACGCCTACAGCCAGCCTGCCATTGGCGGGCTTTACCTGACGCGGGAGGAACTGGCGGCCCTGCGGCGCAAGTCCCTGCGGCGCATTTACCTCCAACCCCGCTACATCTGGCAGACGCTGCGCGGTGCGCGGTCATGGAAAGAGCGCGGCAACTATGTCAAATACGGCATGTTGACGCTGAAAGACTTGCTCGTTGGCTCCCGTGCGCGAGACGCCGGGCTGGCCGCCAAAGCCACGGATTGAGGTGCGCCTTGGGCGCCGCGGCCCCGTCGCCATGTTTGCACTTGCATTTGCCCTCACCCGCCGGAGCCTTCGCAGAAATTTCGAGTGAGAGAACAGAGGAGCCCATTTAATGCCCAAGCGGCTGCTTTTCACTTCCGAGAGCGTTTCCGAAGGTCATCCTGACAAGGTTTGCGACCAAATTTCCGATGCGGTTTTGGATGCTTGTCTCGCGGGCGACCCAAACAGCCGCGTGGCCTGCGAGTGCTTGGCTACGACCGGACTTGTGGTCATTGCGGGGGAGATTACCACCAAAACCTCGGTCAATTACGCCGACATCGCGCGCAAGGTTATCTGCGACATCGGCTACACGGACGACGACTTTGGCATCAACGGCAAGACCTGCGGCGTGCTTGTGGCGTTGGATCGTCAGTCGCCTGACATCGCCATGGGGGTGGATGCGACGGAAAACAAGGATCAGGGCGCAGGCGATCAGGGGATGATGTTCGGTTATGCCTGTAATGAGACGCCAGAACTGATGCCGCTGCCCATCATGATGGCGCATCAGTTGCTCCAAAAACTGACTGAACTTCGCAAGAGCGGGACCTTGCCGTACCTGCGACCCGACGCCAAAAGTCAGGTGACGGTCGAATATGTGGACGGCGTTCCGCAGCGCATCGAAACCATCGTGATCTCCACTCAGCATGCCCCCGAGGTGGAACAGGGCGAGATTAAGGCCGACATGCTGAAACATGTCATCCCGGCCGTGGTGGATGCGAAATGGTGGAACGAAAAGGACACCAAGGTTTTCGTCAATCCGACAGGCCGCTTCGTGGTGGGGGGGCCGCATGGCGACACGGGCCTGACCGGCCGCAAGATCATCGTAGACACCTATGGCGGCATGGGGCGTCACGGCGGCGGCGCGTTCAGCGGAAAAGACCCCAGCAAGGTGGATCGGTCAGCCGCTTACGCGGCCCGCTGGGTGGCCAAGAATATTGTGGCCGCCGGCCTCGCAGATCGTTGCGAGGTGCAGATTGCTTATGCCATCGGCGTGGCCCAGCCGGTTTCGGTGACAGTGACGGTTGATTCGCGCGGCACGGGCAAATTGAGCGACGATGTCCTGACCGAGATTGTCCAAAAAACTTTCGATTTGCGCCCGCGGGCTATCATCGAAACCCTGCAACTCAAGCGCCCGATTTTCCTCCCAACAGCCGCTTACGGGCATTTCGGCCGGACGGGCGACTCGTTCACTTGGGAGAAAACCGACATGGTCGAGGCCCTGAGAAAAGCAGCCGGGGTTTGACGGCTCTTTTCTGACCCCGGCTGTTCTCAATAACGCCAGAAACCTTTACGGAAACTCTTGATTGTCTGCATCTGCCCATGGCAACCCTAGCCGCTGGTGGTTGTTTTTCATTCATTAATCACTACTACAGCAAGATGGGAGACAGGAGTTATGCGTAGGGGTTTCACACTCATAGAATTGTTGATCGTGGTTGCAATCATCGCGATCCTCGCAGCCATCGCTGTGCCGAACTTCCTCGAGGCGCAGACGCGTTCAAAGGTGTCGCGTGCAAAGGCCGACATGAGGTCGCTGGCCACGGCTCTCGAGGCCTACACGGTGGACAACAACAAGCCCATGACGGCTATTGTCTATGGAACGGCAAGTTCGCTGTCGGGGCCGAGCCTTTTCATTCCGGGTGCGACGGGTGCTGTCAGCCCGCGGTTTATCCGCCTGACCACGCCCATCGCTTACATCACCAGCGTGCTGCGGGATCCTTTTGAGGTCCGGGGCAATGCGGCTCCTGTGACTCCGACCGGCGCGCCTACATCTGCCTATGATACTTTTGATTACATTAGCGCATACGATTTTGCGCCGGGCGGGGCCTTCGATGTGGGCAATCCTAATTTCCGTGGCGCTGGAATTACTTCTGGCGGCGGCTGGCGTCTTGCGTCGCCAGGACCGGATCGCGTCAACTGGTTCGGTGGCGGCTATGTGAACCAGTTCACATCTGACATCCAATCATACGGTCTGGATTATGATGCGACAAACGGGACCATCAGCCGCGGGGACATTGTCCGCGTGGGTGGCGGTGTTGGCCCCATTTCCGGCCCCTCGCGCGAGCCGGCCATCAATCGCATCACTGGCGTCTATAACCAAGTCTGGTAAATCTGAGGCAGCCGGGGCCGTGGCTGCCGCGAGACGACCATGATGGCAGAGTCTGCTGGATTCGCCCGGTGGCGGCGATCCAGCAGACTCGTTTTTTTGATTCCAGCCGGCGAATGCTTTCGGCCTGACGAATTAGGACTGTCTTGCGATGTCACTGACGCACCCAGTCCGGCCTGACAATCCATCGGGTCGCCCTGACCCCTCGACCGGCATCTACCGCCACGGTTTCGGCCTCAAGGGTGATGTGGCGGGTGCTATTGCCGGAGACTACCGCTGCCCGCTTGTTGATCTCATCCGTAACTCGGACTTCCAACTGGAGGCCGGGGGGCTGACCATCCTTCTCGCCCGGGAGTTCGGGTTTTGCTATGGTGTAGACAAGGCGGTGGATTATGCCTACCAGACCCGGCGGATGTTTCCCGACCGCCGAATATTCCTGACGACGGAGATCATCCACAACCCGCGCGTCAATCGCCGTCTGATGGACATGGGTATCCAGTTTCTCGCCGGTCAATATGCTTGCGGTGTGTCAGCAGACAGTCTCGGTCCGGAAGATGTCGTGATCCTGCCGGCGTTTGGTGCCAGCGTGGAGGAAACGGAGCGGCTGCGCGCCACCGGCTGTACGCTGGTGGACACGACCTGCGGCTCGGTGATTCTGGTGTGGAAGCGAGTGGAAAAATACGCCCGCGAAGGTTTCACCGCGATCATTCATGGCAAGTATTATCACGAGGAAACCGTTGGGACGAGTTCGCGTGTCACCCAATTTCCCGGTGGCCGCTATCTTGTCCTGCGGGACAAAACCGAGGCGGCGCTGGTCTGCGATTTTATCCGGGGTTTAGTGCCTGCGACCGCAGTGCACGACAGGTTCGCCCCACATGCAGTCTCCGCAGGTTTTGACGCGGAGCGCGATCTGGTCCGGATCGGTATGGCCAACCAGACGACCATGCTTTCGTCAGAGTCGCTAGAAATTGCCGGCATGTTGCGCGATGCCATGGCGGAGCGTTACGGAGTTGAGCAACTCGACGAGCACTATCGTCACTTCGATACGATTTGCTCCGCTACGCAGGAGCGTCAGGACGCGATCCTGCACCTTGGGGCGCTGAACCCGGACGCGATTCTTGTCGTGGGCGGTTATAACAGTTCCAACACGGCGCATCTGGTCGAGATTGCCGGGCGGTTCGCGCCGGCTTACCATGTGGAGGATGTCTCCGGCTTGCTGTCGGCGGACGAAATCCGTCATCGGCCTTTTGGTGCCAAAGAACCTGTCGTGTCGCAGGGATGGTTGCCGCCGTTACCGGCACGCATCGGCCTGACAGCAGGCGCATCAACGCCCAACAAGGCCGTTGGTGATGTTGTGCGCCGACTCGGCGAACTTTACGGTGTGACCTGGCCAGACCCTGAGACGGGCGGCGAGGCTGAGCGGGCCAGAAACTCGTAAACATCCAGCGCTATCCGTACGGCCTGCTCGATTGGGATCTTGTGGGTATTGAGGCCGAGATCAAACGATTCGGGCGATGATTCCTCCTGGCCGTAAACTCTTTTCATGAACTTGGCGCGCTCGACATCGGTGTCGTGCACCATCTGACGGGCGGTTTTTTCGTCCACACCGCACCGCTCCATGATATTGGCAATCCGCACCTTCAGCGGCGCCACCAGTCGCACGCGCAGGGCCTTGCCCGGCTCGGCAAGGAAGTTGGCGCCGCGTCCAAGGATGACCACATTGCCCAATTGCAGGAGCGCGCGCAGCGTACCTTTTAGCACAGCATCATAATCATGGACAGACAGACTTGCCCCGCGCAACAGACTCGCGCCGAAGACCTCCAGACTTCGGCCCGGCCTCTCGTCGAGCAGGCGCACAAGGTCCTCGGGCACCTTGCTGCGCCGGGAGATCTCTTCGAGAATCTTGCGGTCGCAGACTTCGAATCCCAGACGATCAGCAAGCGCTTGGGCGAACAGCAGCCCCCCGCTCCCGACTTGGCGACTGACAACGACCGGCATACGCCATGGCCGCTGCGGCGGCCCTCCCGGGTGGTGTTCAGTCAGCGCCTGCGAGTAGGCCTTCAGAAATTCCGCCATGGACTTCATCGATCGTTCCTCTCCCCGAGCAGCGTAGCGTTTCGTCGTCCACTATCCACCCTTTCGAAAATGCGTCAAGGTTGGGCTTTGCGAAAGTGCATGATTTCCAGCACTTGGTGGCTGAAATGCTCCAATACGGAAGCCGCGTAATGATGGCAAGCCGGGCATTGGTGATTTGCGTCCGTCAGCGCGACAAGGTTGTCAGTGAATCAGGGCGAACCCGGGCACGCTGGGCATAGTTTTTGTTCCCCGACCAGCGTAACCACTATGGGGAATCTTGTTGCGTGCGCTCGGGCTATGACCAGAATTGAGCATCTTGATGAGCACCAATAGTTGCGAACCGTCCCATCACAGATCGAAAAAGGGAGTCGAAGGTCGGGTGAGTCGCGCGGACGATACGGCTAGCGCGACACAACTGCGCCGGCTCGTGATATGCGGCCCTCCAAATGTCGGCAAGAGTCTGCTGTTCAACTGCCTGACGGGGCGTAACGCGACGGTCTCGAACTATCCGGGCACGACCGTTACGGTCTCAAGTGGCCGCTCGGCTCAATTGCCCGAGTTCCTCATTTCGGACACTCCCGGAGCCTACTCGCTGCAGCCTATCTCGGAAGAGGAGCATATCGCGCGGGAGATTCTCATCGGTGGCGGGCTCGATGTCGTCGTTCATGTCGTTGACGCAAAAAACCTGCGCCGGATGCTGCCGATGACCCTCGAACTGCTCGAACGCAGGCTGCCGGTGGTGCTGGTGCTGAATATGATGGACGAAGCGCGACGCTACCGAGTGTCCATCGACACCGAACGGCTGGGGCAATTGCTGGGTGTTCCCGTTGTGGCGACGGTGGCCACCACCGGCGAGGGGTTGACAGACTTGTGTTGTGTGGTGCGCGACGGCCTTGGCGACCCGCCCGGCATGGTGATCGCCTACGGGCGCGAGGTGCGTGAGGCCGTGGAGAGGCACAATCCGGACCGCAGGGGTGGCCCCGTGGTGCGGGGCGAGGAGATTGACGCGGCGTTGGCGGCCATGAACGACCCGGCGGAGCGCGGCGCCTTGGAACTGGCCGCGCGGCTGGACCGTCAGGCGCTCGCTGACCGGATTCTCGCGCAGTGCGCCGTATTTCCGCCTGTTTCCGACGGGGTGATCGGCCAGTTGCTGAACCGCGCCACGATGAACATGTGGACGGCCATTCCCATCGCCGCGTTGGTCATGTATTTTGGCATTTATAAGTTTGTCGGCGGCTTTGGCGCGGGGACACTCGTGGATTTGATCGAGACCGATTTGTATGAAAAATATCTGACGCCTTTGCTGACGGATTGGGTGACGCGGCTCATCCCCTCCAGGGTTTGGCAGGACTTGTTCGTGCACGACTACGGCGTGCTGACCTTGGGGCTGCGGTACGCCCTCGCGCTGATTCTGCCGATTGTCGGCACCTTCTTTCTCATGTTTTCCATTCTTGAGGACAGCGGATACCTGCCGCGGCTGGCCTTGTTGTTGGACCGTGTTTTCAAGAAACTGGGGCTCAACGGCCGTGCGGTCATTCCGATCGTCATCGGGTTTGGTTGCGGCACGATGGCGACGATGGTGACGCGCATTTTGGAGACCAAGCGCGAGCGAGTCATTGCCACGCTCCTGCTTGGTTTCGCGATTCCGTGCTCCGCGCAAATCGGTGTCGTGATGGCAATGACCGCCGCGAACCCGCAGGTTTTTCTGTCGTGGCTGGTTATTGTGGCGGGAGTATTCCTCATCATGGGTCTGCTGGCGGCGCGCCACATGCCGGGCGAACCGCCGGCTTTTTACCTCGAGATGCCGCCGCTGCGGCTGCCGCGGCTGGGCAATGTCCTGAGCAAGACCTACTCCCGGATGCACTGGTATTTTCTGGAAATCCTGCCGCTTTTCCTCGCGGCCAGCGTCATCATCTGGCTGGGGCATGTGACAGGCACTTTCGGCGTGCTCATCGGTTGGCTGGAACCGCTGGTGCGGGCCATGGGCCTTCCGCAGGAAACCGCCAGTGCGTTGCTCTTTGGATTCTTCCGCCGCGATTACGGCGCCGCGGGACTGTTCGAATTGCAGCGTGACGGGGCGCTCGATCCGCGCCAGACGCTCGTGTCCGTTCTCGTCATCACCCTGTTCCTGCCATGCATCGCCCAGTTTTTCGTCATGAAGAAAGAACGCGGGTGGAAATTTGCGAGTTTGACACTGGCCGCGATTTTCGCGACGGCGACGGTGGTTGGCGTGTGCGCTAACTATGTTCTCATGATGACGGGATGGTTGAGCCGATGAGATGCGCATGCTGTGGCAGTGAGTTGACCGAGGCCGCCGCCCGCGAGGCGTGCGCGGGTTGCTTGGCGCGCAACGGCTGCCGGCTGATCCGGTGCCCGCATTGCGGTTACGAAAGCGCCCGCGAGCCGGGAGTTCTCTCCGCGTTGCGGCGGATGGTTCATTATGTCTGGTGGCTTGTCCGCGGCCGTCGGGCGTCGGATTCGGGGGTGTGCCTGCCAGCCATGCCGCTGTGCGACCTGAGAAAGGGCGAACACGCTGTCATCGAGCGCTTTGAGGAGTTGGGCCATGTGCGCAAGTTCCTGTCGCTGGGCCTTCTTCCGGGCACGAGCATTACGATGCTCAAAGCCTCGCCTGCTGTGGTGGTTCGGGCGGGCTATTCGGAGTTTGCCTTTGATCGTACCCTGGCGGGCACGGTCATGGTGCGTCGCTTGACGGCGCGAAATCGCTGACAGGATTTTACCCGAGTCGCGACACTTTGTCATGATTCTGTCACCAAAAAGGCATGGACGAGCCGGACCAGTCGTAGGACTGGTCAGTCCGGGTTACCAATCATAGTGTGGCCCTGCACCCGTCTGACCGAAATCCGGGCGCAAAAGGAGTGAAGGTTATGTCTCCGATCCGTGCTGTGCTGGTCGTAGAAGACGAGCCGGCTATTGCCAATCTGGTCGCACTTCATCTCGAGCAGTGCGGCTTTGAGGCGGTTATCGCGAGTGACGGACGCCGGGCGCTCGATTTACTTGGCAAGGCCCTGCCGTCGCTCGTTGTGCTCGATTTGATGCTTCCCGACATGGACGGACTTGATGTGCTGCGACGACTGCGTTCCGACGAGCGATCCGCCCGTCTGCCCGTCGTGCTGCTGACGGCGCGGGGCAGTGAGGAAGACCGTGTGACCGGGCTTGAGTTGGGCGCCGATGATTATGTGACCAAACCCTTCTCGCCGCGCGAACTCATGCTACGCGTCACAAAATTGCTTGCCGTGCGTGAGCCTGTCCCTCAAGACAAAATGCCCACGGTTTTTGGGTGCCTGGAAATAGACGAGGACCGCTTCCGTGTGGCGGTGGAAGGACGCACGGTCGAGATTTCCGCCACCGAAATGCGCCTCCTGACCGAGTTGATCCGGGCGCGGGGCAAGGTTTTATCGCGAACCCAGATCCTCCAAAGTGCATGGGGATTCATGCCGAATGTGACCGAGCGCACGGTGGATACGCACATCAAGCGCCTGCGGCAGAAACTCGGGGCGGCGGCAGCCTACATCGAGACAGTCCGCGGCGTCGGCTATCGCTGGGTGGAGGATCCTTCGGCTGCTAGTACCCGCAAAGCCGTTACCGTTTGACGCGCTCCGATGATCAACCCGCTCTCGTTCGCGTGCGAACTCATCGAGGCCATGCCGGAGACGGCCTCCCTCTACCTGAGCAACAGTGACCTGCTCATCCCCAACCGCCGTTGGCGCAGCCACATCGGGGAAACTTCGCGCTTGCGGGACTTGCAGGACCTCCCGCTGGACACGGTGGAACTGCGCCAACGAATGCTGGCCATGACCGGAGCCAATGGGGAAAACGCAATCATTGTCCCGCTCGATGCCCAGTCGGTGCGAAGCCTGCATGTGTCAAAAGTTCCCGATCACACGGATCTGTATTTCCTGTTGATTCGGGACGAGACCGAATTGCGGCGCGTGGATCAGATGCGTAAGGATTTCATTGCGAATGTGTCGCACGAGTTGCGCACGCCGCTGACCGCCGTTCGGGGATACATTGAGACTCTCATGGATCCCGAATTCCAGACGCTTGAGCGTGTGCGGGAATTTCTGCCGGTGATTTTCGAACATACGGAGCGTTTGCACAATTTAACCTTGGACTTGCTGAGTTTCTCCCGGCTCGAGAGTCCCGATACGCACATTGACCTTCAGCCGCTTGTGCTGCGCGAGGAGATTGAAGACGCGTTGGATGCCACGGCTCCCGTGGCACGCCTCAAAGGCCTGCGCATCGAAGCCGCCTTGCCGGACGAGTCGCTCAAGGTTCGCGCCAACAGCGAACATCTGCAGCGCGTGCTCGTAAATTTATTAGACAATGCGGTCAAATATAGCGGTCACGGCCAAACCATCCGTATCTGGACCGAGATACGCGGCGATGTCGTTTGGACGCATGTCAGCGACCAAGGGCCGGGCATTCCTGCAGAGGAACTGCCGCGTGTTTTCGAGCGGTTCTATCGCACCAAGGGGGCTCTCTCTGGACGGGTACGCGGCAGCGGGCTGGGGCTGGCCATATCGAAGCACATTGTCCAACAGTTGGGAGGCGAAATCGGCGTGTCGAGCGCTGTCGGCGAGGGGTCTGACTTTTACTTCAGTTTGGAACGGGTACCCTAAGCCTATACAATAGCCGGCGGCTGTGTACCGCTAGACAGCGCCCCGGCCGACTTTCCATTGACTTCCAGCCGTCTCCCGCCCATATGTCAGGGTCACCGGCGGGGAGTGGCTAAAATCCCCCAAGGACATTGATTGTTAGGGAGGATGGTGACATGCGTAGAATTGCTTTGTGCTTGGCCGTGTGTGTGGCTGTGACCTCGGTCATGGCGCAGGTGCTGAGCAGTGTCTCGATTGCCGATCAGTTCGATAGCGGGTTCCGCGGCGGGAACACGCTCGATTATGGAACAGCGTGTTTTGCCGGTGATGGCCAGCCCGACATCTCCGACGCCACAGTATCCAATGTGAACGGAGCATCCGGCACGATTACTTACCGTAACACCTTCGCCGGGCAATGCTCCAAGGGTGGCGAAGTCGAGTCGCCCGTCCTCACTGTGACCACGGCAAATACCAGTCCAGATTGGACATTTACATTGCCCGTTCTGCCGGCCAACACTCGGCCGGGCGCAACCTCGCCCAATAGGGCTCTTTATGTCGGCGATGACGGCGGATACAATGCTATCGCGTTTGGCGACCTCGGCAGCACCAATTATTTTGTCGAGGTGGACATGTACTGCCCGGATTATTCCGGCGTCACGGGTGCAGGCGGGGCAAACTTCACCCGGATGGGACTCTCAGTGCGCAACAATTACACGACCGAGCCGGCAGTGGATGGTCCCGGCTGGTTCTGGCATACGACGGGCAGTTATGCGCTGCTTTACGAGTCGAGCGTGAAGAAGTTTTTCGCCGTGAAGTTCCTGCCGCAGTCGGCGGGTAACGATACGCGCAACACCAGTCTGGATGGTGTGAGTCCGCACCCCACAGTCGTGAAACTCGGCGAATTGCTCCTGCCCGGCGGCAGCGGTTGGTACACGCTGCGGATCGAGGCGGCGGGCGCGCTCGTCAGGTATTATGTCAACGGAAACCAGATTGCCTCGACCATTGACGGTTCCTATCCTGCAGGTGCGGCCGTGTTGCATTACCGGGCCAGCGGGACCTTTGACGGCAACTCTGCGACTGACACCCAAGGCGTGTTCGACAACCTGAAGGCTGGGCCGTTCAGTCCGCCTGCGTTAGCGCACGACTGGGCGATGTACGAATAGTCCTCACTCAGCAAAGCCATTCCGGCGGTGCAGGGTGGTCCCCCTCGGGGGGCTGCCCTGCCTTTTTTGTGATTGCATGGGTCCGGAACGCCGCAAAGCATCCTCGAAATTCACGCGACAGCATCCGAGGAGGCGAAGTTCAGGGCTGTGACGCAAACGGTGACGATGGACGCGATCGTGTCGCTGTGCAAGCGACGCGGGCTGATTTTCCAGTCGAGCGAAATCTATGGCGGACTCGCAAGCACATGGGATTACGGGCCGCTCGGCGTGGAATTGAAACGCAATGTGAAAGAGGCATGGTGGCGTGCGATGGTGTACGAGCGCGACGACATCGAGGGGCTCGACGCCGCCATCCTCATGCATCCGCAAGCGTGGGTGGCCAGCGGCCATGTGGCGTCGTTCAGCGACCCGTTGGTGGATTGCAAGGCCTGCAAGCGGCGCTTCCGTCAGGATCATCTACCCCGGTATGTCGGCGTGCGCCTGTCCAACCCGGATATGGCGGCCGGGCAATCTGTGGTTATCACCGTTCCCGCCGAAAGTTTTGACGAGGCTGTCAAAAAGGTGAAGCAAAGCGGGACCTATAGCAGCAAACCCAAGGGGTTCTGGACCCTCGAAGAGGTACCTCAGGATCAAACTGTAGCCGTCTGTCCCGAGTGCGGCGGGGAACTGACGGACCCGCGGCAATTCAACCTGATGTTCAAGACTTATGTGGGGCCGGTGGAGGAGGAGGCGGCGGTCGTCTACCTCAGGCCCGAGACGGCGCAAGGCATTTTTGTGAATTTTACGAATGTCATGACAACCATGCGGCGCAAACTGCCGTTTGGCATCGCGCAGGTGGGCAAGAGTTTCCGTAACGAGATCACGCCGGGCAACTTTACCTTCCGCACGCGCGAGTTCGAACAGATGGAACTCGAGTTTTTCTGCAAGCCGGGCGACAAATGCGCGCCGGGCGAGCGGACCGACATGGACTGGTGGGAATATTGGAAACAGGAGCGTCTCAACTGGTACATTCGCTACGGCATCCGACCGGAAAACCTGCGACTGCGCGAACATCCGGCCGACGAACTGGCCCATTACGCCCGCGGGTGTGTGGATGTCGAATACAACTTCCCGATCGGGTGGAGCGAACTCGAAGGCATCGCCAACCGCACGGACTACGACCTGAAACAGCACATGGAGCATTCGAAAAAAGACCTTCGCTATTTTGATCAGGAAAGAAATGAGCATTACATTCCGTATGTGATCGAGCCGAGTGCGGGGGCCGACCGCGGCACGCTGGCTTTCATCTGCGATGCGTTTCGCGAGGAGGCGGTCGAGGGCAAAGAATCCCGCCGCGTGCTGTCGCTCCATTATTCGCTCGCGCCCATCAAGTGCGCCGTTTTCCCGCTGCTCAAAAACCGGCCGGAACTGGTCGAAAAGGCGCGCCGTCTCGCCGCCGACTTGAAGCGCAGTTTCTACACTGTTTACGACGATACGGCCGCCATTGGCAAACTTTACCGGCGCCAGGACGAAATCGGTACGCCGTATTGCGTGACGGTGGACGTGGACACGCTGACGGATGGGCAGGTGACCCTGCGTAACCGCGACACCATGCAGCAGGAGCGTCTGCCAATCGAAAAAGTGGAAGGTGTCGTGGACGCCTCGCTGCGCGCCGCCGCACGCGCGTAGCGATCAGTAGGACGACTTGCTTTCCTGTCCCTTGACGATGGCCACGCTGGCGCTTGCTCCAATGCGGGTGGCACCGCTTTCCACCATTTGAATGGCTGTTTGGCAGTCGCGGATGCCGCCGGAGGCTTTCACCCCCATGCGGTCCCCCACGGTGCGCCGCATGAGCGCGACATCCGCGGCCGTGGCGCCTCCGGGGCCGAAGCCCGTGGAGGTCTTCACAAAATGGGCGCCCGCGGCCTTTGCCAGAACACAGGCAGCCACTTTCTCCTCGTCTGTCAGCAGCGCCGTTTCGATGATCACCTTCACCGTGCGGCCCGCCGCCGCCTGAACAACAGCCCGGATGTCATCGCACACATAGGCAAAGTCGCCACTTTTCAGTTTGCCAACATTGATGACCATATCCACCTCGTCCGCTCCGTGACGGATGGCGTCGCGGGTCTCAAACGCCTTGGCCTCGGTGCTCATGGCGCCAAGGGGAAAGCCCACAACCGAGCAGACCATGACTCCCGAGCCCGCCAGCAGCCGCGCGCAGAGTTCCGTGTACGAGGTATTCACGCAAACCGAGGCAAAGCGGTAGCGCCTGGCCTCGTCACACAGTTTCTCGATCTCCGATTCCGTCGCGCCGGGCTTGAGCAGCGTGTGGTCAATGTAAGGGGCCAGATCCTCGCATCGCAGGGATTTTGCGTCCGTGCATCCAACGCGGCACGCCCCTGTGCCCAGAAGTTCGCGAGCGGCGGTCTCTGTGGCCTCAGCCGTCGCACTTGGGCAGCCGCAAGCGGGCGCAGAGCCGGTGACGGCCGGGCGCACCGCCTCGGCTGTCACGCGGCGAACCACTTCGTCCACCAGTCGTTCAATCAGTTGCTCGTCCATCGCCGTCACACCATGGCGTCCAAAGCGGCAGGTTCAAGAGACAAGAGCCTCCCCGGCGGGTGATCGCTCGCGAACACATAGCAAAAGCGCGCCGCCCGCCAGGAACAGGATAATGATGGAGAGCAAAGAGAGTCGGGAACTCCCGGACACGCGTGCCGTGACGCCGACCAGAATTGGGCCGAGCAGCGTCGCAAATTTGCCCATCATGTTGTAAAAACCAAAGAGTTCCGCGGATTTTCGTTGGGGAATCAGCCGGGCAAACATTGACCGGCTGAGCGACTGGACGCCGCCCTGCACACAACCCACGGCGACGGCCAACAGATAGAAATCTGTCTCATCCCGCATGGCCACCCCCCAAACGGTGATGCCCACATAGATGGCGAGACCTGTCAGAATGGCGCGACGCGTCCCGAAACGCTCACCCAGCCAGCCGAAAGCGATAGCCGCAGGGAAGCCGACAAACTGGACCAGCAGCAAGGCAAGGATCAGGCTACGAGCGGGGAAACCCAGCGCCAGCCCATAGTCCACAGCCATCTTAATGATTGTCGAGACACCATCTATGTAAAAATAATAAGCGACCAAAAACAGCGCAATGTTCCTCATGCCTCTGATGCCGGCGATGGTTCTGACGAGCCGGACAATGCCCATTCGCGCCGCGGTTGCCCATCCGGCGCCCTGACGGGGCGCACGCTCGGGCACCAACACGAGCAACGGCAGCGAGAACAGCGCCCACCACGCAGCCACGGTCAGAAAAGAGACCCGCACGGCCGCTGCCGAGTCCGGCAAGCCAAACCAGCCGGGTTTGAGCGTCATGAGCACATTCAGCGCGAAGAGCAGACCTCCGCCCAGATAGCCGAGCGCGAAGCCGAACGCGGACACAGCATCCGTGCGGCGGCCTTCAGCGACACTGATGATCATCGCGTCGTAGAATATATTGGAAGCAGAAAATCCTACGACGCCCAGCGCATAGAGGCTGCCAGCCAGCAGCCACCCATAATCTCCCGCCAACCCCAGTCCGGCGGTAGCCAAAATGCCTATCCCCGCCCAGGCCGCCAGCATCGGCTTTTTGGTGCGTCCCAAGTCGGCTATGGCACCGAGGGCAGGCGCCATGAGCACGACCGCCAGACTCGCCAAAGCATTGAACAGACCCAGTTCAAAGGTGCTTGTGGTCGGTTCGACCTGTCCCCGCAGGTGTTGCTTGTAGAAAACAGGAAAGAATCCCGCCATCACGGTGGTTGCAAACGCCGAGTTGCCCCAGTCGTAAAGGGCCCATCCGATAACCTTCCGATCAAGCCAGCCGTTGCGGTGCGCCGGCGAAGGCGGCGGCACGCTGGTCATCGAAGGGCACGCCGTTGGCGGCTGAGGTCGGCATCCACCATGTGCGCCACAATGTCGCGCAGCGGGGTCCGGGCACGCCACCCCAGCACTCGTGCCGCCTTGGATGGGTCGGCCACCAGTAAATGCTCCTCGGACGGCCGCACCAGCGCCGGGTCAATATCCACAAAATCCTTGTAGTTCAGGTTGACCCTGTTGAAGGCGGCCTCGCAAAAGTCGCGAACTGAATGGGTGACGCCCGTTCCAAGGACGAAATCGTCCGGCTCGGGCTGCTGCAACATGAGCCACATGGCCTCCACATATTCCGGGGCGAATCCCCAGTCGCGGCGGGCATCGAGGTTGCCCAGCGTCAAGCGTTTCTGCAACCCGAGGGCGATGCGCGCTGCGGCCATGGAGATTTTCCGCGTAACGAACTCCTCTCCGCGCCGCTCGCTCTCGTGGTTGTAGGTGATGCCGTTGCAGGCAAACAGACCGTAGGTCTCGCGATAATTGACGACAGCCCAATAGGCGGCGAGTTTGGCCACCCCGTAAGGATTGCGCGGGTGAAAGGGTGTCTGCTCATTTTGCGGACTGACGGCCGCGCGGCCAAACATTTCGCTGCTGGCCGCCTGATAAAGCCGCGAGCGGGGGCTTGCCTGGCGCACAGCCTCGAGCAGACGCAGGCATCCCACGCCGACAATTTCGATGGTGCTCTCCGGCACGCTGAAACTTCGCCCGACATGGCTCGGTGCGGCAAGGTTGTAGATCTCGTCGGGTTGCAGCCGCTCGACGATGACGCGGATCGTGAGACTGTCGGTCAACTCGGCGTGCTCGATTGTCACACGGTCGGTGATGTCGCCAAGGCGGTCGGAGACATCGTAGTGGTCGGGGCGCACGAGGCCGTGAACCTCGTAGCCCTTGTCCAGCAGCAGTTTGGCCAAGTAATATCCATCCTGCCCGGTAATGCCTGTGATGAGCGCTCGTTTCGCCATAAGCCGCCGTCGTCAGGCCGCCTCGATCAGGGCGCGTGTCTCGGGCGGCAAAGGCCCGAGTTCTCCGGCGCGACAATTGTCTGCAATCTGTTGAGGTGTCTTGGCGCCCGGAATGGCCGTATGACAGGCCGGATGCGTGATGCAGAAACGAAGACTGACCTGTGTCATGGTCTGATCGGGAAACAGGCCGAATAGCGGGCGCAAGCGCTCCAGACGGGTCAGATAAGTATCAAGTTTTTCCGGGCTAAGGTTCATCTGGCGGTGGTCGTCCTCGCCAAAGCGCGTCTCGCGCGTGAATTTGCCCGTCAGCAGGCCGAAGAGCAGCGGAATCCGGACGATGACGCCGATGCCGTGCTCGAGCGCCTTGGGGAACAAGACCTCTTCGGCCATACGCTCGAGCAGATTGTAACGCACTTGAATGACATCAAGCAGGTCCGCATGACGGTCGAGCACGAAGGCCTGCTCGGTTTCCCGGAAACTCTGAATGCTAAGGCCGGCATGGAGAATCTTGCCGTCGCGTTTCAGCGTTGCCAAGGCGTCCCAAGCCTCGTCGCGTTCGAGGACCTCCGTGTTGGGGCTATGCAGTTGAAGGATGTCGAGGCAATCCACGCCGAGCCGGCGCAGACTTTGCTCCGCCGCACCGATCAGATAATCCTTGGTGTAATTGGGTTTCATGGCGCCGTAGCCTTTGTCGTCGCCTGCGTCCGCATGATAAAAATCATTGCCGGCCTTCGTTGCAATGACGATACCGTCGCGGCCACCGCGCTCGCGCAGGACCTCGGCAATCAGGGTCTCGGAGTGCCCGAAGCC
>JAOAAY010000051.1 GCA_026418615.1 Candidatus Sumerlaeaceae bacterium | reverse complement strand
CGGAGATGTGTATAAGAGACAGGTACTAAACCATGCCCCAGTGCAGCCTACGGATGGATGATGACGCGCGTTTTTCCGGTGATGGTGGAGTAATAAAGGATTTGCGCCGTGCGATAATCCACATGCACGCACCCGCGGCTGGGCACATCGAGCGCGCCATAATGGATGGCGTGGGCGTCCGTGAAGAAAAGCGAGTAGGGCATGGGAGTCTTATATTTCTTGGACATATAGGCCAGTTCCTTCCGCTGAAGCGTGAAGCGGCCGGTGGGGGTCGGGGCTCCGCGCTCGCCGCCGAGGATAGGAAAAGTCATGTCGCCGAAGCGGCCGTACCCCTGACTGAGGAACAGTTCGATGGGATAATCCACCGGCACGAGGCCGGGAGGCGGCGGGGTGATGTAATCCTCGGGTGCGAGTTCGCGTTGCGGCCCGGAATACTGATATCCCGTGTTGGCATAGGCTGAGAAGCCCGAATTGGCACTCCAACCGCCGTAGCCATACTGGTAATAGGGTTGCGGATTGGCCTGTGTCCGCGTCTCCGTCTGCGCCCCAGCGCCCCAAGAGAAGAAACTGCGCTGGGGGCGCGTTTCGGGAGCCACATAGGGACTGCGCGGAATCTCACCGCGCGCATAGGACGCACTGTACTCAGCGTAATCGCCCGGCCGGGGGGCGGTCCAAAACTGTGTCTGTGCCGGCACGAGGGAGCAAAGCCCCCACAGGGCCGTACCGAGTGTGATGATGGTGCCGAGCCGCGCGCGGCGGCGGAGCAAGATTCCCATGATAACCGTTCCTAACCTTCTGCGGGTGACGGAGGAAGCCGCAACCCTGACTGCGGAGGTTGTGTTGGTTCCTACCCGCCGTATTCAACGAAAAACCCCTTTGGGATTTGTCTTTGACTTAGCCCCTCTGCCCCGAGGCAATTCGGATCTGTCAGAGACCTGAGACTTCCGATGCGACGAACCGCGCTTTACGCATGGCACGCCTCACACGGGGCGACGATGACAGACTTTAACGGCTGGTCCATGCCGCTTTACTACTTTGGCATTACGACCGAGCATCTGGCGACCCGCAAAGCAGGCGGATTGTTCGACCTTGGACACATGGGCCGCATTCTGCTCCGAGGACCTCGGGCGCACGCCTTTGCCGATTATTTGACACCCGCGCCAATTGCCGGTGCCGAAGCCGGGACGGTGCACTACTCCTTCCTGCTCGACGAGTCAGGCTGCACGATTGACGACATCACGGTCTATGTGGCGCCCGAGACGGTCATGCTGGTGGTGAATGCGGGGAATTATGACCGTGCGTTGGCATGGGTGACCGAGCAGGCCAAGGCGTTTGGCGAGGTGGAAGTTGAGGATCGCACATTTTCGTGGGGAATGTTCGCCGTGCAGGGGCCTGCGCATGAGACGGCCATGCAGGCCCTGTTGGGCGAGGATTTTGAGGTGCTGCCATATTACCGGTTTCGCTGGCTAGAGGGTGCCGGCCGCGTGCCGGTGCTGTACTCGGCGACGGGTTACACGGGCGAGGCCGGCTACGAGGTGTATGCTCCCGTAGATCAGATCAGCGCGCTGTGGGAGGGAGCCGTAGCCGGCGGCGCGCCAGCCGGGATTGTTCCGGCGGGCCTGGGCGCGCGAGACTCTTTGCGGCTGGAAGCAGCCATGCCGCTCTACGGCCACGAATTGTCCGGCGATACAACACCGCTCGAGGCGGGTCTGGGCCGTTTCATCGCGTGGGAGAAACCGTCGTTTATTGGCCGCGAGGCTCTGCTTCGCGCGCGCGAAGAAGGGGGGCCTGCGTGGCGGGTCGTAGCGTTCGAGATGCTACAGCGCGGCCCTGTAGCACGGCAGGGGTATCCGGTGATGGACGAGACGGGTGCCCCAGCGGGTGTTGTCACGAGCGGTATCCTGTCTCCCACGCTCCAGAAAGTCATTGGAATGGCGCGAGTGCGGTCGGCCTTGTCTGCGGTCGGCACGCCGCTGCAAGTGGAGATTCGCGGACGCCTTCACCCGGCCCGCGTTGTCAAGAAACCTTTTTACAAAAGGAGCCGGTCCCATGCCGAGTCCGTCTGATGTTCGATTCGTCAAATCACACGAGTGGGCACGCCGCGAGGGCGGCCTCGTGGTGGTGGGCATCTCCGCTTATGCCGTCGAGCAGTTGAACAAAGAGATCGTCTATGTGGAGCCGCCACAGAAGGGTCGGACGCTGAAGGCGGGCGATGTGCTGGGGGTGGTGGAAGCCGTGAAGGCGGCGTCGGACATCTACGCGCCCGTGTCGGGCCGAGTGGCAGAGTCCAATGAGGCGCTCGCCCAGAACCCCTCGTTAGTGGCGGAGGATCCCTACGGGGCCGGTTGGATCGCAAAGATTGAACCGTCAGATCCATCCGAATGGGAGAATCTGTTGTCGCCAGAGGACTATGACAGTTTCACAGCCTCCGAGGAGCCGCATTGATCAATCCATATATCGAGACCACTGCCGAGCAAGAGCGCGAGATGCTGGCGGCGGTTGGCGTTGACTCCATTGACACTCTATTTTCCGCCCAAGTTCCCCCCGGCATCGCGTTTGAGGGGGAAATGGATTTGCCGCCGCCGTTGAGCGAGCCGGAACTTCTGCGGGAGTTCCGCACCTTGTCCTGCCGCGATTTGGCCGCGCGGCCTGCGGTGTCTTTCCTTGGCGGGGGCATTTACGATCACTTTTGTCCTGCGGCGGTCGCGGCTGTCGCGAACCGCGCCGAATTCGTCACCGCTTACACGCCGTATCAACCCGAAGCCAGTCAGGGAACCCTTCAGGCGTTTTTCGAGTATCAGACGATGGTGTCGCGGTTGTACGGCATGGATGTGTCCAACGCTTCTCTTTATGATGTTGCGTCGGCGCTGGGCGAGGCGCTGTTTCTCGCCCTAAGTGCGCGTCCGGACCGGCGACGGATCGTGGTGCCTCAAACCTTGCATCCCGACTGCGTTGGTTTGGCTTGCACCTATCTCAGGCATTTCGATGTCGAACTGGTTATTGCGTCCGCGCAAAACGGCGTCATCAACCTTTCACATCTTCGAGACCTTGTCACCAGCGAAACGGCGGCCGTTGTCGTTCAGCACCCCAACTATTTCGGGTGCCTCGAAGAGGTGGAAGAAATTGCGGCGATGACTCGGGCGGCCGGCGCTCTGCTGATTGCGTCGTGCGACCCTGTTGCGCTTGGTGTTTTGGCCCCGCCCGGCGAGTTCGGGGCGGACATCGCAGTGGGCGAGGGGCAGGCTTTGGGGCTGCGGCCCTATCTGGGCGGCGAAACCTTGGGTCTTTTTACCTGCCGCGCGGACTTCATGCGTCGTATGCCGGGACGGCTGGTGGGCCTGACTCGGGATCGCGCCGAACGCCGCGGGTTTGTGCTGACGCTTCAGACGCGCGAGCAGCACATCCGGCGCGACAAGGCGACATCAAATATTTGTACGAATCACGCACACAACGCGCTGCGCGCCACGATTTATCTGGCGCTCATGGGGCCGTCCGGTTTGCGCTGGGCGGCCACGATGTGCGTGCGCAATCTCCAACGCCTGCGCGCCGGGCTGGAGGCCGTCCGGCCCGGTTCCATAGCGTTCACGGCACCCTGCTTCAAGGAGACGGTCGTCCGTACGGCAGGCCCGGCCCGCGCTGTGGTGTCGGCTTTGAGGGAGAAGGGCATACTTGCCGGAATACCGTTGGACCGGCTGGGTGCGGAGCATACCCATCATCTTCTTGTCTGCACTACGGAGCAGCGCACCGACGACGAGATTGACGCACTCGTCGAAGCGCTGACACCCCACTTGTGAGTGGTCGAATGACGAATCCTGCAACTCGAGACATCGCCCCTAAGAGCCTGCCCACCATTTTTGAATGCTCAGTGCCCGGGCGCAAGGGACACTCGTTGCCGCCCTTGCCTGCGGACGCTGATGCGCTTGTAACCGAAGCAATACCCAAGCGGTTCTTGCGACGCGAGCCGGCAGCACTGCCGGAGGTCGGCGAACTGGATGTTGTGCGCCACTACACGCGCCTCTCGTCGCGCACCATGTGCGTGGACACCAACTTTTACCCGCTGGGCTCGTGCACGATGAAGTACAATCCCAAGGTCAACGAAACGGTGGCCGGGCTGGAGGGGTTCGCCGGGGCGCATCCCGAGGAGTCCGAAGAATCTTTGCAGGGCATCCTCAAGATTTATCATGATGTTTCACAGGCGCTCTCGCGGTTGACAGGCTTGGCTGGATGCTCGCTGCAGCCGGCGGCTGGAGCCCACGGCGAGTTCACCGCGCTGTTGGTCGCGAAGGCCTGGTTCGACGACCGGGGCGAGACGGGGCGCTGCGAAGTCATCATTCCGGATACGGCCCACGGCACCAATCCGGCCTCCGCGCTTCGTTGCGGTCTGCGCGCCGTCGAAATCAAATCCGATGCCCGCGGCCGTATTGACCTTGGACAATTGAAGTCAAAACTGGGCCCGTCCACGGCCTGCGTGATGATCACGAATCCCAACACGCTCGGCCTGTTCGAGGATCAGATGCACGAGGCCGCGGCGCTTATCCATGAGGCGGGTGCGCTCGTTTACCTCGACGGCGCCAACTTCAACGCCATTGTCGGCCGCGTCAGGCCGGCCGACTTTGGCGCGGACCTGATGCATATCAATGTGCACAAAACCTTTTCCATTCCGCACGGCGGCGGCGGTCCGGGCGCCGGCCCCATTTGCGTACGGGATTTTCTTGCTCCATACCTGCCGTCGCCGTGGGTGGTGTTCAAGGACGGCCGGTACATGCTGGAGCGTGACTGCCCCAAATCCATCGGCAAGGTGCGGTCGTTCTTCGGCAATGTGAACAATATCGTCAGGACCGCGGCTTACCTGAGGCAGTTGGGCGCCGGGGGGTTGCGCGAGGTTAGCGGGCATGCGGTGCTCAATGCCAACTACCTGCTGTCGCTGCTCGCCGGCACCTATGATGTGCCTTACGGGATCCGCTGCATGCACGAGTTTGTCATCAATGCGACGCGCCAGAAAAACCTTGGTGTAAAGGCGATGGACATTGCCAAGAAGTTATTGGACTATGGCTTTCATCCGCCGACAACCTATTTCCCGCTGATCGTACCCGAGGCGCTGATGATCGAGCCGACCGAAACCGAGAGCAAAGAGACGCTCGAGGCTTTCGCTGCGGCGATGCTCGAGATTGCCCGACTCGCAGAGACAGACGCGGCGCGTGTGACCGCAGCGCCGGAGACGACGCCGGTGACGCGGATGGACGAACTCGCCGCGGCGCGCCAGCCCGTGCTGGCGTGGCCGAAGGCTTAGTCTATTCGGCGGCGGGCGCTGTGGCGCCCGGCGGTGCAACTTCGTAAACCTTGTAGCCCATGCTCGCCACTAACACGCGGCCGTTCCAAAGCGCGGGGCGCGTGAAAATGAATCCGGGTTGGAGCGCGACGCTCCAATCCACCTTGGCCGACGGAATATCCACGCAGTACAGGTTGCCGCCGACCGATCCAATGTAAAGTTTATCGCCGTCAATGGTTGGGATCGAGTCAAAGAGGGCGTCTGTTTTGGAAGGCCGGACATTGACATCAAAGACTTTTCGCCCTGTGTCTGCGTCGAAACCCAGCACGCGGCCGTCAATGCTGCCCACATAGGCCACATTGCCTTTGAACACCGGTGAGGAATAACTGGGGCCGAGTTCCCCCGGTGCCGGTCGGTGCAGCCACACATGGGCGCCGTTGCGCGTGTCGAGGCCGCGCACGGAATAGTCATGGGTGCAGACGATGGCGCGGGTGCCCGTGGTCGCGATGTTGCTGGTGGCAGCGGAGAACAATGGCATGGTGGAGGCCGGAACTTTCCACAGCAAGGTGCCATCGGTTGCGTTGAGGCAGTAGATCGCATTGTCCCAGGCTCCGAAAACAAGCCGGTCGCCGCTGAGCGACGGGGTCATTTTGATCAGCCGTTCGGCTTTGAACTGCCATTTTCTTAGCCCGGTGTCGGCGTCGAGCGCGTAGAGGTGATAATCCCCTGATCCAATGTAAACGGTGGATGTGGTCACTAGTGGCGTGGCGAGAATGGCTCCCTCAGTCTTGAATTTCCAGACATCGGCGCCGGTGGCTCGATCCAGGCAGTAGAGGTGCTTGTCGAGCGAGGCGACATAAACGCGGTTGCCGGAGACGACCGGCGCCGAGAGAATCTCCCGGTTGAGGTCCCGCTGCCAAAGAAGGGTGCTTGTGGGCAGGTCAATGGCGCGCAGGATCCGGTCATTGGCGCCGACAAACAAAATGTTGCCGTCCACGGTCGGATGGGCCTGGGACCCGGCGAGCAGGTCAAATTCGCGTGTGATGCGCGGGCCGGGACGCGTGGCGGCGTCGTTGCGGAAATAGGCTGCGCGCAACTGCGAGGTCCCCTGGTCGTCGGTGAAGGTCACAGCGAGTTCGTGGATTCCGTTGTTGAGCGCCGTTGCGTCGAGACTGAAAATACCGTTGGCGTCGGCTGTGGCGGTTCCGCTCACGACATCGTCAACCAGGTAGGCGGTCTCCACGGGGGCGCCACCCGACAGACCGTCTATCCGAAACTTCACAAGGCTGCCTGTCGTTCCGTCCTCGAGCACGACGACCGCGCCGGCGTTGCTGACTGTGCGGGTGAGAGGAATGCTCTCCTCGATGGTGGTCTTCTGAGTGACGAAGTTGCGAGTCAGGGCCTCGATGCGGTCTGGCCCCACGCGAAACACGCGGTAAAAACCGTTGTTGTGTCCTTTTCCGGAAGTGCTGCCGCCTGCGGCAAAGGTAGTGCCATTGAGGGTGTAGCGTTCGAGGCTGTGGATGTGTCCCATGAGCACGAGGGGCACATGGTAGGGGCGGATCAACTCGGCGAACCTTTTCTCGTTGTCCATGTATCGGCCGCGGTGCAGCGGCGGATGGTGCAATGCCAGAATGGCGGGCTGTCCGGTGGTCAATCTGTCGAGATCGGCGCGAAGGCGTGCCATCTGGATGCCGTCGAAATGCGCATAATGCTGCAGGAGCATCGCCACATCCAACAGGACAAATCGCACGCCGTTGTGGTCGAAGGTCGTGTAAGTTTCGCCGAGAGCCTCGCGGTAGTTTTCCTTGCCGCTTTCGCTCCAGCGCGAGTCGTGGTTGCCGACACAGTTGTAAATGGGTTTTGGCCAATCCTTCACCACCTTCTTGTACACGGCAAACTCGTCTTTGTAACCCATTTCGGTGACATCGCCGGTATTGATGATGAACTCTGCCTCGGGGAAGGCCGTGCTGATGTCGGCTATGGCGGATGTCAGACGCTCATCGTTTCCGGTTGTGCCGATATGGGTATCGGTGATGTGGACGAAAGTGAAAGGCTTGATTTCCGCCGAAAATCCCGCGGCAACAGCGATCGCCAGAAAAACAATCGCAAAACCGGCGCGCACTTTGATTTTCACAGGGGTGACCTCGTTTCAGGGGAATACCGCGCAGCGTGACCCCTGCCGCCGGCTCCGGTCAAGGGACTCCATGTGTCAGTCGAGACGGAAGCGGCTGACCGCCACCGGCACCTCAACGCCACCGCCGCCACCGCCGGCAAACGGGGTGGTCAGCACAGCGGCTCCGCCATTGCCAGCGGTGAAGCCGGCGAAGTACCAGTACCCGTTCAGCGTGGTGGTGCCACTGGTCGGCTTGGTTGTCTGGCCAAAATTGCCGTTGTTGGGCAACGCCGTGAGCACGCGGAATAACACGCCGTCTGACGCAGGATCTCCCGGATCCGTTCCCGTGCACCAGTCTTTGGCGAACCCGTCAATGATGGTACTCGTACCGGCATTGAACAGGTCGTAGGAGTCATCGCCATTGTGCTGCACGACACCGCTGTATTGGCTGGCGTCGGCCGTCGGACCATGAACGGCGCGGTAATCTGCCTGATTGTTGGCCACCACGAAGCGCCCGCCAGGGGGGATAGTGCCCGTGAGATTGACCGACCCGCTGACGGATACGGACCCGTTCGTGTACCGGCGCAAAACGATCTGGTTGGACGGATCGTTCAGTTGGACGGGGACAGAGCCGCGGTTCAGAATTTCCACCCATTTGTAATTGTTTTGCGTGCCTTCCACCACCTCGGAGATGACGAGGCTGTTGGGGCCTCCCGCTACATTCACGGTGAGGAGTCCGGAATCGGTGGCAGGGAACGATGGGTTGATGTCCGACCCTCCCGAATTCGCACTGGTGATACCGTTCGCTTGAATCCGTACGCCCAAGGTTTGCCCGTTTTGCGCCCCTGCTGCGATGTCCGCCGCGATCAGAAGGGTTTGCGTGGTGGGAGTGATGCGCAGCGCATCGCCATTGAATTGGAATTGGGCTGTTCCGCTGGAGAAGGTTCGCGAATCGAGCAGCAGATCGTTGGCATCCACAAGGCCGTCTGCATTCTCATCCTCGTACAATCGGATCGCCGCAATTCCCGAGTCCGACACCGTGCCAAGTCTTGCTAAATGAATGGCGGCCAAATCCCATTCGTTGGCCGATGCCGCCATTTCGATTGTGAGGAGTGGCACGCCTGTGGTGCCAGCATTGGCACTGGCCGGAGCACGGTTGATGAAACTGAGGCTAAGCGTATCGCCGTCGGTCACGCCGCCTATCACGACGGCGGCGTTGCTTTGGAAAGCGCTGAATGTCGGGTTGATGTCGGCGCCGCCCGAGGGCGCGCTCGCGAGGCCGTTGGCGTTCACCTGCACCCGCAAGGTCGTGCCGTTGACGGCGATGCCGGAGAGATGCGCAGTGATGAGCAGGTGGACCGGTGCGGAGGTCATGCGCAGCGGGGACGCCAGCGTGAAGGTGGTGGCACCACCCGCAAAGGTACGCGTGTCGAGCAGTGTGTCGCCCCCGGTGACGCTGCCGCTGTTGTCGAGGTCGCGGTACAGGCGCAGGTCAGTAATGCGCGAATCCGAGGCCGTACCGGCATTCGAGACGGCTACGCTGGCGAGATCCCACTCGTTGGAATTGGCCGCAGCCGTGATTGACAGAAGCGGATAGTTGACAGTGCCAGCGGTCACGGAGGTGCCGGCGCGGTTGGTAAACGAGACGCTCAGTGTGTCGCCGTTGCTCACGCCGCCGCTGACCGTGGCCGCAGCGCTATCAATGGCCGCGAAGGTAGGATCAATGTCCGCACCGCCGGTGGGAGAGTGGATAATACTATTGGCGTTCACCCGGATGCGCAGGGTCTGGCCGTTCGGTGCCATGGCCGAGACGGACGCCGTAATCAGGAAGTTGGCTGTGGCCGTCGTAATTCGCGAAGGATTGGCGCATGTGAAGGTTGCCGACCCGGAGGTGAAAGTGCGCGTATCGAGCAGGGTGTCGCCGCCGGTGACGCTGCCGCTGTTGTCGTTATCGCGGTAAAGTTTGACAGCGGTGATTGCCGAGTCGCCCAGCGTGCCGATGTTTGAAATGCCGATACTCTGCAGGTCCCACTCGTTCGCGTTGGCTGTCAGGTGGAGAGAGAGGACTGGGTAGTCCACGGCTCCGGCGGCAACAGTGGCCCCCGCGCGGTTTGTCGAGCCAACCGTCAAGGTGTTCCCGTTGGAAACAGGTGCAAATATAAGGTTTACAAATTCGGGGCGGTCAATGAAGGGGTTGCGGTTGTTCTGAATGGCGTAAACGCGGTCGTTGCGGGCCATTTCCGCCGCGTCGGGCGGATCCGCCGCGTGCCAAGCGAGAAGCGCAGACAGTACCCCCATCTGCTTATATCCGGGCGAGGCATGGTCCACAATCGTGAAATCCAAATAGCGAGTGGCCATGTAAAAGATGGCCCGCGCACAGTCGCCCTTTTGAGCATCACGGACCTCAAACTGCGAACCAGTCCACCGGTTGCCGAAAGCCGTATTCGTGGGGGATGGAACATAATTATACGGGCTATTCCCGCGGCTGCTGTTGAGGGATGGATCTTCGGCAAACAGCGCGTGGAGATCGCTGGATTTCGGCGACACATCTGCGCCCAGCGATTGCGGCCAGGTGTGCTCCCGGTTCCACAGGGTCGGGAAGGACGACTTCGGCACCGACACTGGCTTGTAATGCAGCAGCACATTGGCCGTGTTGTTCGGATCCTCTTCGATGATATCGAGAGCGTCCTTTGTGTCAAAACCCGTGCTGCTGTATGGAATGACCGTGTGATTCTTGATGATGTTGTTCAGCGCTGTGCGCAAGGCGGGTCCGGAGAGTCCTTCCGCGCTGTCGTAATATCCCGGCGGAGGCGCTGCCGTGGCCAAAGTTGCTATACCCAAACTCCATATGACGAGGAGAATGCGAATCCGCACCGAGAGGGCCGCGCGGTGGCCGGGTCTTAACAGCATAATTGTTCGTGCTTCCCGTTAGAAAATGCGTTTGGTCTTGCCGAGAACGCGCCACACACCGCGCCAGTTCGACGCCGCTGTGACACTCTATTTACGGTGACCACAGGCGTTTCTTTGATGGCAAGTGCGCGAATCCTACAGGTTGTCGGTTCCCTCTTGACTGTTGCATTTTGGTTATGTAGCCGGTCATATCGAAAAATTTTGGTTTTTTCGCAAGCACAAGATCTAGTGATTTGTCGGGTTGAGGGCATCTGACCGGCAGTCGTCTCGAGGGGTCGCGTAGGGTGAGTTGGGTTCGAGTCATCGTTTGGGGTCTTGGCGCAATGGGTGGCGGCATTGCGCGGATGCTGCTTGAGAAGCGTGGCGTTGAGATTGTTGGAGCCATCGAGCGACGACCAGAACTCATCGGGTGCGACTTGGGCGAAGTGTTAGGTCTGGGGCGGCGTTTGGGGGTCGAGGTATCCGGTGATGCAGAGTCGGTGCTTTCGCGGGCGCGGGCGGATGTGGTGCTTCAGGCGACGGGCTCGTTTGTCCACGAAGTGGAGTCAGATATTTTGCTGGCTGTCCGTCACGGGTGCAATCTGATCTCGACGGCCGAAGAAATGGCGTGTCCGCAAGCCACTAACCCAGACGCGGCGGCGCGCCTTGACCGAGCAGCGCGAGAGGCGGGGGTCTCGGTGTTCGGCACGGGCATCAATCCGGGTTTTGTGTTGGATTTGCTCATTATTGCGCTGACGGCGGCATGCCGGCGTGTGGACTCGGTGACGGCGCGCCGTGTCAATGATCTCAGTCCGTTTGGCCCGACGGTGATGCGCTCGCAAGGAGTCGGAACGACGCCAGAGGAGTTTGACCGCGGTGTGGCAGCGGGGGCTATTGTCGGGCATGTGGGATTTCAGCAATCTATCCGACTCATTGCCGATGCGCTCGGGTGGCGGTTGGACCGGGTAGAGGAGCGGCGCGAGCCAATCATCAGTAAGGTCGCGCGGCGTGCGCCCCACGCCACGGTTGAGCCCGGGATGGTGGCGGGCTGCAACCACACGGGTATTGGTTATGCCGACGGCAGGGCAGTCATCACACTGTTGCACCCGCAGCAGATCCAACCACAGGCGGAGGGCGTGCTGACGGGCGACTACATCGAAATCGAGGGCGACCCCCCGGTGCGTTTCAGTGGAAGCCCGGAGATTCCGGGCGGGATTGGTACGATGGCGGTGGTCGTGAATTACATTCCGTTGGTGGTGGCGGCGCGTCCGGGACTTCTGACGCTCAACGATTTGCCTGTGCCGGCGGCCCGCATGGGCGACATGACCTTGTCAAGGAGGGGCTTGGCATCATGAGCGCGCAGACGCCGCTCGCGGCGGGTGACTGGGTAGAGATCGAGGCCGTCGTGTTGCGTCCGGAGGAACGCAGCCCCGCTGTGCCGGCGGACACCAAAGCGACGCCTCTCGTCATGCGGGTGAACGGTTTTTTGCAGGCTGACGCAACGGTGGGTTCGGAGGCAATCGTTTTGACGCGTGCCGGGCGGATCTTGCGTGGCACGCTGCGCGGCCCGGCGCCCGCCTACAGCCATACTTTTGGCGAGCCTGTTGCGGAGTTAATCCGCATTGGTCCTCTCCTCAGGGCGATATTGGCCAGCCCTGATGAGTCCCCGGATCCGGTCCATCATGCCAGTGGAGGGCGTCATGGGAACTGACCACAGTTTTGCGGCGGTCATGGCGCGCAAGAGCGACATCATGAAAACCTCCGTGGGGATTGATTATGCCCGGTATGCCACGGGGCGGATTGGATTCGATTACGAGCGGATGATGGCCGAGGTGCCTTACGATCTCGAAGCCGTGCGCCGGATTCAGGCGGAAACCTGTGTGGGTTCTACGCCGCTTGTGGAATGTCGCAACATTACGCGCCTGATACGCAAACTGGCCCCGGCGGGCAAGGGAGCGCGGCTGTTTATCAAGGACGAGGCAGCGAACCCGTCCGGCTCGTTCAAGGACCGGCGCGCCGCATTATCTGTGTACCACGCCGTGCGGATGGGGTATCCGGGCATCGCGGCCGCGACATCGGGAAACTATGGGGCTGGAGTGGCCTGTCAGGCTGCCAAACGCGGGCTGCGATGCATTATCGTGCAGGAGGTTTTCGACTCGACCGGTTTGCAGCAGCCTGAGATCACCGAGAAGTCGCGCGCGTGCGAGGCGGCTGGCGCGGAGGTTCTGCGGCTGTCCGTCGGGCCGGAGTTGTTTTACCAATTTTTGCGTGTGTTGGAAGAGACGGGTTTCTTCAATGCTTCGCTCTACACGCCCTACAGCATTGCGGGCATTGAAACCTTGGGCTGGGAGATCGGCCGGCACTTTCTCGACACGGAGGGGCGGGCGCCGGACGCCGTGGTCGTGTCGCATGCTGGCGGCGGGAACATAACGGGAACTGCCCGGGGTCTGCAAAAGGCCGGTTGCGGGACGACGCAAGTGATTGCGGCATCGGTGGACCTGCGGGGCCTGCACATGGCCTCAGACCATGACTTCAACCGCAAGTCATTCACAACGGCTCACACGGGTTTTGGTGTGCCGTTTAGCACCTTCCCAGACAGGTCTGATGTACCGCGCAATGCGGCGCGGCCGCTGCGCTACATGGACCGGTATGTGACCGTGACGCAGGGCGAGGTGTTTTTCGCCACGGAGATGCTGGCTCAATTGGAGGGTTTGGAGCGCGGGCCGGCCGGCAACACTTCGCTCGCGGCAGCCTTCGTCCTCGCGCAGGAGATGGATCGCGACCAAGTCATTGTCGTGCAGGAGACGGAATACACCGGCGCGGGCAAGCATCCATGGTCACAATTGGGGTTGGCGAAGTGCATGGGGATCGAGGTTCGGGCTGGCGACCCGCGTGATAACGAGCCGGGCCGCCGCATCGTGATCCCGGAGCACCCCGCCCAGATGAGGGTCTGCGATATCGCGCTGGATGATCTGCGCCGCTCGTACCTGAAAAATGTGCGGGCGTCGAGCGATCCTGCCGAACTGACATCCGAGGACTATCGCTTTCTTGCGACAGATATCCGTGCTACAGAGGAGTTTGTGCGCACGGAACTCAGCCGGCTTGCAAGGAAGGAGGAGGCGCATGAGTCTGCAGCGACCTGACGATTTCGAGACCCGACGCGGTCATCTAAAGGAGTTAACTGACGAGGAACTGCAGGCGCGTTTTTGGGCGTTAACGCGGGAGATCGTGGCCCCCTTGGAGGAACTGGCCCGCACGCACACGACGCCGTCCATCGAGCGATCGGTGGCGCTGCGCATGGGGTTCTCCAGCGTTGAGGCCGAGGCGCTTGTGGCGGGGCTGTTCGAGCACGGGCTGGGCGGTCGCGGCATCGGGCGGATGATTTTGAACCTGATGCAGTCGCGCGGATGCACAGCCCGCGAGGCCGGATTGGCGCTCATCACGACGCAATGCTGGGAAGAGGCAGCCAAGGGAGGCAGCCATGCGCCTGCAACCAAATGAGAAATTATCCCTGCGTGAAATCCTTCGGGACTTGGACAAATACCGCCCGCGTCGTTGCGGCTGGACATGGCGCAAGCCGCTGGAGCCGGGGCGGCGCCTCGGGCCGTTCGAGTTTCGCGAATGCTCGGAGCCGCTGGCGGCCTCCGTGCCGCTGCCGGCTGCCAAGTATTTTGATAATATTGACCCGCAACCCGACTGCGTGATCACGACGGAGATCGCGTCGGGGCGTTTCGAGGACGACATCCGCCGCATGCGCATGGCCGCATGGCACGGCGCGGATCATATTATGGTCATCCGGACGGCCGGGCAGAGCCATTTTGACGGTCTCATCGAAGGAACCCCGGAAGGCGTTGGCGGCGTTCCCATCACGCGCAAACAAATCCGTGCGACGCGCAAGGCTTTGGATGCCATCGAGGACGAGGTTGGACGGCCCATCAATTTTCATTCGTATGTCAGCGGCCTTGCGGGGCCGGAGATTGCCGTGTTGTTCGTGGAGGAGGGCGTCAACGGTGCGCATCAGGACGCGCAATATAATGTGCTGTATCGCAACATCAACATGGTCAGGTCTTATGTGGATGCGGCCGAAGCGAAGCGCATTATGGCGCACGGCGGGATTCTCCAGATTGACGGAGCCCACAACGCCAACGCCACGGCGCGTCAGGCTTGGAAGGTGATGCCGGAACTTCTGGTTCAGCATGCCATCAACTGCGCATTCAGCCGGCTGGCCGGGATGCCGCCGGAGAGCATTGCGCTGTCCACGGTTCCGCCGACGGCGCCGCCGGCGCCGAAACTCTTTTTGGACCTGCCCTACGCCGTGGCACTGCGCGATTTGTTCCCGCGCTACAAAATGCGCGCCCAGATGAACACTCGTTATATGGAATCGGATCTCGACGAGGCTACCGTGACCCATGTGCTGGACACCTTGGTGTCGCGGCTGACCTCGGCGGATATCCAATCCACCATCACGCCGGACGAGGGGCGCAATGTGCCGTGGCACTACAACAATGTCCGCGCGGTTAACGCAGCCAAACAAACACTGGTGGGGTTGGATGGGCTTCGCACATTTGTCAAACTCGACCGTGGCGGCCCGCTGGGGCGCATCGTGCGCGAGTTAAAAGAGCGCGCCGTGCTCTTCCTGGAGGAGATTCGCGACCGGGGGTACTTCCGGGCTATTGAGGACGGACATTTTGTGGACAGCGGCTTTTATCCGGAGCGTGCGGGCGACGGGATTTCGCGTCCGCTGGACGGCGGGGTGGGTGCCGGCACGGTCGTTGCGCGCGCGGCGGATTATGTCGCGCCCGTGTGCGCGCACTTCGGAGACAACCACCTGCCAGAGGGCCTCGAGAAACCGTGCGATTGCATCGGCGGGTGCACACTGTGCGATCCCTCAAAAATCGTGTACATAGACGAACTCGATCCGGAGGACAATGTCGAGGTGCGTCTGGCGCGGGCGGAGGCGCACGGCCCGGAGGAGATCCGGCCCGAGGTGGAATGGGCGGGCGACGGCGTCGTGGTCCTGAATCTGATGTTTCCCGAAGAGGAGCGCGTCGCCAAGGCCGCGGCCATGAAGTTGGCGGAGAAAATGGGCCTGCTCGACCCGCTCGTCATTCACACGCGCGTGATGCACCCCGCAGAGGGGACTTATGTGGAGTTGAAGGGTATTTTTCCGGGTGCCATCCGGCGCGACGAACTGGTACTCGAAAAGGAAATTGAGCGCCTGAAGGACTCGGAAATCGAGGAGTTTGTCCGCACGCATCAGGTGAAGGCGGTGGCCGCGACTGTCGGCAACGACGAGCACTCCGTGGGGTTGCGCGAAATCATTGATATCAAGCATGGCGGACTGGAAAAGTTTGGCTTTAAGTGCACCTACCTCGGCACCTCGGTGCCGCTGGAGAAGGTGCTCGACGCAGCCGTTGAGACGGGCGCGCAGGTGATCCTAATCAGCACGATTATCACGCACAACGACATCCATCGGATCTGCATGCGGAAGTTGCACAATCTCGCCGTTGAGAAGGGCATACGCGAGGGTCGCCTGCTCATCGCGGGCGGCACGCAGGTGACGGACGAGATGGCGCGCGAATGCGGTATGGACGCCGGTTTTGGCCGCGGGACCAAGGGCCACGATGTGGCCAGTTTCATTGTCAAATCGTTGTCGGGCAGAGCCTGATCCGGCCTCATGTTTGATGTCCTTGTTGCGGAGATCGGCAGCACGATGACGAAGGTCCATGCTTTTGACGGCATGGACGGTTCACCCCGGTTGGTTGCACAGGGGTTTGCGCCGACCACCGTCGATGAGGGGGATGTGATGATTGGGCTGGAGCGTGCTCTGGCCGACCTGTCGCGTGCCGCCGGGGGGGGCGTGGCGGATGCGCCGCGCCGTTACGCCAACTCGTCAGCCGCGGGAGGGCTGCGCATGTCGGCTCACGGCCTGACCTATGACATGACGCTGCGGGCGGCGCGCGAGGCGTGTCTTGGTGCGGGTGCCGTGTTGCGGTATGTGACGGCGGGGCGCATAACTGACCGGGATCTGCGCCACCTCGATAAGGAGGGTCCAAAGATCATCCTGCTGGCGGGCGGGGTGGACTTTGGAGAGGCCGGCATCGTCTGCGAGAATGCTGTGCAACTCACCCGGCTCGCATGCCGCCCCCCGGTCGTTTACGCCGGTAACGCGGCCCTGACGGAAGAGATCGTGGCGATCCTGTCTGATGCCGGGTTTACGGTTTTTACGGCACCGAATGTGTATCCCCGCGTGGACGAACTCAATCCCGAGCCGGTGCGAGCCCTCGTGCGGGAGATTTTTTCGCATCACATCATCACTGCACCGGGTCTCGACAGCGTGAGGCAATGGTCGCAGGGCGAGATACTTCCGACACCGGGCGCCGTGCTGATTGCGGCGGAATTGGTTGCGCGCGAACTCGGGCCGCTGGTGGTGCTGGATGTGGGCGGCGCCACGACCGATGTCCATTCCGTGACAGATCCGACTCCCGAAATTGCCGCAATACTGGTGGACCCTGTGCCGCGGTCGCGACGGACGGTCGAGGGCGACCTCGGCGTGTTTCGCAATGCGCGCAATGTGTTGGAATTGTTAGGTCAGCCGAATGCGGAGCCGCCGCAACGCGCCGTGCCCGTCACGGCCGCCGAGACCGATCTCTTCTGCCGACTGGCCCGCAAGGCTGCCGAGACTGGCTTAGAGCGCCACGCAGGGGAGGTCCGCTCGCTCTACACGGTGACCGGACCCAAGCGCATCGCGCAGGGGACGGATTTGACGGGCGTGTCGTGGATCATCGGGACAGGTGGGCCTCTGACCCGACTGCCCGGAGCGGTTCAGTTGCTCGAGTCGTTGCGGAGGCCGGAGGGGGGGGCGCGCCTTTTGCCGGGGCTTGGCGCGCGCGCGGCAGTGGATCGGGATTATATCCTGTCGGCCTGCGGAACAATGGGAGTGGATTATCCTGCGGCAGCGTGTCATCTTGCGTTGAGTTCTCTGCAAAGAAACGCAGGCGGATGAATCTGCACAGCGGCCCCACCATTGAGATAGACCTCGACAAGATCGAACGCAACGCGGCGGCGATCGTGTCCCAGTGCGCCGAGCATGGCATCTCGGTCGTGGGGGTGACCAAGGTCACCTGCGGCATGCCGCATGTGGCGCGGGCGTTGCTCCGGGCGGGTGTTTCGGCCCTCGGCGAGTCGAGGTTGGAGAATGTCATGCGTCTGCGCGACGCTGGTATCACGGCGCCCATCATGATGCTGCGTATTCCTCCGATCAGCAGTGCGCCGGATGTGGTGGATCTAGTGGATGTCAGCCTGAACTCAGAGATCAAAGTGCTGCGCGCACTCAGCGATGCGGCTCTGGCGCGCGGGCGGCAACACGATGTGATCATCATGGTTGACCTCGGGGATCTGCGCGAGGGCGTCTGGCCGGACGATCTGATGCCCTTCATGGATCGGGTGCGGGAACTCGAAGGGGTGCGCGTCATCGGCATGGGTGCCAACCTCTCGTGTTACGGCGGAGTCGTGCCGACAACCGAAAATCTGGGATTGCTGGTGCGGATGGTTGAGGAGGTGGAGCAGCGTTACGGGCTGAATCTGCAGGTGGTCTCGGGAGGAAACTCCAGTTCGCTTCCCCTGATGCGGGCGGGTGGCCTGCCCAAGCGCGTCAACCAGTTGCGCATTGGCGAGGCGATCATGCTTGGCCGGGAAACCATACACGGCACGCCGTGGCATGACACCGTTCAGGACGCCTTTACCATCCGTGCCGAGATTATCGAGTTGAAGCGCAAACCCTCGGTGCCCTTGGGCGTGACCACGCGCGACGCCTTTGGCGGCCAGCCCTCCTTTAGCGACCGTGGTGTTCGGTTGCGCGCGATCCTCAACACGGGGCGCGAGGATGTGTTGATTGACGGTTTGCGCCCTCTAGATCCGCGCATCGCCATTCTGGGTGCGAGTTCCGATCACATGATCCTCGATGTCGAGGACAGCAGCGAACCGCTGAGCGTAGGCGACCGCGTCGCATTTTTGCCCGATTACGGTGCGCTCTTGGCGGCCATGACCTCGGCGTACATCCACAAGGTGCCGCGGACGGCGCGGCGGTTGGCACGCGACCTCAAGCGGGTCACGCTCCTGTACGAGGCTCCCGAGTCTTTCCCGCAGCGCTCCGAGATTGACACGACATTGCCGGAACTCGGTGTGGAGCCGCGCTGGCAGCCGATCGTGCCACTGCCCGTTGCGGTGGAGTTCGACACGCTTGCAGCGTCCATCGAATATGCGCTGGCTCTCTCCGAGAGCGTGGCCGAGGCCATCCGGGCCAATACGATCCCCGTCCTTTTGGGCGACAATGATGTGCAGCGCGTTGCGGCGTTTCTTGCGCTGCGGCGTCTGCGGCCGGATTACGGCCTCATCATTTTCGATGCCCACGCAAACTTCCACACGCCGGCCAGCCGCGAAGAGTCCTGCCCCGGCCGTATGATCCTTGCCGCGGCCCTCGGCCACGGCATCGAACGGCTCAATCTTCCGTTCCCGCTCATCAATCCGGAAAACACCGTTTTAGTGGGTGTGCGGCAGGTGGCGCCCGAGGAGCGCGCCCTGCTCGAGCGATCGCGCGTCACTGTTTTTACCATCGAAGACATAGACAGCCTCGGCATTCGCGAGGTCATCGAAAGCGCCATCCGGATCGCCTCGATGGGCACCATGGCCACCCATGTCAGCGTGGACATGGATGTCCTTGACCCCGAACAGGTGCCCAAACTCCGCATGCCTGTCGAGGGCGGCCTCACCTACCGCGAGGCGCACCTGTGCATGGAAACCATCGCGCGCAGCCGCATCCTCTGCTCGCTGGATATTCTGCCCATTCAGAACCGTCCTGGCGCCGACCCGCGCATGGCGCACACGGCCACCGCCATGCTTCTCTCTGTTTTCGGCAAACGCATTTTTCGCCGGTCACAGCCCCGATTGTAAGCAACGCGCGTCGTTGCCTCACGCGTCTCTCCTCCCGCGAGCGGCGGGACACGACGATAAACACTGGGACTGACAAGCCAGAGCGGTTCTTGAAACGCTCCTTTTAGAAAGCGTAACATTCCTATCATACACTCTCAGTGAAACATTGGTGCCAGCAGTTCCTGAAACGGTCCTTTTAGGAAGCCGGGCAACTGCCGAGTGCGATTGGTTGGCGAACCCGATTGCCAGCAGTTCCTGAAACGGTCCTTTTAGGAAGCCAACCAGAGCCACGACAAGCGAGCCAGCCTGCAGCAGTGCCAGCAGTTCCTGAAACGGTCCTTTTAGGAAGCCTCAGGGCGCGGTATGAAAAC
>JAOAAY010000050.1:19449-19808 GCA_026418615.1 Candidatus Sumerlaeaceae bacterium | reverse complement strand
AGCGGAGCGGCGTGTGCCGTGGAGGCAAGAACGGTTATCATGAGGGCTGCGACAAGCCCCCCCATGCCTCGGCGGCCGAGTCTCATGGCAGTCCCTCAACGGCTTCAATGACCCGACTCGCCTCACTCAGGGTCTGGCTCATTCCCTCCCGGGTGGGCTGCGTTGGCGCGTACCGCGCAGCATCACACTCCTCGAGCAGCATGCTCACCCGTCCGGCAAGGTCGGTCGGTGCGCCGCGGCGCTCCAGTTCTGCCACGATTTCCTCCACCGTCAGGCCATTCGTGTCCGTCCGGAACTTTCCCGAAAAGTATCGCCGGAGCGCCGATGCCAGTTCCGCATAAAACATGTTCGCCTTTTCG
>JAOAAY010000050.1:4143-19439 GCA_026418615.1 Candidatus Sumerlaeaceae bacterium | reverse complement strand
CAACTGACGGCGTGCGTGCAGGGCCGCATCTCTCGCGCGGAAATGATCAGAACGGGAATCACGCGCCGCCCGCAGCCGCCCCGCCAGCCACCCGGCAAACAGCAGCAGCGGCGGAACGCTGAGAAGGAAAACAAACGCCGGCCCCTCGCCCGTGAGAACCCCACGCCGGATTACGGTCATGTCGCCCGCGTGGATGTACCGGATGTCGTCGCCCGCGGTGCGCGTGCCATCCGTCGTCTCCGCATCGTCCCGGCGGGGAGCAGTCGCTGAGACGGCCACGGGAGTTGTCGGATGACTGCCCGGCGTGATCTCTATCCGCACGGGTGCACTTTTGACGGATTCGTACTGTTTTCTGATGGGATTGAAAAAAGACACCGTGACCGGCGGGATTTCGAGCGTCCCCGGAGTCAGAGGACGAAGCAGATAATCAAATGTCTTTGCGGAAAGTCGTTTTTCTTTGTCTGTCCATCGGGTGACGGCGCTCTTCGGATCCTCGAGCAACTCCGCGCCGGAAATGCCGGGCAGCGCAGGGGCCGCAATCACACTGGCATCTCCCGTACCTTCCACGCGCACTTGAAGTTTTACGATGTCGTCCTCCGCACGGGCTGTGGACCGGTCGGGAGTAACGCGCACGGTGAATTCGCCCACCGCGCCGCTAAAATCTGCCGGTTTGCCCTCTTCGGGCAGAGGCTGGACCTCGATATCCACCGGGGGTGACGCCACAACCGCACGCGCCGCATTCAGGCGCGAGAAGACGCTCAAGCCGCCAAAATCGCGAAAAAACGGGTCATCCAGGAACGGATCACGCCGCCCGGGGACAGGGAGAAGCAACTCCATCAGGAAGGGGTCAACAGTCAGACGCCCGCTTTTGGTTGGTGTGATGACCACCTCGTACAGCGGTGCCACCGTAAAGACCTTGCCGCCAATGTTACGCTCCTGCGTGGTCAGCCGCTGGGGCACGGGAAAAACCTCGTCCTTGAGGAACTGGGACATCTTCGGAACAGAAAAGTTGGCGACCTGCAGCGAGCGCAAGTCGAGCCCCGCGCGTTTCAGCCCCGCGACATCAATGCAGAGGTGGAAAGCCACCCGCACCTGCTGTCCCTGATAAATCTTGGTCTCCTTGATCGTCGGCAGCACAAAAAGCACACCCGTCAACGCACGCGACAGATCCGGGCTGCCCTCCACACGCGGCGGGACGACCAAACCTTGAAGTTCACCTGGCACAAGACCACTTAGGTCAGGCTTGCGTACGGTCAGAGTTACCGGGTTGGACTCATACTTGCGCCCGCCAAGAGTAAAACCCGTTGGGGGGATGGTGAACCGGCCTTCCTTCGTCGGGGTGAATGCGTACCGGTACTCCACCGAGTGAGACACAACCCCATTGATGATGCTCGTTTGCGTTTGCGTGCCGGCAAATTTCGGCTCGCCGAGGCCATCCGCAGGATCAGGCTCTGGGGGCGGAACCTCCGGAGCCTGTCCGCCGGACGAAGAAACAGAAATACTATACACAACCGTCTCGCCCGGCTGCGCGATCTCTGGCGAGACGGTCGCACGCAGCACAAAATCCGCGCCCAACCCCGCAACCGGCAGAGCCATCAAGAGCCAAACACCAAGTGCTCGCACGGCCGCCCTCATCTCACCAATCCTTTTCCATGTCGCCCCGTATCTGGAAACGGGCATTGAACAAGCGCTGAAGCGCCCGCTGGTCGCCCTCGGGAAGAGTGTTGAGCAGACGCTGCACATCCTCCGGAGTCATTTCGCCCGGTTTGGCAGGCGGTTGCCCCCCGGACCGCGGCTGAGGGCGCTGCTCCTGACGCGGCGGTTGTTCACCGGATTGAGGCTCGTCCTGTTTCTGTTCGTCCGGATTGCCTTGCTCGGGCTTCTGTTGCTGATCCGGCCCCTGCTGGGACTGGTTTTGCTCGGGCGGTTTGTCCTGATCGCTCTGACCCTGCTGCTTCTGTTCGTCTTTTTTCTGCTCGGACTTTTGCTCGGGCTGCTCCTGTTGCGGCTTATTTTCCGGCTGCTGCTGGTTGTCTTCCGGCTTTTGATCCTGCTGGGATTGAGGCGGCGGGGGCGGCTGATTTTTCAACTCGTCCAATTGGCGCCGGGCCAGTTCGTAATTGTAAATCATATCAACATCGCCCGGTGCTTTGAGAATGGCCAAACGATAATCCGCGAGTGCCTTCTCGAGGGCGTTGATGGCTTTTGCCCGGGCCTCGGGGTCGGCCTGTGACGGCTGGCCTGCTGGCGAACCGTTCAATGCCTGCGCTTGCTGCGCCGGCGCCTTGGGGATGGCGCTAAGCGCCTCTTGGGCTTCCCGATGCCGCACCACTCCGGCATTGAACTTCGCGGCCGCAGTGATTTCCGACCGCTCCGAGTCAAAGATATTATCGAATGTTTCCGCCGCGGCCTCGCGGTCGCCCAACCGGTACTGCGCGCTGCCAACTCCAAGCCGCAACAAGGCCTCGCCGGGGGCCTTGGCAGCCGCCTTCGCAAACAGTTCCCGGGCCTCATCGAATCGTCCGGCGCGATAAGCCTCGAGCGCACGCGAGGAGAGCACATGCGCCTCGCCGGGGTAACTCGCGGCGTCGCGCACAACCAACGCCAACGCCAGCGCGACAAGACAAAACATGACGGGCTTGGCTGTCATGAGGCATCCCCCTGTTCGCGCGCGACACGGCGCCGGCGACCCGTTTCGATGGCTTCCCAAACGAGGAGAATCATGGCAGGTAAGAGAAACCATTGGAACCGCTCATGATACACTCGGAAAATCCGTTCCTGCTGTTTCGTCAACTCGAGCCCGGCCAAGTCGTCAAAAATGGGTTTCAACTCTGCGCGTCCCGACGGATTGGCTTTGACCGCCTTTCCCCTGGTTTTCTCAGCAATCTTGGTCAGCGTCAGAAAATCCAGCCGCGTGTTGACGACCCTTCCCGCACGGTCCTGCTTATACTGGCCGTCGGGCATGGGGATCGGCATGCCTTGCGTCGTGCCAATGCCAATCGTGTAAATGCGCACTCCGGCCCGGGCGGCCTCATCCGCGGCACCGAGCGGGTCACTCCCCTGATCTTCGCCATCCGTGAGCAGCACCAGCACGCGCTCGCCCGCGGATCCAGCCTCAAACGCTTTCAAGGCTGTGCGAATAGCCGTCCCAATCGCAGTCCCGCGCGTTTCCACAGCGTTCTCGTCAATGACGCCCAGTGCGTTGAGAGCCATGCGGTAATCGAGCGTCAGCGGACACTTCACTACCGCGCTGCCGGCGAAAGCGATGACACCAATCCGGTCGCCGCGAGCCTGACGGATTACCTCGCGCAGCAGTTCCCGGGCGCGTGCCAACCGGTTGGGTTTGTAGTCTTGCGCCAGCATACTGAGCGATGTGTCCACCGCCACGATCATATCCAAACCGCGACTTGAGAGCACACGGTCCTCGAAACCCCACTGGGGCCGGGCCGCGGCCAAGATAACCAACGCAAAACTTAGCAACAACAATGCCGGTTTCAGAGCCGAGCGCGTCGCACTATGATTCGGGGCAAGATACTTCCACAGTTTCGCTTCCGCGAAGCGTTTCGCTACGCTTGCTGCCCGGCGGCGGCTCCACCAAAGCAGAGTCGCCACTAACGGGAGGCTAAACAATGCCCACAGGATATGAGGAAGGGCGAACCTCATGGGATTTTCAGGAACCTCGTGGATCGCAGCAGCGTCTCGACACCGAGCAACAGAAGCGCCGCGGCAAGAAACGCGGGAGCCAGTTCGTTGAAATTGTCAAACTGCGTCGCTTCGACCCGGGACTTTTCCAACTTGTCAATCTGGGCATAGATCTGCGCCAGTTTTTCCTTGTCCGTAGCGCGGAAATACAACCCGCCCGTCAACTCGGCGATGGCCTTCAGCGACGCCTCGTCCAATCCCGCTTCGCTCACGCCGCCCAGCGGCGACCAGCGCCCCGCCTCGCTGCCCACACCAATCGTGTACACGCGCACCTTACTGGCGCGCGCAGCCTCGGCGGCCACCATGGGATCGACATTGCCGGCGTTGTTCTCGCCGTCGGTGAGCAAAATGATTATCCGACTCTTACCGTCGCTTTCGAGGATTTTCTTCAGCCCGGTGGCCAAACCGTTGCCGATCGCCGTACTGTTGCCATCGACAAGGTTGAACTGAATCCTCTCGATGAACGACTGCAGCACGCCATGGTCGAGCGTGAGGGGGACCAGCACGGCCGGCTCGCTGCCGAAGATGACGAGCCCGATACGGTCGCCGACACGGCCGGCCACAAAATCCCGCACGACCGCTTTCGCGGCTTCAAGCCGGTTCGGAATAAAATCCGTAGTCCGCATGGAGAGCGAGACATCCATCACCAGCATGATATCAATGCCTTCGGTGAATGCCTGCCGCTCAACACGCCCGAACTGTGGCCGGGCCAGAGCCAGAACGGCCAACGCTAATACGAGGACGCGCAGAAACGCTACTAGTCGTCGAGCCGCCTCGCCACCTGCCATGCCGGCCACACGCCGCACGACCGGCGTCATGGGAAACCGCACAGTGCTGGATCGGTGCCGCTCAAACCAGAGAATTGCATAGTAAAGCAACGGCAGCAGGAGGAGAGCCAGCAGAACATAACCGTCCGCGAAGCGGAACTCGCCGGCTGCGGTCTTGAGAAGCGGCTGCCGGAACCACTCGCTCATCGGCGAATCTCCGATGCCCGAGCGGCGGGACGCGGGGGTGCTGGTTGAGGCCCTGTGCCACGCGCGGAAGCATCATCCCCGGGCGGGTGCGATGGCGGGACCAACAAGGGGCGGGTGATTGCGATCAGTCGTCGAGTTCGCTCCAAGGTTTTGAGACAGGTTCCGGCCTCGGGTATCCATTTGGCAAATTTGACAAGATCTGACTCGTCGAGGATTTCGCCGGTGAGTCGGCGCGCCTCGTCGCTAAGCGGCGTCTCTGGCAGTAAACACAGCAACTCGGAAGTCGTCATATCGAGCACGGGCATCTCCAGCACGCGGCCCAGATAGGTCCTGAGAATTGCGGACAGGCGCGTGTAAAACTCATTGATGCGCTTCTTTTCGATCAGGCGGTCCTGTTCGAGCCGGTTCAACTCTCCAAGCGCCCAATCATCCGGGGGCACAGCAGCGCTCGTGCGCGCCGACATGCGGCGCCGCAACAGCAACCATAAGGCCCCAATCGCGGCCACAAACAGCAGCATCCCCACCGCACCGGCAGCGACAAACAGCCATGGCGGCACCGGTAGCGCCATCGGTGGCTTGATGTCGCGCGGCTCCGTGGATGTCTCGTCCGCACTGAGAACGGAATGGATGGTGACCGGCGACACTTCGATCGTTCGACGGTGTCCGTCGATCTCCACTTGAAGGGGGGGCGGTTGGAGCCTGCCCGTCCGGAAGGCCGCAACAACATAATCCCGCTGCCACACGGGGCGACCATCGTTGGACAGGGCAGTTTTCGGCTCGCGCTCCTCGATCAGAGCCCAAGTCGTATCCTTGTCCTCCTCCTTGACAAACTCGTGTAACACAGAAACCGTTGACATCCGATCGGCTGGCACATGAATGGTCAAAACAATCGGCTCACCAATCCGGGCAGACTCAGGCTTAATCGTCACAAATGCACGGGCCGGGTCTTCGGCACGCGCACAGGCCACCGCGGCCATGAACCATGCCGCTGCGGCTGCACACCTCCATCTCTGCCGGACCGGCATCTCACACTCCCGCCGGCGCGCCGACACCGCTGACCGAGGTCGTGTTGGCATCCCGGCGGCTCAGGTACTCATAAAACAACTGGGCCGCATTCGGCGCCAATTTCGCTTCGTAAGTTTGGCGAAGGGCCCGGGTGAGGTCTTTGGTCACCTGCTGCAACTTTTGCGCACGAATAGTGGACTCGATTTGGCCGCGGAGTTCGTCGAGGGACGGATCCCGCCCCGCCGTTTTCGACATGATGCGGAAAATATAGTAGGCGTCGCCCACCTTGGTTACGCCCGTTATGTCACCTATTTGCATGGCCATCAGCGTGTTAGCCACCTCCGGCGCCTCACCCACGCCGGGAACAACGGCGCTTCCTTCGGTGATGACTCCTGCAACGCCGCGCTTGCCGCGCGAGGCCTCGTGCGTGGAGAAACTTGTCGCCGCATCGCCGAAAACCGCTCCCGCACGCAGGGCCTCCAACGCGTTGCGCGCTTCGGCCTCGGTGGCTGCTTTGATCAACCCGATTCCGACGCGCGCCGGTTCGCGATACTTGTCGCGGTTCGCCGCAAAAAAACTGGTCACCTCATCATTCGTCACGACCTCGGCGGTGCGCTTGATTCCGTCGAGATAACGCTCGCGCAACAGCGTCCGCTGATAATCGTACAACCGCTGCGACACATCCGGATCGCGGTGCATGCCGGCATCCATCGCGGCGCGGTAGGCCAGTTCTTCCTCCAGCATTCGTTCGAGAATCTCGTCGAATTGCTTGGGCTCGAGTTTCAGATAAGTCAGCGCGTCCGGCGCGATGCTGTTGAGCATCCGCTCAACGGCACCGGCGCGGATTTCACGCCCCCGAAATTCGGCGAGCACCGGGCCCCGCCGGTCCGCGGCCGGTTCCGACACCAGTTCGACGCGCTGGACCACTGTTGGTGTCGTGGTGGCATCTATGGCCACCGGTGGGGCACCGGCGCCACCCGCCCGCCGCGCGGCCTCGCGCATGCGGGCCTGCACGGCTTTGTCATCCGCCAATTTGGGAGCATATCTTTTGACCTGCGTGTAGTAAGCCCGCGCTCGATCGAAATCCTCGAAGTGTTCCAGATAAATATCACCCACCTTCAGCGCGATGGCCCCCTTGTCGCGCCGGGCCAGCCGGGGATTGGCCAAGGCTGACTGATATTCCGCGATAGCCCGGTCGTAAAGCCCCTCGCTCTCGTATTGCTCGGCTAACGCCATGTGATCGCGCGCAAGCCGCTTGCCTCGCAGGTCATAACCGTAAACCAGCGCAAGCACGACCAACGCCACCACAGTCCAATAGACTCCGCCCGGAATGCGGGCTAGCAGCGGCACCCGGCGATCCGAATTTTCCGGCATGTGCGTCTACCTCCATCCCCCATCGTCAGTATCGGCTGGCACGCCTGCGAAAGATCCCCACGATCGGTTCGAGATACGGCCGATCCGTGGAGAGGCTCGCAAAGTCGATGCGCAACTGTTTGAACAAGGTTTCCGTCTCGTTGCGGAGCGCTTCCGCTGACATGGCAAAGCGCCGCCGCAGGGCCGGCCGGAAGGTGTCCACGAAGACGACTTCTCCGGTCTCCGGGTCCTCAAACGGGATGAGTCCCGCGGGCGGCAGTTCGCTCTCGCGCGGATCGCTCACACGCAAAGCGATCAGGTCGTGTTTTTTGTTGAGAACGGCCAGGGGGCGCCGCAAGCCCGGAGCCAGAAAATCACTAATCACAAACACCACACTCTTGCGGCGCAAGACCTTCATCGCATGCTCGACCGCACCGGGCAAATCGGTTCCCCGCCCTGCCGGACGGCAGTAAAGCACCTCGCGGATCACCCGCAGGACATGGTTCACGCCCTTCTTCGGCGGGATGAACTTCTCCACCCGGTCCGTAAAAATAATCAGGCCGACTCGGTCATTGTTTTTTATGGCACTGAAGGCCAGCAGCGCCGAAACCTCTGCGGCCAGTTCGCTTTTGAGCCGGCTCACGGTTCCAAACCACGATGACGCGCTGGCATCCACCATCAGCATGACTGTGAGTTCGCGCTCTTCACGGTACAGTTTGACAAACGGATTGCCGGTGCGGGCCGTCACATTCCAGTCAATCGTGCGCACATCATCGCCCGGCAGGTACTCGCGCACCTCCTCGAACTCCATGCCGCGGCCCTTGAACACGCTATGGTAACTGCCGCCCATGACCTCGTTCACGAGCCGGTTCGTGACGATCTCGATGTGGCGCACCTTCGTGAGGATCTCGCGCGGAATCATGGCGCCCGTCTCCTGTGTATCTCAGGCGGTGCGGCGGCCGCCGCCCCGCGTCCCGGCCCGCATCACGGCACCTCCACTTCGTCAAAGATCCGCTTGAGCACATCCTCCGGGGTGATTTCCTCCGCCTCGGCCTCGTAGGTCAGGATCACCCGATGGCGCAAGACATCGAGCCCGATGGTTTTCACATCATCCGGCGTCACATGTGCGCGGTGCCGCAGGAACGCGTATGCCTTCGCCGCAACCGCCAGACAAATGGTTGCCCGCGGGCTTGCCCCGTACTCAATGTACTGGCCCACATTCACCTTGTGCTCCTCCGGGGCACGGGTCGCGTGAACGAGGTTCAGGATGTAGTCTTTCACCTTGTCATCAATATAAATTTCCTTGACCAACCGCCGTGCGCGAAGGATGTCGTCGAGTGTCGCCACCTGCCTCACAGCCGCCTCCGGGCCGGCGTCCGGGGTGTCGGACTGGCCGACCCACGCGTCAGCCATGCGGTCAAGAATGACCTTTTCCTCTTTGCGGCTTGGGTAGCCGATTTCGAGTTTGAGCATTAACCAGTCCACCTGCGCTTCGGGCAGCGGAAAGGTTCCCTCCTGCTCAATGGGATTCTGCGTCGCCAGCACCAGGAACGGTTCCGGCAACCGGTATGTGGTATCCCCAATGGTAACCTGATGCTCCTGCATGGCTTCCAGCAGCGCACTCTGGACCTTGGCGGGAGCACGATTGATTTCGTCGGCAAGGATGACATTGGCAAAGATGGGCCCCTTGCGCGGCACAAACGACCCCTCGGCCTGATTGTATATCAGGGTGCCAATCAGATCGGCAGGCAGCAAATCCGGCGTAAACTGAATGCGCTGGAAGTGAGCCTCTATCGTTTTGGCCAGGGTTTTTACGGCAAGCGTTTTTGCGAGGCCTGGCACCCCCTCAAGCAGGATGTGCCCGTTGGAGAGCAGGCCAACCAGCAGCCGGTCCACCATGTAGCGCTGCCCCACAATGACCTTGCCGATCTCCTCGGTGATGCGGTCAACAAAGGCGCCCTCCTCGCGGATTCTCGCGCTTAACGCTTCCAGTTCCGTATTCATCACCCACTCAGGCTCCTGTGAGATTCCAGCCGGCACGGCATGGACCTGCGCTGCCGCCGCCCGCAAAAAAAGGTCTTGGCACTACGGCGGCGCTGGAGGGGGGGAGGGTGGGGCACAAGCCGCCGCCGCGTGCCAAGTCAAATTCTTGAAAACCGTCCAAATGTTTTATCATCCAGCCGGACGGTCCCTTATAAATAACCATCGCCCGGCCCCTTACTTCGCCGGAATCTGGGCAAAGACAGAGGCTCCGTCGCGCTCGATGTAAAACAGGTGTGTCTCAGCGCCTCCGCGGTTTCCGCGCAAGGCCTGCTGCAGATCGGCAACGCTGTTCACATCCTTTTTGTTGGCCTGCAGGATTAAGTCCCCGCGCTGGACGCCAACCTTGTAGGCGGGACTGCCCTCCTCCACATCGTCAACCACCAGCCCCTTGCCATCGGGAGCCGGGGAAACCTTCAGGCCCAGCAGGCCGCGCTCGACCGGGGAACCCGGCGCCTTGGGCTCCGGGGCCGCCGCCTGAAGTTCCTTTTGAGAGGGCCGCTCGTCGAGTTTGACGGAAATTTCCTTGCGTGCCAGTTCGGGGCGGCCCTCATCGCGCCAAACCTCCAGCGTCACCTCTTCACCGGCCGACCGGGCGCCGATGCTGCTGTGCATGTCATAAATATCCTTGATCTCCCGGCCGTTGACTTTGGCCACAATGTCGTAGCGCTGCAAACCCGCCCGCTCCGCTGCACTGCCGGGGCGCACCTTCTTCACGACAATCCCATGGTCCAGCGTATACGATAATTGCTTGGCAAGACTGTTGGTCAGCCGCTCCATCTCGATGCCAAGGTAGCCGCGCGCCACTTTCCCGCGCTCAATGATCTGGTCGGTAACCTGTTTGGCCGTGCGGCTCGGGATTGCGAAACCCAAGCCCGACCACAAGCCCGTGCTTGTGGCGATGGCCATGTTGATGCCGACCACCTGACCATCGAGATTAACCAGCGCACCGCCTGAGTTGCCCGGGTTGATCATCGCCGTCGTCTGAATCAGGTCCTCGATGGGGGCTTTGCGGATGACGCGATGCTTGGCACTGACAATTCCTTCGGATACGGTGTTGTTGAAATCGAGGGGGTTCCCTATGGCCACAACCATGTCGCCCACCTGAAGTTGATCCGAATCGCCCCAAGTAGCCGTGGGAAGATTCTCTCCTGCCACTTTGAGCACGGCCAGATCCGTCAGATCATCCTGGCCGACGATTTCCGCCCGGTCGAAACTGCGTCCGTCAGGCAGCGACACCTCAATGTCCTCCGGAGCCACCTCCGCCACCACATGGTTACTGGTCACGATGTAGCCGTCAGAGCGCACAATGACTCCGGATGCGGAACGCGCATAGCGAAATGCGTCCTCATCGCGCGGCGACATGTTGGGCATCTGCTGCTCGAACAGCCGCTCGAGGTATTCGCGCATCTCGTCATCAAACCCATACATTGGGGGGATAACAGCCCGCCCGCTCCCGCTGCCGGCCCTGCCAAACAAAATGTTGCTCTTGATCCTGATGTTCACGACCGCCGGCGACGCAATCCTCGCCACATTGCGGAATGTTTCCCGCGTTACAATCTGGCCCGAGGTCGTCGCATCCTCGGCTCTCACGCCGAGAGGGAGCATCACCATCACCATGGTCACGATGATTCCGTAAACGACTCCGTGTCTTTGCATACGAACCCTTCCGCTGCGCGGCTCGAGCCGCGCCATGAACTCTCGGGTCTTGCAGGTAGGCGACAATCGTGCCAAACGAGCGACGATTTCGCCTAAGGCCAGCCCGAGGCTTCGACGCTGAAAACAATAGCCATCAAGCGCCGATTTGTGCACCCGGAAAACCCGGGGCGTTGCACCTGCGTGACACTTTGTCGCAGCGAAAAATCCGGAAAAGACTGGCGCCGCGTCAGCCCGCTGCGAGCCGCTCCAGCAGGCTGACAACCGCCGGCACATCGGGCAGACTCCAGCGAGCGTGAGAGGGGCTACTGCCAACCCTGATTGTCCACGCCGACTCGCCCAAGGCGACAAACATGTCCTCGTCGGTGCGGTCGTCACCGGCGGCCAGAATAAAGTCCGCTCTCATCGCGGTCGCCAACCGTGCCGCCACAGCCTTGGACAATTGCGAATCGCGCACTTCCACCAGTTGATGCCCGCGAATCATCTGAAAGCCGGCTGCCTCGGGCAACTGAACGATTCGCGCCGCCAGTGCGTCCGCCACCGCCGCCGCTGCGGGCGAATCATCCCGGCGGTAGTGAAAGACCACAGAAAATTCCTTCTGCTCAACATGAGCGGCGGGCAGATGCTCTTTTGCGGCTTCCATCTCCCGACGCACCGTCTCCATCCACGGGCTGCGTGCATCGGCCAAGGGCACCCATTCCGCGCTGTCCTCCCGCAAATAGGCACCGTGCTCAGCAATGAGGCCAACGCCTGTTCCCTCAAAGAGCGGCCCCAACGCCCCCCTCGCTCGGCCGCTGATGACATAAAGACAACCGGGTCGCCGCTCGGCCAAGCGCCGTAAGGCGCGCGCTAGACGCGGATCCTGCTGATGACGCTGGGCGTCGGCCTCAAATTCGATCAGCGTGCCGTCATAATCGAAAAACAGCATGGGGCGCTTCGCCGCACGGAATTCAGAGCAAAGTCGGTCAAGTTCGGCTTTGCCCAGCAGGGGCGGACTCGCGAGCGGATCGGCAAACGACATGCAAGCCTCGAATCATGTGAAGATGTCGGCGGGCAGTCGCGCAGCGAAGTCTTGCCTTTTCAAGATGCAATACCATGAGGTCGGAAAGCCGGTGCGAAAACCGTCACGCCCATGGATCGTCTTTTGCTCATTTGCCACGACTTTCCGCCCGCCCTGTCCGGCGTGCGTCGAGTTCTGAAATTCGCCAAGTACCTGCCGGAGTTTGGCTGGGAGCCCATCGTATTGACGGCATATCCCGATGACCGTCTGCCCATGGACACGAACGCCCTGCACGAGGTGATCCGTTTGGGGATCCCGGTTTATAGGACCCCGAGCCTTGATCCTTACCGCGCTGCCCGTGCCTTTGCGATGGCGCGAAATGGCCTTGGGTCCGTCGTTCCTTCGCGTCGTCGAGGGACGGCACCATTAGGGGACGGGGCCAGCGAATCCCTGCTAAAACGCGTGCAGGAACACTGCGCGCAGTCGCGCCCCCCGTCCTTCGCACGCCGTGCCGCTCTCGGTGCGGGTCGCGCGGTCACCCGCCTGCTGCTTCTTCCCGACGATCGCGTCGGGTGGGTACCGTTTGCCGCGACCGCAGCCGAGCGACTGCTTCGCTCGTTGCCGGTTCGCTGTATCGTCTCCTCTTCCTATCCCCACTCCGCCCATCTTGCTGGACTATGGCTGCGGCGGCGATACCGCGTAGCATGGATTGCCGATTTTCGTGATGGCTGGATCCAAAATCCATACTTTGGCCGCGGGCCTACGCCCTTGCACGCTGCTTGGAACCGCTGGCTCGAACGGCGCGTCGTCTGCGCGGCCGACGCTGTCACCACCGTCAGCGAGCCCATCGCACGCCATCTTGCCAGCCTCGACAAACCTGCCAAGGTTCATGTCATCCCGAACGGATACGACCCCGACGATTTCGCCGGTCTTGAACCCCTGTCCTTTGACCGTTTTACGCTCGCTTACACGGGAACGCTTTTCATGCAGCGCTCGCCCGAGCGCTTTTTTGCGGCGGTGCGGGCACTGCTCGACGAATACCCCGGCCTCGCCGACCACTTTCAGGTGATTTTCATGTCGAAATTCCAACCTGAACACATCGCTGCCATCCGCGAGTTCAAACTTGGCAGCATCGTGCACAACTGGGGTATGGGCACCTATCGCGAGGCCCTGCGCCTGCAAATGAGCGCCGACGCGCTGTTGGTTCTTGAGGGCGAGGCCGAACATGCCGAGATCATGCTGACGCAAAAAATCTTTGAGTACCTTGCCGCTGGGAGGCCGATTCTTGCCGTTACGCCCCCGGGCGCCCTCGCCGACACGGTCCGCCGCAGCGGCGCTGGAGTCGTCGCCGCACCCGACGACATCTTTGCGATCAAGGAACGCCTCTACGACCTCTTTAATGGCCGCGCGCGCTTTCAGCCAGACTCCGAGTACATCGCACAGTTCCACCGCCGCGCCCTTGCCGGACAAATGGCCAAAGTGGCTTCGCTTGCGGCGCAGGCAACCCTAACCGGTTGACGACCCGGCGACCGTGCATATCCGGCGGATTGCCGGGTTATTTTTGGAAGCCGGCCTTGAAGGTCGGTACTCGGGAGCGGGCAACGATTATGGCCGCCCCGGCAAGCCGGATACGCTTGCGTCGCGCTACCGTAGCCGTTATAAGCAGGATGAGAACATGAGAGCACATCGTGGTCTACTCGTCGCGCTTCTGGCGCTGGCGTCCGCTGTCGCGGGCGCTTTCACCGTACCTTGGGGCACGGCTCCTGAAAACCTTGGACTTCGCACAGGTCCGGAAATAGAACCATCGGGGCCGCTCACTTTCACCGTGTCGCCCTCCGGCTCGATCATTGTCGCGGATTCGGTGAACCGTTGCGTAAAGGAATTTTCATCTGAAGGAAAGTACTTGCGCACTTTGGCGGTGGATGTCGTTCCATCGTCGCTGACTCATGATGCCTCCGGACGCCTGTTGATGCTCGAAGGCCGGCGCGTCCTGACGCCGGGCGAGAACGGCAAAGTCGCCGAGGTGTTGACCGTTCCGGAGAGCGTCCCGCTGGTCGAGGGATACGGTCAGGATGTACTGGCCGAGAACGGCCGCATCGGCGTCAACGACCCGGACGAATATGTCTATCTTTTCGACCCAAAGGATCCGCAGCCATTGGAGCCAGCGGCGGTTCGGCTTGGACGCCGCGCCCCCGGCGGTCGGGCTTTCACAGTGATTAAAGGCTTCAATGACGCCTCGATCCGGCTGGCTGCGGACAGCCCTGCGCAGACACGCGCCTCCGGCCGGACACTGGTCTTGGTGGCGGGATCGGGCCCATCGGGGCGGTTGGGTGTTGTCGCGTACCGCGGGGCAGACAAGTCGGGCGCAAACTATGTCGAAGTCGAGCGTATCAGCGGCCGCCAAGTCCAACTTTTCGTCGAGCGCTACGGGGGCGATGGCAAAGCCAGCATCGAATTGCCCAACAACTATTTTACAACGGTTTATCGCAAGTTTGAGGTCCAGCCCGATGGCTCTGTGTGGCAAATGTTGACGACGCCAGCCGGAGTCGAGTTCACCCGGCGGGAGGTGAAATGATGCGGCTCCGCCCCCGTTCGACCGCGGCTCTCGCACTGGCGTTTGCCCTGATGGCACAGCAAGGTGCCGCTCAGGTGACAGCCTTTGCGCGCGACCAAATGTTTGAGATCGCCAACGAGCATCTGCTGCTGAGATGGTACTGCGCCCCATCGAATATCTATACAGGCGTTGCCAACGCGACATGTCCCTACACCACAACCGGATGGAAGGATGGCATGGCCTACAAATGGGGAGGGTATGACACACGCGATTCGTACTGGCTGAATGTTGTGATTAACGGCGGTTGGGCTGGCGACACGAATTCGGCCGCTATTGTGAACGGAACCTACGGCAATGATTGCTCGGGTTACATCTCCCGCGTCTGGCGATCCGGACGCTATACGACATCGTCTTTCCCGAGCATTGCGCCCGAAGTCGGATACACGGTGATCGCGCCCGGCGACATCATGAATTATGCCGCGTCGCATGTCCGCATGTTCGAGCGTTACACGGCAACCAACATGACCATGCAGTACGAATGCACCACGGGCGTCAGCCCGGGACGCGTGGTTCGTCGGGTGTTAGCCACCGATCCGAATTATTTGGCGCGCCGCTACAACAAGGTCGTGGCGTGGCCTTCCATCGTCCGCGCCACCGCCAGCGGGCCGACCTCCGCGCTCATCGAATTTCTCGGCCATGCTTCCACGGGTTTCCGCGTGTACCAGAGTACCGACCAGACAAACTGGACAGCCGTGGTAAACGAGTCGAGCCTCGGCGTCCAGGCTCAAAGCGCGACCGTCACAGGGCTTGCCAATGGAACGACTTATTTCTTCCGCGTAGTGGCCGTGAACGGCACGGCCGAAAGCGCGCCGTCAGCGATTTTCCCCCTGCGCATCGCGGCGCTCGCCTCTATTCAAGACTGGGACTTCGTCTGCTGGCACTATTTCCAGGCCCCCGAAGACGTAGGCACCGCCGACCGCCCCTTCGACAAGCGGATGGATATCACCACCGG
>JAOAAY010000050.1:0-4133 GCA_026418615.1 Candidatus Sumerlaeaceae bacterium | reverse complement strand
ATGATCGCTGGATTCGAAAGACTGAATCCGGCGCGTTACCGCCCAATTTCTTAACCCGCCTCTCCGCAGCCCTTGTGCCGCAGGGGTACGCCTTTGACTCGGTGGACAACCTGCGGGTACAGGACGGTACCGTCGCGTTGTCGGGCTACTCGAGCGTATGGTGGATGCTCGGGGATGAGTCCACGGACGACGAGACCTTTGCCTATCAGGAGCAGTTACGGTTACAGACCTACCTCGAACAGGGTGGCCGACTGTTTGTGAGCGGGTCGGAAATTGCGTGGGATTTGATCAATCGCGCGGGACCGATCAACGACACGGCCTTCGCAACAAATTACTTGAAGACGGGGTACACGAGCGACGGAGCCTCAGGCAACGGCTACGGGTTCACGGGTATAACAGGCACAGCGTTCGCAGGTCAGACCGGTTCGTTTGATAACGGTACCGGCGGCATGTTCAATGTCCTGACTCCGGATGTCCTCTCCCCTCAAGGTGGCGCTCAGGCAGTCCTGAATTACTCGGCCGGCGGAATCGCCGGCATCGCTTACCGCGGCGTGTTCGGCAGCGGCACGCTGTCGGGCGCAGTCGTGGTCCTTGGCTTCCCGTTCGAGTCTATCACATCCGCCGCCGACCGCAGCGCCTTGGCCGGAGCGATTACCAATGCTCTATATTCGGCGGCTGGTGTGTCGGACAGTCTCGCGTATTAATAGCCGGCTGACACTGACAAAAAACGCGGGCGAACGCTGACAGCGTCCGCCCGCATATTCTTGGGGTAAACTGTTTACTCGGAAGCCTCTTCCTCTTCCTTCTTCTTGCCAATGACCTCGGGCTGGACCGGCTCGGCCGCACCCTCGGCAGGAGCCGCCACAGCGGCCTCTTTCTTCGGCGGCAGCACCGTGAACACCACCGTCTCGGGATCGGTGATCACCCGGACACCGGGCGGAACCGGAAGATCACTGACATGCAAAGCCGAGTTAATGCCCATCCCGCTGATGTCTACCTCGATGGCGGCGGGCAGATTGTTCGGAAGGCAACGCACGGTGACGGCGTACAGATGCGTCTCGAGAATGCCGCCTTCGCGAACCCCATGAGGCGAACCGTGGGCACGAATAGCGACCTCGAAGTCGTTCTCGACATCCATGCGGATTCGGTACAGATCCACATGAACCAGTTGGCGGGTCAGGGGATCGCGCTGCACTTCGCGTATGACGGCGACATTGGTGTCTCCAGCGTCTGCGTCACCCGGGTAGGAAATATCGAACAGGGCGTTTTCGCCGCGGCCATGCGAGAGGATCTGCTGCAGACTGTGCGCATCCACTGACAGTTTCTCAGGCTGACCTGTTGCACCATACAGCACGGCCGGCACACGCCCGGCCGCGCGCAGCCGCCGGTTGGGCCCTTTGCCCGTTTGCTCCCGCCGCTCCACGGCGAGTTTGATGCGTTCCATGTGAAAAACTCCGATCGGAGAGAGATTGCCTGGTTTGCATCCGGCCAATGCCCCAGCACTGCCCGGGATGATTGCAGGCCAAAACAGCGGGACAACTCCGCGCTGGTCCCTATTCGGCCGTCAAGGCCGTTGCTGCGCTGCAAACGCTTGCGCTTTGCCTTCAAGGTTTGCCGTCTAAGCGCGTCCATCTCACTGCGGAGCAACAAACCATGGTGCACCGAACCGGGATCGCAGCAGCCGGAAACTGGATTATTGACCATGTCAAAATCATTGACCGCCTGCCGGCCGAAGAGCACCTCGCGCTCATCGAGGAGGAGACCGTCGGCACGGGCGGAGCACCGTACAATGTTTCTGTTGCGCTTCGGACGCTTGCCCCGGATTTGCCGCTCTGCGCCATCGGAGTTGTCGGCGAGGATGCCGATGGGCGACATATCCTCGAGCATCTCGACACCCTGCACATTGACCGGCGCTACCTGCGCACCACACGCGACGCACCGACATCCTACACGGATGTCATGACGGTTCGCTCCACGGGCCGCCGTACCTTTTTCCATAACCTCGGCGCAAACGCCCTGTTAGCCCCGGCGGATTTCCCGTCTGACTACGGCAACCTGCGGCTGCTGCACCTCGGTTACTTGATGTTGCTTCCCTCGCTCGACAGCGCCGACCTCTTGCAACCTCATCGCACGCGCGCCGCCGCCGTCCTCGAACAGGCCGCGGCGTGCGGACTCGAGACATCCGTGGATGTTGTCACCAGCCTCAACCCCCGCATGCCGGAAATTGTCGGCCCAGCCCTGCCGTTTACTGACCACCTGATTGTCAACGAACTCGAGGCCGGCGCTATCGCGGGCATTCCTTCACGCGACACGGACGGACGACTGCTCACGAATCACCTACGCGAGATCGCCGAGGCTTTGCTGCGCGCTGGCGTTCGGCGGACCGTGGTCATCCATGCGCCCGAGGGCGGCTTTTGGAAGGACACGGGAGGAACCGAGCAGTTCATGCCATCGCTGAACTTGCCGCCGGAATTCATTCGCGGAACGGCCGGCGCCGGAGATGCGTTTTGCGCAGGGATTCTTTTCGGGCTGCACGAGGGATGGGAAGCGACTCGAGCCTTGGAACTGGGAGTCGCCAATGCCGCCATGTGCCTGAGCGACCCGACGACAACAGGCGGCCTGCGGCCGCTTGATCAAGTGTTGGCGCTGATCGGCCGATTCGGATTCAGGAACCTCTGAAGAGGCGGCGCCTACTGCTCGCGCAGGGGACCTTCCTCACGCATGTAAATAAATAACTTAACCACCCCGCGCATGATCCCCTTCAGGTCCACACCCATGAGGTATTCCGAATCGCAGGTGGCCGACCGGCCAAACAATAACGAACTCCCCGGGTGCAGGCGGCGGTCGGCAAACTCCACAAAGGTGCGCTTGGTCTTGTTATCGTAAAGTTTACCTTCCAATTGAACTTCCGTGGCACCCGCGCCAAACCCGATGAGCGCCCGTGCGTCGGGATTGCCGCTGTTCATCTCGGTCAGCCTCAACTGAAGCGTCAGGGCTTGATGGCGCGCCGTCATGAAATAGGGATCGGTCGAGACAAAAGCGAAAATGCCCGCCCCTTTGAGTTGCTGCTCCAGGTGCGCCCGGATGGCCGCTCCCAACCGCTGGGCATTGCCCCGGTCAATGTCCGGATGCCGCCGATAAGCCACACAGTCTATTTCGACAGGTGCGATGTAGAGACTGCGATATTCCCGGATATCGAATTCGGGGTGCAGCCAGACCTGTTCAAGCGGCACGCCGCCGATGTGTCCCAGCCGGTGATAATCCTGCAACCAGCCGGTCTTATGCGCTTTAGCCGCCGTGGCCGGCGACGCACAAACCACCGCAGCGGCCAGCGCTGCAACGAGTTTCAGGAAATTGCGCCACATAGTACCACCGTTCTGAGGCGGTGGAGAGCACGATTACAAGAAAAATGAGCCGTCATCGGGCGGCTTCAACCGTCTCGCGCTCCGCTGGCACGGCCAGTTGATCCAGCAACTCGCGAGCCTCCTCGGAAATCTGGGGGATTTCACGGCTTTTCCGGTAGCCCGCCAAAGCCTCCGGATGCTGGAGCGTTGTCATAGTCTCGCACGAAATCCGGCACAGACGGCATTTACGGGCAATACCGAGCACCTTCTGCGCCTGATCGCTCGCGAGCAGAGCCTCCATGGAATAGTCGAAGTCGCGCAAATTGCCCATCGCATAGGTGCTCGGACAGCCCCCGTTTGGATAGACCGTACCGTTTTCCTCGATCAGGAACATGATGCGTCCGGCCCAGCAATCGAAGTTGCGCGGCTGACCGATCAACTGTTCGAGGATCTCGCGGGTCTGAAGACTTTGATCCTGATCCACCAGACGGCAGAAGTGATCAAGGTAGGCCGCTCGGGCTTCACGGGTTAACGAGACATTATCCTCGTTTTCGTTGAAATACAACTCGCCCTGGACCGGGAAAATGGGGTTGAACGCGATGCGGTTGCGCTGACAGAAGTCAAGAATATCCACGACATCCCCCGCACTGACAGAGGTCAGCACATAGTTGAGTTCGGCTTTGAGGTGTTGATGCTTCGCACGCAGCGCGGCGACGCCCTCCAGAGTCGCCATCACCCCCGAGTAGACGCCCTCGACCCCCCGCACGGTGTCGTGCGTCTGCCCCACAC
>JAOAAY010000049.1:456-20477 GCA_026418615.1 Candidatus Sumerlaeaceae bacterium | reverse complement strand
CTTGCGCGCCGAGTCCTGAATGTTCAGAAGTGCCAGCAGTTCCTGAAACGGTCCTTTTAGGAAGCCAGAAAGGGGACAAGCCCAATGTACGCGGTAGTCGTAGTGCCAGCAGTTCCTGAAACGGTCCTTTTAGGAAGCCAGAAGCAGCGCGCTACACCCATGCAGTGAAACATTGGTGCCAGCAGTTCCTGAAACGGTCCTTTTAGGAAGCCGGCCAAGCGGCCAGACCAAGCACAAACCCGATGACGTGCCAGCAGTTCCTGAAACGGTCCTTTTAGGAAGCCTTGACGGCTCCCGTAGAACATACGCCGGATGATAGGCTGGTGCCAGCAGTTCCTGAAACGGTCCTTTTAGGAAGCGGCGCCTGCGGCTCACCCACAAGCCAAAGGGCTTTCCCGGTCGCAAATCGAGCAGTGCTTGCGACGCATACAATTTTGACTTTTTCCTCAGAGTCTTTCAACTTGAGTGCCCTTTTGTAACTTGTGCTGTTTCAGTGCTTCGCTTGATTTTCGAGCGCCGCTAGACTGAATTGCATTTACTTGGTGCTCGAAACGATGTCAAAGAGCGGCTGGCTACACTGACGAATGTTGGCCGTTTCACGATCTGCCACTTAGGAAGGCCCTCTCAAACAGGAGCCGTGACACGAGCCCTAAGTGTTTACCACGGCTAAAAAGCCGTGTTTTGAGCCTCACGAGAAATCAAGGCCGATTCGGCATGTCAACGACTATTTTACAAAACCCTGACCATCAAAAGATCAATCGCCGTACCGACGGCATTTGCGGTTTTTGGCCAAGAAATGTGACGCAGTCGGGCAGGTCGGCTTGTCCATCGGTGAGACCCAGATCAATGAACAAGACTCGGTCCTCGTCGCGATGGATGAGGTTGCGAAGGTTTTCGAACAATCGCACCCGATCCAATTCCGAAAGATCGCAGCAATAAACGGAATATTGCAAGGCATAACCAAAATCCTTGACGCAGCGATGAACGCGGTCAAGCCGACGCTCGTCGGCGATGTCGTAACAAACAATGTACCGGCGCCGTTGCATTTGGATCACCGCGTCATGAGAGGCACATAATCGGGGAGTTCGCCCTCGAGGAATCGCGCAAACAATCGGGCTTCGAGTTCCAAGATCCGGCGGTAGGAGATGGAGTAACGGAAGCGCGGATGGCGCACGGTTTCCTGCATTCGCTGTTCGTACACCGAGAGGAAGGCGCGCCGAGCCTCGGTGCGCATGGAGGTGTGGGCTGGCAAGACGACGAAACTGTCGCGGGTGATGACCCGCGTGTTGACTGCGCGCAAAACAACGCTTTCTGCGATGAGCGGCCTGAAAGGCTCCATCAAATCGAGAGCCAAGCCGGGACGGGTGTTCTCGGGGGCGTGGTAGAAGCCGGCCAGAGGTTCCAGTCCGGCGTTTCGCAGGGCAATCTCGACATCGCGGCACAGCAAAGAGTAGGCAAGCGACAGCATGGCATTGATGGGGTCTTTCGGTGGTCGCCGGGTGCGCCCAGTCCAGTCCCATGGCTCCACATCCGCCTTGAGGAGCCGCGCCAAGGCTGGAAAATAGTCCCGGGCTGCCAGCCCCTCGATTCCCCGGAGGGCGTCGAGCGCTATGGCGCGGCGAGCCTCGCGAGCGCGCCCTCGCAGAGCGGTGAGGACATCGGACGGACTCCCGTTGCGTCGCAAAAGGGTGCGACAGTTCATGATTTTGGCGAACACCAGCATGCGTGCCGCGCGCAGCCGTGAAGCCAGATTATCAAGGAAGGAGTATTGGGCTCGTCGCAGGTGAAAATTTTTTACGAGGGGCGGGAAGATGCCGCCGAGGTAGCGCCCGCCACTGCTCAAAAAGGTCACGCTGCGGCCGGACTCGAGGAAAGCGCCGATCAGTTGGGTGGAGACCTGAACATGGCCGAAAACAGATAAATGGGCGACATCCTTGAAGGGGACGGTCACAGGCTCGGTGGTTTTCGGCATGGTCATCGTTATGGTTTCGTCTTGTTTGCCTACGCGCGCGCCCGGTTCGGTAATGTAAAGGACGCCTAAATCATCGCGGCCCGGGACAACGCGGGGTGGGAGTGCGGAAGGACGCAGGATCAGATTGGTCTCATCGGGTAAACAGATATCGTGCAATGAGCAACGCAGGCACTTGGGCGAGTCAACGAGGGGAGGTGGCATGGGTCCGCGCTCGGTGGCGCGGGCACGCGCGACTTCCTCGCGCAAGGCCTGAAAATGATTATCAGTGAGGATTAACCGCACTCGCTGGCGCGTGGCGAGGTAGTACAGGTATCCCCATTCACACCGGTAACCGGCGGCGCGCAATAACTGCGCTTGGGCGGCCAACTGAATCTGATCGTTGTCCCACGCTCCGGGTGGCAGCGAAATGCCGCACGGTGCCCTGATGGGTCGCTCGTCCGGGGGCGGAGCGGCATGTTTTGTCTCTACCGGTGCCCAGTGGGACTTGGATTCTTGAGGGTCGGGCTCCTCCTCGAGGACATCCAATTTGCCGATGATGCCCAAGGCCTCGTCGGCGAGTTCCAGTTCACGCGGCGGTGCGGGCCATGGTTGCGTGTCCAAGGGAATTGGGACGCGAGCGGGTCTGCGCTCAGCGGCGCGGGCATGTTGGCTGCGACCTTCGTAGGTGTCGGCCGACTCAGCCCAAAACCCTTGGACATGCATAAGGTGAAACAGTCTCGGGCAATAGACATGCTCATTGAGCATTCGAACAGGTAGCAGCGTTTGGCCTGACTCTGTGCTCATACGCTCAACGGGGCTGTTGGTCAGTAGGGAAAGTCATCGTCGGCCGAATCGGGCGTTTGCACCTTGGACAGTTTCGACCCGATGACAGTGCGCACTCGGCTCCAAAAATCCTTGGCCGGAATCCAAGGTGCTTCTCCGTTCACATAGGGAATGACGATCCCGGATGGATCGCGGAAGAAATTGGCAATTTCACCTCGCGCTTGAGCCACCTCTTCATCGGCCGCGTCGATTTCATCGGCGTCGGCGTCGGTCTGCTCGGGTCCGGATCTGGAGAGGCCTGCGGCTCGCCTATTTACCGGAACCCAACGCCAGAAAGAGTCATGCGGGTCTCCCATGGGCCTTAAGACGAAGGCTTCGGAGTTCAACTCCGCCGCAACGGCTCGACTCAAGCGTTTACCCAAAGTTTTGGGCCCCCACGAGTTGTCAGTCAGTCGTCGGCATGTGATACGGATAACCTCGGAATAGCGGGTCCAAAAGCGCCTCATAATATTCTGGGCCGCATTGATATCGGCGTTGACCTGATAGAGAGTGCCGTCCTCGTTGAGGGTGACGAACCACTCGCCTCCTTCCATGGGGATCATCTGTCCGGCAGCAGGAATTGGGGCATTTGGATCGGCCTCCTTGAGCCTCTGAATTTCACGCTTGAACCACGGCTGGTTGATTTCGTCGGAGGTCAGCCGGTGGCATCGGATGCCTGGCGTCAGCAGTCGGCCGCTCGCACGAAACTGCGATGTGAATTCAGCGGCGACGCGACCCACTGCAAGGCCATGGATTTCGCCCTGCATGGCCACTGTCCGCGGGATCTCGCGATGGCCCCACTTCATCAGCATAGAGTTTTCCTGACGGGGACGGTCGTTCTTGAACAGATACCGGCTCAAATCCTCGAAGAGAACCACTTGACATGGAGCATGGCGCTGGACCCAACCTTTTTCCGGACCTTCATACTCGAATCCGAGAGCCGCGTTGACCAAGCGGTCGGCGCCGACCTTGAGCCGGTCTTCCTTCAGGTTGTTGATGTGTCGCAGCAGCGTGATGTCGGTGTCGCGGTCCTGGTCGCGGGGAGCGGCCGATTGCGAGAAACGCTGACGCGAGCGGACCATCAGGGGACGGCGTGAGCCGTTGCTCAGGGTTTCGTATTCGCGGGTATGGCATGACCAGGCATTGAGCAGCCGCCGTGTCTGCTCGAGTTCGTCAATGTGCCAGAACGACAGGCCGCCGTAACCGCGACTTGCCCGGTCGGTATGACGCGAACGCCCGCGCCGACGCCATTCGTGGATGGCTTGACCCAAGGCGTGCTCCCACTCGCGGTGCACTCGCAGAACCTCGTCCGGCCAACTCGGATCGGCATCGATCGGCTTTTCAAACAAGGCGGTCAGGCGCTGCAAAAGGGTTGGATCAAGTATCCTGTCCACGGCACTACGCTGGGCGTCGTTGTCCCACTCTGAGGCCCTCAGAAGGGCTTCCCATTCTTCCTTGCGCGTAGCCGGATCGTCATGACGCCCAAGCGAGAGCAGGCGGCTGAGGCGCCTGAGGGCCGAGCGCAGGATCAAGCGTTCGGCGCGAATGCTGGCTCGCTGTTTGCGTTGCTCCGGGGATTCCTCTTCCCCGGAAAGCGCGATGGTAAAGGACCGGCAGTGCTGCATAAAGAGTCCATCGGCACCGTGCACGGGGATCGCAAACTTGTTGGCGTGCCGACGATTGACGAGTTCAAAAACCGAGCATGAGGCGAATTTGCGCAATCCCAAGTCCACGCTCATAACTCGCAGAGTCTCTTGCGGGGATGAGGCATCCTTCGCAATATCATGAAGAGTAGCGGTTTGGGATCGGGCGCGAGTATCGGTAGCCAAGAGATAATCGGCTACCATTGGGGGATCTGTCTCAAGTTCCGGTCTGGAAATGACCAACGCTGACAAAACCTTGGGCTTGGGACAATTGGAGAAATTGAGTGTGATGTTGAGATAGGCTCTTGGGAATCGGTTTCCGGCTCGAAATGCTGCCCGGCGTTGATCCAATAGGGTTGGATCACCGCTTCGAACGCGAAAATCATCGCGTTCGAGTTGAAGCCGGGCTTGGCCGAGAGTTCCGTATAGAACTGTCGTCGTGCCGACATCAAACACGCGAACCCATGTCCGTTTGGGTTCGTTTGTTTCGCCTGTTCGCCACGCTTTGGGAACCGAATCGTAGTCCACAATTTGCACGGGCGGTTCGGAACCGCGGTGCGGGCGGTCCCATTGCCCGCTTGGCCGCAGGGGCAGTGTGTGATCGCGCTCGATAATCTGCCCCTGATCATCCTGGGCTAACAATCGAACAGTGGCCTGCAAATGACCGTGATCGTACGATAAACGATACTTATGCATATTGCTGCCCCCCGGCAGGTCGCTCCGAGCCCATAGCGGATGGAGGAGAGCGTCCGGCGGTGTGTAGTTTGCAAATTCCTTGGCTTCCTCGATGGCCTGCTCTGCCTCGTTGATCGCAACATGGATGCGGATTGCGCCGCGGACCCCGGTCTCGTTCCAGAGGAAATGATTCTCCGGCTTGGCCAACCAAAGGTAGAAGTCGCTGGCGTCACCGAAGCGCCCACGCAACTCCTTCTGCATTTCCGCCACGATGGAGCGCAAATGGGCCTCGGTTCTCTCGGACGGGGCGACTTGTAGCCAGCGCTCATGCAATTGGTCCCACCCGCGAATCATCCGCCGTGTGATACGGAAGGAGCGCTCCGACGACAGGGCTACTTCATCGAGCCTGATTTTTCGCTCTTCCTCATATTGCCGCAATTTTTGATGCCAACGACAGTCTGGGTCGAGGTGACGGGAGCACAGGGCCTTGAATCTCTCTTGTTTGTTCTCGAACTCCGTTTTGACACGGCGATTCCACGCCTCCCATGACATGAGTCGCTCGAGTGCTTGCTGAAACATGTCACGATCCCAACTGGTCAGCACAGACTTATCGCGGGACCGCGGCACATCACGCGTCCAATTCCCCACGGTTTTGCTGAACGGCTGAAAGAGTGGCAGAATTCCTAATTCTTTGAGCGGTTGTCGCACCCCTTGCTCGAGACTTTCCTCTCGGCGTTTTGCCCAGGCCTGCCTCTTAGCTTCCCGTTCAGGCCCCTCCGGCATGCTTTGCCAAGCGGGACGACGCCCGGACTTGCTCAACCCCAAGCCACCTATGGAATGCGGATCGACAAGCAAACTGAGATAGGCCCGCCCCGTTTTACTGGCGTCGCCGGATCTGCCGACAGCGCTTGGAACGAGTTCTTCGTATAAACGGCGCAACAATGTCCGCACTTCCTCGTCGGAGCCGGGCAAATCGCCTTTGCCGTTTGATCGCTGCGCGTCACGAGCATACGGCAGGATGTCATCGTTGGGCGCATCAGGGTCATCGAGCGGCTGCTGGCGCAAACGCATCAGCCAGGTCATATAGTAGTGGACGCCTTGATTGAAAAGTTCATGTGTGGTCCAGATCGCTTGCCGCTCGTGGCGAAGTTGCTCGCCCCGGCCGAGGGCGATCTTGAGTTTGATGGAGCGAGTGGGCATTTTTCTCCCCTCCCCATGTGACTTGTGGCTCAAAACAGCCGGGATAGTGCTTAGGACTTTTTCGCAACGGCCTGCCTGTCGGCGGCGTTTGAGTCAACTAAAATTCAGAAATAGGCAAGGCGGCTTGCTGGTCAGGGAGGCGCGTGCGACACCTAAGATCACATGGTTCGGGCGGCCTTGCCTGGTCGGTTGACTTCGCCGGGGAAATCCGTGGTTTCGCTCGTGTCTGAGCGCTGGGTCTCTCTGCGGGGGCTTTAGGCTCGGGTTTACGCGTCGGTGATCGGGGCGTGCGAGTAAGATTGATTATTAATTGATCGAGGAATCGTCAGTCTTTCGGGCGGGTTGAGCGGGCGTTTTCTGTTGAACACGGGTCAGGGGGTGCCGCTAACTCGCGCGGTTGCGTGTTTTCGTGAAGACCACAGCGGGATGGCACAGATCACATGGCTGGAACTGCACCGAAAAAGTCATCGGCTAAAACGACCGAGGCAGCAGCAGGGGCGGAGGATGCCCCGCTGACGCTGTCGGTGGACGACATTCAGAAACTGTTCGAGTTGATGAAGGCGAACGATATTTCGGAACTCGACCTTGAGCACGGCGGGACGCGCGTGCGCATCGTGAGTAAGCAGCCGGTGGCCGCCGTGCCGGTGGCCGTGCCGGTTGCTCAGGCGGCTGCTCCTGTGGCGGCCGCGCCTGCCTTGGTTCCGCCCGTGCCGCTGCCTACTCCGGCCGCCGAGGCGCCAGCCGCGGCGCCCCCTGCGGAACCCTCGGCTCCCGCCAACACGAAACCGATCAATTCGCCGATGGTCGGAACATTTTACCGCGCGCCCGCCCCGGATGCGGACCCGTTCGTTCGCGTGGGAGACCATGTGAAGGAGGACACCGTGCTGTGCATCATTGAAGCCATGAAAATGTTCAACGAAATCAAGGCCGAGATGCGCGGGCGCATTTATAAGATCCTCGTGGAGAACGGTCAGCCGGTCGAGTATGGGCAACCGCTGTTCCTGGTTGAGCCCGAGTGAGCGTATGCGGCACCCGGCCTCGCCGCCGAGCATGAATCCCGGAGATCCCCAAGAACCATGTTTAAGAAAGTCTTGATAGCCAATCGCGGCGAGATCGCGCTGCGAGTGATCCGAGCGTGCAAGGAACTGGGCATCCGCACGGTCGCGGTGTATTCGGAGGCGGACGCGAATTCGCTCCATGTCAAGTTTGCCGACGAGGATGTCTGCATCGGACCGGGGCCGTCGTCGGAGAGTTACCTGAACATTGCGCGCATCATGAGCGCGGCGGAGATCACCGATGCGGACGCCATCCATCCGGGCTATGGCTTCCTGGCGGAGAATGCGGATTTCGCGGAGTTGTGCGCGTCGTGCCGGATTAAGTTTATCGGCCCGCCGCCGTCGGCAATCACGCGGATGGGCGACAAGGCGGAGGCAAAAAAGACGATGCGGGAAGCCGGGGTTCCTTGCGTGCCCGGCAGCGCGGATGTCGTCACGACGCTTGAAGAAGCGCAGGAGATTGCCGCAAAAATCGGTTTTCCGGTGATCATCAAGGCGTCGGCGGGCGGGGGCGGGCGGGGCATGCGCATTGCCCACACGGCCATTGCTTTGTCCACGGCTTTTGTGACGGCGCAGACGGAGGCTGAGAAGGCCTTTGGCAATGCGGCCGTGTACATTGAAAAGTACATCGAAAATCCGAAACATGTAGAGGTGCAGATCCTGGCGGACGAGCACGGCAATGTCGTGCATTTGGGAGAGCGTGACTGCTCCGTGCAGCGGCGTCACCAGAAGTTGATCGAAGAAAGTCCCTGTCCGGTCATGGACCCGGCCACGCGGGCCCGCATAGGCGAGGCGGCCGTGAAGGCCGCGCGCGCCGTCAATTACACGAACGCCGGCACGGTCGAGTTTCTGATGGATGCTGACAAGAACTTTTATTTCATGGAGATGAACACACGCATTCAGGTGGAGCATCCCGTGACCGAGGTCGTCACGCTGACGGATCTGGTGAAAGCCCAGTTGCGCATCGCTGCCGGCGAGCCGTTGACCATGAAGCAGGAGGACCTGCAGTTTCACGGGCATGCGATCGAATGCCGCATCAACGCGGAAGATCCGATGAACGGGTTCCGCCCGTCGCCGGGCAAAATCACCACCTACCATGTGCCGGGCGGGCCGGGCGTGCGCGTTGATTCGCATTGCTACGAGGAATATGTCATCCCGCCGTATTATGACTCGATGATCGCCAAGTTGATCACGCGTGCGGCGACGCGTGACGAGTGCATTGACCGTATGGCGCGTGCGTTGGACGAGTTTGTGATCGAGGGGATCAAGACCACGATCCCGTTTCATCAGGAGGTCATGCGCAGCGATCAGTTCCGCGCCGGCAATTTCGGCACGGGCTTTATCGAGGGTTTTTGGAAGAAGTAGCAGCGGGCGGGTGGACCGCAAGGGTTTGGCGTTGATTTCGCCCGTCGCGGCGCGTAGCGCCGTCCTCCATGAAAGTAGATGACCTGAAATTGCCTCCCGACCTGCGGGCTGAGTTCGAGGAACTCGTCTCCAATGCGGTGGATGTCTTGCCCTTGGCCGACTTTGCCGACAAACTGGTGCGGTCGCGCCGGGAAAACCGTCCGCTGCGCATCAAATACGGTGCGGATCCCTCGGCGCCCGACATTCATCTGGGCCACAGCGTCCCGATTCGCAAACTCAAGCAGTTTCAGGATCATGGCCATCAGGTGGTGTTCATCATTGGCGACTACACGGCACGCATTGGTGACCCGAGCGGCAAAAACGCCGCACGCCCGCGGCTAACAAAGGCCGAGGTGGACGCCAACGCCCGGACCTATCTCGAGCAGATCTTCAAAATACTTGACCGCGATAAGACCGAGGTCGTGTACAACTCGTCGTGGCTGGAAAAGATGGATGTGTCCGCGACCATCGAGTTGATGAGCCGCTACACAGTGTCGCAGATGCTCGAACGCGAGGATTTTCACAGCCGGTTTGATTCTGAGGTGCCGATTTATATCCACGAATTCATTTACCCGCTGCTGCAGGGATACGATTCGATCGCTGTGCGGGCCGACCTCGAGTTGGGCGGCACGGATCAGAAGTTCAATCTGCTGGTGGGTCGCGAGTTGCAGCGCAGTGAGGGGCAGGAACCGCAGTGCATCATGACGATGCCGCTGTTGGTGGGGCTCGACGGTGCCAACAAGATGAGCAAGAGCCTGGGCAACTACATCGGGATCAGCGAGAGCGCGCGGGACATGTTCGGCAAGGCCATGAGCATCCCGGATGAAATCATGTGGACCTATTTCGAACTGGCGGCCGGCGCAAGTGCAGCAGAAGTGGAGTCACTGCGGGCGGATCTCGAGTCGGGGCGGCGTCACCCGCGCGACCTCAAAGATGAACTGGCGCGGCGGCTGGTGACCCTTTACCATGATGCGGAGGCGGCGCGGCGTGAGTCGGCGGATTTCCGGGCACGGTTCTCGGCGCGGGAATTCCCAGAAGAGACGGCGGAGCGCGTCGAGGTGGCGCTTGCGGATGCGCCGACGCTGGGGCGGCTGCTGACGCACTTGGGTGCGGTGAAGAGCGCGCGGGAGGCACAGCGACTGACGGAGCAGGGGGGCGTCAAGGTGTTTTCTGAGCCAGAGCCGGCGCTGCTGGGCAACCACCCGCAGGAGGACCGTGCTGGACTGGTGCGCATCGCGTTGCAGCCGGGAACCTATCGGCTGAAAATTGGCAAGACCCGCTTCGTAACGGTTACTGTTTTGGCGTCTGACCCGGGTTGATGATCCACTCGGACTCGCGGGTTAGGCGCTCGGCTTCGCGGCGTGCGCCCTCAGCCCGGCTGTTAATGTTAAGTCCGATGAGAAGGACGGATACCGACAGCAGGCAGGCGGCAATGATGCCGATCAGGGCCGGGCTGTCCGAGCCATGACGGGACCGTACGACAAAGTAGGCGGGTGCCGCCGCCGGATAAAGTGTTGCGACCGCGAGACTCCAGTAGGCGGGGCGCATGGACACGCGACCATCGCCATCGGGGACTTGGCCGATGCCAAGTTTTTTCGCGTCCCGATAGACCAAGGCACCCGAAGCCAGCGCGACGGCCAGCGCAAGCGCGGCAAGTTGAATCATGGGCGCTTGCAAAAGGCTGAGACGCGCGACCCATACCCAGGCGAGAAGCGTTGAGAAAATGGCGAGGGCGATCAGTGAGGCTCCGAGACTGTCGCGCGAGACCGGCACGCGATCGCGATGGTCAGCGGATGTCGGTTGCGATTTGGTTGGGGCGGCTTCCCGCTCGGGTTCAATGATGGAGCCGCAGTTGGGGCATTTGCGCACGCGGCCGAAGAGAGATCTGCCGCAGAGCGGACACTCGCCGGTGCGCTCGGGCCCGCGCAGACTGTGAAGTTTCTGGCGCTGGCGTCGTTGGTCCGGCGCAATCTCGGCCGGTTTGTCCTCCTCGCGAATCCTGCCCATCCGGCTCCTGTCCCTGCGAAACAATCCTTAGCGTAACATCGCCTGACATTTGGCGGGGAGGGTGATGACAAAGGCAAGGACCGTTGCACGGCAGGAATCAGTCGAGCAGCGGGACATTCCAGTAGGCGTTATCCAGAAATTTCTGCCACAGGGAACTGCCGCCGGTGGGGATCTGAAAGTTGGAACAGGCCAGCCAATGCGGTTTTTTCGGCTGGGTGCGCAATTGCATGCCGATTTCGTGGGGCAGGCGGTCGCCCTTTTTCATGTTACATTTCATGCAGGCGAGAACAACATTGTCCCATGTGGAGCGGCCGCCGCGCGAGCGCGGCAGAATGTGGTCCACCGTCAGTTCGTCACGCGGGGGCACGCACCCGCAGTATTGGCAGGTGTAGTTGTCACGCATGTAGATGTTGCGGCGTGAGAACTTGACTTGGCGCGGGGGATACTTGCTGAACGAGGTCAGCATGATCACTTCCGGTACCGCGATGCGAAACGACGGGGTGGTGATGGCGCGGATGGTTTGCAAGGCGGCGGATAGTTCGCGCCAACTGCCGAAGTCGTGAACAGAAAAATCTTCGGCCACCACTCGGGCGTGACCACCGTAGAGCAACACCAGCGAACGGCGCACGGAGGTGACATGCACCGCCGTCCAGTGGCGGTTAAGAACGAGCACACTTTCGTTCAGCAGCGTCTGCATTGTCATTCCGTCGTCGGGCTGCCGCCTGCCGCGCAAGTGCGCCGACAAACGATAGCCACCGTTGCGACTTATGAAAACGCGGTTGGCTTTATTCAAGTGCTTATGTGAGGCAAAGAGTTGACAATTCCGACACGGAGCAAAGCCGGGTGACAGGGGATCGGGATAAGCCACCGGAGGTGATTGAGTGCGAAGCCACGCCGTTTGAGGCGCAGCGCGGGGCATCGCAAGTGCGCCGGTTTGCTCCGTGGGTCATTGTGTTGGTGCTGATGTTTCCTGCGGTCGCCTTGCTGGTGATGTTCAGACTGGCCACGGCGCTGCTGGGTGCGGTTTTGGCTTTCGCGCGCCATCCGGTGGGGATGGCGACATTAGCGGTGTTGCTGGTTTGGGTGTGGTATTTGTGGCACGACCGCCGGTCGCGCCAGCGCTCCTAGGCGGGGTGTTGGGGTGTGGGCGCCGGATTGAGCCGCGCCCTGAGGCGCTGTCCCAGGGCGGAATAGCGCGGAGTCGCGCTCACGCTATTAATAGCCATGTGAACCGCGCGTTTTTGCCCGACCAGACACACGAGACGGCGCCCGCGCGTCAATCCTGTGTAAAGCAGATTTCTTTGTAGCATGATATAATGGGTTGTGTGCACGGGCATGACTACGGCGCCGTACTCGCTGCCCTGCGCCTTGTGTACGGTCACGGCGTAGGCCAGTTCGAGATCATCAAGTTCATTGAAGTCGTATGACACGAGCCGGCCGTCGAAGTTCACCTTCAAGTGCTGGTCCTCGCGGTTGATGGAGGCAATGATGCCGACATCGCCATTGAAAACCTCTTTATCGTAGTTGTTCTCGACTTGCATGACTTTGTCGCCGGCGCGGAAGGTGACGGGGCCGCGTTCCACGGCGGTTCCGCGCGGATTGAGCAAGGCTTGCAACTCGCGGTTGAGGTTCCGGGCACCGATCAGGCCGCGGTGCATGGGTGTGATGACCTGGATGTCGCTCAGCGGATCGAACCCGAATCGGGCCGGTAAAGTATTGGACACCAGATCCCGGATGCATTCGAGGACGCGCTCGGGATCCTCGGCCTCCACAAAAAGGAAGTCCTGGCGTCGCGTTTCATCCGGCGGGGAGAGTATGGGGCTCTCGCCCGCATTGATTCGGTGGGCGTTGGTCACGATGAGCGACTGCTGTGCCTGGCGGAAAACCTCGGTCAGCCGGACGGTGTGAACGCTGCCACTGGCGAGTAAGTCCCGCAGGAAGTTGCCCGGACCGACACTGGGCAGTTGGTCGCAGTCGCCGACAAAAAGCACGGAACTGGTGGCGGGGACGGCGCGCAGGAGCGCGTCAGCAAGGGTAATGTCGATCATGGACGATTCGTCCACGACGACGAAATCGCCGCGAAGCGGGTTGCGGGCATTTCGCAAGTAACGACCTTCTGGCGGGGAGAATTGCAAAAGCCGGTGAATGGTGGAGGCCGGCACATGAGTGAGTTCTTGCATGCGCTTGGCGGCTCGACCGGTGGGCGCAGCACACAGTACACTGACGCCGAATTTGAGCAGAATGCGCAGGATGGCCTTGATGATGGTGGTTTTTCCGGTGCCCGGACCCCCCGTGATGACGAGAACACCACCCCGCAGCGCGGCCGTCACAGCCTCGCGCTGTTGCGGGGCAAGGGTGAAGTGGTACTGGCGCTCAAAGGTGGCAATTTCAGTGTCGGCGTTGATGGACGGCAGGAGTTTGCCCGTCCGGGCAATCCTCAGGAGTTGGGCGACCACTGCGGTTTCATGGACATGCAGGTGGCGCAGGTACACGGCGCGCTCGCCGTCCGGCAGCACCTCGAGCACAACATGCTTCTCTTGCTTAAGCGTGTTGAGCGCGTCCACGACGAGCGCGGCAGAAACCTGGAGGGTCTCGACGGCCCTTTGGATCAGCGGGTCGGCCGGATAAAAGGTGTGTCCTTCTGTGGCCAGTTCCTGCAGAAGAAAAAAGACGCCCGCTTTGGCGCGATCCAATGATTCGGTGGGTACGCCGAGTTTCTGGGCAATGAGATCGGCGGATTTGAAACCAATCCCGCGTACATCGAGGGCGAGTTGGTACGGGTTGCGAGTGACCTGCTCGAGAGCCTTGTCGCCGTACTGGCGAAAGATGCGCGCTGCGAAGTGCTGGGGGATTGCGTGGCGCTGGAGAAACATCATAATGTCGCGCAGGGCGCGCTGCTCTTCCCAGCCGCGACGGATCAACTCGAGCCGTTTCGGCCCGATGCCCTCCACTTCGCGCAGGCGTTCCGGCGTTTTTTCGATAATGTCGAAGATTTCGCTGCCAAAGTGCGCAACAAGCCGTTTTGCATAGGTTGTTCCGATACCGCGGATCAGGCCGCCGGCGAGATATGCCTCGATGGCGTCGAGCGTGTCGGGGAGCACAATTTCGCAGGTCTCCACAGCGAATTGCCGCCCGTACTTGCGGTCGGACACCCAGCGTCCCGTCAGGCGGAGCGTTTCGGAGGGGCGCACATTCGCAAGATTGCCGACAATCGTGACCTCGTGGAGCGCGCCCTTTGGCTGCAGGAGCGCCACTGTATAATAATTATCAGGATTCGTGTAAACGATTCGCAAAACGATTCCTTCGAGAGCCTCCTGCGGCGAGGCCTCAGGCATGCCCGTCATCATTCTTCTCCGCGGCAGCCTCGCGCCGGGCCCGCCGAATATCGAGGATCACATCGCGGCCAACAATGAAAACCTTGTAGGCAAGGACGGCACCAATGAGTGTGCAAATCATGACGAGGAAGGCAGGCCCGGTTCGGGTAAAGACGCCGCGGCTGTCGTCGTAAGCCTGAACAAGGGATATGTAGTCATCCAGAACGGCTCTCTGACTGGAAGCATATTTCAGTGCTTTTCGGTACGCTGTGAGCGCGTAGCGGTATTGTCCGTCATTTTCGAGCATCATGCCAAGGACGAGCCAGCCATCGCCGAATTTGGGGAACTGGCGGAGCAACTCGATAATGCCTTCGAGGGGGTAGCGGGGGAATTTGACAGTGGCGAGGCTGTTGGGCGGCACGGCGCGCTGCTGCCACACTGGCAGCATATCTTGCATCCAAAAGGTTGTGCCCGCGGTCGCGGGGTTGTCGCGCGTGGCGAGCAGATGGCGAAGGCGCTCGGCGTGGAGCGCCTCGGCTCCGCCGCGAAACTTCGGTCGCAGCGCTGCCGCCCGTGCGATCATCGTGGTGGCGTCGTCGAAGCGCCCGGTCATCTCGCAATAGGTTCCATAGTTGCACAAGGTGACAAAGCGGTCCGGCTCGGCGGCGAGGAGCCGCGTCCAAATGGCTTCGGCCTCGGCCGCCCGTCCGAGCCTGTACAGCAGGATGGCGCGTTCGTCCAAACGGTCCGGTGACTCGCCGCGCGCTGCTATCTCCTCCTCAATTTGCATCAACCGTTTGCGATACTGGGGCAGGCGCTTTTCACGCGCCATGTCTTCGTAGTCGCCAAAGAGGAGTTTGCGCAGTGATGACTGGCTGGATCTGGCCGGATCAAGATCGAGCGACGAGTAAAAGCATGCCTGTGCGCCGGGCGCCGCGGCGAAAATCAAGAGGCACACTGCGAGGGGATGAAGCGATCTCCGCATAAATGGAGGTTTAGCATGCGCGTCGGCAGACAGGTGAAGGGAAATCAATTGCTGCGATGTTGATGGGACCTCGCGGAGTGGTATCTGGGGATGCCATGCAGTACAGTGACACCATTCGGGAGCATTTCGAACACCCGCGCCATTGCGGCGTGCTGCAGGACGCGACGGTGGTGGCGGAGTGCGTGAACGGGGCGTGTTTGGACCGGTTGCGCCTCTATTTGCGCGTAGAAGCCGGCGTGGTGTCGGCCGCCTCGTTTCAAGGGGAAGGCTGTGTCCCTGCTTTGGCGGCGGGGTCTATCCTAGCCGAACACGCTACGGGCCGGAGTGTGGGGGATTTACGGCGGCTCTCGGTGGCTGAGTTTGAAGCGGTCATGGGCGGTTTGCCTCGAGCCAAGCGCCATGCGGCGCAACTGGCCGTCGAGACGCTTCATCGGGCCTTGGATCAGTTGAACAGTCTGCCGCACAACGCTGCTTGAACTGAGCATGGATGGCCCCATCGTGCAGGCATCCGCTGTCACCGGAGGGATGCAATGCAAAGTGTGTTCATGGCAGGTGAAAACATCTTCCTGCGGGCCGTAGAGCCTGAGGATGCGGCCATTCTTGCTGCATGCAACAACGACCCTCAGGTCCGCGTATCCTTTTTCACCCATACTCCGACGAGCATTGCGGCACAACAAAAGCGTATAGAAACCTTTTATCAGCCGGGGGCGGACTACATCCCTTTTGTCATCTGCCCCAAGGATACCGGCGAGGGGATTGGCATTACGGCGCTCCATCGTGTGGACCTGGTCAGCCGTGCCGCAGTGTTTTCTGTCTGCATCAGCGACCCGGCACACTGGGGAAAAGGTTACGGCGGCGAGGCGACACGCTTGATGCTCAAGTATGCGTTTGATGTGCTGAACCTGCACCGCGTGCAGTTGCATGTTTGGGCGGAAAATAAGGCCGGGATCAGAGCCTACGCCAAAGCCGGCTTCAGGCATGAAGGAACGCTGCGCGAGGCTATGGTCCATGACGGAAAATACTGCGATTTCCATGTAATGGGGATCTTGGAAGGGGAGTGGCGCGCGTTACAGCAGTCGGGGTAAAGTTGCCTGTGCGGGCGTGCCCCCCGCCCTCGGTCGCCGGACGATGCCTCTTGCTTTACGCGAAACTGCGGGTTGTCTTGGCCGATAGCGTGTTTTGGAGGGTCCCTGTATGATGAGGGTGACAGGTCCTGGCGGTCAGCGACGCCGGCTTCGCCAGGCCTTGGCGACGGGCGCAGGTTTTGTCATCGTCTTCTCGTTGTCGTCGTTAGCCCTGGGCGCGGCCACCCAAATAGACGCGACAAGCCGTTCGCTGGAAATCCGGGGAGCGTTGGCGGGGGACTATTTTGGTCGCCCCGTCGTTTGTGCGGATCTGGATGGCGATGCGAAAGAGGATTTGGTGGTGGGCGCGGACCGTTCCACCTTCACTCCGCCCCAGCGGCCGACGCTCTATCTGTTCCGAGGCAGCCGCGGTTATGCGTCGCGCGACCTTATCAATCTCGCCACGGATCAGCCTGATGCCGTGATCCTTGGAGACACGGGGTCTAACAACCTGGCCACCGCGCTGAGCAAAGGCGATGTGAATGAAGACGGCATCGTTGATCTGATCATGGCCGACTCGACGATGACCGCGTCAGGACGGATCGGAGCCGGCATCGTCTATGTGTTGTTTGGGCGCCCGGGTTTCTTCAGCCAACCGGTGTATGATCTCGGAGCCGGGCATTGGAGCGTGCGCATTCTGGGCGCCGCGGCGGGCGACGACACGGGCGGGCGGCTCATGTTTGGAGGCATGCTGTCCGAGGGGCTTGCGTGCGGCGATGTGAACAACGACGGCATCGATGACATCGCCATTGGCGCGCATCTCGCGGATGCGAACAGCCGCACGGACTCGGGTAAAGTGATGGTGGTGTTTGGCCGTACCCCCTTCGCCGCCGGAACCACCATTGATCTGGCCACGCAGGCGAATGTCACCGTTCTGGGCAATGAGACTTATGGCGAGTTAGGGACAGCAATCACGATTGGCGATCTCAACTCCGATGGTATCGCGGATCTCATCCTCGGCGAGGAATACGGCAGTGTGGGGACCCTGACGACCGAAGGGAAAATTTTCTGTTTGTGGGGCCGGACATCGTGGCCGGCTACATACAATCTTTTGACGACTCCGGCCAATCTGACGATCACAGGCCGCGCCATCTGGGATTCGCTGGGTGCTGCGGTGAAGATGGCGGATATCAACGCGGACGGTCGGGCTGATCTGCTGGCCACGGCCCCCGGCTGGGATCCGGCCGGCGTGTCGGGGATTGATTACGGGGCAGTGTACGGCCTATCGGGCCGTACGGCATTTCCATCCAACATCAACCTTGCCACGACATCCCCCGATTTCCTCACCACCGCGCCTGCGAATGATCAGAGCATCGGCGACACGCTGAGTGTTGGTGATTACGATGGTGATGGGAGGAAGGATTTCCTCTTTTCGTCGCGCGACGGCGACCGTCCGGCTTTCAGCGGCGAAGGTCGCACCTTCATCGTCCGCGGGCGCCCGGCCCTGCCCGCCACGCTTGACCTTGGCGCCGAGGAGGCGGACTGGATCGTCAATGGCGGTGCAAACAATTTTCAGTTGGGCGATACGGTAGCGAGCGGCGACATTGACGGCGACGGCGCGGACGAGATCATGCTGGCGGCGCCGTTTCTCGACGGCAACACGGGGCGCCTGCTGATTTTTGATTTCACGCCAGTGCCTGCCGCGGCAGCCGACTGGCAACTGTTTGAGTAACGCCAACTTGTTCCGGGGGCAAGAGGATGGGTGAAATCCCGACGCAGCAACCTGCACGCCGCGCGCGCGTGGAAAGCATTGATGCGTTCCGCGGCTTCACGATTTTCAGCATGATTTTTGTCATCATGGTGGCAGGGTATAAAAACTTGCCGCTGACCTTTCCGCACTTCGGCAGTGCTCCGGTTTCGACTTTCAAGCACGCCAGTGAGGACAACCACCCCGCTGAGTGGGCTTTTTACGAGGGAGTGACGACCTCTACGATTTACCGACAAGCGCGGGTGCTGTCCCGCCACGGCAACCGGTATGATGTCGTTGTTCTGCGTGACGATGGCACCACGGCCTCGGAGCACGCGGGTATGGCTGTGCGTCATGCGCGGCCCCTGAAACCGGGCGAACCGGCCATTGCGGTTGGTCGCGATGGGGATTTGCGGTTTATTGGCGTCGGAAACGGCTGCACCTTTACAGACCTTGTCGCACCGTTTTTCGTATTCATTGTCGGGCTGTGCATCCCGCTCAGCCGGGCGCGGCGGGGCGGCGAGTGGTGGTGGCATGTGGGCGTGCGCACTGTGATGCTGATTCTTGCCGGCGTGATTTACATTTCGCTCATTCTGAAGTTGTCGTATTGGTGGGGCATTCTGCAAGCCATCGGCGTGTCGTTCTTCATGGGGGCCGCGTGCATGTTTTTGGGAGTCTGGGGCCGATGGGCAGCGGTACTCCTGCTCTCTGCGTTTCACGGCTTCATGACTTGGCATTTTCCCTGGTGGACAAGTCTCGGCGACCCGTCGCGGCCTTTCTTTACGATCGCAAACCTACAAGGTGACATGTTGCGGCCCCTGACCGTGCATTGCACGCCGTGGGGCTCGATCTCTTACGGTGTCATCACCATCATGGGGACGCTGCTCGGCGATGCGGTGGCCACGCGCGAGCCGGGCCGCATCATCCGCCAGTCGCTGATTGTGGGGGTGTTTTTCACGGCCCTCGGGTATGTTCTGCATCTGTACCAAGCCCCAATGAATAAGGATATTGTGTCGCCCTCCTATGCGCTTTTCACCGGCGGGCTGGGCGCCCTGTGCTTCCTCGTTTTCTATCTGATTATTGATGTTTGGAAGATTCGCGGTTGGGACTATGTTTTCCGCGAGTTCGGGGCCAATGCCTTGCTGGCCTACTTCCTTCAGCCAATCGTGCGAATCTTTTTTGTCGCGCTCGGCCTGTTCCCGTTTTTCACCGGGCACTCCGGCTGGACGGGCATGGCATGGGGCCTCGTTTGGACGATGATCCTGTGGGCTGCGACCTTATGGTGCAACCGCCGGAATATTTATTGGAAATTGTAGGGAGTCACGGTCAGTGCAAGGCGGCGAGTCGCGCCTCGACGGCGGCCCGGGTTTCGGCACTGACATGCGTCCTAAGTGCTGGGGCGAGGCAGGCCTCGTAAGCTATGCGCGCACGCACCGTGTCATTGAGCGGGCCGGCGGCTATCTCGGCGATGCGCAGATGGGCCTGCACCGCCACCGGCGACGGGCCCGAGGCCTCGATGGCCCGCTCAAACAGGGCGATGGCCCCGACATACTGACCACGGAACCGGGCATCCTCTGCCGCGAGGTAAAGATGAACGGCATCGTCGGATGAGGGGCTCTCCTTCATCACGATTTCGGTCCGGGACGCATGTTCGGGTGCACGCACGGCTGTAGCGTGAGCCGCATCACGGGACCGATCCGTCGGGGGTGACGGCGACACCGGGGCTGATTCCGCGCGCAGTTGGACGGGGGGTGGCACCGGAGCCCGGACTGCGGCCGGCAGGGCTTCTGCGTCGGACGGCGCGACGGCTTGCGCAAGAGCCGGCTTCGGCGAGTCCCCGACCGTTTGCGTTTGCCGCGTGCGAGCAACCGGTGGCGGCTGAGACTCTGCCGACTGTGTCTGTCCGGCGAGGGCGGTCAGTTGGTTTTGTGAAGTTCGCTCCGTGGGGCGCTGAATGTTGGCGGCCTTTGGGGCCTTCTCTTCCGGGCCGAGAGAACGCTGGGCTTCAACATTCGCGAGTGACGCCGCTGCAGCGGGAGCGACCGCTTGTGCCAACTCGGCCGTGCTGGGCTGGGCACGGGTCAGTGTCTCGGAGGGTGGTTCGGGCGCGCCGGCCGGCGTGCCGGGGCGGTCGGCCTTCGGAGGAGCGGCGGG
>JAOAAY010000049.1:0-446 GCA_026418615.1 Candidatus Sumerlaeaceae bacterium | reverse complement strand
CCTCTGTGTGGCGGGCCATGGCGATCGGCTGTCCATCGCGCTCTGAGGTCGTTGTTCGACCAGGCGCGCCAAGAGGCGTTTGCGACCCTGATTGATGGTAAAGTGAGGCCGCCAAAACGCCAAAGGCAAATATAGCAGCAACCTCCATCCACCACGAAACCCGCCGCCACCGGGGGCGACCGGGCGCAGCCGCTGCCGGCACAATCCGGGTGGATGCCGACTCCGCGGCGATCCTGTCGAGCACGCGCTTGCGCATCGTGTCGAAATATTGCCCTTCAGGTGCAGGGCTGATTTCTGCGGTCTGGCGTAATAGGTTCCTTAGAGCCTGAGCCTCGTCGAGTGCCGCTCGGCAAACATCACACTGGGCCAGATGCTCCTGCATGTCTGACCGAGTCTGCCCGTCTGCGAGGTCACGGCGGAAGTCGTCGAGGTTTTCGATGAACTCG